>CAYWJS010000001.1:0-263489 GCA_964458855.1 uncultured Erysipelotrichia bacterium
ACAAGTGCATTAGCTTCAGTTTGTTTTACCAAATTAATATATTTATCAATATTAGTAGAAGCCATTGGCCCTGAAACATAAAATGCTTTAATATCATCACGACGTGGATTTCCAGGATAGTCTTTTAAGTCTCTTTCTAAATATTCTAGATATTCAAAAGGAGCAGGAAAAACAGTCTTTTTAGGACCTGGTTTATCAACACTTACATATTTGTTTAAAATATAACGTGGTTCTTCATTATATTCAACTTGATACCATTTAATTTCGCCATCACTTTGAATATCTCCACCAATAACTTTTAATTCTTCCCCATAGTAAACTGGCTCTTTTAAATTTCCATATTCTTTATCCCTTAAATGAGTAAAATGTGTAACATAAACCGTCTCTTCTTGTCTCACTTTATCACGACTTTCCGCAATATTACTAATACTAATATATGCTTCTTTGTCGTTATATTTTACTTTTACCTTAGTATCGTCATTAGGCATTCTTTCCGAGTATAATACTTCTATTTCTTCTCCTCTTATAATTGAATCAATTATTTCATTATTAGCGTTAAAAACATCAACTTTTGGATATTTGCTTACAACATAACGCGTTACATATTTTGTTTCTAAAATTGATTTCCACAAAAATACTAAAGCACCTAATAATATAAAAATTAAAATTATTTGCAGTATCTTTTGAAAGTTAGATTTTCTTTTTTTCTTTCTTATCATATACTTTCTATTGCATCTTTTACTTCTTTAAATTCTTTTGATGCAACACTTTTCACCTCTTCTATTGAATTTTCTAACGCAAATCCGTTATATTTTTTTATCATGTTAATATCATTATTATTATCACCAATAGTATAAACATTTTCTTTTTTAATATTTAATTTTTCTGTTATAAAATCAACCCCAAAAACTTTATCGGCTCTTTTATCTACAATACTCATAAAAGGACCAACAGTTTCTGCTCTTAAATAAGGATATTTTTCAAAAACCATTTTTCTAATCTCTTCTGGTGTCTTCTTACTATCAGTTTTTACTAGTATTTGATTAACTTTTGTATCTTTTACAAAATAATCTATACTTTTTGGCACATATTTATAATAAGTAACTCTTAAAAAAAGGTACATTATATTTAAAAATAGTGAATTAGTTTTCTTTTTTTCAATATAAATATATTTTCCATCTGTAAAGCCCCAAAATTGCACTCCAGAATTTTCTTTTATGTCTTTACTAACTAATAAAACATCATTTAAATCTATATCTATTGTATATAATTTATTTCCCTTGTTATCAAAAGCAATTGCACCATCATTTGCAATTACATAATCATAAGGGATTTTTCTTTTTTCAAGAAGCCTTTTTATATCTAAGTAAGTTCTACCAGTTGCAACACAAAAGAGATTACCATCTTCCCTAAAAACTTTAATTGCTTTAATGTTTTCTTTTAGTAATTTTTTATCTTTTTTATACAACGTGCCATCATAATCGCTAAAAATTATTTTCATTAGCTCACCTCATGTACCGCTTATAATTATAACACACAATTTTATCTTTTTGTAAAGTATTCTTTAAGGGCAATAACAATTGCTTTTGCTATCCTTTCTTGATAACTTTTTTGCTGCAACAAATAACGTTCATCTGGGTTTGTAAGAAAACCTGCTTCAATAATTATTGTTGGCATATTTACATTTTGCATTAAATAATAATTATTGTTAAATTGAATGTCTCGCGGACTGTTTAAGTGTTTTTGAAAAGACTTTTGAACAACTTCCGCAAGAGACTTGCTTTTTTCATCACCGTAAATTACTTGTGCTCCCCACCATTTACTAGAAGGATAAGAATTTAAGTGAATTTGTAAAAGAATTTCGGAATTACTACTATTAATTAATTGTGCCCGATTATAAAGATCAGACTTTTTCTTTCTGGTTGCATACTTATCTGAATAATCAATATCTTCTTCCCTTGTCATATAAACAATTGCTCCTTCTTTTTCTAACTCTTCTTTTAATATTTTAGAGATTTCTAAATTAATATCTTTTTCTTTAATATTAAAATAGATAGCGCCGGGATCTCTTCCACCATGACCAGGATCAATAAAAATAGTGTGTCCAATTAAAGGAAGGGGATGAAACACTAAATAAGTATAATCAAAAAATAAAAAACTAAAAAGTAAAACTATTAATATAAGAGTTATTTTTTTCATACTAGTCACCTAGTATAATGTATATTTTTAAAATTAAAAAACCTTGCATTTGCAAGGTTTTTTGTAAATATGTTTTAACGTTTTGAGAATTGTGGTGCTCGACGTGCTTTTTTAAGTCCATATTTTTTGCGTTCTTTTTTTCGTGGATCACGAGTAATAAGACCTGCCGCTTTTAAAGGTGTTCGATATTCTGGATTAACTTCAAGTAATGCGCGTGCAATACCTAAACGAAGGGCACCAGCTTGACCTGTAAATCCGCCACCAATAATCTTGGCTGCAATATCAAAGTTTTTTTCGTTTTTAGTTAAAGTTAATGGTTGCATAATATCCATAACTAAAGTTTCTAATGGAAAATAATCACGAATATCTTTTCCGTTTACTGTAATTGTTCCTTTTCCATTTCTCATTCGAACACGCGCTATTGATCTTTTTCTTCTTCCTGTTGCTGTGAAATCTCCTCTTTCTGCCATATTAACCCTCCTTAGGCTTCAATTTCTAAAACTTCTGGTTTTTGAGCCTCATGAGGATGTTCATTTCCTGCATAAACAAATAGTTTCTTTCTCATTTTTCTTCCTAATCTATTATGCGGAAGCATCCCTTTAATGGCTCTTTCAACCATTTCTACTGGATATTTTTCTTTCATCTCGCGAGCAGTTCTTTTCTTTAATCCACCTGGATATAAAGTATGGTCATAATATATCTTTTTATTTAATTTATCTCCTGTTAAATTAACTTTATCAGCATTAATTACAATTACGTAATCACCACAATCAACATGTGGTGTATAAGTTGGTTTGTTTTTTCCTTTTAAAATTGTGGCAACAGCTGAAGCAAGACGTCCTAAAGTTTTTCCACTTGCATCAACCAAATACCATTTTCGTTCAACAGTATCGTTTTTTGCCATATAAGTTTTACTCATTATTATCCTCCTTCTAAAATATATGAAGAACGGATGCTCGCCAAAAATGTACCGACTTAAATTTTACTATTTTACACACCTTTTGTCAAGGAAATCCCTATTAAATAAAGGTTTTTAATAATTAACATCTTTTAAGTAAAGACCACTTGGATCAACGGTTTTTCCTGCTAATTCTCTGTTTTTAGCATTTAATACTCTTAATATATCTTCGGGTGGTCTTTTGCCTGATCCAACTTCAATTAAAGTTCCAACCATTATTCTAATCATATGGCGCAAGAAACCATTTCCCACAAATTTAAATGTAATTATATTATTTTCCTTAGTTATACCTGTTTCAATAATATGTCGTTCACAATTAATGCGTTCTTCTTTTTCTTGTGAACAAAATGATGTAAAATCATGCACCCCTTCAAAATAAGATATTGCTCTTTGCATCGAAGTAACGTCAAGCGGTGCATTATATTGAAAAATATAGTTTCTACTAAATGGGTCATATTCTCCCATATTTAATTTATATATATATTCTCTACTTTTAGCACTAAAACGCGCATGGAACGTAAAGTCTACCTCTTCTACTTTCTTAATATAAATGTCATCAGGAAGTAAAGAGTTCATAGCACGTAACAGTTCATCACTAGAAATATCTAAATTAGTATCAAAGTGACAAACTTGATTTATAGCATGAACCCCTGCATCAGTTCTTCCTGAAGCAGTAACTGATATTTCTTCTTTAGTAATACGTGATAAACACTTTTCTAATTCTCCTTGAACTGTTCTTTCATCTATTTGTTTTTGAAAACCTTTAAATCCTACTCCATCGTATGCTAATACTATTTTGAAGCGTTTCATTTATAACACCTGTCCTTTATTTTATAAGTAAGATAAATATAATTATTAACATAACTACAATTGTATCTTTTATCTTCCATTTGTCAATATTATAACATGTCCTTTTAATATTGTTGCGATATAATCTAATCTCCATTGCTTCTGCAAGTTCATCTGCTTTTCTAAAAGCTGTAACAAACATTGGAATTAAGATTGAAATTATTCCCTTTGACCTAACACTTAATTTTTTACTAGTAAAATCTATTCCGCGACTACTTTGTGCTTTGATAATTTTGTTTGTTTCATCTAAAATTGTTGGAATAAACCTTAAAGTAATTGAAATCATAATTGCAACTTTTTCAACTGGAATAATAAATCTAAAAGGACGAAGCAAATCTTTTAGTCCTTGAGTGACTACCATCGGTTTAGTTGTAAAAGAAAGAAGGGATGCAAAAACAATAATTAAGAGAAGCTTTCCAATCATTATTACACTTGTAATTAAGGCTCCATCATAAATTGAAATACCAAATACTTTAAAAAGAATTTTACCTTCATGCAAAAATAAAATATTTAAAATAATTATAAAAATCATTAGAGTACGAAGTGTTTTTATATTTCCCAAAAACATTTTATAAGAAACATTACTTAAAAATGTTGCAATTGTTGCAATTGTTGCAATGAAGAGTAAGGCAAAAATATTATTAACAGAAATAGTTGCTGAAATTAGAATTATTGTTAAAATTATTTTTGCTTTAGCACTAAGATCATGAATTAATGATTCCCCATAAACAAAACGCCCAATATTTATATTTTTAACCATTTTGTTATCTCCTTTACTAAGGTATTCATATTTTTGCATTTATTAATATCTAATCCTAATTTTTCAGCAAAAATTATTGTTTTGGGTTTTTTTAATCCTGCAATATTTAAAACTTTTTCATCAGTAAAAAGCTTTATTGGTTTTCCTTGAAAAATTAAGCGTTGTCTGTGAAAAACTAAAACTTCATCTGAATATTCTAAAACATCATCCATATTATGAGTAACTAATATTATTGTTTTTTTGTATTTTGTTTGAATTTTTTTGAAAATTTCCATAATCTCTTTTTGCATTTTAGGGTCTAGTCCTCGTGTTGGTTCATCAAGAACTAAAATATCAGGTTTATAAATTAGGATTGATGCAATAGCTACACGTCGCATTTCGCCACCACTTAATTTAAAAGGTGACTTTTTTAAATGTTCTTCTGTTAAGCCGACTAGTTCTAAAGCCTCTTTCATGTCTTCAGAAGTTATTTGAATTTCAAAATTAGTAGGTGCAAAAAGAATTTCTTTTTCTACCGTTTCTTCAAATAATTGATCTTCAGGGAATTGAAAAACAAAACCTACCCGTTTCCTTAATTCATTAACATTTTTAAGTTTTGTTTTTTCATCAATCTTAAAATCACCAACAATAATTTTTCCACTCGTTAGTTTTAATAGGTAATTAATATGTTGAATTAAGGTTGTTTTTCCGCTACCAGGCTGACCAACAACACTATAAAATTTACCACTTTCTAATTTTGTAGTAACTTCTTCAATTCCACTACTTTCAAAAGGTGTTTTTTTATCATAAATATAGGTTAATTCTTCGATTTTAATTTCCATAATGATCCAACCAATCTTTCTTCATTAGAATATATTTTATCAATAATTCCCATTTCTTTTAATCTTGTTGAAAGTTCTACTGTAAATGGTAAATCTAAATCGATTTTCTTTAATTTTTCTGCATACTTAAATACATGATGTGTATTTCCTCTGTAAACAATTTTTCCTTGGTGGAGTACTATTACCTTGTCTGAATACATTGTTTCATTCATATCATGAGTAACATTAATAATTGTTACATCTTGATATTTATGGATTTTTTCTAAAACTGCTAAGACCTCTTGTTTGCTAATATCATCTAGCATACTTATTGCCTCATCCAAAATAATTATTTTTGGTTGCATTATTAAAATTCCTGCTAAAGCAACTTTTTGTTTTTCACCACCACTTAATTTTGATGGTTCCTTTTTTAAAAGGTGGGAAATTCCTAACATTTCTGAATATATTCTTAGTTGTTTTCCCATTTCTTCTTTTGGTATTCCAAGACTTTCAAGTCCAAAAACAATATCATCTTCAACAGTTGTTGCAACAAATTGATTATCTGGGTTTTGCATTACCAAACCAATTTTCTTTCTTGTTTCAATAATATTTTCATCATTTAATTCTAAACCATCAATTATTATGGAACCACTAAGTGGTTTAATTAAACCTGCAATTAGTTTAACTAAAGTTGTCTTCCCACTTGCATTATTCCCAATAATTGAAAGCCAAGAACCTTTCGGAATTGAAAGGTTAAAATTATTTATATTTATTTCTCCTTGATAATTAAAACTTACATTTTCTAATTTTATAATATTTTTTTCCATATTATCTCTTCTTTCCGACTTGTATATTATACCAAAAATTTTAGGAGAAAAAAACCGATTTTCTCGGTTAATTATTTATCTTCTTATTTCAAGGTTATATTTTAGTTTTACTTCATCACCACTTAAAGCTCTTTTGTAAATTATTACATCATCAATGCTTCCTTCATGATATCGCTCGTAACTAAAGCCTCGTCCCGAAGAAAAGGGAGAAGTAGATGTTCCAGTAAAAGTTACTCCTGTTTCTGTATGGCGTAGTTCATCATTTACATATGTATAAATAGCGCCTTTATCAAAAACAAATGTAAGCATATACCATTCATTAGTTTTACCTAAAGTTGTAGATTCACCAAACCAACTACCAATTGCTGTTCTAAGTCCACCTGCACTATTTGTAAGTTGTGTATAAAAGCGTGGTTCTCCTGCGTTTCCAGAAGAGCCAATGTTTGCTACAAATCTTGCATATTTTACCCAAAACTCCAAGTAAAAGTATTACCTAAAACTAAAGCACTTGGATAAAAATTAGTTTCAATGTAATCATCAGTTCCATCAAAACTATAAGCTTTGTTTGCTTCGTTAAAGCGATTTGTTGTTAAAGTAGCACCATTATTTGTAGCAGTATATGAATTTATACTAAAGTCTAATAAATTTCCATCCAGTTTCCAATAAGCAACAATGCTATCTTCTTCAACATTATTAATTTCAACTAAACAATTTAATCGTGGTGTAAAATCAAAGGAATTTTCACCAATTTTAGTAACAATTACATAACCACTACAATAGCCATTATCTAAAGGATTTTTTATTTTAGGGATAAAATTATTATTAATTAAAGTATCAAGGGTTATTTCGTTAGTTTGTCCAATCTCAATTGGATAGTCTTCTTGGTATGTTGATAAATAGGTTTGGGCTGCTTTTATTAAAAAAATCTCATTTTTTAGTATGGCATTGTATTTACTATTTTGAATTATATTTGCAACATTCGAAATTGCAATGGCAAAAATTATTCCCATAATAACAATAGTGCCAAGAAGTTCAATTAAAGTAAATCCGCGTTTGTATGTTTCATTTTAACACTTCCCTTTTTAACCCCTATTGTTATATTAACATAATTTTAAGTTTCATAAAAGAAAAGCATAAATGTATATCATTTATGCTTTGTTTATTTTACAAGTTCAATAATTGCCATCAAAGTTCCGTCACCTTTGCGTTCAGTAAGTTTTAAAATACGTGTATATCCACCTTTGCGTTCTTTATATCGAGGAGCAATATCGTTAAATAGTTTTTGTAAAATTGTATTATCTTCTACTGCCTTTTTACGTAAGATAGATTCAGCTTGACGCCTTGCATGAAGATCACCACGTTTACCAAGTGTAATTAATTTATCAGCAAGACGTTTAACTTCTTTTGTACGGGCTAATGTAGTTTCTATTTTTTCGTACACAAACAAATCTGTTAATAAGTCACGAAGTAATGCTTTGCGTTCTGCAGAAGCACGTCCTATTTTTTTATATCCTCGTCCCATCTTTAAGCCTCCTTCTCTAGTTAGTCAGTAACTCTCAAGCTTAATCCAAGTTCTGCAAGTTTATCTTTAACATCTTTTAATGATTTCTTACCTAGGTTACGAACTTTCATCATTTCAAGTTCTGATTTTTCAACTAGGTCTCTAACCGTATTAATTCCCGCACGTTTTAAACAGTTATAAGCACGAACTGAGAAATCTAGTTCTTCAATTGTCATATCTAAAATCTTATCTGTTGCATCTTCTTCGCGCTCTACCATAATACCATCAACATTAGCAATCTCATCAATTTTTGTTATGATGTTAAAATGTTCAATTAAGATCTTTGCAGCAAGTGCTAATGCTTCTTCTGGTTTAATTGATGCATCAGTCCAAATTTCAATAATTAATTTATCATAATCTGCACTTTGCCCAACACGAGTTTTTTGAACTTCATAAGCTACTCTTTCAACCGGTGTATAAATTGAATCTGTTGCAATTACACCAATTTTTTCATTAGTTAAAGTCTTTTTATTTTCTTCACTGCTGACATATCCACGTCCTTTATTAACAGTGATTTCCATTGCTAAGCGACCACCCTTAGCAATAGTTGCAATATGAAGATCCGGATTAATTATTTCAACATCAGCATCAACTTGAATATCAGCTGCTGTTACTTCTCCTTCTCGATCCACATTTAAATAAAGGGTTTTTTCTTCATCAGAATGAATTTTTAATACTAATTTTTTTAAGTTTAAAATTATTGTTGGAACATCTTCTAAAACACCTTCAATTGTTGAGAACTCATGTAATACCCCTTCAATTTTAACAGCTTTTACTGCTGCTCCTGGCATTGATGAAAGTAATACTCTTCTTAAAGTATTTCCAATTGTAGTACCAAATCCTCTTTCTAGGGGTTCAAGTTCAAATTTTCCATAATGATCACTTTCAATATATTCAACAACTTTAAATTTTGGTTTTTCAAATTCTAACATAAATAACTACCTCCTCTTTTTTATCCTCTCGGACGTTTTGGTGGACGACAACCGTTATGTGGAATTGGTGTTACATCTTTGATTGTAGTTATTTCAAGTCCTGCTACTTGCAGTGAACGAATTGCTGCTTCTCGTCCAGGCCCTCCGCCTTTTACTGCAATTTCAACTGATTTCATACCATGTTCCATCGCAGCTTTTGCCGCCGCTTCTGAAACTATTTGTGCTGCATAAGCAGTAGATTTTTTTGTTCCTTTATAACCAATTGCACCAGCACTAGACCAACTAATAACGTTTCCTTCTTCATCAGTAATCGTTACAATTATATTGTTAAATGTTGTGAGTATATGTGCAATACCATGTGGTACGTTCTTTTTTACACGACGTTTTCTTCCTTTTGCCATACTCTACCTCCCCTTATTTCTTAACTTCTTTTTTCTTTTTTGCTGCAGTTTTACGTGGACCTTTCATAGTTCTTGCATTTGTTCTTGTTCTTTGTCCACGAGCTGGCAGACTTTTTCTGTGACGCAAACCACGATAAGCACCAATTTCCATTAGCCTTTTAATATTCATGCTTTTTTCGCGACGTAAATCACCTTCAACTTTGTATTTAGATACTTCTGTTCTTATTTTGTTAATATCATCTTCACTTAAATCTTTTACTCGAACATCTTCACTTACTCCAGCATCTTTTAAAATTTTCTTTGCTAAAGATTTGCCAATTCCATAAATATATGTAAGTGAAACAACTACACGCTTATCACGTGGAATATCAACACCTGCAATACGTGCCATTTTTTTGCACCTCCTATTATCCTTGTCTTTGTTTATGTTTTGGGTTTTTACAAATTACTTTTATTACGCCTTTACGACGAACAACTTTACATTTGTCACAAATTGGTTTTACTGATGTTCTTACTTTCATATTTTTTCCTCCTTTTCATCTCAAGGATGTTATTTTCGATAAGTAATCCGCCCACGCGTTAAATCATATGGGGAAAGTTCGACAGTAACTTTATCTCCTGGTATAATTCGAATATAATTCATTCTCATTTTCCCAGAAACATGAGCATGGATAATATGGCCATTATCAAGTTTTACCTTAAATTGTGTGCCAGGTAAATTCTCAACAACAGTACCTTCCACCTCAATTACATCTTTACTTGCCACTCGTCTCACTCTCCTTTGTTAAAATCTCATAACCATTTTCAGAAATTAAAACGGTATGTTCGAAATGAGCAGATGGCTTACCATCTCTTGTTACAATTGTCCAATTATCATCTAAGAGCATAATCTCTTTTGAACCTGCGTTAATCATCGGTTCAATGGCAATTGTCATACCTGCTTTTAATTTAATTCCTGTTTTTGGGTTCCCGTAATTTGGAATCGGTGGGTCCTCATGCATCCGTTTACCAATGCCATGCCCTACTAATTCACGAACTACTGAGAAACCATTACTTTCAGCATAAGTTTGAATTGCGTTTGCAATATCTCCTGTATAATTATCTGGAAATACCATCTCAAGTCCTTTATACAAGCATTCTTCAGTAATTTCTAATAATTTTCTTTTTTCGAAAGAGATTTCGCCAACTGGATAGGTCCATGCTGAATCACCATGATAACCTTGATATTCAGCGCCTATATCAATTGAAACTATATCTCCTTCTTTTAATACATAATCACCAGGTATCCCGTGCACTACTTGGTCATTAACTGAAACACAAATGCTTGCAGGAAATCCTTGATAATTTTTAAATGATGGTCTCGCCCCCTGGCTTTTAATAAATTCTTCAGCAAGTTTATCTAACTCTTTTGTTGTAACACCCGGTTTAATTCTTGACTTTAACATTTTATGTGTTAAAGCAACAATTTCACCAGCTTTTCGCATTAATTCTATTTCTTCAGGACTTTTTATTGTTATCATACTTTTCACCTAAATTTTCTAATAGAGTTTCAATATCATTATAAACCTTTTCCATATCTTGATTTCCATCAATTTCATATAAAAGGCCTTGTGTTTTGAAAAACTTTATTACTGGTAGTGAGTATTCTAAGTAGTTGTTATAACGAGTTTCAATTGTTTGAAAGTTTTGATCATCAGTTCTAACAGTTAACATCTCACCACAATTGTCACACGTTTTTTCTAAATAATATTCTTTGCTAAAGTTTTTGCCACAATTAGAACAAACAAGTCTTGTTAAGGTTCTTTTTATCAATTCTTCTTTATCTAAATCTATGAAAATTACACCATCAAGATTTCTTTTATGTTTTTCTAAAATTTCAAATAGTATATCTATTTGAGTAAGATTTCTAGGAAATCCATCAATAATAAATCCCTTTTTAGCATCTTCTTCTGCAAGACGTTTTTCAATAATTTCTTTAATTATTTCATCTCTTACGATTTCCCCTTTTTCCATTGCACTTTTTATTTCTGCTATATAAGGAGAATCGCTTTCTAAAATATTTCGAAGAAGTTGTCCTATTGAAATGTGTGGAATATTATACTTTTCACTAATTTTAGTAGCATTTGTTCCTTTACCTGATGCAGGTGGGCCAATAATTATTAAATTCATTTTACCCCCTCCTTAACGGTATAGGTCATAACTTCTACTTGCTGCAACTTGTCCTTCAATTTGTTTGTAAAATTCAAGTGCAACACCAACAACAATTAATAGTCCTGTTCCACCAATATCAGCTGTTGATGGAAGATTAGTTAGTCTTGAGAAAATTGTTGGTAAAATAGCAATAAAAGCTAGAAATAATGACCCAACAAATGTTAATCTTTTTAATACTTTTGAAAAGTATTCTTCCGTTTCTATTCCTGGTCTAACTCCTGGAATATAACCATTTTGTTTTTGTAAATTTTTTGCAAATTCTTCTGGTTTAAGTTGCATAAATGTATAAATATATGAAAACAAAATAATTAATCCAATATAAATAAATATTCCAGGAGAAGTTCGAGAATCAAGATATTTCATTATAGTATTTACAAATTCTTCTTTTCCAAAAAAGGAAATGATAGTTAGTGGTGCTGAAAGCATTACTCCTGCTAAAATTACAGGCATAACTCCAGCTGAATTTAATTTTAATGGAATAAAATTATTAACTGCTCCATAAGCTGCTCTTGTAATATTTGAGTATTGAATTGGGATCCTCCGAAGTGATTGCTCAAAATAAATTACGCCAATAATTATTAAAATGTATAAAAGTATGAATAGGATGTAAGCAATTACCCCAACTGCATTTGAACTATCCGCAACTAAAGTTTTAAAAACATCAATAAATGTTGTTGGAAGCCCAGATACAATACCAGCCATGATTATCATTGAAACTCCATTACCAAGTCCTTTTTGAGTAATTTGATCAGAAAGCCAAAGAACAAAGGCAGTTCCACCTGTTAAGATTAATGCTACATATAGGTAATTACTTGCTGTTTGTGCTTGAAGTAAAATTCCATATTGGCGATCAAGCATTAATGCAGTACCATAACCTTGAATAAAAGCAAGTAATATCCCTAAGTAACGAGTATAAGTATTAATTTTTCTTCTTCCTATTTCACCTTGTTTTCCAAGTTCAGTTAATCCTGGGAAGAGTTCTGTTTGTTCAGCAAGTTGCATAACAATTGATGCCGTAATGTATGGCATAACACCAAGTGCTAAAATAGAAAAGTTTTTAAGAGCCCCCCCACTCATTAAGTTCATTAAATCTAAAAATCCTGCACCTGTTAAAATTTTTTGTGTACCTGGAACTTGAATATTAGTCCCAATAATAAAGATAAATAATGCAAGTAGGGTAAAGAAAAACTTATTTCTTAATTCTTTATTTGCTGAACCAAATAACTCTTTAAACAATTATATCACCTCAGCATTTCCACCTGCTGCAAGTATTGCTTCAGTGGCTGCTTTTGAAAATTTATGAGCTTTAACTGTTAAAGCCTTTTCTAGTGTTCCATTACCTAAAACTTTAACTGGTAATTCTTTTTTTATAATTTTCATCTCTTTTAATAATTCAGGCGTAATGATTGTTCCTTCATCAAATCTATTTAAATCGTTCAAGTTAATAATTGCATATTCTTTTCTAAAAATATTAGTAAAGCCAACTTTTCTAACTTTTTTAAATAGTGGTGTTTGACCTCCTTCAAACAGTGGTCGAACTCCACCACCGCTTCTTGCGTTTTGTCCTTTGTGACCACGTCCTGAAGTCTTTCCATGACCACTACTTGAACCACGACCTTTACGAATACGTGCTTTTCTTGAACCTTCGCTTGGTTTTAATTCGTGTAATTTCATACTACACCTCCTCGATTAAAAGCTTATCTTTCTATCCAGTAATTTATTCTACTTTCTTTCCACGTTTTGCTGCTATTTCTTCTTTTGTTTTTAATGATTTTAAACCGTTAAAAGTTGCTCTTACAACATTAATTGGGGTATTTGATCCTAATGATTTTGATAAAATATCAGTAATTCCCGCAAGTTCTAATACTGAACGAACTGCTCCACCAGCAATTACTCCAGTACCTGCTACTGCTGGTTTAAGTAAAATTTCACTTGCTCCATGACGTCCAATTACTTCATGAGGAATAGTAATTCCATTAACAATTGGAACTCTAATTAAGTTTTTACGTGCTTCTTGTGATGCTTTTTTTATTGCATCAGGCACTTCATTTGCTTTTCCTGTCCCAAAACCAACAGTACCTTTTCTATTTCCCACAACAACTAAAGCTGAAAAACGATATCTTCTTCCACCGCGTACAACTTTAGCAACATGATTAATATGAATTACTCTTTCTTCAAAATCACTTCTTGGTTTTTCAGTTTTACGACTCATCTTTTCGCCTCCTCAACTAAAACTTAAGACCAGCTTTACGGGCTGCGTCTGCTAATGCTTTAACGCGTCCATGATATAAATATCCACCACGATCAAATACTACTTGTTTTATATTCTTTTTTTTTGCTCTTTTTGCTATAAGTTCACCAACTTTACTAGCAGCCTCAATATTACCACCATTTTCTAATTTTAATTCTTTGTCTATTGATGAGGCACTAGCAAGTGTAATACCATTTTCATCATCAATAATTTGGGCAAAAATATTGCGATTTGAACGAAATACATTTAACCTTGGTACTTCAGGAGTTCCAAATACTTTTGATCTAACTCTTAAATGACGACGCGAACGTTTTTTATTCCGCGAAAGCTTTTTTATCATTTATAAGACTCCTTTCTTTATATTATTCACTAGTAGCCTTTTTACCTTCTTTACGAATTACATATTCATCTTTATATCTAATACCTTTACCTTTATATGGTTCAGGTTTTCTAATTGCCCTAATATTTGCAGCAAATTCACCAACTAGTTCTTTATCAAAACCGCGAACAATAATTTCTGTATTTGTTGGCAGTTCCACTTCCAATCCCTCAGGAATATCTAGTTCTACTGGGTTTGAATAACCAGCATTAACTATTAATTTATTTCCTTGTTTAGAAGCACGATAACCAACTCCAATAATTTCAAGTTCACGACTAAATCCTTGCGTTACACCAACTACCATATTATTAAGTACTGAACGAACTGTTCCGTGAATTTGTTTTTGTTCTTTAGTATCGTCTTTTCTTGTAACAGTTAATTCATTATCTTTCAATGTAATAGTTATATCAGAAGGAAATTCCCTAGTAAATTCTCCTTTTGGTCCTTTTACAGTTACAATGTTGTTTTCACCAATTGTAACTTCTGCACCCTCTGGTACAAAAATTGGAGCATTTCCAACTCTACTCATAATAGCACCTCCTTATGGTTTTTAAACTTACCAAACGTAAGCGATAATTTCTCCGCCGATTTTTTCTTTGCGTGCTAAGCGGTCACTCATTATTCCCTTTGATGTTGAAACAATTGCAATTCCAAGACCATTTAAAACCCGAGGAACTTCATCAGCTTTTGCATAGACGCGAGTTCCTGGTTTTGAAATTCTTTTTAAACCAGTAATAACTCTTTCTTCATTACGACCATACTTTAGGTGAATAACTAAAGTACTTTGTGGTGCTCCTTCTTTAATCTCATAATCTTTAATATAACCTTCATCTTTTAATACTCTTGCAATTTCTACTTTAATATTAGAAGTTGGCATTTCAACTTTTGGATGTTTCATTTGGTTTGCATTACGAATATGCGTTAGCATATCAGCAATTGGATCTGTCATTGACATTTAAATTCCCCCTTTCCTTGCGGAATTTATTACCAACTAGCTTTCTTCACTCCTGGAATTTGCCCTTTATTTGCTAATTCCCGGAAGCAAATACGACATAGTTCAAAATCTTTTAACACAGCACGTGCTCTTCCGCATCTTTTGCAGCGAGTATATGCTCGAACTTTAAATTTTGGTTTCTTTTGTTGTTTTACAACTAAACTTTTCTTCGCCATTTATTTTTTTAAACCTCCTTTTTAGGATTTATTTAAGTGGCATTCCTAAATGCTTAAGTAAAGCATAAGCTTCTTCATCAGTTTTTGCTGTTGTTACAATAACAACATCCATTCCTCGAACTTTAATTACTTTATCATAGTTTACTTCTGTAAATATTAATTGTTCTTTAAGTCCTAAAGTGTAATTTCCTCGTCTATCAAAAGAATTTTTTGGAAGTCCTCTAAAATCTCTTACTCGTGGTAAAGCAATATTAATTAATTTATATAAAAAGTTATACATTCTTTCACCACGTAGTGTTACCTTACAACCAATTGGCATTCCAGTTCTAATTTTAAAACCTGCAATAGATTTTTTTGCTCTCGTAATAATTGGTTTTTGGCCAGTAATAGCGGCTAACTCTTCCATTGCTGCATCAAGCAATTTACTATTATGTGCAGCATCTCCAACACCAATATTAACAACAATTTTCTCTAGGCGTGGTACTTGCATAATACTTTTATAACCAAACTCTTTCATAAGTTCTGGTCTGACTTCTTCTCTATATTTCTTTAATAGGTGGTTCATTGTTAACCTCCTTCCAACTAATCTAAAATAGTTCCAGATTTTTTAGTAATTCTAACCTTTTTACCTTTTTTATCCGTTGTATAACCAATTCTTGTTCCTTTTTTAGTTTTTGGATCAATTACCATCACATTAGATACATGAATTGGCTTTTCTATTTCAACAATCTTTCCTGTTTCATTTTGAGCACTTGGTTTTTGATGTTTTTTAACTTTATTTATACCTTCTACTAAAACCTTGTTCTCTTTTCTAAATACTTTTAAAACAGTACCTTCTTTACCTTTGTCTTTTCCAGCAATAACAATCACTTTATCGCCTTTTTTAATTTTCATCTTACTGCCTCCTTTTTCTGGGATTATAGAACTTCTGGTGCAAGTGAGATAATTTTCATAAATTCTTTATCACGAAGTTCGCGGGCAACAGGTCCAAAAATCCGTGTTCCCCTTGGACTTTTATCTTCTCTAATAAGCACACATGCATTATCATCAAATTTTATATAAGAACCATCATTTCTTCTAATACCTTGTTTAGTTCTCACAATCACTGCTTTTACAACATCACCTTTTTTAACAGTACCACCTGGTGTTGCTACTTTTACAGTTCCAACAACTATATCACCAATATTTCCAGATTTAACACGACTTCCTCCAAGCACACGAATTACAAGTAATTCTCTTGCTCCGGAGTTATCTGCCACTTTTAAACGCGATTCTTGTTGGATCATTTTATTACCTCCTCTTTTTAGAGTTTAAATTTATAATTCTGGTGCTGATTCAATTATTTCAACTAAACGAAAATATTTTCTTTTTGATAATGGTCTAGTTTCCATAATACGAACAATGTCACCAATTTTTGCCTCATTTTTTTCATCGTGTGCAATATATTTTTTTGAATACTTAACACGTTTTTTATATAACGGATGACGCTTGTGAGTTTCTACTAAAACAGTAATAGATTTATCCATTTTATCAGAAACTACTGTTCCTACAAACTCACGGCGTGATTTTCTATTTTCCATTTAGAGATTACCTCCTTTAGATTCCTCTTCGAGTAATCTTTCATTAATAATTGTTTTCATTCTAGCAATAGTTTTTCTTATTTGTTTGATACGCGCAGGGTTTTGTAAGTTTCCTGTTGCTTGTTGAAAACGTAAGTTAAATAATTCTTCTTTTAGTTCTTTTATTTTATTTTCAATATCTGGTGTTTGTAACTTTCTTATTTCTTGTGCTTTCATTAGTTTTCACCACCAATTTCACTTCTTTTAACAAACCTTGTTTTAACTGGTAATTTATGACTAGCAAGTCTTAATGCTTCTTTTGCTGTTTCTTCATCAACACCTGCTATTTCAAACATAATTTTTCCTTCTTTAACAACTGCAATCCAATCTTCAGGAGACCCTTTCCCAGATCCCATCCGAACTTCTAATGGTTTTTTAGTTTTTGCTAGATGAGGGAAAATATTAATCCATAATTTTCCGCCACGTTTCATATAACGAGTAGCTGCAACACGAGCTGCTTCAATTTGGCGACTTGTAATCCATGCCCCTTCTAATGCTTGAAGTCCATACTCACCAAAAGCAAGGTTATTTTTCCCCTTTGCTTTTCCTTCATATTTTATTCTGTGGGGACGACGATATTTTGTCTTTTTAGGAGATAACATTTTACTTTCCCTCCTTCTTTTCTGGTAATATTTCACCCTTATAAATCCATACTTTTACACCAATTTTTCCATATGTTGCTTGTGCTTCAGCAAGTGCATAATCAATATCAGCACGTAGTGTATGAAGCGGAACATTCCCTTCTGAATATCCTTCAGTACGAGCCATATCTGCCCCACCTAAACGACCTGATACTTGAGTTTTTACTCCTTTTGCACCTGCTTTCATCACATTTCTAATTGCTCGTTTTTGAGCAACCCGGAAAGATACTCGATTTTCTATTTGTTTTGCAATGTTTTCTGCAACAAGTTTTGCAACTAAATTAGGATTTTTAACTTCTATAATTGAAACATTAACTTGTGTACCAGTCATTTTTTCAATTTCTTTTCTTAATAATTCTATTTCTTCACCTTGACGCCCAATTACCATTCCTGGCTTTGCTGTGTAAATTAAAACTTCTACAAATTTCTTTGTTCTTACAATTTCTACACTAGCAATAGCAGCGTCATAATATTTTTTCTCAATAAGTTCTCGGATTTTAATATCTTCTAATAGTGCTTTTGAATAATCTTTCTTATCTAAAATCCACCGAGAACTCCAATCACGAATAATCCCTACACGTAATCCGATTGGATTTACTTTTTGACCCATTAACCTTCCCTCCTATCTTTCCGCCACCGTCATATAAATGTGACTTGTTCTTTTATTAATTGGAGAAGCACTCCCGCGCGCCCGTGGGCGATAACGTTTTAATGTTGGTCCTTCACCTGCATATACCTCTTTAATATATAAACTTTCTCTATTTAAACCTAGGTTATTTACAGCATTAGCAACTACTGAATTTAATAACTTTAAAATTGGTTCACTAGCAGCTTTATTAATTGTATTTAATAAAACAATTGCTTCATCAACATTTCTTCCACGAATTAAATCTAATACTAATCTAACTTTTCGAGGAGCAATACGAACCGTTCTTAAAACAGCTTTAGCTTCCATTCCTTAAATCCTCCTTCCACAAGAGTTACTTCCTTTGATCATCAACACGTTTACCATGACCACCAAATTTACGAGTTGGTACAAATTCACCTAATTTATGTCCCACCATATCCTCAGTTATATAAATTGGTACATGCTCTTTTCCGTTGTGTACAGCAATTGTATGTCCAACAAAATCTGGATAAATAGTTGAACGACGTGACCATGTCTTTATAACAACTTTTTTATTTTCTTGATTTAATTTGCGAACCTTTTTTAATAAATGTTCATCAATAAAAGGTCCCTTTTTTAGACTACGAGCCATATATTGACCTCCTTATTACTATTTTTTACGACGCCTAACAATTAGCTTATTAGAAGCTTTTTTCTTACGAGTTTTAAGTCCAAGAGCTGGTTTACCCCAAGGTGTAGTTGGACTTTTTCGACCAACTGGTGCTTTACCTTCACCACCACCATGTGGGTGATCAACAGGATTCATTGCAGCACCGCGAACTGTTGGACGAATTCCTAAATAACGTTTACGACCAGCTTTTCCTAAATTTATTAATTCATGTTCATGATTTCCAACTTCCCCAATTGTTGCATAACAAGTTCCTAATACTTTTCTTGTTTCACCACTTTGTAGTTTAATTAATACATAATTATCTTCACGTCCAATAATTTGTGCTTTTGCACCAGCAGAGCGTGCTAATTGGCCACCTTTTCCTGGTTTAAGTTCAATGTTATGAACAAAAGTTCCAACAGGAATATTTTCAAGTGGTAAGGCATTACCTACTTTAATATCAACATTTTCTCCACTAATAACTTCCATTCCTACTTCCAAACCAGTTGGGGCAATAATGTAGCGTTTTTCTCCATCAAGGTAATTAATTAATGCAATATTTGCTGATCTGTTTGGATCGTATTCGATACTAGCTACACGACCAATAATATCTCTTTTATCACGTTTAAAATCAATAATCCGATATAATCTTTTATGACCACCACCACGATGACGAACTGTTATTCTTCCTTGGTTATTACGACCACCTTTATTAACTAGAGGTTTAACAAGTGATTTCTCTGGTTTTTTATCAGAAACCTCAGGATTTTTTAAGGTAGTCATGCCTCGTCTACCGCTAGTAGTTGGTTTATAATTTTGTACTGGCATGGCCTATCCTCCTTTATTAGTTATTTTCATTAAAAATTGAAATACTTTGCCCTTCAGCTAAAGTAACAATTGCCTTTTTAATATTTTTGGTTTTTCCAACGAAACGTCCAACTCTTTTTCTTTTTGGTTTTACATTAATTATGTTTACATCAAGGACTTTAACATTGAAAATACTTTCGATTGCTTGCTTTATTTGCACCTTATTAGCATCACGTCTTACCTCAAAAGTGTATTTATTATCTGCAAGATTATTACTTGCTTTTTCTGTAATGATTGGTGCTATAATGATGTCTCGTGCATTTTCCATTATGTAAGCACCTCCTCAATTGCCTTTATATCATCTTTTGCTACCAACAAGAAATCATGATTAACTAAATCTAAAACATTAATTCCTTTTGTCTCAAGTATTTTTACACCTGGAATATTTCTTGCTGCTAAAATTGTATTTTCATTTTCTTCGTTAGTTAGCATTAAAATTTTCTTATCATTAATATTTAAATTATTTAACACTTTTTTCATTTCTTTTGTTTTTGGTGTCGAAAGATTTAAATCATCAACTACCACTAATCCTTTATTATTTACAATGGCACTTAAAGCACTGATTAGTGCAATGCGGCGTTGTTTGCGGTTAATATTGTAACCATAATCACGAGGTTGTGGTCCAAAAACAACTCCACCACCACGCCAAATTGGTGATCTAATACTTCCGTGACGAGCACGACCAGTTCCTTTTTGACGCCATGGTTTTTTTCCACCACCACTTACTTCACCGCGAGTTTTCGTTTTATGTGTGCCTTGTCTTAAAGATGCGCGTTGCATAACAATTGCATCATATAGGGTTTCTTTATTAACTTCTACACCCCAAATTTCTTCATTTAAATTTATTTCTTCAACTTTTTCTCCTTTTTGATTATAAACTGCAACTTTTGGCATCTTTGTTCCTCCTCTCGCAAATATTTATTTTTTTATTCTTCTGCTTCTTCTTTTGGTTTTTCTTCAATTGATTCTTCAGTTTTTACTTCTTCTGTTAATGTTGCTCGATTTTCTTCTTTTTTCGGTTGTTTTTCTTCAACTGGTTCTTCATTTTGAGTTACTTCTTGAATTTCTTGTTCGTTAGTTTCAACAGCCTCTTCTTTTACTTCTTCTACTTTGTTAAATACCAATTCTTTTGGAGTATTTATTTTTCCTGGTTTTTTAATATCTTCTTTAATAAAAACTACTGATTTTTTTGGACCAGGTACATTTCCTTTTACTAAAATGATATTGTTTTCTAAATCAATATCGATTATTTCAAGATTTTGAATAGTAACTGTTTCGCCACCCATTCTTCCTGGTAATTTTGTTCCCTTAAAAACACGAAGTGGTCCTAGGGCACCAAGTGAACCAGGTCTTCTGTGAAATCTTGAACCATGTGTTTCAGGCCCTCTTGAATATTTGTGGCGCTTAATTACACCTTGGAACCCCTTTCCTTTTGAAGTTCCAGTAACATCTACTAACTCTCCTTTTGAAAATATTTCAAGAGTAATCTCTTGTCCTTGTTCATAAGCATTAACATCAACATCACGAATCTCTTTTAAGAAGCGCTTAGGTGTTGTGTTAGCACGTTTTGCATGTCCTAATTCAGGTTTGTTAGCTAATCTTTCAGGTTTATCTTCAAAACCGATTTGAATTGCATCATAACCATCTTTTTCTTTTGTTTTTATTTGCATTACCACATTAGGTGTTACCTTAATAACTGTTACTGGTATAAGTACACCATCAGTGGTAAAAACCTGAGTCATTCCAATTTTTCGTCCTAAGATTCCTTTCATTTTTTAATCCTCCTTATTTACAACTTAATTTCAAAATCAACTGCACTTGGTAAGTCTAATTTTGTTAATGCCTCCATTGTTTCTTTTGTTGGAGAGTTAATATCAATTAGACGTTTATGAGTACGTTTTTCAAATTGTTCGCGGCTATCTTTATATTTATGAACCGCTCTAATTACAGTATAAACTTGTCTATCAGTTGGAAGAGGTATTGGTCCTCTTACCTCTGAACCCGTTCTTTTTACAGTTTCAATAATTTTTTGTGTTGCTTGATCTAATAATCTGTGATCATAAGATTTTAATTTAATACGTACTTTTTCTTTTGTCTTTGCCATTTTTATCCTCCCTTCGCCTATCTTTTTATATAGACTCGCTCCGTTACGAATTCCCTGATGCCCGGAATGGCAACTTAACCGGGCGTATCAGCAACCTCGCACATCTACGCGTCCGTTCAGTATTTTAACAGACATATTATTAAAAATCAAGCATTTTTTATAACAAAAGGAATCTAATTTAATTAGATTCCTTTTATTATACTACTTAAACACACTTAGTGCCCCTAGGTTATGCAAAAATATTGTAATAATTATCAACAATATTATAATTACCACCAATAGTCTTCTTTCATTATACTTCATTGTTTCCCCCTTAAAATACTCTTTACCCTCTAAATATATGTTAAGCAACATATATTTATTATGGTATTTTAATATTTTCTTGTGTTTATTTTTGTCGAATAAAATAATAATTATTTTAAAACAATAAAAGTAATAAAATCTAAATCATCACTACAGTATGGAATATAAACAAAGTTAAGAGTAAAATCAAGTACTTTGCCCCTTTTTATTTAGTTAAAATTTTCCATATGTTTAAAAATAAAAAAACCTGAATATTTCAGGCTTGTTTATTTATTTTTAGTGGTGCGGGTGAAGGGACTTGAACCCCCATGCCAAAGGCGCTAGATCCTAAGTCTAGTGCGTCTGCCAGTTCCGCCACACCCGCCTATCAATGGTGGGCCTAAATGGACTTGAACCATCGACCTCACGCTTATCAGGCGTGCGCTCTAACCAGCTGAGCTATAGGCCCTTAAAAATGGAGCGGCCGATGGGAATCGAACCCACACATTCAGCTTGGAAGGCTGAGGTTCTACCATTAAACTACGGCCGCATACAAAAGCATCAATAAAGCTTGATGCTTTTATAATATATCATTTTTATAAAATTATGTCAATATTTCTTTTATGATCATTCTATGTAATTTTTTAAAAAATATATTTTACTTTTTCCCCATTTTCTCTGTAATCCATCTTTTTGCTTCCTCAATATCATTAAATGCTATTTTTTCATCACCAATTTGTTGAGTATTTTCATTTCCCTTTCCTGTAATTAAAACAATATCATTCGGTTCTGCCATAAAAATTCCTTTTTTAATTGCCTCACTTCGATCAATAATGATTTCAAAATTATTTTTATCTTTAACCTCACTTATCATTTGATTAATAATATCTTCCGGACGTTCACTTTTTGGATCTTCACTAGTAAATATTACCCAATCTGCTTTATTAGTTACCACCTCACCCATTATTGGCCGCTTTTCTTTATCACGTTCGCCAGCAGCGCCTAAAACAATGATAATTCTGTTTTTGTTTTCAATTTTTTGGATAAAATCTAGTAAATTACTTAAAGCATTAGGAGTGTGCGCAAAATCAACAATTACAGTAAAATCTTGACCAAGTTCAATGCGTTCCATTCTTCCTTCTATTGTACCAATATTACTAATTAAAGGAATTATTTCATTTAAGTTGAACCCCAAAGCATAAATAGTAGAAATTGCTGCAAGTAAATTATAAACATTATAAATTCCAAGTAATTTGCTTGTTATTTTATAAGTTCCTTCCTTTGTTACTAACTTAAACTCAGTTTTGTTAGCAAATAACTTAATATCTTGTGCCCAAAAATCACTTTTATTATTAATTCCATATGTCAAAACTTTTGCTTTTGTTACTTTCTTTAACTTATCAGTTACTTCTTCATCGCCATTTAAAATTGCATAACCTTTTGTATTTTCAAAAAGTTTTTTCTTAGCAGCAAAATAATTTTCCATTGTTTTGTGATAATCTAAATGTTCGTGAGAAAGATTGGTAAAAATAGATATTTCATATTCTAAATCAAAAACCCTTTTTTGATCAATTGCTTGTGAGCTTACTTCCATTACGCAATTATTAATATTATCTTGCACAAATTCATGAAAAATTTTATGAAGTTCAAGCGGTTCTGGTGTAGTATATCCATAATAGTCATGCTTATTTTTATAAAAAACACCATTTGTTCCAATATAACCAATATTTAAAATGTCTTTTAACATTTGATATATTATTGTTGCTGTCGTTGTTTTTCCGTCTGTACCAGTAATACCAATTAATTTTATTTTATCTTTTGGGTCGTTATAAAAACGACTTGCAATTTGGGCAAGAGCTTTTCTTGTATCAGAAACAACTATAACGGGAACAGAAACATCTAATGTGCGTTCACTTATAATTGCAACTGCGCCGTTTTGAATTACCTCTTCTACTACATCATGATTGTCAAACTTTTGACCCTTGATACAAACAAACAAATCTCCTTTAGTAACCTTTCGCGAATCTGTTTTAATGCCCAAAATTTCAGTTTCATATTCACAGAAAATTAAATCCTTAAGAATCATTTTTACACCACTTTCTTATAAGATTTTTCCAATTAGACCTAGGAGAAGATAATGCACTGGATAATAAATATAAAATAATGGTTTTATTTTCTTCCCTTCTTTTCCATTATAAAAATAAATAAAAATTAAACTTAAAAGTGAATAATATTGAATAGGATAAAAGAGTTTTAAAATATTTATAAAAATAAAGTTCAAGAATAGAAATGATAAACTTGTATAAAGAAAATTATTTCTTAATATGTAGAACAATAATATTAAAATAATACCATATAAAGGATAATCACAAATAATTGATAAATAAATTAAAAGCAATGTAATTATGTATTCTTTTTTTTCAAAAGATTTTAAAGCAAGAAGGGCAATTCCTAAAGTAAATAAAATATTAAGTGTTGTCTCTTTTAAAAATATAAAAAATAAAATTTGAGAGATTACTCCTAAAACAAGTATTCTTGTTACATATTTAGGAAAACTTTTTGTGTGTTTATATCCTTCTACTATTAAGAATGCAAAAATAGGAAAAGCAATGCGCCCAATTATTCTAAAAATAGGGTTACCTGGAAAAATAAACATTCCAATATGATCTATTGTCATTGTAATTAGGGCAACGAGTTTCAATAAAAAACTAGTCATTATTCACCTCAAAATATTTTCTATCTCTATTATAATAAAAAAAGGTTATTAGATAAAGAAAAAAGCGCGTTTATGCGCTTCGTTTTCATTTTGGTGACCCGTGCGGGAATCGAACCCGCGAATGCTAGCGTGAAAGGCTAGTGTGTTAACCGCTTCACCAACGGGCCGCGTGGCGCCCCCACAAGGACTCGAACCTTGGACCCCATGATTAACAGTCATGTGCTCTAACCGACTGAGCTATGGAGGCCAAATACGCTCTTTTATGATATGATAAAACACAATTATTGTCAAGACTTATCTTTTATCTTTGGTAAATATTTTCTAATATCAAACAATGAATCCGCAAGACCTAGGGCAACTAAAGGATAACTTATATAATTATATAATGCAAAGGAAATTATTAACAGTAGAACAAATAAAAGTGCTGAGTTTAATGGTTTAAAGTTTAAATTTAAATAATATATTATTACTCCTAAACCTTCTAAAGCAAAAATAATTTGCACAATAAAGAATATATTCATTACAAAATGATTTATCACATTAGTTCCTGTTAATAGTGAAATAAATATTAAAATTATTATTAAAACTGATAATGCAACTGGAAGTTTAAAGTATGGTTCTAGCTTATTTTCTTTCTTTTTATGCTCTATTTTGGGGAAAAGCAACGCACAAATAAAATCTGCAATAAAGGCATTTAAAAATGCAATAAAGACCATTGTAGCCATTAAATATTTTGTTGCAACCTCTGTTTGTAATATATCAATTTCTGTTAAATTTCCGTTAAAATAAGCAAAAATATTTCGGGCATAATTCATAAATTCTCTTAAATCATTTAAAACATTATGATCTGATGTTTTTGTTATTAAAAGTGCTGATATGATAATTTCAAAAGTATAAATTATTGTTAAAATTAATAAGCGATCGCCAGTACTTGTATTTTTCTTATAAAGCATTGCATAAATAAGTCCTGCAAGGTTACTTATAACAACAATAAACAACGCATATGTTGGAAGAAAAATAAAACTTAATAAAGCGGTTCCAAGAAAAAATAAAGTTCCTGATTCCAAATCATTCTGATATATGTAAGTTGCCAATGGAAGTGGTAGAAAATAAATTAAAAAAGTAAATACAAAATTAACATTAAAATAGCAACTTATCATAAATAGAATAAAGATTAAAAACATAATAACGCTTATTAATAAACTTTTATTTTTCATAAATACCGCCTCACAACTTTACAAATTTCTTATCTTTTCGATTAAGTCTTTGGCGTCAACAAATCCACTTGTATTTTTCCAGTGTTTAAATGTTTGATAAAACTCATAAAAAGAAATATCAAACATCAATAATATTATGGCATATTTTAAAACAATAATGGTAATAGTTGGAAAAATTAAAAGACCAACACCAACTAATAACACAAAAAGTGTCATTAAAATTATTGAAAGCTCTGCTTTGGGGTCCATAAGAAAAGTAAGGGTTGCTTTCATAATTAACCACGAACCTAAAACAAGACTAAATATTCTTTCGTTTGTTATTGGAACAAAGATTAAATAAATACTTAAAATCGTTGTTAAACTTCCTTCAATAATATTTACTAACCACCATTTACTATAGTCAGAGCGGCGGTGACGCAACCCAAAAAGAATTGACCAAATTCCTGCTATAAGCATTATAAGGCTTGCAGCATAAGAAATTGGAACAATATTTGAAGAATACGTAACAATTGCAAAGTAAATAGCAAATATTAATATTAACATTGCTTTAATAAAACCATATATTGTTCGAACAGAATATGTTTTGGTAATTTTTTCAATAACCATCATAACTTCTCCTATTTTTTTTTAATTAAGTGATTCTATATAATCAATAATTTTTTCATAGTCATCTAAGAATAAAACAACTTTTCCATTTTTAATTTTTAAAAGAGTTGGGAAATTTGCAATTTGTAGTTCTTTTGCATTTTTGGGAGTTTTGTTAATTCGAGCAGTTATATCATTTTCACCATATTTTTCATAATGTGCCTCCCAATCATATAGAGCATATTCATTAAGTTTATTTTGCATATCAACAAGAAAATATTTTATGCTGTTTTCGCTTTCTTTATTATATTCATACAATAAATCTTCAACTTCCACACACTTGCTACATGGAGTTTTATCAAAAAGAACATAATATTCTGAATATTTTCTATTAAATACTTGACCCGCTAAAATTTCATAGTATTGAATATTTACTGTTGGAGTTTTATCATCTGGTTTTTTTTCATCTTTTTTAGCTACAAAAAAGTTAGTTAATAAATAAACAATAAAAATAAAAATTAAAACTCCAGTAAATACGTATACAAATTTCATAATTTCGCTTGGTGATTTATATTCTTCTAGTAATTTTTGTGCTTCATCTTTTCGTTTTTTTATGTTTTTCTTAATTTGTTTTTTCATAATTATACCTCCATTTACGCATAATAATTATAACATTTTTTTTAACTCTTCACAACAAATAAAAACTTGGCTTATGCCAAGTTATTTACCACCAGTACTTTGAACTACAGTTAAGGAGTTTGCAACTGCTAAAATTTCTTCTTCATCACCATCTGGAAATACTAGATAAAACTCCATTCCGTTATCTATCCAAGTCGCTGATGTTTTTGTTAAAGCACCTATTGTCTCTCCAATAAAGACCGGATCACCATATACTGAAATAAGTTCCATTTTATCATAAATGTCTGTTGTTTCTTCAATAAGAGTAAAGTTTTTATCACCTGCAAATGTCATAATTACTCGTTCACCATCAGTTTTGGTAACCCTATCTTCTTTTGCCAAATGTGTATTACTTGGAAGATACATTGGATACATTTTATCTTCAATTTTCTTTGCTACTGTAATTTCCTCTTTTAGGTTACTTCTTGCTACATTCATATTATTTTCAACTGCAAAATAATTTTTTTCAAATTTAGCATCCATATCATTAGTTCTAAAGATTACTTTTATTTTTGGGCGCTCTTCACTATCTAAAACATGAACTTCTTTTAGATTTAGTTTTTTATCAAAATAAATAAGTTCTCTTTTTAAATCAGGATTATTTGGATAATCACCTTTAACTGAAAAAATATAGTAACCATTATCTTCTTTAAAAGTTCTTTCTTTATCAGATAAAATATCATTTACAAGAGATTGATATAAATATACTTGAGAATTGTTATATGGCCATTCACTTTGAAATTTAAATGTTTTGTTTAAAGAAGGTGTTAAAACATATACTCCGTCATTATTTTTTAAAATAATTTGTTCATGATTAGTTCTTTGATTTCTTAAACTTACACGAAACATATTTTGTTTTTGGTAAGAGACATTTAAATCATACTTATAAGTATCCTCGCCATTATAAATTTCTAAAATACCAATCATATTATATCCTTTTAAATTTTTACTTTTTCTCTCTAAGTCTTTTATAATACCTTCCGCTGTTTTTTTACCACAACCTACTAACAAAAACATAAAAAACATTGATACTACTAAAAACCATTTATTTTTCATCAAATCACCTCACATATTTTTCATTACATTATATGGGATGATTTTTTTAAATATTCATGAATATTTAAGAGAAGTTTTGCTAAATATATATAATGAATTTAAAAAGGAGGCAGAAGAATGAGTGTTTTACAAAAAAGTGCCCTAGTGTTAACCATTATTGGTGCAATAAATTGGGGTCTTATTGGTCTTTTTGAATATGATCTTGTTGTTGCACTCTTTGGTGGTTTAGACTCTATGGTAACACGAACGATATATACTTTGATTGGGCTTGCAGGTCTCATCAATATCGGAATCTTCTTTGAACTGATGGATGACCATAAATAAAAATACTATGAGAAATCATAGTATTTTTTTATTTTTTTGAAATAATAACTACTGCTACTGCATTATCCTCTGAATGTGATATTGAAACATGAATATTATTTTCTTTACTTTCAATATATGGAGCTCCATTTTTTCTTTTTAGAACTTCTATTTTCTTAAAGTTTACTTCTTTTAAATTTGTTGCTTTAATATAAGCCTCTTTAGCTGCAAATCTTCCAGCAACAAATTCAAGTTTTTCTTGTTTTGAAGTAATGGTTTCATAAAGCTTTTTTTCTTTTTCGGAAAGTATTCTATTTGCAAGTTGCTCAACTTTTTTTTCAATTCGTGGAATACTTACAATATCAATACCTATTCCTTTTATCATTTACTTACACCTTAAAACTTTACTGGTTTACTTCCTTTTGAACCCTTTATTCCTTTTGTACCATTAAAGTTTTCTAAAATATTCGCTTCATATGAAAATAAAAGTTTTGTCCTTCTTTTTTCGCGAGCAATAGCAAGTTTTATTAACTCATCTAATAAGTCAACAAAATCTTTTCCTGATGCATCCCACAAATAGAATGATAAAGAACCAGGAATTGTATTTATTTCATTAACATAAATATCATTTGTTTCCTTATTAATTAGAAAATCAATTCTTGAGACACCACTTGCAAAAAGAGCTCTAAATGTTTGTTTAGCTAGTTCTTGAATCTTTTCGGTTGTCTTTTCATCTAATTTTGCTGGAATAATTCTTGCTGCGCCTGCCATACCACTTATACCTTTTTTACCGCCACCTTGGTATTTATCTTCATAACTTAAAATATCATCACTTTTTATTACTTCTTCTAAAACACTTACTTGTTGATTAGTGTAATCTCCTAAAACACTACAATTTACTTCCATTAGGTTAGAAATAACTTCCTCAACAAGAATTCTTTCATCAAGAACTGATGCAGTCTCAACGGCAGCAATAAATTCTTTTTCATCATTTGCAATTGTTATTCCAACACTACTTCCAAGAGTAGCAGGTTTTATAATAACTGGATATTGTAATTTTGCAACTTCTTTTAAAATTTTTTCTTTATTAGTTTCAAATTCACTTGCATAAAACCAAATGTATTTATTCACAGGAAGGTTATTTGCTTTTAAAATATCTTTCATAAAAATTTTGTCTTGTCCAACTGCTGCTGCTTTTACTTCACAACCTACATAAGGTACACCAATTGTTTCAAGGTATCCTTGTAGTGTTCCATCTTCTCCAAATGTTCCATGCATTACAGGAAGTACAACATCAATTACTGTTAAAACTCTTTTAAAACCACTATTTTTTTGTAAAACAATACGACCATTTTTATTTCTTACTAAATCTACTCTTGTTGCAAATTGCTTAATTGCATCTAAATTCTTAAAGTTTTTAATATTTGTTAGTAAATCTCCTGTGTACCATTCTCCAGACTTTGCAATATAAATGGGTACTATCTCATATTTTGCTGAGTCTAAAACTCGCATTACTTGTTGTGCTGAAATAATACTAATTTCATGTTCAACACTTTTTCCTCCAAAAATAACTGCTACTGATATTTTCATCATAATATTAACTCCTCCCTACTCATTATAATTATCAGGTAAATCATTTTCTATCAGTACATAAGTTTTATTATCTTTAATATTTTCTAGATGATTAAATGCATCTCTTAAATCATTTGTTACATATATTTTTTTCTTATCATAACCTACTTCAATTAAACCTTCATAAATAGGTTTTGTTTGTTTTTTTCCTACCAAAATTGCATAATCACAAACTTTACTAATTTCATATCCTAATTCTTTATTTAACTTTTCCTCTTCTGGTCCAAGTTCAATCATTCCAGGTGTAATTATTACCTTTTTCCCTGGCATAAGGCTTAATACTTCAAGAGCTGCTTTCGCTCCCTCTGGATTTGAATTAAAGGAATCATCAATATAAATAATATCATTTTTTATTTTTAATTCCAAGCGATGTGGAACTGGTTTTATATTTTTTGCTCCTTTTATTAAATTGTCATTGTTAATACCTAAGGCACGAGCAAGAGTAAGACTTGCTAAATTGTTATAAACGTTATGCCTTCCCAATAATTTTGTTTGAATTTTAAGTGGCTTCTTTTCCCCTTTGAAATAAACATCAAAACTCATTCCTTCATGACTATAAACAACATTTGTAGCATAAGTATCAGCATTTTTATTATTCATTGAATACCACAATACTTTACATTTATTTTTTAATTTATAACTTGTTTGTAATTCATCATCCATATTTAATACTGCAATCCCGTCTTCTGGAAGTGCTTCAATAAGTTCAAATTTAGTTTTTTGGATATTTTTAATTGAACCAAAATACTCAAGATGAGCAGGACCTATTTTTGTTAAAATTCCATATTTAGGTTTTACAAATCTAGTTAATTCTTTGATTTCTCCTGGTTTATAAGCCCCCATCTCAGCAATAAAAATATCATGAAGAGCACTTAACTCTTTCCTTATTGTAATTGTTAAACCTAACTTTGTATTAATACTGCGCGGAGTTGCTAAAGAGTTATACTTAGTAAGTAATATTTCATTTAAAAAATTTTTGGTACTAGTTTTTCCATAACTTCCAGTAATACCTACAACTTCCAAGCGCATAAGTGATCTAATCTTTCTTTTCGCATCATTTATATAATAAAAGTTAATTGATTTTTCTAATGGAAGATTAATAATGGTTCCTAAAATTACAATCAAATATGAAAGATAAGAAATACTTATAATTGTTAGGAAAAATGTTAAATCATCACCAAATCTAATGCTTAAAAAGATTGCTACTATAATTAACAAACTTATTGTTGTAATTAATCTTTTAATTTTCGGGGTATAAACTAATGGTTTTTTCTCAAATGTTTTTTTCCAAGTCTTAAATAAAAATAAATAAACACCAAATATTAAAATTAAGCATAAATAGAAAATTTCACTAAAATCCCTAACATAAAAAGTCCTAATAAAAAGTAGTAAAACTAATTCAAAAGTTAAAAAAACTTCTTTAAAATTTCTTTTTAACCACTTAAAATAGCGTAGAAATCCGTATTGATTTAACTGAAAAATGTGAATACTCTTTTTTAGTTTTTCAACTAAATACATAAAAAAAGGAATTAAAGCACCAATAAATATTATTCTTCCTAATATCCAACTAAAACCCTCTGCTAACAAATTTAATCCATCCATAAAAACCTCTCCTACTTAATATTTAAAAAAATGGCCAAAACTTTCTTAAAGTTTAGAAAATTTTCTAAAAATGCATAATGACCAGAATTTGGGTACTCTACTAAACCACTATTAGGAATTAATTTTTCCATTGTACGAGCATCACTTATTGGTGTTTCTTCATCATTTGTTCCCCACACTAAAAGGGTTGCTGCTTTAATTTTGGGTAAAAATTCTGTTAAATCTTCTTCAACTGCATGAACCAATACTTTCCTCATAATTGGAGAAGAATTCCTGTAATCATGCGAACCAATTTTGCTTTTCAAAAAGTCTTCATATTTTTTAATAATTGGTATTTTTATTAAAGTTTTATAAATTTTCTTTTTTATCTTTGTAAATAAATTCATCGCTTTTTTACTTTTAATACCAGCACTACTTAAAAGAATTAGTTTTTCAATTTCGTTTCTTGAAGAATAAACAATAGCAATTCTTCCTCCAAATGAATGTGCTATTAAAATTGGTTTTTTTAGTTCTAATTTTTTAATAAAAGTTTCTAAAAACTTTGTGTAATCAAAAACATTCCATGGGCTTTTTGGTTCTTCACTTTCACCAAATCCAGGTAAATCAAGAGTTGTTACCCTGAAATTTTCTTTTAAAAAATCATGAATTGGAAGCATTGTTTCAATTCGTTGCCCCCAACCATGTAAAATTACTATATCTTCACCTGTTCCTTCTTGTAAATATCTAATATTAATTCCTTTAATATTTATAGTTTTCATTCTCTCACCACTTTAATTATATCATGAAGTACTCCCTATTTCATTAAATGATTTATGCTAAAGAAGTGGGACACTTTTTGTTAAATTGCGAGGATTATCAATTTCTGTGTTGCGTGCTAAAGCTGTATAGTAAGCAATTAATTGTCCTAAAACAACAGTTACAAAAGAAGTAAAAAGAAAATGAACTTGAGGTATTATAATATTATCTTTGCTCTCGCTTATATCTTCTAAAGAGATAATAACAACTTTACCTTCTTTATTTGAAATTTCTTTTATTGCATTCCTTACAACTTTACTGCTTTCTTTTAAAGTGTTAAGTATTATAACGCTTGTTCCTTCCTCAAGCAAAGTAATAGGTCCATGAAAAAATTCTTTGATAGGGAGTGCAAATGCTGGAATATAAGCAGTCTCTTTCAATTTCAAACTAATTTCAAGTGTAGCATAAAAGTCAAAACTAGTACCAAGCAAAAATATTAATTTATTATCTTTTAAGGAATTAGCTATATTTTGATAAACTGCTTTTTTATTATATAAATTTTGAACTGTACTAGCAACCTTTAAAAGTTCTTCTTTAATATTAATTGGTTGCCCACTTATTGAATTTGCAAGAATGCTTAGTAAAGCAAGTGTTGCAATAAAACTTTTTGTTGCAGGAATTGAAACCTCTTTACCTGCTTCTAAAAAAAGAGAATAATCAGCATTTTTACTTAAATACGAATCTGGAGTATTTGTAATAGTTAGAGTTTTATATCCTAAATCTTTGATTTTTGATAAAGCTTCTTTTAAATCACCGGTTTCTCCACTTTGACTAATAATTAAAAAGAAAGAGTTTTCATCAATAAGTGGCATATTATAAACAAATTCGCTTGCAATAATACTTTCAGCTTTCTTTCTCGCTAATTTTTCAAATAAACTTTTTCCAATTAATCCAGCATGATAAGAAGAGCCAGATGCAATTATATAAATTGTATTTGCATTCTTTAATGCATTAAGTATTTCTTTATCAATAAAATAAGTATCTTTTCCAATATATTTTTTTATTATTCTTTTAATAATTTTAGGTTGCTCACTTATTTCTTTTAGCATATAATGTTGATACTCGTCCTTCATATTTTCACCCTCTTTTTAATTATATGACAAAAAGTGGTGTTTTCACCACTTTTTTTATTTAGTAATTTCAATAACTATTGTTTCTTTACTACTTTGATAAGTTGCTTTTTTCTCTTTTCCGAGAACTATAACTGGTACAGTATGAGTTCCTACACCTAAGTTAGTTAAATCAACATATGCTTCTACCGAATCATTAGTAATAGCACTTAAAACATTTTCCGCACCTGTTACAGTTACATCTACTTTGCTGTCTCTTTCTAAAACAGGACTTACCTTTAAATCACTTCCTAAATTTTTTACTTCAACTGGAATTCCTTCAAGCACTTTTGTTGTAGTTTCCCCTAACTCAACAAGAATTTCCACTTGATTGATTGACATATACCCTACACCAACAGGTTTTGTTAGATCTTTTGTGAATGTCCTATTTTTTGCAAGATTTGTTACATCTATTTCAACTGGTATTGATTCAATATTATTTAAAATATTCATGTCCCCATATATTGTAACTTCATTGTAATTTAGTTTCCAATAACTAATTGCAAGGCCTTCTTTTGGTGTTCCTTTAGGTATTATTATAATTGGAACTTTCTTATTAATACTTTCAACTTTAATTTCAACTTTTACATTGCTTGGTACAACTTCGACATCAACTGCATTACCATCTGAGTCGTATGCAATAAGTTGTGTGTTTTCAAGTTCATGAGTTCCCGCTTTTTTAATATTAGATAAATCTAGTAGCGCTTTTACAAATGCAACTTTTTCAATGTTTGCTTGTGTTCCTTTTACTATTACTTTGTCTCGATCAATTGTATATTCTGTAATACTTAAGCGTGGATCCATTTTGTCTTTATTAATTAATTCAATATCAAGATCTTTAGTTGTTGATTGTTTATTATGAATTACAACAGTAATTTTTGAAGGGTCAAGTTTATAGTTAATAGTATTAACAACTTTTCTGTATTTTAGTTCTACTTCATGAGTACCTGATTTTAGATCGCTTAAATTAACATAAACTTCATGTCCACCAATTTGTTTAGCAAGTGCAATATCTGAATAACTTCCAATTAAAGTAATATCAACACTTTCTGGAATTCCTTCTACAACATAAATTTCTCTATTATATTCAGCATGAACTTTTTGATCATAAATAATTTCTGCTGATGAATCTGTAAAGTTTAATTTTCCTTTAACAAAGAAGAAAATAAATAAAGTTATTACTAAAGAAAGTATTTTTACATACCTTTTTTGAATTAAAATTTGTTCAAACCAATTAGAGATAAGTTTTATAAGATTAAGTAAGAAAACTACTGTTTTCTTATAAATTTCAACTATTTTTTTCATGACTATGACCTCTTTCTTCCTCAGAAGAACTTGTTTCTAATAATTTATGAAGTTCAACTTTAAACTCATCAATAGTTAAATCATATTGAACTTGCCCATCAACTGCAATTGAAAGTGCACCTGTATCTCCTGAAGAAATAATTACAATACAATCAGTTGCCTCACTAATTGTAATTGCGGCTCTGTGCCTTCCCCCAAAATGTGGATTAAAAATTGGCATTTGTTTTTGTGGGAAGAATGTGTTTGCACATGATATTTTATTCCCTTGAATTACAACTGCACCTTCATGAAGTGGACTATTTGGGGAAAATATTGTTTGTAAAAGTTCTGCTGAAATATCTGCATATATTTTTCTTGCTTTTTCAATATATTCTCCTAAACTGACGTTTCTTTCAATAGCAATAATTGCACCAATTTGATGCTCTTTAAAATATTCTACTGTTTTTGTAAGTTCTAAAATTAAGTGTTCTTTTTCTCCCAGTGTCATCACTTTATGACGACCAAATAATTGGTTGCGCCCCAAATCTTCAAGAAATGCTCTAATTTCTGGTTGGAAAATAATAATGATAGCAAGGAACCCCCACATTAAAAAGTGATCTACAATCCAACCTAAAGTTGTAAGACCTAACCAGTTACTTAAAAGTTTAGTTAAAATAACAATAATTATCCCTTTAACTAATAGTAAAAAGCTTCCCTTTTTTCCCAGTTTTTTTAAGATAAAATATATTAAAAACCAAACTAGGCTTATATCCAATACATTTTTCAAAAATGCAATGATGCTTTCATAAGTTATTTGTTCTAACATCTTTTTCACCTCGAAATTATTTTACCATAATATACACCAATTTACAAAAGAGGAAATTTTTAGTTATTTTTTAGTAAAACTTCAATAAATGAATTAAATAAAGGTTGAGGTTTTGTTGGCCGTGATAAAAATTCTGGTTGAAATTGTACCCCAATAAAATAAGGGTGGTCTTTAAGCTCAATTATTTCAACTATATCGTATTCTTTATTAATTCCTGAAAAAATTAACCCTTTTTCTTTCAATAATTTTTGATATGTGTTATTAAAACAATAGCGATGACGATGACGCTCAAGTATTTCTTTTTTATTATATAAAGAATATGCTTTTGTTCCTTTAATTAAAGTGCAAGAATGACTTCCAAGGCGCAAGTGCCTTTTAGCACTTACCGCTTTTATTGGTAATGGAACAATTACATTGTTTTCTCCTTCTTCATTAAATTCAGCTGAATTTGCATCCTTTAAGCCTACTATATTACGCGCAAATTCAACTACTGCAAGTTGCATCCCCAAACCTATTCCTAAAAATGGAACCTTTTTCTCGCGTGCATATTTTATAGCTAAAATTTTTCCCTCAATACCTTTTTCTCCAAATCCTCCAGGAACAATAATTCCGTTGCTATTTTTAAGTTTACTTTGATAATTTTTAATAGTTAAATCTTCAGCTTGAATCCACTTTATCTTAATTTTTGCTCCATGCATAAAACCAGCATGCTTAAGAGCTTCAACTATTGAAATATATGAATCTTCTAATTCAACATATTTACCAACTATTGAAATTTTAACTTCTTTAGTTAAATTATTTAATTTTTTATTTAAATCTTCCCAAGCTTTTAAATTAATTCGTTTTATGCAACCTATTTTTTTACAAATTAATTCATCAAATCCTTGTTTATAAAAAGAAAGAGGCATTTCATAAATACTTTTTGCATCCTCTGCTGCAATAACCGCATCTTTTTCGATTGTACATTGAAGAGCAATTTTTTCTTTTATTTCATCAGTTATTTTATGCTCTGCACGAAGCACTATAAAGTTTGGAGTAATACCAAGTCCCATTAACTCTTTTACACTATGTTGAGTTGGTTTTGTTTTCAACTCTTTTGATACACTAAGGTATGGAACTAGTGTTGTATGAACAAAAATAACATTATCACGACCAAGCTCCACACTCATTTGACGGATTGCCTCAAAGAAAGGAAGAGATTCAATATCACCAACAGTTCCACCAACTTCAACAATTACTACATCTGCATTATTCTTTCGTCCAGCTTCAATAATTCTTAATTTTATCTCATTTGTTATATGTGGTACAACTTGAACTGTTTTTCCTTGATATTCACCATTTCGCTCTTTTTTTAATACTGCTTCATAAATCATTCCTGTTGTAACACTTGAATCACGTGTTAAATTTTCATCAATAAATCTCTCATAATGCCCCAAGTCAAGATCAGTTTCTGCTCCATCATCAGTAACAAACACTTCACCATGTTGATATGGGCTCATTGTCCCAGGGTCAATATTAATATAAGGATCCAACTTTTGCATAAAAACTTTTAATCCTCGTGCTTTTAATAAAACTCCAATTGATGAAGCAGTAATTCCTTTACCTAGTCCTGAAACTACTCCCCCTGTTACAAAAATGTACTTTGTCATAATTTTTATACCTCCCCCTAACTAATAATAAAAAAAACTCTCATTGCTGAGAGTTTAACGGCTCTGTTTTAGTATAACATATAATTTATGAATTTTTCAATAATAATTTATTGATAATTAATATTAACATCAATAATAAGATTTTTAGCTGACGGCATGTATTTGATGTTTCTTATATCAATTTTATTATTTATTTTTTTATTTGCTTCTCGAATAATAGTTGTAATATCTAAAGGTTTATCAAACAAGGAAACTATTGCTTTATTATACGCTTCTTTGTTTGTAAACTTAAATGTTACATTACTTCTTTTTTTATTGCTTTGATTTATAAATTCTTCTATTAGTCTTTTTTTAACTTTGTCATTATAACTATTAAAAATGAGATTTTCTTTTACATAATAATTGTATTTAGTACTATCAGCAATTGGTAGAGGATAAAGTTCTGAAGGATTATGGGTTGCTTCCATTCCTTTTGTTGTTTCTCCAAAATAATAATATCCCACATAATTTATCCTCTGACTTTTACTTAAAAAGGTTGGATCATCCCATGTTACATCAAAGTAATAATATTTTCCATCAATACTTGCTAAATTCCAGGCATGATTAATTTCTTCACCTTTTTCATTTTTAATGCTTCCTTGGATATAAAGGGTATATAAACCTATCTTATTCATTAAATATTGAAAAGTTCTCGCATACCCAGCACAAACACTTCTTCCATTAACTAATACACTATAAATATTTTGGTTATCTGAACTTTTTAAATCGTATTCTGTATTGATAATAATAAAATCATGAATAAATTTTACTTTGTCATAATTATTTTCAAATTGATTAACCATCTTCATAATAGCATCTACAACATCATCTATTTGTTCTTGACGCTTATTTTTTTCTGTTTCACTTACAGAATAAATAAACTCTATTTTTACAACGTAATCATTAATAACACTTTTATAATATTGAAGATTTTCGATCCAAAATATTTCTGGATTATCATTTAAAAATATTGGGTAAACTTTATAAAGACTTTTTTCAGAGATTGGATAAATATAAAAACTTTTTTTAAATCCTTTGGCATTCTCTAACATTTCATCATATACTTTTTTTTCTTCATCACTTAAAAAATTACGACCATATTGATAAAATGAGAGCTCCTTTTTTTCATCATCAAGCGAAAGATCAGGTTTTTCATCTTCAAGTGGAATTTCTAATTCATCAATAATAATTGGTTCCTTTGAAATATTTTTTTGACTATTAAAATATTTATTAAAAAGACTTAGTATAAGCAAAACACTCAAAAAAGTTATTGTTATAAAACTTACAAACTTATTTTCTTTTTCCATCATATCACTACCTACTTTAATAATATATTACATTAACTCTTATTGCAAAATAAAAATTTTTAAATCTGTTCCTTTAATTTAAAAAATTCATATACTATAAATGAAATTTAAGGTAAATGGAAAGGAGTATATAATGACATACATTGTAAAACCTAATGATACCCTTTGGAAAATTGCAAAAGATCATAATATTTCACTAAATGAACTACTTGCTTTAAATCCACAAATTACTAATCCTTCGCTTATTTTCCCCGGACAAACTATTAATATTCCAAGTATTATAAGTGAACCTAGTGAAATAAAAGCATTAGAACAAGAAGTAATCCGTTTAGTTAATGAAGAACGAACTCGAATTGGAAGAAAAGCTCTTACTGAAAATGATAAATTAAGTAACGTTGCAAGAATTAAATCACATGACTTTATTAATAATAATTACTTTTCCCATAATTCTCCTACTTATGGAAGTCCTTCGGAAATGCTAAGAAGATTTAATATACCATTTACAGCTATTGCAGAAAATATTGGGCAAGGACAGCAAAGTGCAAGAGAAGTTATGAATGATTGGATGAATTCAACAATGCATCGAAATAATATATTAAATTCAACTTATAATCAAATTGGGGTTGGGGTTGCAAGGGATGAAAATGGTAGGTTATATTGGACTCAAATATTTATTAGCAATTAAAAAAAACTAGATTTTTATCTAGTTTTTTTAATTGCTCTTTGGTGGAGGCGGTGGGATTCGAACCCACGTCCAAAAATAGAAAATACATAAACATCTACAAGTTTAGTTAGTTGAATAATTTAACTACTTAGTAAGCCAACTAACAAGCATCTAAGTAGCGAGTCTAGTAAAAATTTTGTTACTAGTTCCTAGACAAAACTAGTAACTATCCCACATTCATGAACCTTTTATATTCCAGGTGGGAGCCAGAATATAGAAGGCCTACCGCTTAGCTTAAGCAGTAGCTAATGCAAATTCGTTTCCGATTATTTTTCGGATGCGTTTTACGTACGCCTACGACTTGCAGTTTATGCTCTCGTATTCCCGTCGAAGCCAATCGCCCCCATGTGTCATATATTTTACACATAAATTATTGTTTTGGCAATATTAATGCCTAAAACATAAAATGATTCCCCCATAGAATGTATTAGGTGGTAAAGATGAGTTTTAAAATCTTAGCAATTGACGGCGGCGGAATCAGAGGAATTTTCCCCGCATATATATTAAAAAGAATTAAAGAAGAGTTCAATATAAAAAATATTACAAATGAATTTGATATGATTGTTGGAACTAGTACGGGTTCAATTATTGCTGGGTGTCTTGCTTGTGGAATAGAACCAGATATAATTTATAACTTATATAAAAATTATGGAAATAAAATTTTTAAGAAAAAACTTTTTTCAAGAATTTCTTTTAATCTTTTTACTCCAAAATACTCAAAAAAAGTACTTGAAGAATTACTTGATAGTATAGTTTGTGATATCAAACTAAAAAATATTAAAAAAAGAATGATTATTACTGCAACTGATGTAAAGCATGGAAAAGCAATACTTTTTCGAAGTGGTATAAGAAGTGGAAAAAGAGGAGATGTTCTTTTAAAAAATGCAATTCTTGCATCTATCAGTGCTCCTTATTATTTTAACTTCGAAGAATATAATGACTCATTCTTAGCAGATGGTGGTCTTTGGGCTAATAACCCATCAATTGTTGGGTTTATTGAAGCAAAATATCATTTAAAAGTTAAGGAAGAAGATATTAAGATTTTATCCCTTGGAACAGGAATAAATAAAAATAAAACTTTTATTAGTCATAATCGATTAAAGTTTTCAGAAATTGATGATTTTATTAACCTACTTTTAAGTTTGCAAGCAAATCACTTAGATGCTTTAAGTTATATTATGTTAAAGAAAAACTTTTTAAAAGTAACTTTTGAAGAAGAAAATCTTTCAATTGATAAATTAAGTCCTACTTTCTTAGAAAAAACAGAAATATATTACTTAGCACATAAAAAACAAATAGAAGAGTTTTTAAAAAGGTGAGTATTTACTCACCTTTTTTTCGTTTAATTAATTTAAATATTTCCATAACAAAGAGCATTGGAACTGCTAAAAGAAATATTATTATTATTTCATTAAATGGAATAGTTGTTGTATGAAGAATTTCACTAAATAATGGATTCATTGTAACAAAAAGTTGTAAAAGAAGGGTTGCAATAACGCCAAGAATTATTAGGGGGTTATTTTTAATTGGAACTTTAAATGCCGAAATGTGTTCACTTCTACAATTAAATGTGTGAATATTTTGAATAAATACCATCAAAAGTAAAACATAACCACGCGCCTTTGGAACTGGCATATTTACAACTTCCATTAAATATACCCAAAAAAGAAATACTGTAAGACCAATTTTAATACCTGAAACTAAAGTTTCTTGAATTAAGAGTTTATCAAAAATACTCTCGTTTGGTTTTCTTGGTTTATCATTCATTACTTCGCGTTCTGCTTTTTCTAAAGAAAGCGTAATATCTTGAATTCCATCAGTAACAAGATTTAACCATAAAAGTTGAACTGCAACAAGTGGAAGTGGATAATCAAATAAAATTGAAAGAATTATAAACAACACTTCTCCAAGTCCACATGATATTAAAAGATAAATAACCTTTCTAACATTGTTATAAGCAATGCGCCCTTCTTCAATTCCAGTAACAATTGATTTAAATTTGTCATCATTAATAATCATTGTTCCTGTTTCTTTTGCAACATCTGTTCCGCTTCCCATTGCAATTCCAATATTAGCTGCTTTTATAGCAGGTGCATCATTTACTCCATCTCCTGTTACAGCAACAAATTCACCCATTCTTTTATATGCTTCTACGATTGCAAGTTTTTGTAGTGGGGTAACTCTACTAAATACTTTTTTATCTTTAATAAACTCTTCAAATTCTTTTTCTCCTTTTTCTAAATATTCATCCAATTCTTTTCCTGTTGTAACTTCATTAAAAGCTTTAACCATTTCAAGTTCTCTTGCAATAGCAAAAGAAGTAAGAGGATGATCTCCTGTAATCATTACAACTTTAATTCCTGCTTTATAACACTTCTTAATTGAATCAATAGTCTCTTTTCTTATTGGATCAATAAAACCAACAAGTCCAACAAATGTAAGTTTTGGAATATCATTTGCATTATAAACACTTTTTTCTTCAAAGTTTTCTATTTTTCCACTTGCAAGAGCAATTACACGATAACCGTCACGAGCAAGTTCTTCATTTTGCTTAATAAGAAATTCTTTATCTATTTTTTCTACTTTTCCATTTACAAGCATTGTATCAGAAAATTCAAGTACTTTTTCAAGTGAACCTTTAACTGTACAATAAATGTTTTTATTATCTTTATAAAAAACAGCTGAGTATTTGTTTTCTGATTCGTAAGGAATGCTTCCTACAATTTTCTTTCTTATTTTGCTATCGATATTTACTTTATAACCAAGAGCAAGAAAAGCAACATCAATAGAATCTCCAAAATATGTCCATGTATCATTTGTTTTTGTTAATGATGCTTCATTATTTAAAACACCAAGGCGGGCAATATTAATTGCTTCATTAATACTCTCACCGTTTTCTTCTGTAACTTTTCCCTCGTCATTATAACCTACACCAGAAACATTATATATCTTTTTACTTGGGAGAACTATAATTTTTGCAGTTTGTTCATTTAAAGTTAAGGTACCAGTTTTATCACTTGCAATAATTGTACAACTACCTAAACTTTCAACTGCATTTAGTTTTTTTACAATAACATTTTTCTTTGCCATTCTTCGTGATGAAATAGTAAGTGTCATGGTAAGTGCAAGAGGAAGTCCTTCAGGAATTACTGATACACTTAATCCAATAACATTAAAAATAATAGTTTGGAGTTCGTGACTTTTCAAATATAAAATTAAAACTATAAAAACTGCAACAATAAGCATAATAGTGCTTATTTGTCGTGAAAATTTTTCCATTCTTATAACAAGAGGAGATGGTGTATTGTCAACAAGCAAAACTTTATCAGCAACTTGTCCAAGTTCTGTATTAACTCCTGTTGCAACAACTACTCCCACACCTCTTCCTGTTACAACTGATGTTCCTGCATAAGCCATATTTTCCCGATCTGAAATTGGAGTATTAAGGGAAATTTTTTTATTATGTTTTTCTTCTGCTATTGATTCCCCTGTAAGAACTGATTCATCAATACTTAAGTTTTTAACTTCAATTAATCTTAAATCAGCAGATACTTTATCTCCTGGCTCAAGGAGCACTATATCTCCTGGCACCAATTCCTCAGAATCAATTTCTTGTCTTTTATTATCGCGAAGAACAATAGTTGTTACTTTAACTAATTTATGTAAACTTTCATAATCTTTTTTTGCTCGCCACTCTTGAAATGTTCCCATTATTGCATCAGCAAGAACAACCACTAAAATAAATATTGCATCAATTACTTCACCTATAAAAAGTGATAAAAAAATAGTAAAAATTAAAATATAAATAATCGGATTATTAAGTTGGCTTAAAAATATTCTGATAATTCCTTTTTCTTTCGGGCGAGGAAATCTATTTTTACCATATATACTTAATCTTTCTTTAACTTCTTTTTCAGTTAATCCTGTTTTTCTTGTATTAAAATTTGATAAAACTGTATTAATACTTTTATTGTGCCAATTCATAATAACACCTCATTAGTTTTATTATAAACCTATATGTATTTTTTTTACAAATAAAAAAGAACACGTTTGTTCTTTTTTATTTTGAGCTATATTTTTTAATTAATTCTTTATAATGGTCGCCACGCTCCATAAAGTTTTTATAAAAATCATAACTTGCAGCAGCAGGTGACATTACACAAGCAGTATTTTTAGGTGTTACTTCATATGCTAGTTTTACTGCTTCTTCAAGACTTTTTACTTGATAAATTTTAATATTTGGATGAATCTTTCCTTTTAAGAGTTTATATACCCTTTCCCCAACATTTAGAAGACAAATAATATTATCAACTACATGTTCTTGAAAATATGGAATAAATTTATCATAAGAAATTCCTTTATCATAACCACCAATAATAATTGTACCTACGTTTTTAACTGCATTTATTGCATTCATAGCACTTTCAGGAATTGTAGAAATAGAATCATTAAAAAACGTTATATTATTAAATGTCCCCACATTTTCCAAGCGATGAGGAAGTCCAGGAAATTCTTTTATTACATTAAGTGCTTTTCTTAAATCATTAATACCAATAATTTTTAAAATACATAGTATACGAGCAATGTTTTCAAGATTAAAATCACCTAGAATCTTTCTTTCAAGATTTGTTTTAGCAATAACTTCTCTTTTTCCTTTATCAACAAAAATAATATCTTCACCCTCAATAAAAATTCCTCGTTCTGTACCCTTAATTCCGTATGTATATAAGTTTGAGATAACATTTTCGTTTAAAATCTTTTTTGAATTTTCATCATTTGAAATAAGGAGATAATCATTTTTAGTTTGATAGCGATAAATATTCTTTTTCGCATTATGATAAGCTTCAATTGTACCGTGGTATTCTAAATGATCTTCATGAAGATTAACAATTAAAGCTATATGGGGTGAACGTGTTACTTGATCTAGTTGGTGTGATGAAAGTTCAAAAACATATAATCTTTTGCCATCATCACTATTTATTGAATCAAAAGCAGGTATACCAATATTACCAACAAGTTCAACATCTTGATATTCATTAATAGTAAGTTTAAGAAGAGTGCTTATGGTACTTTTTCCTTTTGTTCCTGTAACGCCAATAACTCTATCGGCAAATAAATCCAAAAACACCTTTGCTTGATTTACTATCTCTGCATTCGGAAAATATGGGCTTATCTTTCGATAATTTATACCAGGAGCTACAAAAACATAATTGTACTTTTCTTTTCCATCATCTAAATAATTTTCTCCGCTATAAATTGTAATATTTTCTTCTTTTTTGTCTTCAAAAAAGTTCTTTGCTACCTCTTCTTTTATTTCAAAAATTGCAATATGCTTATCTGGAAAATGACTTCGTAAAAAATTATATGTTGATTTACCTTCTAATCCAAAACCAACAATTGCAATATTTTTATTTGCTATTTGTTCTAAATACTCATTTAGAGTCATTTTTAATCATCCTTTCAAATTCTAATGGCAAAAGATTTTCTTTATTATAATAAGTAAGGGGATTTGTATGTATTTTTTCATTTGGATACTTTTCTAAATAATATTTAAGTAAAGCAGGGAACTTTTTTTCTTTTTTTCTTAATAAATCTAAAGCATATTTTACTTCTTCAATTGTTCCAACACATTCAAATGGTTTAATGCTTGTCTCTCCAATTAATTTTTTAAAGATTGGAAGAAGATTCTCATCATCTAGTAAATCCTTACCAAATATTTGAATGAGTTCAGAATGTTCAAGGAATGGTGCAAGAATAATATAAACAAATAAGCATTTTGGACAAGTACAGCACCAAATGTTTTCTTTGCTTCCACGATTACAACTTCTAAATGCAGAGAAATATTTTTTATGTTTAGAAAATTCATAAGCAATTTTAATTTCCTTCCAAGGACGTAAGAAACTAAAATAGTTTATGTTATTTGTAATATATTTATGGACATAATTGTTAAAATCTTTTTCAAATTCAAAACTTTTTGAATATTGGTGATTTATGTTTGTTCCTAAAATAGTTGGTTCATTTGCACTTGCTTCATTAGATAAAACAATATATTTTTTTCCCTTTAAAGCAGCAGTTAAAATAGAAATAAAAGCAAATCCTGCTGAAAGTGGAATATGACCATTTAAGAACCCTTCTTCATTTAATTTAAGTAAGGTAGGATCAAGATATCTTTTTATTAAAATTCTGTCTTCTTCATTGTAACCTGCAATATGAACTGAGTCTTTTGCTGCTATAGTTGGATTTATTAAAAGAACATTATTTTCTTTTTTCTTTTCTTTTAAAAGTTCTAAAGTTACTATTGAGTCTTTCCCACCACCAACAGGAATAATATTTCCATTTACTAATAAATTGTTATTTACTTGAAATTTCTTATTACCTATTGATTCAATCTTAATAAACTCTTCTTCTTTTATGAAATCATATAGTTTATTTAGATAAAGCATTTCCCCTAAACCTTTATAATATAATTTTTGCCACCAATTTATTTGTTCTTCATCTAAATTATTAGGCATTACTAAAAAAAATTTACTACATGTAAGTTTCCAATAACTAATTGCTTCAATCATTCCTAAGTTAAAAACAATATTTTGAATAACTTCAGAATCTAAGTTACTTTTTAAAGTAAAGTTTTTATAAATTGTAAGTCTATGATTAAAAGGAATGATTTCTTCTCCGTTTAATTCATACTGATAAGTTATTTCAATAGACTCTTCTTTTTCTTCAATTTTGAAATCACGATAAATAAATTTTGGATATTTTTTATTTAAATTTTCATAAATCTTTAACATAAATAATACCCCCTAAGGAGTTGTTTTTTATACTGTCATTATTTCTTTTTCTTTTTTAAGAGTTTCTTCATCAATAATTTTATTGTACTTATCTGTTAAGTCTTGAATTTTTTTCATTGCTGTTTTTTCTTCATCTTCTGTTAAGCTAAGTTTCTTTATTTGATCATTTGCATCTCTTCTTATATTTCTAATTGCAATTTTTCCTTCTTCTGCAAGTCTTTTAACATCCTTTACAAATTCAAGTCTTCTCTCCTCAGTTAAAGGTGGGATGTTAATTCTAATTACTTCACCAATATTTGTTGGAGTAAATCCTAAATTAGCATCAATTATTGCTTTTAAAACATCATCAATAATACTAATGTCATATGGTTTCACTAATATTTGTCTTGCTTCTGGAATTGAAATTGAACATAATTGCCGAATTGGTGTTTCAACACCATAATAAGGCACTTTTACCTTGTCTAAAATTGTAGGATTTGCGCGCCCTGTTCTAATATTTAAAAACTCTTCTAACATAACATTAACTGCTTTTTCCATTCTTTCTGTAGCATTTTTAAAAATATCTTCAACCATTTTTATTACCTCCTATTTATTTATTTTTTTATTTATTTTTTCAAGATACCTTTTAGTATCTCTTTCTTTCAAAGTTTGACGTTTATCATAACTTTTTTTCCCGCGAGCAACACCAATTAATACTTTGGCACGTCCATGTTTAAAATATATTTTTAAAGGTATTAAAGTATAACCCTGATTTGAAAGAGCGCGTTCTAAACGTAAGATTTCGTTTTTATTAAGTAAGAGTTTTCTAGTTCTGAGTGGTTCATGATTAAAACGACCTCCTTCTTCATATGGTGCGATATAAACATTTAACAAAAACACTTCATGATTCTTAATATACGCATAAGCATCTTTCAAATCAACTGAACCTTTTCTAATTGATTTTATTTCTGTTCCTTTCAAAACAATTCCCGCTTCATATGTATCTTCAATAAAATAATCGTGATATGCTTTTCGATTATTTATTTCTATTTCCATTATATCACCTTACTATTTCTAAATCTTCAACATATTTTGTTAAAATTTTCTCATATTTTTCTCGGTAGTGATTCATATCTAAATTTTGATCAGAATAATTACAAAGATTTGGATAAGCTGGAACATTGTTAGGACTAGAATTTTTTAATAATTCATTAGTCATTTTAGAAAATGGAATAATTTTATAATTTTTTCGATTATTATCAGAGTTTTGATAAAATAACATTGCTCTTGGGCTTAGTAGTTCTATTTCAGTATTATTATCAACAACTTTTTTCTTAATATCAAGTCCCACTAATACTCCTACCCTTCGGTCAATACATCCTTGGGCAGCAATAAAGTTACCAAGCGAGTATGCAACAAAAGTTTTTCTTCCATCTTCTCGCTCAATAAATTCTACAGGTTGAACAACATGAGGATGATGACCAATAATAATATCAACACCTAAATCAGCAAGAAATTTAGCATGCTTACGTTGCTTACTACTTTCATTAAAAGCATATTCATTTCCCCAGTGCATTGATACAATGATAATATCAACTTTATCTTTAACTTTTTCAATATCAGATGTAATCTTATCATAATCTACTAATGATATGTAATGTTCCTTTCCAATTGGAACTGGAATATCATTAGTACTTTCGGTATAAGCAAAGAAAGCATATTTAATACCATTCATTTCATAAATTGCTGGTTCTTGTGCCTCTTTTGATGGGAAAGATCCTGCATAAATTGCGCCACTATTTTCCCAATATTTTAAAGAATTTTCAACACCTTTTGTACTTGCATCTAGTGTATGGTTATTTGCAAGAGAAACTAAATTAACACCCAAATCAAGTAAGGCATCACCAATTTCATAAGGACTGTTAAATGTTGGATAACTACGAACTCCTAACTCTTGTCCACCAATTGGAGATTCCTGATTTACAAAACGCAAATCATATGATAAAAAATAATCTTTTATTTCACTAAATATTGATCGAAAATCATAACGCATAATACCTTTTTCATCAGGACCAATTTGAGCATCTAGGTAGATAGCACCATGAATCAAAACATCTCCAGCCATAACTAAACTAAGTTCGTACTCTTCTGTTTTAGGTTCATTTACTACTGGTGGTTTAGTATTATTATCTTTTTTAAATGAAAAATCTAAAAAGTTAAATATAACTGTAATAACTATTGCAACCAATAAAAATATTGTAATTTTCCCTCTAAGTTTCATTTTCCTTTTTGTCATCTTATTCCTCCTTAAACTACTGTAAAATCAATCGTTAAATCTATTTTTGAAGCATTTATTACTTTTACTTTAACCTTATCACCAATTCTGTATCTTTTTTTCTTTTTTTCACCAATTAATGAAAGTGTTTTTTCATCAAAATAGTAATAATCATCATTTAAATCAAGAATGTGAACTAAACCTTCAATTGTATTTGGAAGGCGAGCAAAAAAACCAAAGCCAGTAACGCCTGATATTATTCCCTCAAAAACTTCACCAACATGAGATTTCATATATTCTGCTTTTTTCATATCTTCTACTTCTCGTTCACATTCTATTGCTTCTCGCTCTTGAATTGATGCATGCTCAGCAATAGGTGGGATTAATTTATCCCAATCGGTTTTTGCTTCACCATTAAATATATAATCCCTAATTAAACGATGCACAATCAAATCTGGATACCTTCTAATTGGTGCGGTAAAATGGGTATAATATTTGCTTGCCAATCCAAAATGTCCAACATTTTTTTCAGAATAGCAAGCTTTTTGCATTGCTCTAAGTAAAAGTTCAGAAAAAACTGGATATATTTCTGAAGTCTCCAAAGATGTTAAAACTTCTTGCAAGCTTTTTGGATTTGTTAAGTTTATCTTTTTTGGAAGTTTATGTCCAGTTAATTTAACAAAGTTTAGGAAATGTTCTATTTTCTTTTCTTTTGGTGTTTCATGAATACGATAAATAAACGGAACATCTAACCAATGGAAATGTTCTGTTACTGTTTCATTTGCTCTTATCATAAATTCTTCAATAATTTTTTCACCAGTTCGCTGAATTCTAGGTTCAATATTAATTGGAAGTCCTTTTTCATCTACAGTTATTACTGCTTCATCTGATAAAAAATCAATTGCTCCTCTTTTAATGCGATTCTCTTTTAGAATTTTCGCTAAAGCTTCCATATCTTTTAACATTGGGACAATTTCATTATATTTTTCTTGTAATTTTTTATTATTTTCTTCTAAAATTTTATTCACATCAGAATAATTCATTCGGTATTTTGAATTAATAACCCCTGGAAAAATTTCATAATCTACTACTTTTCCTTGGTTATTTATTTCCATTTCACAAGCAATTACGAGTCTGTCTTCCCCTGGGTTAAGTGAACATATACCATTTGATAATTTATGGGGAAGCATTGGAATTACTCGATCTACTACATATAGGCTTGTTCCTCTTTCTCTTGCTTCAAGATCAATTGGTGAATTTAAAGTGACATAATAAGAGACATCCGCAATATACACACCTAATAAATAATTTTTATTAGGAAGTTTTAAAACTCTTACCGCATCATCTAAATCTTTTGCATCAATACCATCAATTGTAATAATTAAATCTTTCCGAAGATCGCGTCTTCCTTTTAAATCGCTTTCTTTTACTTTATTTGGAATCTTTTTTAAAGATTGGTGTACCTCTTCTGGAAACGTTTCACGAAAATTGTAATTATAAATAATTGATAATATATCTACTCCAGGATCATTTTTGTGACCTAAAATCTCTATTACTTCGCCAGTAAATTTATTTTGTCCTAATTCCTTTTCAAGATTTACTAATACCTTATGACCAGGTACAGCATCTAAGCTTTTATGTTTTGGAATTATTATTTCAATATTAATTTTTTTATCATCTAAAATTAAATAACCTTTATTTTTTTTCTCTCTATATTCACCAACAACTTTTGTAAGTGAGCGTTTTAATATTTTTATAACTCTTCCTTCCCTACTTTTGGCTTTTCTTTCCTTTGTTAAGATTTGAACTAAAACAATATCTTTTTCTATTGCACCATTTAAATTCTTTTTTTCAATATAAATATCATCATGATCATCGGTTAAAGCAAAACCAAATCCTTTTGGATTAATACTTATTATTGCTTTAATAAACCCAAGTCTTTTTGTAGAAGAATAGCAATTGCCACGAATTTTATAAATTTTTCCTTCTTCTTCTAACTTAGTTAAAATTTCATCTATTTTAAAAGCATCATTTAATCCTAATGCTTTTTTAATTTGATCTTTTGTAAGTGGTTGATAATCTTTTTTGTTTAAAAGTTTTAAAATTTCTGTTTCCATTTAATACACCTCAATTATATATCTATTATAAATTAAAAATTGATTTAATTGAATAGAAACAATAAAAAAACACAAATAAATTAATTTTATTTGTGTTTTAGAAAAACCTATTTCATAAAAGATAAGATTAAACTTACAACAAAAAAAGAAATTCCTAAAAACATTGTTAAGCGACTTATAAATAGTTCTGCACCACGTTCTTTTCGTTCAGCAAAAAGACTAATGTCGCCTCCCATAATAACTTGTGAGGCTCCCTCAGCTTTACCGCTTTGAAGTAACACAATAGTTATTAGTAAAATTGTTATAACCAATAAAAGTCCTTGTAGAAAATTCATTTTCTAACCTCCATTTATTCGTGAGTAATAGCTTTAAGACCAAGGTAGCGTGCTTTTTGACCTAATGCTTCTTCAATGCGAAGTAATTGGTTATATTTAGCTACCCGATCAGTACGGCTAAGTGATCCTGTTTTAATTTGTCCAGCATTTAGTGCAACAGCAAGATCAGCTATTGTTGTATCTTCTGTTTCACCACTACGATGTGAAATAACAACATTATAACCATAGTCTCTTGCAAGTTTAATAGCTTCTAAAGTCTCTGTAATTGTTCCAATTTGGTTTGGTTTAATTAAAATTGCATTTGCAACACCATTATTAATTCCTTCTTGAAGTCTTGATACATTTGTTACAAATAAATCGTCTCCAACGAGTTGAATTTCGCGCCCTAAACGTTCAGTTAAGTATTTCCATCCAGTCCAGTCATTTTGATCAAGACCATCTTCAATTGAAACAATTGGATATTTTTCAATAAGTTCAAGGTAAAACTCTGTTAATTCTTCGCTTGTATATTCTTTATATCCTTCACCAACAAGAATATATTTTCCTTTTTCCTTATCATAAAACTCACTAGCTGCAACATCCAGTGCCATCACAATATCAATTCCAGGTTTATAACCAGCCTTTTTTATTGCTTCCATAATTAATTCTAAAGCTTCTTCATTAGATCGAAGGTTAGGAGCAAAACCTCCTTCATCACCTACAGAAGTGTTATATCCCAACTCTTTTAACACAAGTTTTAAATTATGGAATACTTCTACACCCATTTGTAGTGCTTCTTTAAAGCTTTCAGCACTAATTGGTAAAATCATAAATTCTTGAAAGTCAACATTATTATCAGCATGACTTCCACCATTTAAAATATTCATCATTGGAGTTGGAATAATTGTTCCTTCTCCTAAGTATGCATATAATGCTTTATTTTCATAACTTGCTGCTGCTTTCGCGCAAGCAAGTGATACTCCAAGTATTGCATTTGCTCCCAAATTACTTTTATTTGGTGTCCCGTCTAAGCTAATCATTAAGCGATCAATTACTTCTTGTTCTCGAACATCTAGTCCTAATAATTTTGGTTTTATTGTTTCCAAGACATTATCTACAGCAGTTAAAACACCTTTTCCTAAATATCTTCTTTTGTCCTGATCCCTTAATTCAATTGCCTCATATTCTCCTGTTGATGCTCCACTTGGAACTGCTGCTCGCGAATAAATACCACTTTCAGTGATTATTTCGACTTCAACGGTGGGATTACCACGTGAGTCTAAAATTTCCCGAGCATTTATATCAACTATTTTTGGCATATAAATATTTCCCCCTTAAATGTCACTATATATTATACTAGTAATCAATTTATTTGCAACTTAATGTTTAATAAGTGAATCTTCTTCCATTTCAACAGGTTTTTCAAGATTCATTAGTTCTAAGATAGTAGGTGCAATATTACCAAGTTTTCCACCATCTTTTAATTTTATACCTTCTTTTACTATAATAAATGGTACTTTATTTGTTGTATGAGTAGTAACAGGGTTTCCATCTTTATCAAGTAGCTCTTCACTATTTCCATGATCTGCTGTAACTATAAGAAGTCCATTAATTTGTTTTATTTTTTGATATATTTTTCCTAAACACTCATCAACTGCTTCAATAGCTTTAATTGTTGCCTCCATATTTGCAGTATGTCCTACCATATCACCATTTGCAAAATTTAAAACTACTAAATCATAGTTTTTATCTAATTCGGTAAGAAGTTTTTCTGTTATTTCATAAGCCGACATTTCTGGTTTTAAATCAAATGTTTCAACCTTTGGAGAATCAATTAAAATCCTTGTTGCACCAGGTAAATCTTTTTCTACTCCACCATCAAAGAAATATGTTACATGAGCATATTTTGTAGTTTCAGAAATTCTAAGTTGAGTAAGTCCATGATCTGAAATATAATCTCCCAGAGTATTTTTTGGTGGTTTTATATCATACATTACACTTGCATTTATATCATCACGATAAAGGGTCATTGTTACAAAGTTTAAATTTAGGTTTTTTGTTTCAAAATATTTAAAGTTTGGATCAGTTAAAGCAAGTGAAAGTTCTATTGCTCTATCAGCTCTAAAGTTTGCAAAAATAACTGTATCATTTTCTTCAATAATTGCATCTGAATCTACAATAAATGGTGTAACAAATTCATCATAGTTTCCTTCTTCATAATTTTTTAAAATTCCTTCTTCAGCTGTCTTAAACTTAGGACCTTCTCCTTTTACTAATAAGTCATAAACTTTTTTTACATTATGCCAATTTTTATCGCGATCCATTGCATAATGCCTTCCAGCCACAACTCCAATTGAACAAGCTTTTGTATTTAACAATTTTTTAATATAAGTATTTGCTGATTTATAATAAGTGTCCCTTCCATCTAAAAATGGGTGAACATATATATTTTTTATACCTTTTTCTTTGGCAAGTTTTACAATTTTAATAATATGATCAATATGAGAGTGAACTCCGCCATCACTTAAAAGACCTAAGACATGTAATTTTTTATTTTCTTTTTTTGTTTTTAAAAGTGCTTCTTTTAAAATCTTGTTATTTTGAAAAATTCCTTGTTTAATTTCTTTGTGTATAACAACCAAGGTTTGATCTACTACTCTTCCAGCACCAATATTTAAGTGTCCTACTTCACTGTTTCCCATTTGACCTTCTGGAAGACCGACTGCTAGACCAGACGCATCTAAAACAGTATGTGGAAAGTTTTCCCAAAAGTAATCAAAATTAGGCTTATTTGCTTGCTTAAAAGCATTACCAGGGATTTCTTTTCGAATTGCAACCCCATCTAAAATTGCAAGAAGTACTGTACTCATATTTTTCCTCCTTTTATTATTATAACACTTTAACTTTTAATAATAAAAAAATTAAATGATTAGAATTTCTTTCTAATCATTTTTTAGCTTTCTTTTTTCTTTTAATTAAGATTTTATTTAACCAATATTTATCATATTTTAAAGAAATATAACCAATTAAAGACATTACAAATGCACCAATTGCATCTACTTGCAAATCTCGCATGGTATCCATTAGTGCTTCGCGTCCAACTAAAATTACTCCATCGTAGGTTCTAAACTTTTGCATATTCAAACCTAAAAGTCCATCAAAAGTAAATTCAAAAAACTCCCAGAATACTCCTAGAGTAACAGCGAAACAAAATGAGAAAAAAGCCACAAAAATAGGTGATAAATTAATAAGGGAATTTTTCTGATTTAATAAATTAACAAGGGAAAAACCTAATGCCCCAAGCATGGCACCACTTGTTACATGAAGTAATTTATCCCAAAAAGGAACAAAGTAATAAAAATCACGGAATTCTCCTAAAACTATTGAACAAAAAAGAAAAATAATAAAGAAAAAATACATAACAGAAGGAATTTCAAGTTCAAATTTACGTGAAATAAATCCTGGGGCAAGCATTCCTAAAATACCTGTCAATGCTTGAATTAATATTAAAATATAGTCACCTTGATAATCCTTAGTAAAAAGGCGAACTACAATAAAAATTACCGAAATAATTAAAATAATAAATAATATCCAAGGCATCGTTTTTTTTGCCTTTTTTTCTTTTTCCATCTGAACACCTCACCAAAATATGCTTTTAGTAAAAAAATTTTAGCATACATTATAATTTTTAGTCAAATAAAAAGGGAACTTACGTTCCCTTTAAAATTTATCCTCGTGTTGTTTTTACACCAAAATCTAGTTTTAATTTATCAGCAATTGCTGCAACAAATTCTGAATTTGTTGGTTTTGCTCTTTCAATGTCAACGCTATTTCCAAAAATTTCTTCCATTACTGCCCAATCTCCACGATTCCAAGAAACTTCTATTGCATGCCTTATTGCTCGTTCTACTCTACTTACGGTAGTCTTATATTTTTTTGCTATTTCAGGATAAAGTACTTTTGTTACCGCTCCAATATATTCATCACTTGAAAACATCCGAACAATTCCTTCGCGAATATATTGATATCCTTTAATATGGGATGGGAGTCCTAAAGCATGAAGAATTTTTGTAACTTCTATTTCTAAATCGTTTTGTACTCCGCGTACTAAGGTGCCTTTTTGAGTCTCATTGTTAAAACATTCAATTATTCTTTTTTCTAAATCGATTAGTTCAAAAGGTTTAAGAATAAAATAACTTGCCCCCATTTCAGAAAGTCTTCTAATTGTGTCTTGTTGGTTAAATGAAGTAGCAATAATTACTTTTTTGTCAATATTTCTTCTTTTCATTTCTTCTAAAACATAAATCCCATCTTTTACGGGCATTATTAAATCAAGAATAACAAGATCATAATCATCCTGTCTTTCATCAATGATTTTTATTCCTTCTTCACCATTATAAGCTTCTAATACAAGTTCAATTTGTGAATGCCCCATAAAATATTCGCAAACTAACTTAATTAAATTAACATTATCATCCACCATCAGAACTCTAATTTTTGACATTTTTCATTCTCCTTATTTTTATTTTTTCTTACATTCTTATACCAACTACTCTAATATATAAGATTTTTTTTGAATGAAATGTCGAGAAATGTCGGTGGTATTAATAATTTGTGATTTTTAAAAAACTTTCTAAATCCAGCGATGCTCCTCCAACTAATACCCCATCAATGTTTGGTTCGCTAAGTAATCCTTTTATGTTATCTGGAGTAACACTTCCACCGTATAAAATTTTTAGATCTGAAACATTTATATTTTCTCTTATATACTTACACATTTCTTCCGCATCTTCTAAGGTTGCAGTATTTCCAGTACCTATTGCCCAAATTGGTTCGTAAGCAATTATTATTTTATTAAGATTTTCTTTGTCAATGTTTTTTAAACACTCTTTTAATTGCTTTTTTACTTTTTCAAAATGTGTGTTATTTTTTCTTTCTTCTAATGATTCCCCTATACAAAGAATTGGTGTTAAATTGTGTTTTAGGGCTGCTATTACTTTTTTGTTAATTAACTTATCATCTTCATAAAAATACTTTCTTCTTTCACTGTGACCCAAGATTACATATTCTGCTCCAACTAATTTTAACATTAAAGGAGATATTTCCCCTGTAAACGCCCCATATTCTTCAAAATACATATTTTGAGCACCTATTTTTATTTTATCTTCGCTTAGAGTTACTAAATCTCTAATATATAAAGATGGGGCGCAAATTATAACTTGATTTTTATTTGATATATTCCCTTTTAAATTTTTAACAAAAGAGATAGCTTCCTCATAACTTTTATTCATTTTCCAGTTTCCAATTATGATTTTCATTTTTTATTCCTCTTTCTTCTAAAAAATAAAAATCTTCTTTTTTCAGGTTTATTACTGATTGCAAGTTCATAAACTTTTACTACTTTACGTGCAAAATTTTCTGCCGAAAACTCTTTAGCATCTTCTTCTGCAGTTTTTGCCATTTTTTCAAGTTTTTCAGTGTTTTCTGAAAGTTCAATAATCTGTTTTGCTAAGGTTTTTTTATCAGTAAAGAAATAACCATTTTTTCCGTGTCTTAAAACTATTTTGAAACTATCATCTTCATAACATAAAACTGGAACCCTTGCAGCCATTGCTTCAATTACTGTTAAACCTTGTGTTTCTGTTTTGGAAGCTGTTACAAATACATCAGTAATTTGATAAACATAGTGAATGTCTTTGCGAGGTCCTGTAAAAATTATATTATTTTCTAATTTCAATTTTTTAACTAAATTTTTAAGCTTTTCTTCATCTGGACCCTTACCAGTAATCACTAATTTAATTTTACTGTTTTCTTTTACTATTGTTTTCATTGTTTCAATTACAAATTCAATATTTTTTTCTTTTCCAAGACGTCCTACAAATAAAACTATAAAGTCATCTAAAGAAAGACCAAATTCTTTTTTTAACTTATTAACTTCTTCTTGAGTAAAGTTTTTTCTATTAAATCTTTCTACATCTATTCCTGTTGGAATAACATGAATTCTCTTTTTAACTCCGTACTTTTCAAGTAGAATTTTTGTTTTGTTAGTTGGAACAATTAATTCAGTACTTCTGTTGCTATAAAACTTTGTTAATTGTTTTGCAACAGTTCTTGCAAATTTATCAAAGTGTCCTTTTGTTACATAATGCATATAATCTTCCCACACAGTATGATAAGTGTGAACAAGAGGAATATTATTTTGTTTTGCATATATCCTTGCAAATGTTCCAATACCAAATTCTGTATGTGAGTGAATTACATCAAGATTCCAGTCTTTGATCTTACTAAAAACTCGAACAGGATAAATACTTGTTAAGATGTTATTATCAAATGATTTGAATTTTAAACCTGGTACCCTTACTATCTTTTCATCATAATCGTAGCGAAACATGCTGTCATTTACTGTTAAAACAAATACTTCGTGACCTTGTTTTTCAAGTTCGTGTTGCAACATTTTAATGCTTGTTACAACACCATTAATTTGTGGTTCATATGTATCTGTAAAAATTCCTATTCTCACTATATCACCTCTTTTTATTAGTTAAAACAAGAGTTAGTCCTCCTAAAAATAGTCCAAAATAATATGTAATAAAACGCCAAAGTAACATTATTGCAGCAAGTTGATAGCCTTTAACTAAAACGCCAAAGAAAGCAATAAAACTATATTCAGCACCACCACTTCCTCCTGGAAGAGGAATAAATGCTGAGATAAGTGCTACATAAGCACTTGCAACAATCACTTTAATTGGGCTTACATTCATAATACCAACACTATAAAATAGAAAAACTGGTATTAAATAAAATAAAGTTAATTTTAAAATATTTAAAATAAAGCTTTTAATTGCTAATTCTTTATTATGCCTTAATTCAAATGCATTCTCATAAAACTCTTGATTTCGCTTTCTCCATCTTTTTATATGTTTTTCTTTATTTTTGATAAAATTTAATTTAGCAAAAATATTAATAATTCCATTAATTAAAAAACTATTAAAGCGTGGGAAAAAAGTAATAGTAAGCAAACTAGCAATAACTAAAAAATTAATTAAAAAACCAATAATTGTTAGTTTATCCAGCAATGCAATTTCATTAAATAAACCTGTGATCCAATTGTAAATTAAAGCAAATGCTCCAAGTAAAACTAATACTAATTGATAAACAATAAAGTTTTGGACTGAAGCATTACTTGCACTAACAGCTGGAATGCCTTCGGTGGTTAATAGATAAATTTGTGCTGGTTGACCACCAGTTGCAAAAGGTGTAATACCATGGAAAAATTGAGTAATAATTGTGTTTTTTAAAATTTTTTTATATTTTAAATCTTTTTTAAAAGGGAAAACCATTAGTTGTAAGGTTTTTGCCTCAATCATCCAATATAATAACAGAGAAAATAAGGCAAGTAATATAAAAAATATATTAGCCTTTCTAATCTGCATAACTATATCAAAAAATTCATCTTTTAAAGAAAAGTAGAGAACTAAAGAGGTTATAACAATTAAAATAATAAAATTACTTTTTCTAAGTTTCATGCTGATTCCTGCCTTTATTATTAATTAGTACTTTTTATTAAGCACTTTTTCATAAACATCTAATAATTTCTCACCAATTTTTTCGATTTTTCTTTCTTCTGCGATTTTTCTTCCTTCTTTTGTTAAATCAGGAAGTTCTTTATTTACTAATTTTCTTAGAGTATTTGAAAATTCTTCATTAGTTTTACATTTATAACAATTTTTTCCGTGCTCTAACCACTCATAGTAAACTGGAATATCACGGATAACAATTGGTGTTTCAGTAGCAAGCGCTTCTAAAACAACAATTCCTTCAGTTTCTTCATGAGTCATAAATAAGAATGCATCAGCAGTACTTAATGAACCTGCAATTGTAGTTGATGGAACGTATCCTGGAAAATATACATTCTTTGGTGGATTTTTGACAATATCTCTAATCTTTTTAGGAATTGAATAAAGCGGAGTATATCCAAACCAAATAAATTTATAATCTGGATTCATTTTGGCAACTTCAACAAAGTCTAAAATTCCTTTGCGTTCAATATATAATCCAATGCTCATAATAATTACATCATCATCACTAAATCCATATTCTTTACGAAACTCTTTTCCTTTTTCTTCATCTTTTTTAAATAGTTCTAATTGAATTCCGTTTGAAATTGCAATAATTGGAGTTTTTACTCCATAATTTTCAATTAAACTTTTTGAATATGGAGTTGGAGTAATTACATAATCTGCACTACCGTATAATCTTGTAAGACGTTTTTTTAAAAGTGGTGCAATTTGATTGGATAAAATAAATGAATTTCTAAAATCCTCATATGTAGTATGAGCATGATAAACAACTGGAATACCTTGTTTTTTACATCTTTTTAGTAATCTACTTGATTTAATACCATAAGTATTGATATGAGCAATATCAAAACTGTCTTTTGGGTCTAAAGTATATTCTATTCCTTGTGATTCTAGTGCTTTCATTTGATGTTTTAAAGCTCTTCCTACACCTGACTTTTTAATATACTTCATTCCTTCAAAATAAAGTAAAACTTTCATAAAACACCTCTTTATTTTTTTATTATATTGTTATTATAACACAAATCGTTTTATATGAAAAATAAGAAAAAAGTGCTTTAATTTTAGTATCAGCACCTTTATTTATTATTTCTCTAACCAAATTCTATGAAATTTAATTTCCAAAGGAAATAATTCCGCTAATTCTCCTTTACTTATAAATAAAACGGGCCAATCGCCATCTACGGGGTCAGGACTAGCACCAAACTGTAAGTAAAAATCACCAGCTAAGAAATTTTCGCCCATAACAATATATAAATGAATCTTAGAAGTGTCTCTCGAAGCAATAGGTTTTTGCGAAAGTATTTCTCTTGGTCCATCATTAATACTATATTCTAAATACATCATATTATATTGCTCTAGTTCTACCTCAAATTCTGTTTCATACATTGTTCCCTTTATATCATTCTTATCTTCAAAAACTATTAATAGATATTTATCATTCTCAACTAAATCAACAAATTTACTTGGATCAGTCATTTGGTATATCAACACCATAAATTGAAGAAAATCATTATTTAAAGATGTTTTATTTTAATTACCAAAAATACCACTTTTCCCCTCATTATATATGTATGTTTTGTTTATTTCTACATCACATAGGTATAGTTATTTTCTCCATTATTTGTTAGTTTTACAACTTCAGTTTTAGGATCTAGTATCTCATTTGTAATTGGGTTCTTAATTGGTTCAACTATCAAATTTGCTTGAATCAATTCATCAAGAGTGATTATATACGAATCTCCCTCATATGGTAGTTTATCACTGTTTATTATTGCATATTTTTGGGCAGCATTAACTATTAACTCCTTCTGTCTTTCTCAAACATTTATTTTGTTTTTTTCAATAATGTAAAAAACAGAAGGAATTGCAATTGCAAGGATTATTCCCAGTACTACTATTACTGCTAAAAGTTCAATTAAAGTAAAAGCTTTTTTGCCCAACTTGAACCCTCCCCTTATTAACATATTGTTTATCTTATAAATACGAAAACATAACCTAAAAGGTTATGCTTATTTTTTTATTATTTCTACCCCAGGTAAAGGTTTGCCTTCTAAAATCATTAGTGAGGCACCTCCACCAGTAGAAATATGATCAAATTTTTCTTTGTATCCTGCTTGAATAGCTGCTGCAGCAGAATCTCCACCGCCAATTACTGTAATTGCGTCTTCAAGATTTGCAAGTATTTCACAAATTGCATTTGTTCCTTTTGCAAAATTAGGAAATTCAAAAACTCCTACTGGTCCATTCCATACAACTGTTTTTGCATCTTTTAATATTTCTTTGAAAAGTTCAATTGTTTTTGGACCAATATCTAAAGCTTCTTCATCATCAAGAATTTCACTAATCCATGTATAACGATAATCTGCATCAGGAGAAAACTCTTTTGCAACTGCAACATCTACAGGGAGAACAATTTTATCATGACCTTTTTCTAACATTTCTTTTGCAAATTCTAATTTATCTTCTTCAAGAAGTGATTTACCAATATTATAACCTTTTGCTTTTAAGAATGTATAAGCAATTCCTCCACCAACTAAAATTTTGTCAGCCACTTTAACTAGGCTTTCAATAACACCTATTTTATCCCCAACTTTTGCGCCTCCTAATATTGCAACATATGGACGCTTTGGATTACTAATATTTTTATTATAGAAATTTATTTCTTTTTCAATTAGATAACCACTTACTGTTTCAAGGTGTTCACCTATTCCTACGTTTGAAGCATGACTACGGTGAGCTGTTCCAAAAGCATCATTAACAAAAATATCACCTAAACCTGCCCAATAACGTGCAAGTTCTGGATCGTTTCCAGATTCCTTTTTACCATCTAAGTCTTCAAAACGTGTGTTTTCTACAAGTAATACATCTCCAGGTTGCATTTTATTTATTGCTTCTTCTAACTCCTTTCCTCTTGTGTGAGAAACAAAAATAACTTCTTTTCCTAAAAGTTCACTTAAACGGGGCACAACTATTCTTAAAGAATATTTTGCTCTATCTTCTTCACTTTTAGGTCTTCCTAAATGGGAAAAAATTATTGCTTTTCCACCATCTTCAATAACATGCTTAATAGTGGGAATTGATTCAACAATTCTTGTATCATCAGTTACTACTTCTCCTTGAAACGGTACATTTAAATCACAACGAATAAGTACTTTTTTACCATTAAAGGATACATCTCTTACAGTTTTCATAAAAACCCTCCTATCTATTAATTAAATATTTTGCTGTTCTGATAAGTTGTGCTGTATAACCCATTTCATTATCATACCAAGCAATTATTTTAACTAATTGTTTTCCATCAACGGCCATAACTTGTGTTGCATTAGCATCAAATAATGCTCCATAAGTTGTACCAATTACATCACTTGAAACGATAGGATCCTCAGTATAACCTAATGTTTCATTTGCTTTTTCTTTAAATACTTTATTAATTTCTTCTTCTGTAACATTTTTCTTAAGTTGTACTGTTAAATCAACTACTGAACCAGTTATTACAGGAACACGAAGTGCAATACCATCAAGTCGACCTTTTAGTTCAGGCATAACTTCACCAATTGCTGATGCTGCACCTGTAGATGTTGGAATAATATTTGCTGATGAAGTTCTTCCACGACGCGAATAAATTCCTTTTTTATGAGGTTTATCTAATACAACTTGATCATTTGTAACAGCGTGTACTGTTGTCATAAATCCCTTTTCAATTCCAAACTCTTCATGTAATACTTTAACGATAGGTGCTAAACAGTTAGTTGTACAACTTGCACCAGAAATAATTTCTTCATTACCATCTAAAATATTATGGTTAACATTATAAACGATAGTTTTTGCATTACCTTTAACTGATGCTGAAACAATTACCTTTTTAGCACCTGCCTTAATATGTTTTCTCGCCCCTTCTTCTTTTGTAAAAACTCCTGTGCATTCTAATACTACATCTACCTCTAATTCTTTCCATGGTAAATTTTCTGGGTCTGCTTCTTTAAAAACTTTTATTTTCTTTCCATCAACTTCTAAATAATCTTCCCCAAATGAAATTGAGTCAGTTTGAAAAGTTCCTTGCACTGTGTCATATTTTAATAAATATGCAAGTGTTTCGGGATCAGTTAGATCATTAATTGCAACAACTTCAATATCTGGGTCATCTTCAATTAAGCGGAATGCTAATTTTCCAATTCTTCCAAACCCATTAATTGCTAATTTTACAGCCATGTTATTCCTCCTATTCTTATTTATTATACAATTTTAATTGTATCAAATTAATCCTTTTTTGTCACATACTTAATTGCATAATTTTACCACTTGAAGTTTATGATATTTATAGGTGATAAGATGAATTTAATTCCAACAGTTATTGAAAAGACAAATCAAGGTGAACGAGCTTATGATATTTATTCAAGACTTTTAAAAGAACGTATCATTATGTTAAATGGGCTTATTACTGATGAGCTTGCAAATAGTATTGTTGCCCAACTTTTATTTTTGGATTCAGAAAACAATGATGATATTTATTTATATATTAATTCACCAGGTGGTTCAATTACAGCGGGAATGGCAATTCATGATACTATGCAGTATATAAGAAGTGATGTTTCTACAATTTGTATTGGTATTGCTGCTAGTATGGCTGCTTTTATTCTTTTAAGTGGAGCTAAAGGAAAAAGATTTATCTTGCCTAATTCTGAAGTGCTTATACATCAACCATTAGGAGGGGCAGAAGGGCAAGCAACAGAAATAAAAATTGCCGCTGAAAGAATATTGAAATTGAAAGCAAAAATTAATGAATTAATGTCACAATATACAGGGCAACCTGTAGAAAAAATTGAACAAGATACAGAAAGGGATTATTTCTTAAATGCTAAAGAAGCATTAAAATATGGTATTGTTGATAAAATTATTACTAAAAAATAAAAGGGAAATACTCCCTTTTATTTAAATCTTTTTGCTATTTTAGCAATTTTATTAAATCTGTGACTAAGTCCTGATTTAGTAATTGGTGTTTTTGTTTCCTTGGAAATTATTTCACTTAATTCTTTTAAAGAAGCATCTTCATAACGAAGTCTTAAAACTGCTGCTTCTTTTAATTTATCATCAAGTGAATTTAATCCAATATGTTCTTCAATTAAGTGAATATTTTTTATCTGGTTTTGAGCTGCTTCCATACTTTTTTCAATATTTGCTTGTTCACAGTTGTTAAGTCTATTAGTCATATTTTTATGATCACGGTAAATTCTAATATCTTCAAAGTATAAAAGCGCATTACTTGCATTTATAACTCGCAAGAAATCACTTATTTTTTCTGCTTCTTTAATATAAACAACGTATCCTTTTTTTCTTCTTATAACTTTTGCATTTAAGTCATACGAATTCATTAATTCTTTAATAAATTCAGCCAAACTCTCATCATCTACAGTAATTTCTTGATGATATCTGGATGTTTTTGGATCATTAATTGAACCACTTGCTAAAAATGCACCTCGTAAATATGCACTTTTATTTTCACCATCATCAACAATATATTCCTTTGGAACGGAATTTAAGATTAGGTGTCCATCAGAAATTGATAAATCACTTAAAATTTTTTCAACATCTTTATCAATACGAACAATATAAATATTTTTCTTATTTAAATTAACTTTTTTCTTTGTTAAAAGAGTTGGGGTAATATTATATTTATTTTTAACTAAAATAAAGACGTGTCTCGCAATTGCAGCATTTTCTGTTTTTATATCAATAAGAGACACACCTTTACTAAATACTAATGAGCCATTAATTCTAATAATTGCTGAAAGTTGTGCTAGCATAGCTGTTTCTGAAATATCTAATTTAACTATTTCGTTTTTTACTTCTTGTGCAAACGACATATTACCACCATCTCTTTTTTTATTTTATCCTATAATGTGTGTATAAATTGTAGCAGCAAGTTTTAAAGGATTGTGGCGAATATAACCATCTTCTTCAATTTCAATAAAATCACCTTTTATAATTTCAATAGGCATTCCTTCTAATTCTTTAGTTATTACTACTACATTAGATCCTTCTTTTTGGTATTTTTTAAGAATTTTGGGAGGAATTGGACCAATATTTACTACTACAGAATCAAGAAAAGGTGCTCCCATATGTTTATATAATGCATCAATAAAATCTTTTACGGTATAACCATCTGTTTCCCCTGGTTCCGTCATGACATTGCAAACATACATTTTATGGGCCCGTGAAGAAAGAAGAGCTTTTTTCATATCTGTTGCAATAAAAGTTGGAATTATGCTTGTATATAAACTTCCTATTCCTAAAATTATTACATCTGCTTCCATAATTGCATCAATTGCCCTTCCAACCGTTTTCGGTTCTTTTTTATATGAAATATAATCTATTTTTTTTCTTGCTTTTGCAATATTAGATTCACCTTCAACAATTGTTCCATCAGTCATATGAGCAACCAATGTTACTTGTTCTTCAGTGCTTGGAAGAATTGTTCCTTTAACGTTAAAAACTTTTCCTAAAGAATCAACCGCATCAACTAAATTTCCTGTAATATCAAGCATAGCTGTAAGAAGAAGGTTCCCTGTTGGATGACCATTTAAATCAGAATTTGTTTTAAAACGATATTGTAACAGTTGTTGAACCAATGGTTCAACATTTGATAAAGATACTAAAACATTACGAAGATCACCAATTGCTGGAATTGAAAATTCACGTCTTAATTTTCCTGTTGACCCTCCGTCATCAGCAACTGTTACAATTGCTGTGATATCAAGGGGAAAATGTTTTAATCCACTAAGTAGTCTTGAAAGACCTGTTCCGCCACCTAAAACTACTACTTTAGGTAGATTTTTCATTTTAACACTCCTCACTTCAAACTTACTTTTCAAGTATCTCTTCATATCTTGAAATAATTCTTGATGGGTGGTAGACCTGAATTCCCATTCTTTCTACCTTTTTTAAAATATCATGATGGTCATCAATTAAAACAACATCTTCATAATTTAAATTTAATTTTTCAAGTATTTTTTCTAATTCACTTGCTTTATCAGCAACTGGATATTTTATATAATAACGGTTCTCTTTTTTTACTGGAAAATATTTATCAAGCCACTCATCTTTTTCTTGAATTGCACGTTCATTTGGTGCTGCTGATATTATATAATATTCATCATTTTCATAAAGTTTTTTTATTGCATCAAGTACTATCTTAACTGGTCTTTTACTTATATACATATTAAATACCTTACTATAATCTTCAATAATTATTTTATCATTAGGTCCTTTGTATTCTGCTATTGTTCCATCCATATCAATAAAAATATGTTTCATTTTTCCACCTCATCATCTATTATTATATATATTTTATTATACAACAAATTAGCCCTAGAAAAAATAATACCATTATAATGTTTCTATATATTTTTGGGCATTAATAGCTGCAATAGCACCATCATTAATAGCTGTTACAATTTGCCTTAAATCTTTTTCAATCACATCCCCTACTGCATAAATTCCAGGAATATTTGTTTCCATCTTGTGATTTACCTTAATATATCCTTGTTCATTCAAAATACCTAGATTTAAGCAAAACTCAGTTGCTGGAATTGCCCCAATAAAAATAAAGCATCCTGATACTTTTAATGTGCTTATTTGTTCAGTTTTTGTATTTTTTAATTTTAATTCAGTAAGTTTATTTTCATCCCCTAAAAACTCTAACACTACAGTATCGTAAAGAACTGTTATTTTTTCATTTTTTAAAACTTTTTCTTGTATACTTTCTTCCCCACGAAATTCATCACGACGATGAATTAAATAAACATGATTTACTATATTAGAAAGATATAAAGCCTCTTCTAAGGCACTATTTCCGCCTCCAATAACAGCAACATCTTTACCTGCATAAAGTTTACCATCACAAATTGCACACCAACTAATACCACGTCCAGTATATTCTGCCTCTCCTTTTACTTCTAATTTTTTTGGTGTTGTTCCTGTTGCAATTATTACAGCTTTTGCTTTTATCTCTTCGGTTTCTGTTTTTATTATTTTATAAGGGGGTTCATTAACTATTTCTTTTACATCACCAAAAATATAATTAACACCGGCTTTTTCTAATTGCTCATACATTTTAAATGCAAGCGTTGTTCCTTCAACCAAAGAAAAACCAGGATAATTTTCAATGCATGCAGTCATATTCATTTTCCCACCAGGAATATTTTTTTCAATAATTAAAGTTTTTAAATTAGCACGTACTGCATAAAGTCCAGCAGTCATTCCCGCAGGTCCTGAACCAATAATTGCAATATCATACACATTTTCCATTTTATTTTCCTCCAACATTATAAAATTCATCATAAATTTTCTTTTTCCTTTTAAAATACCAAATTATTACTGAAAAAACTATTATAAGAAGAGATACAAGTTGTGCAACTTTTATATCAAAGAGCATCAAACTATCTGTTCTAAACCCTTCGATAAAAAATCTTCCTACTGAATACCAAATTAAGTAAAGAAGAATAGTTTCTCCTAATTTTGTTTTATTTCTTTTGCGAAAATTAATTAAGACAAAAAAACCTATTAAATTAAAAAGTGACTCATATAAAAATGTTGGGTGATGATAATTTCCACCAATAAACATTCCCTCAATAATAAAATCAGGAATAAGTAAAGATTCTAAAAATGTACGCGATACAACTATACCATATGCTTCTTGATTAAAAAAGTTCCCCCATCTTCCTATTGCTTGCGCAAGAATAATACTTGGGGCAGCAATATCTAAGATTCGGGGAATGTTAACATTATGTTTTTTACAATAATAAATACCAAAAATAAAGGCAAAAAGAAGAGCGCCATGAATGGCAAGACCACCTTCCCAAATATAAAAAATGCTTAATAAGTTATCTTTATAAAGATCAAAATTAAAAATTACATAATAAAGTCTAGCACCAATTAAAGCAAAGGGGAAAGTAAAGAATGCTAAATCATAAATAAAATCTTCACTAATATTATATTTTTTGGCTTCCCGAATTGCAGTAATTATTCCAGCTAGAAGTCCTAAAAATATAAAAAGTGAATACCAATATATTTTAAGAGGACCTAGTTCAAGAGCAATTCTACTCATGATTTTACCTTAATTACTTCTTTTATATTATAAGTTGGTGAAATAATTACAGCAATTAGAATATAAATCCAAATGTTTAAAATATTAAATGAACTTGCAAAAAGAACATCTAAACCTAATAATATTAAAATTCCAAAAACTATTTGCATCCCCTTCATTGCAATATGTGCTAAACCTATAATTAAGTAAAATAAAATGTCTTTTTCTTCTTTCTTTGTATCTTCAATAATTTTTGCAAAGTGATTTAACAATGGAGAGATTAAAAAGTTTATAAGTTTCATAACAAAATAAATCACTAAACCTGTAAGTATTAATATTGAATATTTTTCAAAATATAAGTCTTCAGTAATCAAACTTATAATAAATAAAATTAAAATGGTTGCAATACTTGATACAATATGGCTTATTACTGAAAAAGAATTAAATTTTTTCATATTCTCTCCTCCAATTATTTTATAATACATTTCGCAAAAATTGTCCAGTATACGAATGTTTCATTTTACTTAACTCTTCTGGGGTACCTGTAGCAATAACTTCGCCTCCATATTCGCCACCTTCAGGTCCTAAATCAATAATATAATCACATGTTTTTATAATATTTAAATTATGTTCAATAATAATTACTGTGTCTCCATTATCAACTATTCTTTCAAGTACTTTAATTAACTTTTTAATATCTTCGGCATGAAGTCCTGTTGTTGGTTCATCAAGAATAAAAAGAGATTTTCCAGTTGGTTTTTTCTGAAGTTCTTTGGCAAGTTTTACTCTTTGTGCTTCTCCTCCTGATAAAGTTGGTGCAGGTTGTCCCAACTCAATATAGACAAGTCCTACATCAATCATTGTTCTTAATTGATTTTCAATGCTTGGAATATTTTCAAAAAATGTATCTGCTTCTTGAACTGTCATTTTTAAAATGTCTGCAATATTCTTTCCTTTATATTTTATTTCCAAAACTTCACTACTATATCTTGTTCCCTTACATACTTCACAAGGAATATAAACATCAGGTAAAAAGTGCATCTCAATCTTTTTTACCCCATCTCCATTACACGCTTCACATCTTCCACCTTTTACATTAAATGAAAATCTTCCCTTTTCATACCCTCGTATTTTTGCCTCACTAGTTTTACTAAATAAATCTCTTATATTATCAAAAACCCCAACATATGTTGCAGGATTACTTCGTGGAGTACGTCCTATTGGTGATTGTGATATTTTTACAACTTTATCGATATTTTCAAGACCTTTTATCTCTTTGTGCTTTCCTGGTAAATCTTTTGCTCGATAAAGTTTAGAAGCAATTGCTTTATATAAAATCTCATTAACAAGTGTTGATTTTCCTGAACCGCTTACTCCAGTTACTGCAATAAGTTTTCCAAGGGGAAACTTTACATCAATATTTTTCAAATTATTTTCTTTTGCACCAATAACCTCAATAAACTTACCATTTCCCTTTCTTCTTGTTTTAGGAACCTCTATTTTTCTTTTTCCACTTAGATACGCTCCTGTAATACTTTTTGGATTTTTTGAAACTTCTGCTGGTGTTCCAAGAGCTACTATCTCACCACCATTTATTCCTGCGCCTGGTCCAATATCAACAAGAAAATCTGCTGAACGCATCATTTCTTCATCATGTTCAACAACAATTAAGGTATTTCCTAAATCTCTCATTTCTAAAAGGGCATCTATTAGTTTTTTATTATCGCGTTGGTGAAGACCAATTGATGGTTCATCTAACACATATAAAACACCACTTAACCTTGAACCAATCTGTGTTGCAAGACGAATCCTTTGTGCTTCTCCTCCTGATAGAGTGCTTGCAGAACGACTTAAAGTTAAATATTCAAGTCCAACATCAATTAGAAACTTTAATCTTGCTTCAATTTCTTTTAATATTAAATTAGAAATTTTTCTTTCTTCTTCAGTCAATTTAATATTTTTAAAGAAATCTGCCAACTTTTTAATACTTAATGTTGTTAAATCATAAATATTCTTTTTATTTATATATACATTTAAAACAGCATCACTTAAACGTGCACCATGACACAGTGGACATTCACTTTCAACCATATATCCTTCAATCCACTCACGAACAAAAGAACTTGATGTTTCCATATAACGACGTTTTAAATTATTTACTACTCCTTCAAAACGTTCTTTTCTTTTTGTGCTAATGCCACTTTTGCTTTCAATTTTAAACTCCACTTCATCTTTAGTTCCATATAAAATCTCCTCAAGAAGGGAACGTTTGATATTTTTAACCTTTTTATCCATATCAATACCAAGATGGTTGCAAACAGATTCAATCATTTGGCCATAAATATTATCTTTTACAATTGATTTTGCATAAGGAATAATTGCACCTTCCCGTATTGTCTTTTCTTTATTTAAAATTAAATCTTCTACAATTTCAAGTTTTGTTCCAAGTCCTTTACACTCTGGACAAGCACCAAGTGGAGCATTAAAAGAGAAAAGTCTGGGTTCTAACTCTGGTAAAGAAAAATCGCAATATGGACAAGCATAATTTTCGCTAAAAAGCACTTCTTCTTTTCCAACTACATCAACAATAACTTTACCATAAGATAAATTTAGAGCAGTTTCAATCGAATCTGAAAGTCTGGGTTTAATATCAGAATTAATAACTAAACGATCAATAACAACCTCAATATTATGATTTTTATTTTTTTCTAAATCTATTTCATCATCTAAATCATGTATTTCTCCATCTACTCTAACGCGAACATAACCATCTTTTTTTAGTTTTTCAAAAGTATCTTTATGAGTTCCCTTTTGTCGCCTTACAATTGGAGACATAATTTGGATTTTTGTCCCCTCTTCATATTCCATTACTTTACTTACTATTTCATCTATTGATTGAGAAACAATAGGAATTTTATGTTCTGGACAATACGGAACCCCTATTCTTGCAAAAAGAAGTCTTAAATAATCATATATTTCAGTAATTGTCCCAACTGTTGAACGCGGGTTTTTACTTGTACTTTTTTGATCAATGCTTATAGCAGGACTTAATCCTTCAATTGAGTCAACATCTGGTTTTTCAAGTCCACCTAAAAATTGTCTTGCATAAGCACTTAAACTTTCTACATAACGCCTTTGTCCTTCAGCATAAATTGTATCAAAAGCAAGGGAAGTTTTACCACTACCACTTACCCCTGTCATTACTATCAATTTATTTTTGGGAAGTTCAATATTAATATTTTTAAGGTTGTTTTCTTTTGCTCCTTTAATAATAATTTTGTCACTCATAATATCACCCACGTAAAAATTATAACATTATTTATTATCTTTTACAGTGATTTACTTTAAAAAATAAGAACAAATTGTTCTTATTTTTCAGCTTTTAACTCAAATAATATATCCCTAAGTTCCATTGCTGTTTCAAAATCAAGTCTTTTTGCCGCTTCATTCATTTCACGCTCTAAACGAGTAATGAGAGCTTCTCTTTCTTTCTTTGAAAGGGATGTCTTTTCTTTTTCTTCAATAACATCTAAAGAGTTTGATACTACTGGATGAATATCTTTAATAATTGTTTTGGGAGTAATATTATGCTTTTTATTATATTCATCCTGAATTTTCCTTCTTCTTTCTGTTTCTTTTATTGCAATCTCCATGCTTTTTGTTATTCTATCTGCATACATAATAACTCGCCCTTCAGCATTTCTTGCAGCACGTCCAATTGTTTGAATAAGCGACCTTTCACTTCTTAGGAATCCTTCTTTATCAGCATCTAAAATCGCAATTAGACTAACTTCAGGAATATCCAGTCCTTCCCGTAAAAGGTTAATTCCTACCAATACATCATATTTTCCAAGACGTAGATCTCTTACAATTTGAAGTCTTTCTAAAGTTTTAATTTCGCTGTGAAGATAAGCAACTTTAATATCTAAATCTTTTAAATATTGAGTTAAATCTTCTGCCATTCTAATTGTAAGGGTTGTAATTAGAGTGCGTTGTTTTTTTGCAATTTGTTTTCTAATTTCACCTATTAAATCATCAATTTGATTTTTAGTTGGACGAACCTCAACAGTTGGATCTAAAAGTCCAGTTGGACGAATAATTTGTTCTACAACTTCACCATTCGTTTTTTCAAGTTCATAATCCCCAGGTGTTGCTGAAACATAAATTACTTGGTTAATTTTGTTTTCAAATTCAGAAAATGTTAGTGGTCTATTATCAAGAGCACTTGGTAAACGAAATCCATATTCAACCAGAGTTTCTTTGCGTGATCGGTCTCCGTTATACATTCCACGAACTTGAGGAAGTGTAACATGAGACTCATCAATTACTAAAAGAAAATCATCTGGGAAAAAATCAATTAAAGTAGAAGGGGTTTCTCCTTCTTCACGGAGTGCTAAGTGTCTTGAATAGTTTTCAATTCCTGAACAAAAACCAATTTCTTTGAGCATTTCAATATCGTATTTTGTTCGTTGTTCAAGACGTTGTGCTTCAAGCAATTTATTTTGCTTTCTTAATTCCTTTAGTCTTTCTTCTAATTCTTTTTCAATTCTTTTAATTGCAATTTCAAGTTTTTCTTTACTTGTTACAAAGTGACTAGCAGGAAATATAGTTACAGTCTCTTTCCCTTTTATTACTTCTCCTGTTATTACATTAACTTCTTTTATTTTTTCTAATTCATCTCCAAAAAATTCAATACGAATCGCATTTGCACGCTCATAACTTGGAATAATCTCTAAAACATCACCACGAACGCGAAATGTACCACGTTGAAAGTCATAATCATTACGTGTATATAACATATCAACAAGTTTTCTTAAAACAACGTTACGATTAACTTTATCTTTAACTCTTAAAGTAAGTACCTTATTTTTATATTCTTCAATTTCACCAATGCCATAAATACATGACACACTTGAAACTACTATTACATCTCTTCTTTCGATTAAAGCAATCGTTGCTGAATGTCTCATTTCATCTATTTCATCATTAATACTTGCATCTTTTTCAATATAGGTATCAGTTCCTGGAATATATGCTTCTGGTTGATAATAATCATAGTAAGAAACAAAGTACTCAACTCTGTTTTCAGGAAAAAATTCTTTAAGCTCAGCATACAGTTGACCTGCTAAAGTTTTATTGTGAGCAAGTATTAAAGTTGGTTTATTAATCTTTTTTATAACATTACTAATAGTAAAAGTTTTTCCTGTTCCTGTTGCACCAAGTAATACTTGATGTTTTTTTCCTTCTTTAATACCTTCTACTAGCTTTCTTATAGCTTCTGGTTGATCTCCGGAAGGAGTAAATTTTGATACTAGTTTAAACATATTATCACCACTTTTTTATTTTAACATAAAAAAGTCATTTCTATTAAGAAATGACTTATCTATAATACCAGTATACCCAATTATCTTTTGGAAAGTTAACAACACTTCTTGGATTTATTACCATTGAGTTAAGAGTTTGTCCTGATGTTGGATAGTAACCAGATGCGACACCAAAATGTAAGTGGTAACCTGTACTACAACGGTCTTTTGATGGGTCTCCTCCTACTTTTCCAATTACAGTATCACGGGAAACAACTTGTCCTTGTTGAACAAAAACTTGATCCACGTGATAATAAAATGTTGTATATGCTTTTCCATTAATATTATGATGAATATAAATTAAATTTTGACCACATGTTTTTTTGTCACTTGATGAATATGCATTGTTCCATACTATTAATTCTACCCGACCATTAGCAGCAGGATAAATATTGGCTGAGACTCCATTTGTTCCTATATCAACAGCATTATGAAAACTTTGTGGTTTTCCTGTAACTGGGTGTCTTCTTGTACCAAAGCTTGATGTGATATATCCTACTGTAATAGGTTTTATAAATCCTGTATCAAAAGGAATATTTTTTCCAATACAGTCATTTAAATATTCATTTAATTGACATCCTAAATTTCTATAATAATCAAGTGATATTTTTGTTAATGCAAGTTCATCAGCAGCATCAATAATAACTTCATCTAGTGATTCTTTTTTAACACGATAATCATACATTCTTCTTGTTAAATTTGTTTTTTGTGTTTCTAAATATTCAATTGTTTTTTCTAAATTTTCCTTTTGTTTATTTGTTTCAATAAGTAAATTTTCTGTATCATTAATTACTTTTTGATTATAATCTAAAATTGTTTCAATTACAGCTGTTCTTTGGATAAATTCCGAATAATCTTGTGCTCCAAAAACATATTCTAAGTAATCTAGATTATTAGAAGAAATTTGATATTGTTTTAAAATATCTTGTAATTCAATTTCTACTTCAACTAATTTATTTTCTAAACCAATAATTAGATTTTCTGCATTTGTAATATCTTCATTAGCTTTTTCAATTCTTTCATATGTTTCATTTAGTTCTCTGTTAATTCTTGCTAATTCTTGTTGTGTATATTGTTTTTCTCTTTTTGTTTGTTCAATTATTTTTTCTAGTTTTTCTACTTCTTTATATAAGTCACCTAACGTTTTCCCTTGTGCTTCAACTTCTACTACTGGATAAAATAGTGAAACGAAAAGAACAGTGATGGCAAATAGGGTATTAAATACTTTTTTCATCATGGTTTTAAGTGTTTCCTTACTGCTTTAGTACTACCAAACATACCAACTGTTACCCCTATTGCCAATAAAACAAGTGCAATTAACATAATTGGTTTCCCAGGTGCAATAAGTTTAATGAAAGAAGAAAATAATTGACCTCCTAATGTTTCATATAAGTAACGATAACCATAAATTAAAAATAATATTGGGATTATTGAACCAAGCATTCCTAACAATACCCCCTCAATTAGAAACGGCATCTTTATATAAGTGTTTGATGCTCCAACCAAACGCATTATACCGATTTCGTTTCTACGAGAAAATATTGCAAGTTTAATTGTATTAGAAATTAAGAATGCACAAACAACGATCAATCCAACAATAAAAATAGTTGAAACAAATTGAATAATGTCAAATACCTTTAACATATTTTTTATCATTGTTTCACCGTATTTAATGTTATAAATATTATCTAAAGTACCTATTTTTTCTGCAGTTTTAGCAATCTTTTTAATATCTTTAACTTTAATTAAAAACTCATCATGTAAAGGATTTCTTTCTTCTCCCCAGCGATTAAATAATTCCTTGAAAACATCTGAAGTTTCACTCATTTCTTTTGCTATCTCTTCTTTTGTGTGCAATACTACTGAATCTATATTTTCCATTTCTCTAATTGTATTTTCTAAATTCGTTATTTCTTCTTTAGTAATACTCTTCTCCAGCATAACAATCATTGTAACATCTTTTTTTAGATTTTCAGTAAAATTATAAACGTTTAAAGATAATACTCCAGATACACCAATAATTAAGAGTGTTACAATAATTGTAGATATTGCTCCAACACTTAAATGAAAATTGCGGTAAACATTATGAATAGCATCACGGAAGCTGTTTAAAAACATCCGAATTCCTTTAATTATTAATTTCATAAACATACTCACCTTCTTTTACATCAGCAACGATACGTCCACTTTCAAGGGTTATTACTCTTTTTTTCATCTTGTTAACTATTTCTCTGTCATGTGTTGCCATTATAATAGTAGTTCCTTTTTTATTAATTTTTTCTAAAATCTCCATTAACTCCCAACTTGCTTTTGGGTCTAGATTTCCTGTAGGTTCGTCACAAAGTAAAAGTTTTGGTTCATTTACAATAGCACGTGCTATTGATACTCGTTGTTGCTCTCCACCTGATAATTGTTCAGGATAAAATTTTGCTTTATCCTTCAAATCTACTTGTTCTAAGGCTTTTAATACCTTTTTTCTAATTTCTGATTTCTTTTCTCCTAATACTTCAAGGGCATATGCTACGTTTTCATAAACTGTAAGTTTTGGTAGTAATTTAAAATCTTGAAAAATAACACCCATCTTTCTTCTTATCCAGTAAACTTTACTATCTCTAATTTTAGAAATAATTACACCACCAAGAATAACTTCACCTTTTGTTGGTTTTTCTTCGCGATACAACATCTTTATAATTGTTGATTTTCCTGAACCGCTTGGTCCAGTTAAAAACACAAATTCACCTTTTTTTATTTCTAAATTTAAATCACTTATTACATCAACACCTTTGCGGTTATTGTATTGTTTACTTACATTTTTAAACTTAATTAAACTCATTTGTACCACATCCTACCTAATTAAAGTATAGCACATATGAAAAAAATAGTTAAATGTTAATTTTTAACTATTTTTTAGATATGCATCGATAAAAATATCAATATTACCATCCATTACCCCTGCAACATCGCCTACTTCAACATTGGTTCTGTGATCTTTTACTAGAGTATATGGTTGAAAGATGTATGATCTAATTTGTGAACCCCAAGCAATATCTTTTTTAGTCCCTGCGATTTTTTCCTTTTCTTCTTCGCGTTTTTCTAATTCAAGTTGGTATAACTTATTTTTTAAAATCTTTAAAGCTTGTTCTTTGTTTTGAATTTGACTTCGTTCATTTTGGCAAGAAACAATTATTCCTGTTGGAATATGAGTAATTCGAACAGCGCTATCTGTTGTATTTACTGATTGCCCTCCTGCACCACTACTTCTGTAAGTATCTATTTTTATATCTTCTGGTTTTATTTCAATATTAATATCTTCTTTAAATTCGGGCATTACTTCAACAGATGCAAATGAGGTATGACGTCTTTTATTCGCATCAAAAGGAGAAATTCTAACCAAACGATGAATTCCTTTTTCTCCCTTTAAAAACCCATAAGCATTATTTCCAGAGACTATAAACATTACTCTTTTTAACCCTGCTTCCTCACCTTCCTGATATTCTAAAACCTTTACTTTATAACCTTTGTTTTCTGCCCATCTTAAATACATTCGATAAAGCATAGATGCCCAATCCATACTTTCTGTTCCCCCAGCACCTGGATGGATTTCAAGAATTGCATTATTTTTATCATATGGACCACTAAGTAAAACATATGTTTCAAAAAGAGAAAATTCATTTTTAAGTTCATTAATTTCCAAAGCAAAAAATTCTAATTCTTCATCACTTAAATCTAAAACATCATTAATTTTAGATTTTAGCAATTCAATTTTTTCTACTATCTCTAATAATTCTTTTTTTTCATTAATGATATCTTGGGCCTTTTTATGATCATCCCAAAAATTAGTTTCTTCCATTAATTTATTTAACTCTTCAATACGTTCTTTCTTTTTATCAACGTCAAAGAGACCTCCATAAATCAGAAAGTTTTTTATCTAATAAACTAATTTCTTCTTTAAAATCCATAATATCACCTATCCTAATTACATAAATTATAACAAAAAAAAGAAAATTTTAAAAATTTTCTTTTTTTTCAAAAACATAGACTATAATTTCAATGTTTTTTCTAATTCTTTCCCTTTACTTTCTTTAACTGGTGTTGTTGGATTGTTACTAATATTTTTTTCTTTTCTTTCTAGCTTATTAGTAAGCCTTTTAATTAGTTCTTTTGTTGAAATTTTTACATTTTGTTTAGCTAATTTTTCTAATCCTTTATTAAATTCGTTACTTAATATATCTAAAACATCATTAATTTTTCTTTCTCTTTCTTCTTTTTGTTGTTTAATCATTTTATATAATTCGTTGTATTCTTCATCAGTAAAATACATATAATTTTTCGATAAAATGCTTTGTTTAAAATCAAATTCAGTATATGTTCCACCAAGCCACCCACCAGAATACAGAATCTCATCAGCATTTCTCTGTCTAACTTCTTCAAGCGACCATTTTCGAGTTAAATTATTAATAATTTGTTCTTTTTTTCTTTTAATTTCCTCTTCGCGTTCTAATTTCTTTTTCTCACGATTTTCTTGTATTTTACTTTTAATATTTTTAAACATTTTATCCCTCCCCTTGATATCATTAAAACAAAATTAATAAATTAGATTTTATTTACAACTAAATCCTTCCATAAATTTTTCTAAAAACTCATCTATTGTTAAGTTTTTAGAAGTTAACATATCATTTTCATCGTAAAAATCTTCAAATACTTGTTTCACTTGTTCAGGGTCTATTTTTTCGTAATCAACTTGGGTAACCATTTGTAATTTGTTTTCACCAATTTTTTTATATTCCGTTTTTATTCCATTAATATTATTTAATGTTTCAACAAATGCTTTAATATACTCAAACGTAAAATCATTAATAATATCAGGATCTACTTCACTAGTATTTGTTTCTTTAACTTTTAATACCTTAGAATCGTTATAAGTAATTGTTGTTATAGTTGTAGTCTTATAACCATATTCATTTACTTCTTCTTTCGTACAAGTCATCTCTTTTGTAGAACTTTTACCACAAGCTGTTAAAGTAATTGTTAATAAAATTGTTAAAAATCCAATTAAATATTTTCTTTTCACAAAATCCTCCTCCTAATAAAATTTTACACCAAAATACCAAAAATAGGAAGTTGAAAAATAAAATTTTGTAAGCAAAAATTTACGAAGTTTTTAGTCTTTATTTCCCACAGCAATGTTTATATTTCTTACCTGAGCCACACGGACAAGGGTCATTGCGACCAATTTTATTAACCTTTCGTGGTTGTCTTTTAGCTGACTTTTCTTCACCTTGAACAGCTTTCCCTTTTTGGATTTCTTTTCTTTCTAAGTTTCTTCTAATTTGTGCTTTCATTAAATAAAGGGCAGCTTCATTATTAATTTTATTTAATAAAGCTTCAAATAATCTAAATCCTTCTGTAGTGTATGCCCTCAATGGATTTTCTTGGGCATATGCGCGAAGGTGAATTCCTTGCCTTAAGTTAGACATTGTATCAATATGATTCATCCAGTTTTGATCAATTACTCTAAGTACAATTGCTTTTTCAAATTCATTTTTTACTTCAATTGGAAAATCATCAAACTTTTTATTATATTCATCTAATAGTTTTTCACGTAAATACGAAACTAGTTCAGTACTATCCATCTTTTTAATTTCTGAATAATCAATTTTAGTATCTATTAAATAATTCCTATTAATATTGTTAATAATATTTTTCTTTTTTTCTTCTTCCGATAATTCTTCTTTTAACATTTCATTATTTACAATTCCTTCGATTGTTGTACTAATAATGTTAATTACTTCATCATGAATTGATTCTTGGTCTAAAATTTTATTTCGTTTTTCATAAATTATTTCTCTTTGTCTTCCCATTACATTATCATATTGTAAAAGTTGCTTTCGCATATCAAAGTTATTACCTTCAACTCGCTTTTGAGCTGATTCAATTGACTTTGAAAGCATTTTACTTTCAATTGCTTCATCAGGAGCAAGTCCTATTGTACTTAACATACTTTTCATTCTATCTGAACCAAAGCGAACCATTAAATCGTCTTCAAGGGAAATAAAAAATTGTGAATAACCAGGATCACCTTGACGCCCAGAACGTCCACGCAATTGATTATCAATTCTTCGTGATTCATGACGTTCAGTTCCAATCACACAAAGTCCTCCAAGCTCTTTTACGCCTTCACCTAATTTAATGTCAGTTCCACGTCCTGCCATATTAGTTGCAATTGTAACTGAACCTTTTTCTCCAGCATGAGCAATAATTTCTGCTTCACGAGCATGATTTTTAGCGTTTAATACTTCATGAGGAATTTTTTCTCTTGTAAGCATTTTACTTAAAAGTTCACTGGTCTCAATTGCAATTGTTCCAACTAGTACTGGTTGCCCTTTGTTATATCTTTCTTTTATCTCTTTTACAATTGCTTTAAATTTAGCTTCTTTTGTTAAATAAACTTTATCTGGTGCATCAATTCTGATTACTGGCTTATTAGTGGAAATTTCAATAACTTTCATATTATAAATATTTCTAAATTCCTCTTCTTCTGTTTTTGCAGTACCAGTCATTCCTGCAAGTTTTTTATACATCCTAAAATAATTTTGGAAAGTAATCGTTGCAACTATTTTTGTTTCTTCTTTAATTGTAACTCCTTCTTTAGCTTCAAGTGCTTGGTGTAATCCCTCACTGTATTGGCGACCACGCATCAAACGTCCAGTAAATGGATCAACAATAATAACTTGGTCATCTTGTACTACATAATCAACATCTTTTTGCATTGAATAATTTGCCTTTAAAGCGTTATCTATATAGTGAACAAGTTCTGAATGCTCAAGATCATAAAGGTTATCTATATTAAATCTTTGTTCTGCTTTCTTTATTCCTTCCATTGTTAGCATGGTAGCTTTTGTTTTTTCATCGTATGTAAAATCAATATCTCTTTTTAGTGATTTTGCAAATAAGTCAGCAGCAATATATAAATTAGCAGTTTTTGCTGGTTGACCAGAAATAATTAATGGCGTTCTTGCCTCATCAATTAAAATTGAGTCAACTTCGTCTACAATTGCAAAGTTAAGTGGTCTTTGTACTCTTTGTGCAGCATAAAGTGCCATATTATCGCGAAGATAATCAAAACCTAATTCACTATTTGTAGAATATAAAATATCCGAGTTATAAGCTTCGCGTTTTTCATCTGGTGAAAGTTCGCGAAGATTAAGACCAACAGTTAAACCAAGAAATTTAAAAATTACACCCATCCACTCGGAGTCACGCTGAGCAAGATATTCGTTAACTGTAACAATGTGAACTCCTTTTCCTGTTAAAGCATTTAAATAAGCTGGCATAACTGAAACAAGGGTTTTACCTTCACCAGTTTTCATCTCAGCAATATTACCTTCATGAATTGCAATAGCTCCTAAAAGTTGTACATAAAACGGATACATTCCTGTTACACGTTTACTTGCTTCTCTTACAACAGCAAATGCTTCAACTAATATATCATCTAAAGTTTCACCTTTTGCAAGTCTTTCTTTAAATTCATTAGTTTTATTTTGTAACTCTTCGTCAGAGAGTTTACTCATTTCTTCACTCAAAGCATCTATTTGATCAGCAATTTTAGTAAGTCTTCCTAAATCAGAGTAACTACAATCAAATACTTTAAACAGTCGTTTAAACATTTTTATCCTCCTCTTGTTTATATTATTTTATCAAAAAAACTTTATAAATAATAGTTTAAAATAAAAAAACTTCTCAGTTCGAGAAGTTTTACATAGTTTCGATTATGCCATATCCACCTTTTTTCCTTTTATAAACAACACATACTGCATCTTTTTCCATATCCAAGTAAATAAAGAAATCATGATCTAAAAGTTCCATCTGTAAAATTGCTTCTTCGGCATCCATTGGTTTTAATTCAACTTTTTTATATCTAACAATCAATTCTTCTTCAGTTTCGCCATTATCATCAAAATCAAATTTGATTTCTTCTTTTCCTTTTTTCATTTTAGCTTTAAGTTTTGTTTTTTGCTTTCTAAGTTGACGTTCTAGTTTATCTGCTGCATGATCAACTGCCGTATAAAGATCACCGTGTTCTTCTTCAATCCTTAAAGTAAACTGTTCCAGCGGAATTGTAATTTCTACTTTTTGACTTGCATCATAAACTGATAGTACCACTTTTGCAGTAACTTTATCTGGGTTACTTAGATACTTATTTATTTTTGATAATTTATTTTCAATATGTTCTTTAATCGCATCTGTAACCTCAATATTTTCACCATGTATTTTGTAGATCATTAAAACCACCTCTCCTAAGATAAGTGTATCCTTTTTAAAAGAATAATTCAATAAAAAATATCACCAAATAGGTGATATTTATGTTTTTACTACATTAGTGGCTTGGAGTCCTTTTTCAGTCTTAATTAGGTCATACTCAACTAAATCACCTTCGGATAAAGTTTTGTACCCTTTTTGCTTAATCGCTGTGTAGTGAACAAATACGTCTTCACCTTCTTCGTAATCAATAAACCCATATCCTTGTTGATCATTAAACCACTTTACTCGACCCCTCATAATACCCTCCTTCTTAAAACTATTTTTAAAGCGCGCTTCTGTTTTTACTATACTTATTAAAAAAGTAATTTTCAATTTTTTTCGTATGTATTATTTCGACAGTTTTGTTCGACAATTTTATTTTTGTCGAAATACCTTTTTCTTTTATAATTCATATAAAAAAGAAATATATATGACTTAATCATTGCAAGTGTTATTCCATTATGAAAATAAATAATTTCCCCATAGGGATAATCTTTTTTTCTTCCAACTCGCCCACATATTTGGATTAAAGTACTACTTGAAAATATCTTATGTTCGCTTCCTAAAACACAAATATTGATTCCTTTTAATGTTATTCCGCGTTCTAAAATAGTAGTTGTAACTAAAATTTTTATTTTTCCAGAACGAAAATCATTGATTATTGCTGTTCTGTTTTCCGTTTTAGATGAAATAAAGTTTACTTTTTTCTCAAAAGGCTTAATTAAACTTGTAATTTTTTCTAAATATTTTATTTCAGGAATAAATATTAATAGAGGATTTTTATTTTTCTTAATAAATTTTTTTAGTTTTCTAGGAAGTATTCTTCTATTTATATTTTTTTCCCAATTTCCAACATAAGAAAATTTAGGTAAAGGAAGCTTAAACCCGTGAAATCTAACAGGAAGAAGTACTTTGTTTTTTGTTTTCTTTAAATAAAAAGGAGGTGTTGCAGAAAGGTAGATGATACTACCATTCTTTTTTATTGCCCTTTTTAAACCATATTGAAGTGATAAGTCTATATTAAAAGGAAAAGCATCAACTTCATCAATAATAATGAGATCAAAACAATTTTGAAATTTTAATAATTGGTGAGTTGTACAAACAACTATATCACCAATTTTACCTTGGTCTTTAGAGCCCGAATAAAGACTAACTACAGTATTTTCCATAAATACTTTTTTAAGTCTTGATGAAATTTCAATAACAACTTCTCTTCTTGGAATAGTAAAACACACTTTTAATCCTTTTTTTAACGCATAAAAAATTGTTTCATAAACAATTTCTGTTTTTCCAGCACCACAAACTGACCATACCAAAATATCTTCTTTTCTTTTTGTTGCCATAAGAACTTTTTTAGAAATTTCTTTTTGAGCATCTGTAAGATTATAGGTTAAATAATAATTGTTAGGAATTTTAACATTATATTCCTTTGTATCTGAAAGTTCATCACACATTGAAACAATTCCAAGCCAAGCACAATTTAGACAATAAAAACATATTCCACATTTTCGGCACGAAATTTTTATAAAAAATTCTTGCTTTTTATTACCACAACGATTACAAATAAGTTTACCATTTTTTATAGTTATTGCTTTCATAATAAAAACCTCCAAAGGTTTATTCTCTTTGGAGGTTTTATTTCCTATAATTTATACCAACCAACAGCAAATACACCTGGTCCTGTATGAGCACCAATAGTTGGAGTTAGCAAGTATGTTTGGATTTTGTTTTTTGGATATAATTCTTTGATTTTATTATATAGATCATTTAGCATATTTTTATCTGAGTCTGCATGAACAATAAAGATTGGATCAGTTTCTTTTAAATTAGCTTCTTTACAAAGTTCAAGAAGCCTTGCAAATGCTTTTTTAGATGTTCTAACCTTTTCAAAAGCATCAACACCTTCTCTTGTAAGTTGGAGAATTGGTACAATATTTAATATTCCTGCCACAAAACTTGCTGCTTTACCAATTCGACCATTAATTTGTAAATATTTTAAGTCTTCTACTACAAAATAAATCTTCCATTTTTCTTTTAATGCATCAAGCGCTTTTATTATTTCAGAAACTGTTTTTCCTTCTTTTATTAATCTTGCTGCTGTCTCTTGCATATATCCTTCTATTATTGCGGTTGTTTCTGTATCATATACTGTAATTCTTTTAGGATCTACTTCTTCAGCAATTACTCTTCCATTTTCATAAGTTCCGCTTAGAGCAGATGCAATAGTAAGATAAATAACATGGTCATATTCTTTTAATAATTTGCGAAATAATTCTTCTAACTCTAAAGGATTAGGAAGAGACGTTTTTGGAAAATTACCCAATCTTACTTTTTTATAAAATTCTTCATGTGGCATTTCAACAAGATCTTTATATGTTTTATCATCAAAAATTATATCCATTGGTGCTAAATACATGTTGTGTTTCTCAAGTGATTCTTTACTTACAACACCTGAACTTGTAACAACAAGCGCTATTTTTTGTTTCATTTTACCACCTTCTTTTATAGTATAGGTATAATTATACATAAAATACTTTGAATGTCAAAGTATTTTTGTTTTTTTATTATTTATATAATATAATTAAAGTGGTGAGAGTATGAATTATTTTACAATCAAAGAAATTTATGAGCATGAGATAATAAATAAAAAGTCACGTTTTATTTGTAAACTTATTCCTGTTTCAAATAAAGAGATGGTTGACTCATATTTAAAAAGTTTTAAAAAAGAATATGCTGATGCACGACATATTTGTTATGGATATATTATAGGAATTGAACAACAAACAAGTGGCTCTTCTGATGATAAAGAACCAAAAGGAACAGCAGGGGTACAAATACTTTCTGTTTTAACCAAAAAGAAAATAACTAATTGTTTGTGTGTTATAATTAGGTATTTTGGAGGAGTTAAGCTTGGAGCAAGTTTACTTGCAAGAACTTATGCCCGGTGTGCAAAAGAGACAATTGAAAAAGCAAGTATTTTAGAATTAACAAAAGGATATGAATATAAACTTATTTTTAGTTATGAAAAACAAAATTTAATAGATATACTAACAAAAAACATAAATATTATAGATAAAACTTTTACAGATAATATTACTTATATTGTTGAATCTACTGAAATTTTAAGTGATAGTATTTTAAAAAACTGTATTAAGGCAGAATTAATTAAAGAATCATATATAACAAAAAAGCGTTCTTAAGAACGCTTTTTATTTTTTCTACCTAAAATATTTGTTTTTGAAACAAAAATTGCAATGAAAATAAACATGATTCCAAACAGGATCACTGCAATTTGTTCACTCCATAAAGCGTAAATAATTGCAATTGCTGAAAAAATAAAAGAAATTATATAAATTGTAAGTACTGTTTTTATTTGTGAATTATTAATTTTTAATAATTGGTGATGAATATGTTCTTTATCAGGAGTTGAAAAAGATTTTTTACTTAAAACTCTTCTTAAAAACGCACATATCGTATCCAGGATTGGAATTGCAAGAATAACTATTGGAACAATGATTGATAAAAAGATTGTACTTTTAAATCCTAACAAAGATATAACTGCAATTATAAAACCCAAAAATAATGAACCAGTATCACCCATAAATATTTTTGCAGGGTGAAAGTTATGAATTAAAAATCCTAAAGTTGAACCTAACATAATAAGTGAAAGTATTAAAACAAAATTACTATCAGCTCCAAACTTAACGCCTGCAATTATTGATAAAGTTAAAAAGAAGATTGAACTTACTCCAGCTGCAAGTCCATCAAGACCATCAATTAAATTAATTGAATTAATAACAAAGATAATATAAATTACTGTGAGAAAATAACCTAAATAAGAAAAGCGAAAACTAATATCAAATGGTAAAACTATCTTATCTAAAACTATATTTCCGTAAAAAACTATTATTAGTGCAGCAATAATTTGCGCAAGCAATTTTACCCTTGGCTTAATTGAAGTTATATCATCAACAATACCAGTAATAATTATAATAAAACTTCCAATTAAAATCGCAATCATTTCAATATATAAAGGACAAAATAAAATACAACCAAGAAGAAACCCAAAATAGATTGCAAGTCCTCCAAGTCTTGGCATCGCTTTTTTATGAATTTTTCTTTTACTTGGTTTATCAACTGCCCCAATATAAAATGCAACATCTTTTATATAAGGAGTAATAAACCAAACAAAGATAAGCATTGTAATAACAATAACAAAACTTTCAACTAATAACTTCATACTACCACCCATTTTTGGTCTTGTTAATATTATAACACAAAATAAAAACACCAAATGGTGTTTTTATAATTTTGAATTTTCTAATAAATGTATGTTGTTTAAAAGTATCCCTGTTCCTCTTGCAACACAAGTTAGTGGATCTTCTGCTGGAAAAACTGGAACTTTTAATTCTTGTTGAAGGATTTCTGCCATTCCATCAAGTAAAGCTCCACCACCAGTTAAAACAATTCCGTTTTCAATAATATCTGCTGCAAGTTCAGGTGGAGTGCTTTCAAGTACTCTTTTTGCTGCTGAAATAATCATACTAACACTTTCACGAAGTGCCTCTTCTATTTCTTCAGATGTTATTGATAGAGTATGTGGAAGTCCAGTTACTAAGTCTCTTCCTCGAACATCCATTCTTTCTTTTTTTCCACCTGGTATTACAGTCCCAATTTGAATTTTAATTTGTTCTGCTGTTTTATCTCCTATTAATAATTTGTATTTATCTTTAATATATTGAGCAATTTCTGTATCAAATTTATTCCCTGCAACTTTAATTGATTCACTAGTAACAATACTACCTAGTGATAAAACTGCAACGTCTGTTGTTCCACCACCAACATCAATTACCATATTTCCTGTTGGTTTTGAAATATCCATGTCCGCTCCAATAGCTGCAACTTTTGCTTCTTCTGCAATATAAACCTTTTTCGCACCAGTTCTTTCAGCTGCTTCTTTTATTGCATTTTTTTCTACTTGTGTAATTTCAGCTGGACAACAAATTAATACACGAGGACGTGAAAATAATCCTTTTGCTTTGATCTTTTTAATAAAATAATTAAGCATTATTTCTGTTATTTCAAAATTAGCAATAACTCCATCTTTCATTGGGCGAATTGCCTCAAATGTGCCAGGAGTTTTGCCAAGCATTTCATGAGCTTCCCGACCAACAGCAATTGGCTTTTTTGTTTCTGAATCAATTGCAACAACACTAGGCTCGTCCAATACTATTCCTTGTCCGCGAACATATATAAGGACGTTTGCAGTTCCTAAGTCTATTCCTATATCTCGTGCAAACATTATTATTACCTCCATACTCTGTAGACTATAAATTATCTATTACATATATTACCACATAATAATCATTTAGTATAGTTATTTTTTCTGGCTAAATATTTTCTTTTTGTTGCTTCTCCACCTCTAATATGTCTAATTTCTTTATGGTGATTAAGTATTTTTTTTACATGTTGGTAAAGTTTTTCATTTATTTTTGGTAATCGATAAGTTAAGTCTTTATGAATTGTGCTTTTGCTTACTTTGAAAAGAGGTGCTACTTCACGAACTGTCTTTTTAGTATCTAAAACATAATATGCCACTTCCAAAACTCGATTATGTATTAAAGGATTCATAATATCACCCTATCTTACTTGGTATATCATATTTTTAATGTTTTAAAATTATTCATTAAAAAAGCTGACCTAAGGCCAGCTTTATAAATCTTTTACTTTTTTGTTGTAATATTTCCCCGGATTAACATTTTCACCGTCTTTAATTAATTCAAAATGCAAGTGATTTCCAAGATCAGGATCAATATTTGATTTCCCGCTTTTACCAATTACTTCACCTTGGTTTACAACATCACCTTTTTTAACATTTGTTGCACTAAGACTTTGATAAATACTTGTTAATCCATTTTCATGTTTTATTTCAATAATTTTCCCAAATGTTTCATCGTCTCTAACATCCATTACTGTTCCACTTAATACCGCTATAACATCAAATACTTTTGAATTACTATAATCAACTCCTAAATTTTGAAGATACAAACTTTTAATTCTTTTTAGGGATTTTTCTTGAACACTACTTTCTGCCTCATAATCGTAGAAATCTTTAACAATTTTAATGTCTTTATCAGTAAATGGTTTAACTATTATTTCATCAAGTTTTCCAACAACTATTTCATCCTCATCTTCATCATCATTATTTCCGGGAGGCTCACCAGTGTATTCATCTGGCTTTTTATTTTGACCTGGACCATAAACAATTAAGCTTTTTTGTAAAAAATAAACACTCGTTATAACAGCAATAATTGTAAACAAATAAATAAAGGGAGTAATTATTGTTTTTATATCCTTTTTTTCCATTATTGATCACCTCTATTAAAAGTGTGGTCAATAATATTATTTCTATACATTTATTTTATTTTTTTTATTTCAACCCCATAATAATAATGAAGAAGTATCTCTTTATAATTGTAACCTTCTTTAGCCATTCCATTGGCTCCATACTGACTCATTCCAACTCCATGACCATAACCTTTTGTAAAAAAAGTTAAAATATTTCCTTTTTTTTCAATTTCAAAATCAGTTGAACGAAGTCCTAGTTTAACATAAAGCTCTCGAGCATTAAACACTTTACCATTTACACTCAAAGTTAATATTCGATTTGTCTCTGCTCGTGATAAAACTTTAAAATCAAAATTTTCACTATATGGCAGTCCTAATTTATTATAAAACTCATCTAAGGTAATTTGTTTTGTGCTATTAAAAGCGGGAGAGGTTGTCCGATCCCAGTTTGATTCAACACTACGTAAATACGGAACTTCAAAAGAAAAAACATTTTCTGAGTTTTCTGTATATCCATTACTTGTTGAAAAATATAGTGCATCAATTATTTTGTCATTATAAACTAATACCTCATCTTTAGTTTCAAAAACTGCTTTTCTAAGTTTATTAATATTTTCAATATATTTATCTTTCCAAGCAACTTTTAAATAATCTAAATCTAAATATACCTGGTGATCCACAGTGTCTACAACATCATAAGTATTTTTTTTATTATATTCAATTCTTTTTAAGGCATAAGTACGAGCTGCAATAGCTTGTGCCTTAAGTGCTTCCACATGAAAACTTATTGGCATTTCACCTGCTAAAACCCCCACTACATATTCTTCTAGAGGAATTACTTCTATTATATTTTTCTTTGTTCTTTTCACTCTAATTGTTATATCAGTTTTTAAATCATAAATTTTTTCAATTGGTTTTTTCATTATAACATTTACAATTATGTATGGCACTATAAATATAAGTAGGATTATAAGAATTCCCTTTTTCATATTATTCCTCCACTTGTCCTACTTATATAATGTGTTTAAAATTATGTTTTTATTACAAAATAAAAAACAAGAATTAAATTCTTGTTTTAAAAATTATTTTTTTCTAGCTGAATAATTTTGTTTTACTTCTTCGGGTGTTAGTATGCGCTTGTATATTTTAACATCTGAAATAAGTCCCATATGCTGGCGATAAACTCCAGATGTAGCACCACATGCCAATCTGATGTTATCACTTGCCCAGGCAACAGATTTTGCAGGTGAAATGTTTCTTGTCGCAACTAACTCGCCATTATAATAAAGTTTTACATCTCCTTCGCGGTTAATAGTAAATGTAACATAGAACCATTCATTAAGAGGTGGTTTTATACTAGTATTCACCCAATAATCATAACCCGAACCAAAGTATGTATTGAAAGCAAGATTACCTGCGTTGTTAACCATTAAACCATATCTTCCAATTCCCCAACTTTGAGTTCCAACAAAACGATTATATTGTCCTTCAGGAAAGCCTTCATATCGATATACCCAAAGTGCAACCGAATACTGTCTTTCTGAAAATTTTAAATTTAAATCTAAATATTGATTATTACCACTAAATGCATATCCCTTTCTTCCATCCACTTCTGTTCCTGTCCAAGTGGGAGCAGTTGTATCACTTAAACGAACACTATTGTTATTTCCGCTCCTATCAATCCAATAAACTATACCTCCAATATTTATTGGCCCATAATTTCCATCTAAAAATAGCATTAGATCTTTTTTATTATAACTTTTAGTAACATAACTTTCACAATTTAAGTCAACTTCGAAGTTAAGTTGATATTCATTTAGTCTTGTTACTATAACTATAGTTTTATCAGAATCACACTCTTTTTTTGTTTTTGGATCAATAATTTCACTTATTAAACCTGCATCTATCAAAGTTTGTAAAGATAATACTTTGGTTGAACCAATATTAGGTAGTTCATGACTACTTACTTTAAAATAATCAATTGCTGCTTCTTCAATTGATTTTTCATGTGCAAAATAAACCTCTTTGTTAACACCTCTTAACAATTCCATAGCATTCGGAAATACTATTACTGCCATTATTAAAGAAAGTAGTGCTAGGGTAATAAGAATTTCAACTAGGGTGAATCCTTTATTTTTCATTTTATCACCTCTTATTTTCATAAGCCGTTATCATATCTATTCTTCTTTGATGACGACCGCCAAGAAACTCAGTATCTAACCAAACTCTAATAATATTTTTTACCTCTTCTTCTGTTAAATAATCTGCAGGTATTGCTAAAACATTGCTATCATTATCAAGACGTGACATATAAGCAATTTCTGCGTTATAACAAAGAGCACAACGAACACCTTTTACTTTATTAACTGCAATTGCAATACCATTACCACTACCACAAAGAAGAATTCCGCGATCTGCGGTTTTGTTTATACTTTCACCGACTAAAAAAGCATATTTTGGATAATCCACTCGTTTAGTACTATCTGTTCCATAATCAATTACTTCATGACCTAATTCTTTTAAAAAATCTATAACTTTTAGTTTTAATTCAAATCCTCGATGATCAGTGCCAATTGCTATTTTCATACTATCACCTAAAATTATTATAACACAGAAAATAAAAACATTAATTATTTAAATTAATGTTTTTAACAGGTATCTAAATCCTATCGTAATAAGAATACTTGCACCAATTAATATTGCTTTTTTCTCAATAATTTTATAAAGATTTTTTCCTAAATAAAAACCAAGTAAAGTAAATAAAAAACTTATTAAAGAAAATATAAAAACTATTAAAAAGATATTTATATCAAGTAGCCCCATACCAATTCCTGTGGAAAAACTATCTAAACTAACAGCAAAGCCAAATAAAAAGGTGTTAAAGTCTTGACTAATTTCCTTGCATTTAAATGAGGTAATTAACATTTGAAACCCAATAATTAAAAATATTATACCTGTAATTGCATATGTGTTTAATATTAAATGTTCATCTAACTCATGTCCAATTATTGCCCCAACAATTGGCATAAAAAAGTGAAAAAGTCCTACTGTAAGGGAAATTATAAATATTTTTCTTTTATCAAAGTTTAAAGTTCCATACCCTAAACTTGCAGAAAAGGCGTCCATACTAAGGGCAATTGCAATAATAACAACTACTAATATATTATTCATAATATCCTCCTACAACTAGGTTATTACTATAATTAAAAAAACTTGCCTTAAAAGAAAATTTTCAATAATTCCTTTACCATAAATTTATATTCAACATCATTAGTATTTTCATTAATTTCTATTAAACAAAGCGGAGGAAAAAGCACACACCACCAATTTTTCCCCTCACCTTTTCCAATTTTCACAAGAACACTTTCATAATAACCTTCATTGTAAGAAACTCCCATAAATTCTTTTTTAGGAAAATAGTGTTTTCCGTAGGTTATATTGCAACCACCATAAAAATTTTCTTCTTCTAATTTAGAATTTACGACCATTTTTAAATAATCTAGATTGTTATTAATTTTTTTTCTTGCTTCATTTATTTCTTTTACATCTTTAATTAATGAAAAAAGTTCTTTTTGAACCTCATTTTTTACAACTAATTTAATCTTTTGGTCATGTTCTTCATCACTATTTGCAAGAATACGAAGCCTAATTGCATCTTTTGGAATAATTATTTTATCTTGGTGTTTTATATCATAAGTAAGGGAAACTACAATTAAAACTACTACTAAAACAATTAGCTTTTTCATAAATAAACCACCCCTTAATTTCATTATGGGTGGTTTATTCGTTTTTAATCAGTATTTATATCTTTATAAATAAAAACCATTCGATCTCTTCCTTGCATATCTTTTAAAACTTCATAAGTTGTACTAGGAAGATACTTATGTATAAGTTTAATAATTTCATCTTTTTGAGTAGAACCTATTTCAAATGCAATCATTGCTTTCTCATTTAAAATTTTTTCTACATTTTTTAAAATAAGCCGATAATATTTTAAGCCATCTTTTCCACCAAAAAGAGCAATATGTGGTTCATTTTCTTTTACTAAGGCATCAAGTTCTTCATTTTCAGAAATATAGGGTGGATTTGATACAACTATATCAAACTTTTTATTTTTAATGGGTTCAAAAAGATTTCCTACTAAAAAATCTACTTTAGTATTTAAACTTTCAGCATTTTTCTTAGCTAATAAAATTGCTTCTTTTGATATATCGGTTCCAATAACTTGAAGTTTTGGTTCTTTTAGCTTTAAAGTTATTGCAATTACACCCAAACCTGTTCCAATATCAACCAAATTAATTTGTTTGTAATTTTGGAATTTTTTGTTTATTCTTAGCAATATGTTTTCTACAAGTTCCTCAGTTTCAAAACGGGGAATTAAAACATTTTTATTTACCGTAAACTTATAACCATAAAATATTACATTACCAACAATATATTGAAGTGGTTCTCCTAAAACAAAGCGCTTTAACCATGACTTATATTTTTGAATTTCCTTTTTTTCTATTTTTCTTTCCATATTATTAATAAGCCATGTACTATCTTTTTTAAGTACTTCCATTAAAAAAATACGAGCAGCTTGTTCTTCTTTATTGTGTTCTTTTAAGTAATGAGTCCCGTAATTTAATAATTCTTTAACACTTTTCATTGTAATAGTGCTCCAATTTCTCTTTTTGTTCTTGCTCCATTAAAGCTTCAACAATAGGGTCCAGTTTTCCTTCCATAATACGATCTAATTGGTTTAAAGTAAGACCAATACGGTGATCAGTAACCCTATTTTGAGGGAAATTATAAGTCCTTATTTTCTCAGAACGATCCCCTGTTCCAAGCTTAGATTTTCTTTCAGCACTTATTTTTTCTTGTTGTTTTCTAAGTTCTTCTTCATAAAGTCTTGCCCGTAAAATATTCATTGCTGTTTTTCTATTTGCAATTTGACTTCTTTCGTTTTGGCTAGTGACAACAACTCCTGTTGGAATATGAGTAATTCGAACAGCGCTATCTGTTGTATTTACTGATTGCCCTCCTGCACCACTACTTCTATAAGTATCAATAACCAGGTCGTTTTCATCAATATGAATATCAATTTCTTCTACTTCTGGCATTACTAAAACAGTAGCTGTTGAAGTATGCACCCGCCCTTGTGATTCTGTTTCAGGTACACGTTGAACTCGATGGGCACCACTTTCATGTTTTAGCTTTGAATACACACCTTTTCCTATAATTTTAAATTCAATTTGACTAAAACCACCTATTGCTGATGGGGTAGCATTAATAATTTCAATTTTCCATCCTTGATCTAAAGCATAATTGTGATACATTTGATAAAGATCGCCAGCAAAAAGATTTGCTTCATCCCCACCAGCAGCTCCTCTAATCTCCATTATTACATTTTTTTCATCATTTGGATCTTTTGGAAGAAGCATATTTTTTAATTCTTGCTCAACTTTTACTTTTTTCTCTTCTAATGCTTTTATTTCTTCTTCCGCTATTTCTTTTAATTCTGGATCATTAATAATTTCTTTAGTGTTTTTTATTTCCTCTTCAATTTTTTCAAACTCTTCATATTTTAAAGCGATTTCTCTTATTTCATTTTGTTCTTTTGAAAGTTCTTTTATTTTGTTAGGATTATTAATTACTTCAGGCTCTGTAAGTATTTCATTTATTTCGTTATATCTTTTCTTTAAATTTTCTAACTTTTTAAACATTTGTTTCACCTCAATTGTTTAGCAAAGTAAATGGATAAACATAATGCTTATCCATTTTAAATTACATTAAAATATTTCAGTAAGAAATATATGCCAAGTCCGATTAGTCCTATAAATACTATTGAACTTACGATATGTTTAATTACTAACAATACTTTCTTTTCAAATAATTTATAGTCTACTTCTTTTTTTTCTTCTAATTTTTTTTCTTTGATCGATTTTAAAATTCTTTCTCTTATTTCTTCTTCAGATGCTGGGCCAGGAGGAGTTGTTGTTTCTTTTTCAATAGTATTTTCTCCATTAATGTCTTCTTCTACATTATCTACTAATTCAACATCATTTTCTAACTTTTCATTTTCCATTTTTTCTTCACTCATTTTTATCTCCTCTTTTCATCATACAAATATTTTAACACAAATAATATAGAAAAAAAAAGAGCTTGGCTCTTTTTTATTCATTTTCTTGTATACCATATTTTTGATGGAATTGTTCAATTCGACCTTTTTTAACTCCACCCTTTTGCTTTCCTGTATAAAATGGATGGCAATTTGAACACACTTCAATAGTAATATCTTTTACTGTTGAATCAACTTCAAAGGTATTACCACATGCACATGTTACTGTTGTTTTATGTGTTTCTGGATGAATTCCTTTTTTCATTGTTATCTCTCCCTTCGCCATGAATAACTTTTTAGTCATAGTAGATTGCTTTTATATTATATCATGCTCAAGCTTTTTTTCAAGTTCATTTTTATAAGTTTTAATTTCTTTGTTTATAGGTTTATCTAATACTTGATGGCAACGCCTGCACCTTGCTTCATATGCCTCAAGAGCACCAACTAAAATAATTTCATCATAGTAAGATGCGGGTTTGCCGTTAATTAATCTTTGTGTTCTTGTTGCCTCGTCCCCACAAACAGCACAAATTGCTGTTAGTTTATCAACTTTTTCGGCATGTGATAAAAGTTCTGGCATTATACCAAATGGTTCACCCCGAAAATCTTTATCGAGTCCTGTTAAAATTACTCTGATTCCTAAATCTGCCAAAAAATCTACAATTGGAACAAGGTTTTTATCAAAAAATTGTGCCTCATCTATTGCAACAACTTCAACATCACAAGTTAAATAATTTAAAATTTCTTTTGCTGAACTTACTGAGTAACTGTTAACGTTTGTACCATTATGAGATACAATTTTTTCTGAATCATAACGATTATCAATTTTCGGTTTAAATACTAAGTACTTAGTTTTAGCATAATCAAGTCTTCTTAGTCTTCTTAATAATTCTTCAGTTTTTCCTGCAAACATGCACCCACAAATAATTTCAATATGACCTTTCTTATTACTACTCATTTTTCTTTCTCCCCACACAAATTATAACAAAAAAGTACGTAGCACTTCAATCATTTTTCAATAATTTCTGTTTGAATTAAATTTATTAAGAGTTCTCCTATTTTATTATATCCTTCTAAGCTAGGATGAACATCTTCTGGGTTTGGTAAATATAACGTGTTTTCACGAAATACTTCATAAATATTTAAAAAATAAACATCTGTTTCTTCTGCAACTTCTTTCATCGTTTCATTTGCATAATCAAAAATAGGTTCAAGGTTATAACTATAAATTTGAATTGAATTTGGAAATGGATTGTAATAACCTACTAAAATTATAGTAGCATTACTATAGTTTTTAATTTTATTTATAACTTCTATCAAGTTATATTTTATTTCATCAATTATTACATATATTTTTTCTTTACTATTATAATCATGTTCATAATTTAAGACTTTTTTAAAAAAATCATTTGCACCAATTGAAAGTGTAATTAAATTTGCATGCCTTAAAGCATCTTTTAAATATATTGGTGTATTGTTAATTATTATCTTTTGATTATTTTCAATATTTAAAATTAAATTTTTAATTGTTTGACCACTTTCTGCAAAATCATTAGTATAAAACTTTAATACTCCTTCTTCTTTTAAATAGTTTGCAACATAATCTGAATAACTTTTATCTATCTCACCATAAGGAGTTTGACCTTTTGCAATTGAATCTCCTAATGCAAGATAATAAAACTCATGCTTTCTATATTTCTGATAAATAAATACCAAAAAAATTAGTAAGACCACTGCAATAATTACTTTCTTTATAGTATCACCTCACTAAAATAAAAAGGGATTATACTCCCTATTTATTATTCTACCTTTATTTTGACCCCAATATTAGTCAATTTTTCCTCTATTTTTTCATACCCTCTAAAAATATGTTCACTGTTTAATATTGTGGTTACACCTTCTGCGATTAGAGCTGCTAAAACAAGTGATGCCCCTGCTCTTAGATCAGTTGCAACAACTTCTGCCCCCTTTAATTTTGTTGGGCCAACTACTTTAATAGTCTGATCTATAACCTCTATATTTGCTCCCATATTATTCAAGTATCCAACATGTTTAAAACGATCTGAATAAATTGTTTCGGTAATGCTACTTACACCTTTAGCTTGAGTAAGCAAAGTTGTAAGAGGTTGTTGTAGATCCGTTGGAAATCCTGGATATACTTCAGTTTTAGCATCTATGTTTTTTAAGTTTTCTGCTTTTTTTACAATAAACTTATCTTCATAAGTTTCTATTGAAGCATCCATTTCTTTTAATTTTGTAACAAGTGCTTTATTGTGTTCTGGAATAACATTACTAATTATAAGTTTTTCTGCTGCCAAAGCACCAGCAATAATATAAGTTCCTGTTTCAATTCTATCTGGTACCACTTTATGTGTGCAACCCTTTAGGTTTTTAACACCCACTATTGTAATTTTTTCTGTTCCTGCTCCTTCAATATTAGCACCCATTTTATTAAGCATTGTTGCAACATCAACTATTTCTGGTTCTTTTGCTGCATTATTAATAACAGTTGTTCCTTCTGCTAAAGTTGCAGCAAGCATAATATTAATTGTTGCTCCAACACTTGCAATATCTAAATCTATTTTTGCACCTTTTAACTTTTTTGCTTCCAAATGATAAATATCTCCATCTACTTTAACTTCTGCACCTAACGCTTCAAAGCCTTTAAGATGTTGATCAATTGGACGCGGTCCTAAATAGCACCCACCCGGAAAACCAATAACAGCTTTTTTATATTTTCCAAGAAGAGCACCCATAAAATAATATGAAGCACGTAAAGCTCGTACATGATCATCGAGAATATCCTTATTTTTTAAGTTTTTAGTATCAATTTTCATTGTGTGACCATTTTTCCATACATCAACATCTAAATAAATTAGCATTTCTTTTAAAGTTTCTACATCCGATATTTCCGGAAGATTAGTAAGTTCAACTACTCCATCTGCTAAAATGGATGCTGGAATTAAAGCAACGGCGCTATTTTTGGCACCACCAATCTTAACTTCTCCATTTAAAACGTTGTTTCCTTCAATTATAATTTTTGTCATTTTCGTACCCCTTCAATATATTATAATTTTTATTTTTTATTTTGTGACCCAAATAAAATTATTTTTTCTTTTACTTTTTCTTCTATTGCCTTTTTACCATGTATATTAATTTTTCTTGGATCATATTCTTTTTCTTCTGTATTTAAAAATTTGCGGATTGCTTGTGTCCATGCAATTTGATTTTCAGTATTAACATTAATTTTTGTAGTTCCGCATTTAATTGCTTTTTTAATATCTTCATCACTTAATCCTGTTGCACCATGCAAAACTAAAGGAAGATTTGTTATTTCACTAATTTCTTTCATTTTATCAAAACCAAGCTTTGGTTCGTTTTTGTAAAGCCCGTGTACTGTTCCAAGAGCTGGTGCAAGAGCATCAATATTTGCTTCTTTTGTAATTTTTAGTGAGTCTTCTAAAGTTGCATATTTAATATTTCCAATAATATCATCTTCGCTTCCTCCAATAACACCAACCTCTGCTTCAACAGAAACTCCTCTTGGGTGAGCGTATGATACAACTTCTTTTGTGATTTTAATATTTTCATCTATTGGATATTTAGAGCCATCAATCATAACTGATGTAAAACCACTATCAATTGCTTTTTTACATATCTCAAACGATGAACCATGATCAAGATGAAGAGCAACTGGAATGGTAATATTTAAATCTAAAATTAACCCTTCTACCATCTTAAAAACTGTATTAAAACCACCCATATATCTTGCAGCACTTTCTGATACTCCTAAAATTACTGGACTTTTCAATTCTTCACTTGCTAAAAGAATTGCTTGTGCAAATTCAAGGTTATTAATGTTGAACTGTCCTATTGCATATTTTCCTTTTTTTGCATCTAACAACATTTCTTTTGTTGATACTAACATACAAACTCCCCTTTATTCAAATAATAAATCTAACTCTTTCTTGCTTGGTTCGTTTCCAAAACCAAATATTTCTGTTAAATCAAAAATATACCATTCTTTTGTATAAACCATTTTATAATTGCTTGTAACATTTTCTTGTAAATAAATATGATATTTATCTAGTTCTGCCGGTTTAAATAATAAACTAACATGTTCAAATGAATTAGTGCCAGGAACATTGACTATTGCATAATCACTATCCATACCTTTATAACCTACTAAAATTAATGAAGATGACTCAGTTTTTACTTTTGTACTTATATAGTAAATATGTCCTGGAGTTAAAGATTCTGTTAAATATTTAAAGTTAAAAAATTGAACATTAGGTAAATATGATTGAATGTTTCCTTCTACATCTTTTGTTGTGGTAGTAGTCATTATAAATTTATCTGCAATTTTATCATTATTTTCATCAACCATACTTCCATATCCTTGTAATAAATCATCGCTAAATAAAACTGTTTTAGAAGCAAATTTGTCACAGATTAATTTTGCTAAATAGCGATATTTTACTCCCCCAATATATTTAACTTGTACTTGTGATGTCATCTCACAAGGTTTTTTACTACGCGGGTCAACTATTTCTTTTTTTATATATCCTGTATCAAATAAAGTTTTTAAAGTAACTGTTTGATATTCAAGTGGGTCTGTTGTTAAGAAACCTTTATCTGAAAAATAATTTTCAGCAGCACTAATAAATAATTTTTCGCTTTCTTCAAATGCCCTTTTTTGTTGTTCAGCAATAATATTTGTTGACAGCGGAATAATTATTGCTATTACCATTGCCAAAATAAAAAGAGCTGTGATTAATTCCAGTACTGTAAATCCTCGAGTTTTATTCATTTAATCACCTCATTGCTATTTTTATATTAGCATTTATTAACTTAAAAGTAAACAAAAAGGACAGCTTTTGCTGTCCTTATTCTAAGTCTTTTTCATCAATAAAAATCAAGTCTTTTAAGTCATCATCTTCTGCTTCGTCATCTTCATCATCAGAAATTTCAGTAATTCCTAAAAGTTCTTCTTCCTCTTCTTCCTCTAGTTCTTCTTCAATGTCTTCATCAATAAATTCTTCTAATTCAAAATCGCTGTAATCTGGATTTGCAAATTGGAAAGTATGTCGTTCTCTTAAATCCCATTTTGTATCAGGCAGTATTACAAAACGTCCATCCATTGTTAGATTAGTATAAAATTGTGCCATTTTATTATTATCAGAAAGATTTGCAATTTTTATCACTTTATTAAATAAAGTGATAAAATCTAGTGGTTCAGAACTTTCTTTTAAAACATTATAAGCAATATCAATTAAAGATAAATCTTGCATATTATTTTGGCTACTATTATTCATTTTACTCCTCCATTAAATCTATACTAAGTTATTATATTATATATTTTTTATTTAAAATACAAGTTTTAATTTAAAAGAACCTTGTTTTTCTTGAATAAGAAATAATTCATAATCTATTTTAATAATTCCTGCTTTAAAGTCAACTTCTAAATTTTTAGTTTTTATTATAATATCTAAATTTAAATCAAACTCTTTCAAATAATAATTTCCATTTGTTATTTCATTTTTATTAAAAGTCATATTCATCTTAAATTCATCATTTTCGCGAAATATTTCAAGTGTATTATTTACATCTTTTAATATTACACTTGTTTTTGTTTGCTCAAAATAATTTATTATTTTATTTTCTTTATCAACATTTCCAATTACTTCATAGCTTTTTAAATGTTCGTTTTCTAAATCCTTAATATATACTTGTATTTTCTTTTCCATAATAATCTCTCTTTTTTATATCGCAATTATAGCACTATCTATTATTTTTTTCCACTTATAATTTAGTTTTTTTTAATCATAATAATTTTTGTAGAAGATGAGGAGGCAAAACCGTGAAATATATTAAATTTTTTATTAGTTTAATTTTTATTTTTGTAACTATATTTATTATTTTAAATTGTGCTGTTTTTTATTATGCAAAATTGCAAGCAAAACCTTTGTTAAAAAATGCTAATAGTCTAATTTATTATGACCACTTAAATGAATCTTTTTTTAAAGGTAAGGGCGGACAAGAATGGGTTAACATCAAAGATATTTCCCCATATGTAATAGATGCTTTTTTAGCAGTTGAAGATAAACGGTTTTATGCTCATCGCGGAATAGATTATATTCGTTTGTTTAAAGTTATTCTTACAAATATTACTAATATTAGTGCTGCAACAGGAACCTCAACTATTACTCAACAATACGCAAGAAATCTTTTTGTTAATTTTGATCGTACTTGGGAACGAAAATTACGTGAAGCATGGCTAGCAATTCAAATTGAAGCACATTACTCAAAAGAGGAAATTTTAGAGGGATACTTAAATACTATAAATTATGGGCATGGTGTCTATGGAATTGGTAATGCTTCACAATTTTATTTTGATAAAAAACCTTCTGAACTTACTCTTGCAGAAGCAGCAATTCTTGCTGCCATTCCAAAAGCACCAAGTTTTTACTCACCTCTTATAAATGAGACTGCAGCACGCTCTCGTCAAAGACTGATAATTAGTACCATGGAAAAGTTAAACTATATAACTCCACTTGAGGCAAAACTTGCCTTAAGTGAAGAACTTGTTTATGTTGGCAAAAAGAATCAACTTAGTCTTGATACTTTAATGTATTTTCAAGATGCAGTTACTGAGGAACTTTATAATATTAATACTATACCTGATGCTTTAATTAATACTGGGGGCCTTAAAATATATACAACTCTTGATTTAGAAATTCAAAAAGCTTTTGAAGAAAGCATGGACCATTATCTTCAAAAAAATCCAGAAATTCAAGCCGCAGGAATTTTTTTAGATCCTAACACTGGTGAAGTTAAAGCATTAATTGGCGGGAGGGATTATAGTAAAAGTGAATTTAACAGAGCAATACATGCTAAAAGGCAAGTAGGTTCAACCATGAAAGCTTTTCTTTATTATGCTGCTCTCGAAAATGGCTTTACTGCATCTACTACTTTTACTAGTGAACCAACAACATTTAACTTAGGTCCCAAACAAACTTATTCTCCCAAAAATTATGCAGAAAGATATCCATATAGACAAATTCCTTTAGCTCTCGCCCTACCACTATCAGATAATATATATGCCGTTAAAACTCATCTTTTTTTAGGAGAAGAAGTACTGGTAAATACAGCTAAAAGACTTGGTATTAAAAGTGAACTTGAACCAATTCCTTCACTTCCCCTTGGAACATGTGAACTTTCTGTTTTAGAGATGATTACAGCTTACAGCACTTTTGCAAATGGTGGTTATCGAATTGAACCTTATTTTATTAGAAAAGTTGAAGATATGTACGGAAACGTTTTATATAAAAGAAAAGAACAAGAAAAACTGCAAATATTAAATCCTGGAATTACTTTTATTTTAAATGAACTTTTAAGTGGAACTTTTGATTACCGCTTAAATGACTATACTGTTCCAACTGGAATTGGTATTGCCTCTAAACTTACTAGAAAATATGCTGCTAAATCAGGATCAACTAACACTGACAATTGGATGATAGGATATAATCCTGAACTTATAGGAGCTGTTTGGGTAGGGCATGATTACTATGATGCGGAACAAACAACAAACTTTTCTTATGCCCGAAATATTTGGGCAGATACAATTGAAAAAACTCTTTCAGACAAACCTGAAGTTTGGTATGATATTCCACAAAATGTCGTTGGGGTTTTAATCAATCCAATTAACGGTAAAGTTGCAACAGAAAATTCAAAAGTTAAAAAGATTATTTATTATATAAAAGGAACCGAGCCAACATCTGCTTCCCCAGATGAAATAGTATCAAAAGATTTTAATTGAAAAAGTGTTCATTTAAGAACACTTTACTTATTTAATTCTTTTTTAATTTTTTCAATTAATTCATCTTCATTATCCGCAATAATAGCTTTATGATTTACAATTGCAAAATTTTTAAGACTTCCTGGTCCGCAAAAACTTTGACATCTAATATCAATAATTGCATCTGGATCTATCTCTTTTAAACGAGGAACTAATGTTTTGATATTAGTTTTTTTACATTTATCGCAAATTCTAAATTCATTTGGCACTTCTATCCCCTCTTTAATGCTTGGTTTGCTGTAATTATTACAATATCATAAATTTCTTCTGCTGTACATCCACGTGAAAGATCGTTAATTGGGGCATTTAATCCTTGCATAATTGGACCAATTGCCTTAAACCCGCCTAAACTTCTTGCAATCTTATACCCAATATTTCCTGATTGAATATCTGGAAATATAAAAGTGTTAGATACTCCGCTAAATCTTGGACTTTTGTCTTTTAGCTTTTTTATTTCTTCTTCTATTGCTGTATCAAATTGATGTTCCCCATCATAAAGAAAATCTACTTTTAACTCATCTAATTTTTTTATAGCAAATTTTACTTTATCAACTAATTCACCACTTGCACTACCCTTCGTTGAATGTGATAAAAGTGATACTTTTGGAATAAAACCAAATTCTCTTACAGTGTTTGCTGTTTGAATTGCAATTTCTGCTAAATCATCACTTGTTGGAATTTCTTGAATAGCACAATCTGCCATAAAATATATTTCATTATTTTTAAGTAAAATCATTACACTTGAAGCTTTATTAACATTTTCTTTTGTTTTAATTATTTGAAAAGCTGGTTTTATAATATCTTTTGTCGGATATAAAGCCCCACCAACCATACCATGAGCATATTCTTGTTTAACAAGCAAAACGCCAAAATAATTGTTTTGTTTTATCCAAGTCCTTAACTCTTCTTCAGTATTTTTATCCTTTCTTATCACTTTTAACATATTTAGCATTTCTTCTTTTTGAGAATAAGTTTCTGGTTCAATTATTTCTACTTTTGTTTTATCTATATTATAATTTTCTAGCATTTTTAAAATTTCTTTTTTTTCTCCCAAAAGAATCGGAGTAACTAAATCTTCCTTAAGTAGCATCGCTACTGCTTCTAAAACTCTTGGCTCACTTCCTTCGGGAAAAACAATTCTTATATTTTTGCCCTTTATATTTTGCTTTAGCTTTAAAATCATTTAATCAGCTCCTTAAAGTAAATTATAACAAACATAAAAAGTAAAAAAAAGTAATACTACTTTTATTTTTTTCATATACTTTATTGAATATGAGAAAGGATGATTATATGAACGAAAATTTCTACCAAAATCCAGTATTTCCAAATCAAATTCAACCATTACCACAAGCTCAAGTTGAAGTACCAAGCAGTCAAATATTTCCCCCTGCAGGAGAATTTCCATCACTTCCAATGGAACAGTCCTTTATCGAAAATATTTTAAGATTAAACAAAGGTAAGCTTGCAACTGTTTATATGTCTTTTCCTGATTCAGACGAATGGCGTTCAAAAGTATTTACAGGGATTATTGAAGAAGCAGGAAGAGATCATTTAATTATTAGTGATCCTAAAACTGGAATTTGGTATTTACTCAGAATTATTTATTTAGATTATATCTCTTTTGAAGAAAGAATTAATTATAGTCCAATATTTGCTACACCACCAAATATATAAAAAGAATTCGTATGAATTCTTTTTTTATTTTATCTTCCAATTTATTGGCCCTATGCCATTTTTGATTAAAAATTCATTTGCCCGCGAAAAAGGTTTTGAACCAAAAAATCCACGTGATGCAGAAAGCGGTGAAGGATGAGGAGATTCTAAAATTAAATGATGAGTATTTGTTATTAAGGCTTTTTTACTCCTTGCAAAAGAACCCCATAATATAAATACTACTGGTTCTTTCTTTTTATTTATAATTTTTATTATTTCATCAGTAAATATTTCCCATCCACAATCTTTATGTGAAAGCGGTTCATCGCGACGAACAGTTAAAATTGCATTAAGAAGAAGCACTCCTTCTTTTGCCCACGAAATTAAAGTCCCGTTTTCATGAATTTTGATTCCTAAATCAGAATTTAATTCTTTAAAAATATTTATTAATGAAGGTGGTTTTTTTATTCCTTCAGGAACTGAAAATGATAGTCCATGAGCTTCTCCAATTCCGTGATATGGGTCTTGACCCAATATTACAACTTTTATTTTTTCATAAGGAGTATAGCGCAGAGCATTAAATATTTCATTATATTTGGGATATACTACTTTTGTAGTATATTCTTTTTTAATAAATTCTTCTAATTTTTTAAAATAATCCTTTTCAAATTCTTCTTTAAGAAGTTCATCCCAAGAGTTACCAATCTTATAAAACATTTTACTTCACCTATTAATATAATAACACACACTACCAATATTTTAGGGTTTTATTTCGATATTTTAACTTATCACCTGTCTCTTTCTTTAATAAGTAATTTTTTAAAGTGTGTTTTACAATATTTTCTAAATTATTAATTGAACTTAAGTTTAAAAGAGCCATGAATACAATTAAGGTATCAACAAACATCCAAAGTAGACCAGGTCTTATTATAGTTCCTAACACCAAAGTTATAATAACACTTATTTTAAAAAGATTAATAATTGTTGGGTTGTTGTCAAAAAGATAATAAACATTACTTTCACCATAATAAAAGCCAGAAACAATTGTGGTAAAAGCAAAAAAGAAAATAATAATTGCAATAAAATAAGAACCAAAAGGCCCGAGATATCTAATAAACGAAACTTGGGTAATTTCAATTCCGTTAAGCTCCAAATTAGGCGGAAAGTTTATTTCTGCAAGTAAAATAATAAAAGCAGTAATAGTACAAATTATTAAAGTTGTAAAATATACTGAAAGCGCTTGAACAAGTCCTGCTTCAACTGGGTGCTTATTGTCTGAAGTTGCTGCTGCAATTGCACCTGTTCCAAGGCCTGCCTCATTAGAAAAAATCCCTCTTTGAACTCCAATTATAAAAGTACCAAGTAAACCAAAACCAAAACTTTTAAAATTTAAAGCGGAATTAATAATTTTAGTAATAACCATTGGCATTTTAAAAATATTAAAAAGAATTATTAATAAGGAAGTTCCGATATATAAAATAGACATAAATGACATCATTTTGGCACTTATTTTCGCAATTCTTTTTGCTCCCCCAAAAATTATAAAAGCAAGAACAAACGAAATTATTATTCCGGTTATTAAAGAGGGTATCTTAAAAGCATGATAAAAAGAACGAGAAATCGTATTCATTTGAATTAAAGAAAAACCAAAGGGATATGAAAAAATTAAAATTCCAGCATATAAAAATGATTTTAATTTATTTTTCTCAGCAGAACTCATATAATAAGCTGGTCCACCAATAAAAAAATTATCATTTTTTTCTTTGTAAAGTTGTGCTAAAGTACTTTCGGAAAAGGCAAGAGAAGCAGTAATAAGTGCAACTATCCACATCCAAAAAATTGTTCCAGGTCCACCCCAATAAATTGCAAGAGCAACTCCTGCAAGAGAACCAACTCCTATTCGTGCTCCCGCTGCAAGAGAAAATGCTTCAAAAGAGGATATTGAGTTTTTATCTTTTTCTTTTTTTAAAAGTGTTTTAAACATATCGGGTAAAAGAGTAACCTGAGCACCTTTTAGACTAATTGTAAGTTTTATACCTGTATGAATAATAACAATTGTTGTAATTAACCATAATATACGGTGTAAGAATTTAAATAAAAGCATTTTATCACCTATAACATTTTATAGGTTTATTCTTTTAAATATTGCTTTTATTAAATTACATTTATACATAAAAAATAACAATTTAATATAAAAAACTTTGGTTTCCCAAAGTTTTATTTATGATATGGTTCATTTTTCATAATTTTATAAGCACGATATAATTGTTCAAGTAAAATTATTCTTGCAAATTGATGAGGAAATGTCATTTTAGAAAATGAAAGTTTCATATTAGCGCGTTCTAAAACATCTTCACTCAATCCATTGGAACCACCAATAAGAAAAGTTATGTTACTTTTTCCGTAAGTTAGTAAATTGTCTAGTTTCTCTGCAAATTCTAAAGAAGAAAGTTCTTCACCAAAAATTTCAAGAGCAATAACATATTCATCTTCTTTTATTTTTTCAAGAATTTTTTTTCCTTCGTTATTAATATAATCATACTTGTCTTCTTTTATTTCAATAATATTAATAGGTGTATGTTTTTTTAATCTTTTTAAATATTCTTCTTCGGCGGCCACTAAATATTTTTCCTTTAAAGAACCTACTGTAATTACTTTAATCATTTAAGATCCTATCAAACACCTCTAACATATAACTTACTGGAATTGCATAACCAATATTTTCAACGTTTTCTTCAATTAGTTTAGAGGTATTTATTCCTATTACTTGACCTGCCGAATTTACAAGTGGTCCGCCACTGTTTCCAGGATTGATCGCAGCATCTGTTTGGATAACAGAAACCAAATGTCCTTTATATTTTTCTTTGTTTATCTCCACTAAACGATTAATTCCAGAAATTACTCCGCATGTAATAGTATTAAAATGACCTAATCCATTAGGAGAACCTACTGCAAAAACTGTTTCACCTAATTTCAATTCTGTATCAATAGCAAGATCTGCAGCTTTTGCATTCGGAATTTTTTCAAGTTTTAAAATTGCTAAGTCATCTTTTTCTGAATACTTCATTAAAGTTGCGTTGCCACGCAAGTCATTTGTAAATTGTATTTCAATAGAAATTGCTTCTTTAACAACATGATAATTGGTTGCAATATACATAAAATTTCCTTCAACTTTATAAATAAGTCCTGAACCAGTTCCGCCTGGTTTATTTTTTCTTTTTGACTCAATAAATACTACTGAATCGTATACCTTTTCCACTGCTTCTGTAATATCACTTGAATATTTTAAAGTAATAATATCATTTTGAAAGTTAAAAACACTGTAGGGATCAAAAATTACAAAAAGAAGCATCAAAATGGCTCCAAGTATACTTCCAAGAAAAGCTGCAAAAAAAGTTTTTCTCATAAAAATCCTCCTAAATAGCAATTTTAGTAGTAGGTTCATATTGAGAAGCAATTATAATATTTTTCTTATTAAAATTAATTTTGTGTTTTTCAAAAGCTTTTTTAAGTTCATCAAGTACAAGTTTAGGATGATTGTTAATTTCACTTAGATGGGCAAGAACAATATATTTAGTTTTATCAGTTATTAAATTTGCAAGATGTTCTGCAGAAACTAAATTAGAAAGGTGCCCCTTATCACTAAGTATTCTTCGCTTTATATAATGTGGATAAGGACCATTTAGAAGAAGTTCTACATCGTGATTGCTTTCAAAAATATAACAATCTGCTCCTTTTAAATCTTCATAAAAGCGAAGATTCAAGTATCCTGTATCTGTTATATAAACAATTTTATTATCTTTATCTTGAATAATTAAACCAGTATTATCTACTGCATCATGAGAAAGTGAAATTGGTTTTATTTTAAAATCTCCAATTTCATTTATCTCATTTTTATGAATTTCTACATAAGAAAAATCCATCTTTAAATTTTTACTTACTGCTTCATAAGTTTTACTTGTCATATAAATTTTTACTTTTGTTTTATTAATAAAATTTGAAAGAGCACAAATATGATCTGTGTGTTCATGAGTAATAATTATTCCAGTTATATCTTTAATACTAATATTGTCTTCCTTTAAATATTCTTTTATTTTAGTAAAACTGATTCCAACATCAATTAGTAATTTTGTTTTAGAGGTTCCAATATAAGTTGAATTTCCTTTACTACCACTTGCAAGTACTACACATTCCATACTATCACTAATAGAAAATCAATGGATTAACTGTTCCAGTTTTTCTATCACATGTAAACGGCATACATGTCCAAATAGCAAAATGCAAGTGGGTTCCGTCAGAACCGGTGCTTACTACATAACCAGTATTACCCATTCTTCCTATTAATTGACCTCTTGAAACTGTTTGCCCTACATAAACATTTATTTGGTTTAAGTGCCCATAATAAGAATAATAACCGTTATTATGATTAATTATTATATAATTACCGCCTGTTTTACTATATGTTGTGCGAATAACTGTTCCGTTATTTGCTGCATAAATTGGATCTCCCTTTTTTCCGTCAATATCAATTGCCTCATGGAATGATCCCCAACGCCAACCATAACGACTTGTAATGTGTAATCTAGCAGAAGTGCGAACCGGCCAACTCCAAACTTTTGGGTTTCCAATATGAGGAACCACTCGTTCTCCTATGGCAATTATTTCATTTCGTGCCGGAACAAGTTTAACTGTTTCAAGAACATCAATATCTACTGCTTGACCATTTACTTTTGTTACACGTTCAACTACTTTGTTTGTTCCTTGGCTTCCTGCTTGAATAACACGAGAGTAACCAACTAACATTGAACTATCATATCTAATTTCTCTTTGGTATCCACTAGTTTGTTTTGATGTTTTATGTTCTACAGTTACTACATCAACTATTGGTTTCATTAATTGAACAACAACTTTTTGATTTAAATACAAAAGAGCATTTTTACTTTTAATTTCTGGGTTTACAAGTAAAAATTCTTCCACGCTTAATTGATGACGATCGGCAATCTCTTCAATTGTATCCCCTGTTTTTACTGTGTATATTTTATTTACATCTAAAGTCCCATAAGTCATGTAACGAACTATTTCTTCTTTGTTTTTTAAAATTAAATTATCTATTGATATTAATTCTTGTTTTATTGTAATTTCATCATTAATATAGATATCTTCTAGATATGTTAGATATTCTTCGTTTGGTTTAATATTATTTGAATAATTTTTATAAATTTCTTCGCTTACGAATGCTCGAACCACATCATCAAGAGCATTATAAAAATCTTGGTCGCTTAAAACATATAAAATTTCTGTATCATTTTCCTTTTTAATTGTAACTTTATATCCTTCAACAGTAAAACCTTTTTCATTCTTTATTTTTTCAAACATTTCATCAACAGAAATTACGTTTTCTTCATATGTTAACTCTTTTTTTATTTCTAATCCTTCTGGATAATAAATATAATCAACATTAAACGTTTCTTTTATTTCTGTTAATACATCATTTAAATAACTGTCAAATTCATCTTTTGATTCAATTAAACCAAGCTTTTCCCCTTTTAAGCAAACCCGGTACAAATGTTTAGGTGGAATATCATAACTAAATGTTGGGCTTAAGAAAACTAAAATAATGGCTAATAAAATATAAACTAGTAGCCTCAACAATTCCACTCGTTTGTATTTGTTAAGGTGCATAATCACCATTCCTCACTTCTAATTGTTTTGTCTTAAATAATTTGCAAATGCACTAGTATTCCTCATAAATAATAATTCAACTGTTCCTGTTGGACCATGACGATGTTTTCCAATTATTAATTCTGTCACAGAAGTATCACTTTTTTCTTCTGGATCTCTACTATAATAATCTTCGCGGTATAAGAAGCAAACAATATCAGCATCTTGTTCAATACTTCCAGATTCACGAAGATCACTCATCAATGGTATTTTATCTTCACGTCCTTCAACACTACGTGAAAGTTGAGAAAGAGCAATAATTGGAACATCTAATTCCATTGCTAAAGTTTTTAAAAATCTTGATATTTCTGAAACTTCTTGTTGACGATTCCCTTGGTTTTTACCACTACCTTCTACTAATTGTAAGTAGTCAACTATAATTAAGCCTAAACCTTTTTCAGAGTTTGCAAGACGTCTACATTTTGCCCTTAGTTGATTTATTTTAATACCTGGTGTGTCATCAATATAAATATTTGTTGTTGCAAGTTGACTAATTGCTTCATTAATTTTTTTCCAATCCTCATTTAAAATATTTCCACTACGCAATTTATGTCCATCAACTTTACCAACTGAACTAATAAGACGCATTGCAAGCTGTTCTGCTCCCATTTCTAAACTAAATATTGCAACTGTTTCATCAGTTTGCATAGCAACATTTTTAGCAATATTTAAAGCAAAGGCAGTTTTCCCCATACCAGGACGAGAAGCAAGGATAATTAAATCCTTTTTTTGTAGTCCTGCTGTTAATTTATCAAAATCAGTAAAACCTGTTGGAAGTCCTGTTACATTTCCCTTGTTACTGCTTAACATTTCTAAATCAGATTGTGTTTTAAATAAAACTTCTTTAATAGAACGAAATTCTGTTGTAGTTTGTGCACGAATAATTGATAATATTTGCTTTTCTGCTTCATTTAAAACATCATCCACATCATCTTGATTTTCATATCCCATTGTTACCATCTGTGTTGCAACATTAATTAGGCGTCTAAGTAATGATTTATCTTTTACTGCTTTTGCATAATATTCAACGTTTGCTGCTGTTGGAACAGAATTAACAAGTTCTGATAAATATTCTACTCCACCAACCTCATTAATTTTATTTTTATTATTTAATTCTGATGTAACTGTAGTAATATCAATTGGGATATTATTATCATTCATAGCAACTAAAGTGTCAAAAAGAATTTTATGTGAATCTAAATAAAAATCTTCACTTGAAACAATTCCTGTTGCAACTTCTATTGCCTCTTTTGAAATAAACATTGAACCAAGCAATGATTGTTCAGCTTCAATGTTTGTTGGAATTTTTTTATTTGCCATATTACTTCTCCTCTCCAACATGAATCCTTAGTTTTGCTATTATATCACGATGTAATTCAATATTAACATATGTATATCCTAAAGTTGAAATTGGTTTTTCTAAACGAATTTTATTTTTGGGAATATCAAATCCCTTGTTTTTAAGTTCAGTTAAAATTTGCTTTGTTGAAATACTACCAAAAACTTTATCTCCTTCACCTTTCTTTAATGTAAAGTTTAATTCTATATCTTCTAATTCTTTCTTTAAAATTTGCATTTTAACTATTTGTTCTTCTTCTTTGTTTTTCTTTTTTTGTTTTTCTTCTTCTAGCTTTCTTAAACTTTCTTTTGTTGCAGGAACTGCAAGACCTTGTCTAATTAAGTAGTTTTTGGCATAACCATCTTTTACATCTTTTACCTCGCCTTTTTTTCCTTGACCTTTAACATCTTCAAGAAAAATTACTCGCATTTTATCACCTCTATTAATACAGGGTCGATTTAATTATACTATAAATTTATAAAAAAATATATAAAAGCCCAAATAAACATTTGGGCTTTTTTGTTTTAATCATTAACAAATGGTAATAAGGCCATTATACGTGCTCTTTTAATGCATCTTGTAACTTCCCTTTGGTGTTTTGCACATAAACCTGTAAGACGGCGTGGTAAAATTTTACCACGTTCACTCAGATACCTTTTTAAACTATCAACATCTTTATAATCTGCTACTGCATCTTTTTCGCAGTAGTAACATTTTTTTGCCTTTCCCTTTTTTAGTTGTTCGGGATTCATGTTTTACTACCTCCTTTTAAAATGGCAGATCATCATCTGAAATGTCAATCATTTGACCAAAACTTTCAAATGGATCATTTTGTAAATCTGTAGTTTCCTCCTCAAGATTTAAAACATCTGTATCCATAGTAGTACTATCAATTTCTAACTTTTGCGCTCTTGCTTCGCTTTGACTTTTTGTTTCAAGAAACTCAACATTATCAGCAACTACTTCTGTTACATATCTTCTTGTTCCATCTTGAGCTTCAAAACTTCTTGTTTGAATTCTTCCATCAATTCCAACTAAACTTCCTTGGTGCAAAAAATTTTTTACATTTTCTGCTTGTTTACGCCAAACAACAATATTAATAAAATCTGCTTCATGAACACCCTCTTGATTTGTAAATGGGCGATTTACTGCCAAAGAAAAAGTTGCAACTGGAATATTACTTGCAGTATATCTTAACTCTGGTTCTCTAGTTAATCTTCCTACTAAGGTTACTCGGTTCATAATACTACCTTCTTTCTTTAATCAAGTTTTATAATCATATGCCGAAGAACATGCTCATTGATACTTGCTAAACGTTCAAATTCGCGAACTGCATTTTTTTCTGCCTCAACTTGAAATATATAATAATATCCTTTGTTGTGTTTTTCAATTTCGTATGCTAATTCACGATGACCCCAATCCGTTGTTTCAACTATTTTAGCTTTATTTTTTGTTAAAATTTCTTCTAAATCTTTGATTGTCTTTTGGATTGTTTCTTCATCTAAATTAGCACTAATAATTACCATTATTTCATATTTTGGCATTTTATTCCCTCCTTTTGGTCTTATGGCCTACTTTAAGGCAAGGAGTAATTTCTTACTCGCTTACTGAATTATATCAAAATTTATTATATTTGTAAACCAGGGATTTTAAGGATTTAAACATTAAATCGAAAGAAGCAAATATCCCCGTCTTGAACCTCATAATCTTTTCCTTCTAAACGGTATCTTCCGTGCTCTCTTACTGATTTTTCACTACCAAAATGCACTAAATCATCATAGCTCATAACTTCTGCGCAGATAAACCCACGTTCAAAGTCAGAATGAATAATACCAGCACATTTAGGAGCTTTCATTCCTGTTTTAAAAGTCCAAGCTCTAACTTCTTTTTCACCTGCGGTAAAAAATGTGGCAAGACCAAGTAATGAATAAGTCGCCTTAATTAATTGATCAAGACCACTTTCTTTAATTCCTAACTCCTGCAATAATTCCTTTTTTTCTTCATCACTTAAAGTGGCTAATTCAGCTTCAATTTTTGCACAAATTACCATTACTTCGGCATTATCATTTTTTGCATATTCCTTTGCTTGAAAAACAAAAAGATTATCATTAGGATTAAACAAGTCATTCTCATCAACATTTAAAACATAAATTATTGGTTTTATACTTAATAAATTATATGACTTTAATAATTGTTTTTCCTCTATATTAAGATTAATACTTCTAATTGATTTTCCTTGTTCTAAGGTTTCTTTTATTCTTGTTAAAAGTAAAAGTTCTAAAATCGCTTCTTGTTCTCCACTTTTTGCTTTTTTTTCGAGTTTTGAAATTCTATTTACAACAACTTCTAAATCTGCATAAATAAGTTCTAAATTGATTATTTCAATATCACGAACTGGATCAACACGACCCTCAACATGAGTAATGTTGTCATCTTCAAAACAACGTACAACATGACAAATCGCATCTGTTTCTCGGATGTGTGCCAAAAACTTGTTACCTAGGCCTTCACCATGAGATGCACCTTTAACAAGCCCAGCAATATCAATAAATTCAAATGTTGTAGGAATTGTTTGCTTTGGTTTATAAATATTAGTTAATACTTCTAAACGTTCATCAGGAACAGCAACTACCCCAACATTAGGTTCAATGGTCGCAAAAGGATAATTTGCAGCAAGTACTTCTGATTGAGTAATAGCATTAAAAACCGTACTTTTCCCTACATTAGGAAGACCAATAATTCCCGCTTTTAGTGACACTTTAAATCACCTTTCTACGGAGCAATGTAAATTGGTGCACTAGGTCCCAAAGGAATTCCAAGATACATCCAAAGAATTATGAAAAGTGTCCAAATAATTAGGGTAATAATTGCGTACGGAAACATTAAAAAAATTAGTTTTCCAACAGAAAATGGACGATTTTTATCTTCTACATATTTATTTGCAAATCCAACTATTAATGGAAAATATATAAGCAATGGTGTAATCATATTAGTAGTTGCGTTTCCAATACGATATAGCATTTGGGTAAATTCTGGTGTTAAACCCAGTTGCATAAATATTGGTACAAAAATTGGTGAAATAATCGACCACTTAATAGTTGGTGATGTTAAAAACAGATTTATAAAAGCAACGATTAATATAAACATAACAAGTAGGGGAAGTCCAGTAAAATTCCAACTATAAATGTGGTTTGCTAAAGTAACTGTTAAAATTGTTCCTAAGTTTGTAACTTTAAATAAATGAAGAAACTGAGCAGCAAAGAAAATAAGTACAATATATTGTCCAATTGTATTAACTGATTGTGCCATCATATTATAAACATCTTTATCATTTTTAATTGTTTTTGCACAAATCCCATAAAAGATACCTGCTATTAAAAAGAGAAGAGACACTAAAATAACTATTCCCCGTTGAAATAAAGAGTCAGGTCCTAATAATTGGTCAGCATAAATTGTTTTTGTTGAATCAAGAAGAACTCCAGAAAAAGGTAAGTCTGGAATAATTGAATAAACAATAATAACTAAATAAATAATTATTGCAATAGCGGCAAATAATAATCCTCTTTTTTCATTAGGTTTAAAATCAAACTCTTCTACTTCATCTTTCTTTTTATAACGACCTAGTTTTGGTTCAATAATTTTTTCTGTAACTAGCGTCCCAAGAATAACCATTACAAATGTTGATACAATCATAAAAAACCAGTTTCCTATAATTGATACATGATATGTAGAATCCATTATTTGAGCAGCTGAAGTTGTATAACCACTAAGAATCGCATCTATTGGTCCAACCATTAGATTGGCACCATAACCAACAGTAACACCAAAGAAGGCTGCTAAAATACCGCTTATTGGATGTCTTCCGTAACTTAAAAATATTAATCCTGCTAAAGGAATTACAAATACATATCCTACATCTGTTACAATAGTTGAGATTATTCCTGCTAAAATTACAGTTGCTGTAGTTAGTTTTGCTGGTGCTTTTATGGCAATCCACTTTAAAATGCTTTTTAAAAATCCTGACCCTTCAGCAACTCCAACACCAAGTATCGCTATTAAAATAATTGCTAAAGGTTCGAAAGTAATAAACACTCCTATCATGTTGTCAAAAATATAACGTAATCCTTCAGCATTTAAAAAGGAGCGAACACTTATTTGTTGCATTTGAACTTGTCCTGTTTCATTGATAAAGTCGTAGTTAACAGAAAGTCCAAAATGTGCTGCAATTTCACTAATAATTATTGTCAGCAGTGTAAGCACAATAAAAATTGTAATCGGATGAGGAATGTATTTCTCCATCTTTTTCATAAAAGAAATATATTCACGATTTATTTCTGTTGTTTCATTCACCTTTACCACCTCTAATTCTCAATAACCTTTTTTAGTTTCCTTTTAAATTCTTCTCGTGCAAGTAAAACAGTGCGACCACAATTTAAGCATTTAATTCGAACATCAAGACCTACCCTTATTACTTCCCATTTATTTTTTCCACACGGATGTTTTTTTCTCATTTCTACAATTGAACCTAAATTATATGTCTTTTCCATGCTTCCCCTCCGTATGAACAATTAATTGTCGAATTGGAATAGTAATATTTTCTTTTTCAAATTCAAGTTTAATATATTTTCTTAAAGCTCTTTCAACAGTTAAATATTGCATTGGTTCAGTCTCGGCAATAATTCCAATAATAACACCATTATCTGCAAAATCTTCTACTCCTAAAACACTTATATTTTCAACTATTTCTTTTAAGTTTTCTCTTACCTTTTCTACTGCTCTATTAATTAAATTTTCCATTTCTTCTAAAGGTTTATCATATGGAACGGCAACTTTAATATATGCATATGAGTTTCTAATACTGTAATTAATAATATCTTTAATATTTGCATTATTAACTAATTTAACATTACCCTGCCAATTTCTTAATCTTGTATAAATTAATCCTATATCCTCTACTTCTCCTGTATAACCATCAATTTCAACAACATCACCTATTGCAATTTGATCTCCAAAAATCAAAAACAGGCCAGAAATTATTCCTTTAATGTAGTCTTGAGCACCAAAAGCAACAATAATACTAGCTATTCCAGCCCCAGTTAAAAAACCTCTTGTGTTAATTCCATACATTTCTAAAAGGAAAATTATAAAAATAAACCAAATAATATAACTCATAAATTGTTGTATAAGCCCAGTAATTGTTATAATTTTCTTTTTATTTCTTTTACTTTTTGGTAATTTAAGAGAAAATATTTTTTTAATTAAAAAGTTACTTACAATAATCGCAATCCTTGCAACTAAAAAATAAATAATTGTAAGATATATAAAAGTTAAAATGTCAATAATTTTATTTCGTATTTCATTTGTAATTATTAAAATTACTATTAACCAAATTAAAACAGAAGAAATTAATTTAAAATTTTTAATATCTTTTTCATCATCAATCATTTGTAAGTTTAATGCTTTTAGTTTATGAGCATTTTTTAAAACTAAAACATTAATAATTATTGCAGTAAGAACAATAATATAGATGTTTGGGTGTCTGAGATAATCGATAATTATATCGCGCATTACAATTCCTCCTCAGAAATTGATAACACCTCTAAAATTCGTTTTAAATCTTCTTTATCATTATAAAAAATAGTGATTTTATTATTTTTAATAGTCACTTTATTTCCTATTTTTTCCCTCATTAAATTTTCTAAATGTTGATATTTAGTATGAATTTCTTTCTTTCTTCTTGGTTTTTTCTCAGTTGAATAATTAGAATTTTCAAGTTGACGAACACTTAATCCTTCTTTTATAACCTTTTCAGCAAGCTCTAAAATAATTTCTGGATCATCATATTTACTTAAAACTCTTGCATGTCCCATTGAAATTTTGTTTTCTAATACCATTTTTTGTATTTCTTCAGGTAGTCGTAAAAGTCCAATAATATTTGTAATATGTGAGCGACTCTTACCTAACTTGTCTGCTAATTCTTGTTGTGTTAATCCTGTTTTCTCAAGTAAAGCAACATAGGCTTTTGCTTCCTCTATCGCACTTAAATCTTCCCGTTGTAAGTTTTCTAGAAGAGCTATTTCCATCATCTCATCATCGGAAAAATCTTTTACAATTGCTGGAATTGTTTCTAAGCCTGCCATTTTACTTGCGCGAAAACGACGCTCTCCAGCAACAATTTCATAACCATGAATACTTGGTTTTACAATAATTGGTTGTAAAACTCCATGTTCAAGAATTGATGTTTTTAATTCATTTAAAGCCTCTTCATCAAAATGTTTACGTGGTTGATAAGGATTAGGACGTAGTTTTGAAAGTGGTATTTCAATTATTTCTTCACTTTTAGTTTCTCTTAAAATTTTTCTTTCTAGTTGTTCTACATCCAAAGCTTCACTTTTAAATAATTCTTCTAAACCTTTTCCTAAAGCTCTTTTTTTATTTTCCATTTCGCTCAATCACTTCCTTAGCTAAATTTAAATATGCTTCTGCACCCCTACTACTTGGGTCATAATATATTATTGGTTTTCCATATGATGGCGCCTCACTTAATCTAACTAAACGAGGAATAATTGTATCATATACTTTTTCCCTAAAAAATTTAAGAATATCTTGTGTTACTTCATAGCCAAGATTAGTTCGTGCATCAAGCATTGTAAGTAATACCCCTTCAATTTTTAAGTAAGGATTTAATTGTTTTTGAGCAAGTAAGATTGTATTCATAAGTTGAGTAACTCCTTCTAGCGGAAAATATTCGCACTGAACAGGAATAATTACTGAATCTGATGCAGTTAAAGCATTAGTTGTAAGAATTCCTAGTGAAGGTGGGCAATCAATAATTATAAAGTCATATTCATCTTTAATTGGATCAATTGCTTTTTTCAGTTGTCTTTCTTTTGCAATTCCGCTATATTTACTCATCTCTAATAATTCTATATCTGCACCTACTAAATTAATAGTTGCAGGAATTAAATCTAAATTTTTAAATTCTGTTTTAATAATTACATCTTTTGCGGGAACATTTTTAACAATCATACTATAACTACACTCATCAACATCTCCACGATTTATTCCAACCCCTGTTGTTGAATTCCCTTGAGGGTCCATATCTATTAATAACACCTTTTTTCCTAAGTACCCTAAACTAGCTGCAAGGTTAATGCTAGTAGTAGTTTTCCCAACTCCACCTTTTTGATTTATTAGAGAAATTATTTTTCCCATGTTACTTCACCTTTCTTTCGCGTCACTTCCATTTTAACAAAAATAAATCTTTTTTTAAATAGTTAAGTTTTTTAAAAAGAAAAATAGCAATTTTAATTGCTATTTTGTAACCAACTATCTAATACTTCTTTTGATGGTTCATTGCTGGCCCCAAAAAGTTCGGTTAAGTCAATAATAGCTACACTATCCATATAACCCGCAAATTCTCTTACACCGCCACTCATATTTAAGTAAAAATATAAATAAAAGGTATCGTTTAAAGAATATGTTGGGCGAGTTTTTAAATCAATCCATGTACTTGTTCGGGTCCAATGGTTTGGGACAACATTTCCTGTTGGCGTCATATTAGTTTGGCTTTTTGTGTGGTTGTATAAATTTATTCCTATAGTGCCTTTAGCTCGTTCATCACGATAAACATAACCTACTAAATAATAGATATGATTAACATTAATTAAGTTAGCTCCTAAATTGTAAGTCATTCCACCATAATCATTTGTATGAGTTGCATCATCTGGATAAGATAGATACTGGCTTTTTTTACCTGAAAATTTTTGTTCTGTTGATAAGCTTTTTTGGTTTGGATTCCATCCTATATTCCAACCCTTAGCATTACCACTACTATTTGCTACTTCCATATCACCAATTTCACCAATTAAACTATGCTGCAACATAAATTGCAGAGCATCTGTTATATAATTTGGGCAAACTAAATTAACTTTATAATCATATTTATTTTCTCTTAGCTTAGTAATTTTCGCATATGATAAGTGCTCCCAACAAGTTTCTTTTGCCTCAGAAAATTGATCTTGAATTGGTTTTATAAGTCCTAGTTCAATTAGTGTTTCTAACTTTACCACTACACTTTTATTATTTTCAGATGGTAATAATACAGGGTTATCTAAAACATAGTTTTCAGCTGCAATTAAAAACAATTCCTCAGCTTTTTTCATTGCATCCAATCTTTGTTTTCTAATAAGTGCAACAAATGATTGAGTAGCAATGTATGCAATAATACCAAAAATTCCAATAACAGCAATAATTTCAATTAAACTAATACCCCTATTGTTTTTCACAATTTCACCTCTTAGCTTTCATTCTTTTCCTTGTTGTTTTAAATAAAGTAGTAATATTGAAATATCAGCAGGATTTACTCCACTAATTCTTGCTGCTTGTCCAATTGAAAGTGGTCTAATTTCTTTTAGTTTTTGTCTTGCTTCAATACTTATATTATTTATTTTATCATAATCAATATCACTAGGTATTAATTTGTTTTCTAATTTTAACAATTTTTCTACCTCGCGCTTTGTTTTGGCAATATAACCTGCATATTTTAGTTCTATTTCTACTTGTTCATAAATTTCAGGGGATTCTTCTATTTTTGTTAGTTCTTTAATATGTGTTGCATTAATTTCTGATCGTTTTAATAATTGACTTGCTGTTATGCGGTCTAAAAGTTTTGAAGAAGGAATGTTTTCAAGATAGTCATTAGTTTCTTTACGAGGATAAAGCCAAAAATTATCTAGTTTTTCTTTTAGGTGTTCAATGCGATTTTTCTTTTCGGTAAATTTCTTGAAAATTTCTTCACTAATTAATCCTGCCTGATAACCATATTCCCTTAATCTTAAATCAGCATTATCATGCCGAAGTAATAAACGATATTCTGCTCTTGAAGTTAAAAGGCGATATGGTTCAAGTGTTCCTTTTGTTACAAGATCATCTATCATAACACCAATATATGCTTCACTTCTTTTTAAAATAAGCGGTTCTTTTCCTTTTAATTTAAGTCCTGCATTAATTCCTGCAATTAAACCTTGAGCTGCTGCTTCTTCATATCCACTTGTTCCATTAATTTGGCCTGCAGTATATAAATTTTCAATAAGTTTTGTTTCCAGTGTTGGCCAAAGTTGAGTTGGAACAATTGCATCATACTCTATCGCATAACCATATCTTTTAACAATACAATTTTCTAAACCAGGGATAGTTCTAATAACTGCATCTTGAACATCTTCCGGAAGACTTGAAGAAAGACCTTGAACATATATATCATCATAATAAATACTTTCTGGTTCAAGAAAGATTTGATGACGTTCTTTATCCGCAAAACGCACAATTTTATCTTCAATTGAAGGGCAATATCTTGGACCAACGCTTTTTAAATCTTTTAAACCACCATACATACTGGATTTTTGTAAATTTTCTTGAATAATTTTTTTTGTTTCTTCTGTTGTATAAGTCAAATAACAAGCTTTTTGTTCCTCTGTATTGTAACTAGGTGCAACATCATGACTAAAGGCACGTAAAACATTATCTCCTGGTTGAATAATTGTTTTCGAAAAATCAATCGAAGATCTTTCAACACGCGGTGGCGTTCCTGTTTTTAAACGAATAATTTCAAAACCAAGGCGAGCAAAATTATCTGATAAATGTTCTGAACGTTCTAAATTATCTGGACCTGATGGTGTTCTTGTACTTCCAATTAAAATTTCACTTTTCATATAAGTTCCTGTCGTAACAATAACAACTTTTGCTGTTATTTTATCACCATTTTTTAAAACAACACCTTGAACTTTATTATCTTTTACAATAAAGTCTTCAACAAAACTTTCAAATATTTCAAGATTAGGGGTATTTTCTAACTCTTTCATCATTTCTTCATGATAAGTTATTTTATCAATTTGGGCGCGAAGAGCTTGAACAGCAGGTCCCTTTCTTGTATTTAAAAGTTTCATTTGCAATTGTGATTTATCTGTAACACGTCCCATTACTCCTCCTAAGGCATCTATTTCTCTAACAACTACTCCTTTTGCTGGTCCACCAATAGAAGGGTTACATGGGGTGTTAGCAATTGATTTTAAATTAGCTGTAATTAAAATAGTTCTTAATTTCATTTTACTTGTGGCAAGAGCCGCTTCACAACCAGCATGGCCCCCACCTACTACAATTACATCATATTTCATGTGGTTCACCCCTAGTTATATTATTATACACCAACGAAAAGAATATAAAAATAAAAAAACACAAACATTATTATATGTTTGTGTTCTTTAATTTTATTTTGTTAATGTTAATTCATGTGCTTTTTCTTCTATATATTCTTTACTTTTTTCAATTCGTGGTTTATACCCCAAAATATTCATTGCATAATCAAATTGTTCTTCTGTCATTTTATCTGGGTTAATACCCATATTTTTTAAGTGGTTCTTACATTCTTCTTGAGCAGTCCTTTCATAATTAGATAAATTAGCTTGCAATTGTTTTGTTTCTTCTTGGGTTAATTCTGACTCAAGTTTTTCTTGTGTTAAACCTAAAACTTTTTCCATTCCAGCAGGCATACTTAAATTTTCATCTCTTGACGGACCTGATATTTTTTTCTTTTTGTCTTTATTTTTAATAGTAATATAGTTTGTCACTTCTAATCCGTCAGCTTCTTTATCTATTACATATACTGCATGCCCTTGTCTAGCATTAACATATCCATTATCCGCGTGCCAAGCATCAATTCCAGTAGGTGAAGCTGTTCTAATAACTGTTACGTTGTTCTCTTTTGTCACAGAATCATTATGAAGATGTCCTGCAAAAATATAGATATGTTTTGCTTTTCTTGATTCTTCTGGGAAAAATCTATATACAGTTTCACGAAGTTTCTTATCATTTAGTGCCCTACCATTAGGAGCTTTCCCATGAACTTGAACTATAAGATTTTCACCATGCATATAACCTGCCCATTTTCTTGCATCTTTATATGTTAATTGAACCTTTACCTTTGGGTCATTTGTTAAATGATAAAAATCATGAATGTTAACAAACAAACTATAACTTGTTTTTTCATCGTGGTTTCCTGGAACATATTGAACAATAACTTCATTAAAGTATTTTTTTAATACTTCAATTGTAGCAATTTGTGCTATCTTAGCCCAAACATAAGTCTCTTGCCAACGAGTGTCATTGTTTTGTGGCGTTCCTGCTGTTGTTGTATCATCTACTGTATCTGCATTAAAATAGTCATTTCCAATTCCTATTATCAGTTTTGCTGCTTTTTCTTTTTGTTGACGCGCAATAACTTGTCTTACAATTTCACGATGACGCCATAAAGCCATTGTTGTTGAGTAATCTTCTATATCTACAAGAGATGCCAATTTTCCAAGGTGCAATTCAATGGCCGGCATTACCAATATTTTATCGTCGTTTAATCCATGTGGTTCATATTCTGGTTTAACATCTAGAAAATTAAATAATTTATATAGTTCTTTTTTGTTTTCTACAAGAAATTTTTTAAATGTTTCAAAAAAACGCTCTGGTGTTATAAATGGTATAGGTTGTTTTCTTGATTTTATTATTACACTACACTTTAAATTTATAACTTGTTTTAAACTATCTGTTTGATCTGCTTCTTGTGTTTTGACTGCTACATTCCAACCACCAAATTCGAATTTACTTAATTCAAAATAACATGGATCAAATCCTAAGTATTCTAATAGAAATAGAGGGTTAGCTAATTTTCTTCTTATTTTTAAAGCTTGAGTTGTATCATCATCTTTCTTTAAATCTATTCCAAAAATAGGTTCTAAATCTTCAGGCGGAATACTAAAGTTTTCCATTAAAAACCCTTTTGTATCACTATAAACTACCTTAAAACCTTTATCAGTTTCTACAACTTTTTCGTTAGAAGACCCTAACTTATCAAAATAATATTTATCATATTTAGAGTAATAACTTAAAAAGCGTGAAGTATTTATTTCAGATGCAACTATTCTTCGAGTTCTATCAGCTAGTGTTGATGGTGGTAAATCAATACCCGTTTCGTCAAAATAAATTTGTGATGCTTGTCGCCAAGTAAGAACTTTTTCTTGTTGCTTTGTAAGTAAGAAAAATAATAATTCTTTATTATCTTTCTTTAATTCTTCTTTGCCATTAAAATATATTTTTTCGATATGTCTTTTTAAACTTTTTACTTTGTCCTGATTAACCTTTTTAGCTTTTTTATAATTTTTTCTTAATGTTTCGTACGTAACCTTAATTCCTTCTTCTGACTCATATATTTCTGTAATTTTTTCTCCTGTAAGATTTTTAGTTTTTTTCAAATCCATCAGTGCTGCAAGCAATTCATAATTATACTTATTATTCATTACCTCTCCCCCTATTATTTAATCAAAAAAAATAGAGTCACAAAAACTCCAATTTAACTTAACAATCTCCCTCTAAACACATTTAGCATAACCATCCCCCCCTATATACAATTATTATACAGTTAATAATTACCAAAAGCAATGAAAAAAATACTTATTTTACCCTAATGCGACATCAAGTATCATCATTAGTGTAAAACCGAGTAATGTCATTAGAGTCGAAAACTTAGCAGACCGATGTGATTGTGATTCAGGGATTAATTCTTCAACAACTACATAAATCATTGCTCCTGCTGCGAATGCTAAACAAAAAGGGAGAATATTTCTAATGTAAAGTACAAGAGCTGCTCCCAAAACACCAGCAATAGGCTCTACTATTCCACTTGCTTGCCCATAAAAAAATGCTTTTTTTCTCGACATGCCCTCCCTTCTTAAAGGAATACTTACAGCTGCTCCTTCTGGAAAGTTTTGGAGTCCAATTCCAATTGCTAAAATAATAGCTGCTGTAAGTGATGATCCTGGAATGCTAAGTGCTGCCGCTCCAAAAGCAACACCTATTGCTAATCCTTCCGGAATATTATGTAAAGTTATTGCAATTACTAACAACAAAGATCTTTTGTTTTTAATTATAGATTCCCTATCCTCAATTTCTGGGTGTGGTAGAAAGAAATCTGTTAAAAAAAGAAACAAGCCACCCGTTAAAAACCCTAAGGCTGCAATTAACCAAGAATTAGTATTCAACTCTTCAGCAAGTTGGATAGCAGGATTTAAAAGCGACCAAAAACTGGCTGCAATCATAATTCCACCTGCAAAACCAAGCATTGCATTAAGTACTTTTTTATTAAAAGTTTTAAAGAAAAATACAAGCGCTGCTCCTAAGGCAGTAACAAACCAGGTAAAAAGCGTTCCTATTAATCCTTGTATTAGTGGCGAAAGATTAATAAATTCTTGCATTCATATCGACCCTTTCCAATGTATTCTATTCAAAAAGAAAAAAAGGGTCAAAAAAATAACTTGAATAAATCAAGTTATTTTCCAAGGCAAAATCTACTAAATAATTCATTTATTAATTCTTCATGAACCTCTTCGCCAAGTATTTCACCAAGTAAATGCCATGCATTTTTTAAATCTATTTCTACCATATCAATTGGCTCTTCCCGCTCCATTGCAAGGAGAGCTTCTTTTAAAGAGTCTTCTGCTTGCTTTAAAAGAGAGATATGTCTTGCATTTGAAATATATGTTAAATTTTTTGCTTGAATCTTTCCAAGATTAAATATATTTTTTATTTCCTTTTCTAAAATTTCTATTCCCTCGTTCTTTAAAGCACTCAGTTCAACAATTCTTCTGTTTTTTAATTTGCTTCGATCAATTTTTCCTTCTAAATCTATTTTATTTATAACTACTATATTATTTTTATCTTTTGTTTTTTCTAAAATATCTAAATCTATCTTAGTTAACTTTTCACTATTATCTAAAACAATTAAAACTAAATCGGCTTCATCTAATAATTTTAAACTTTTTTCTACACCAATTTTTTCAACTGTATCTTTAGTTTCTCTAATTCCTGCTGTATCAATAATATTTAGAGTAATTCCTCCTAAATTTATTAGTCCTTCGACAGTATCTCGTGTTGTTCCCGCAATGTTTGTAACAATTGCTTTTTCTTCGTCAAGTAAACGATTTAACAAACTACTTTTTCCTACATTAGGACGACCAATAATGACAGTTTTTATTCCTTCCTTGATAATTTTCCCATCTAGCGCTTTTATTAATATTTCCTTAATTTCTTTTATTAATTTTTTTGTTTTAGGCATTAAAATCTTATTAGTCATCTCAATTACATCATCATATTCTGGATAATCAATATTTACTTCAATATGGGCGATAATGTCTAAAATTTTATTCCGTAACTCTTTTATTTTATTTGAAACTTTTCCTGCTAGTTGATTTACTGCAAGAGAGCGAGCAATATCAGTTTTGGCTACAATTAAATCACATATTGCTTCTGCTTGTGAAAGATCTATTCTTCCATTTAAAAATGCTCTTTTTGTAAATTCACCTGGTTCGGCTAGACGCGCACCAGAAGTTAAAAGAAGTTCTAAAATTTTATTTATTGTTGCAATTCCACCATGACAATTAATTTCTATAACGTCTTCACGGGTAAAAGTTTTTGGAGCTCGCATAACTGTAACCATAACTTCATCAATTATTTCTTCGCCATCAACAATGTGGCCATAATGAATAGTATGGCTTGGAACTTCAAAAAGATTTTTCCCTTTGTAAACTTTCATTGCAATGGAAATTGCATCTTCCCCACTTAGACGAACAATGGAGATTGCACCTTCTCCTAATGCTGTAGAAATTGCTGCAATTGTATCATCCATAATATCACCTATCTTTATTATACAATTATAAACAAAAAAAGGGTATCTACCCTTTTATTTTTTTAGTTTTATTACAACATAGCGATTTGGTTCTTCGCCTTCGCTTTCTGTTTTAACATAATTATCGTTTGCTAAGCTTGTGTGAATAATTCTTCTTTCATATGAATTCATTGGATCTAATTTAACTGGAACTTTTGTTTTTACAACACTTCTTGCAAGCTTGCGTGCTAAATTTTGTAATTTTTCAACAGTCTTTTTTCGGTACTCATTTACATCAATAACAATTGGTATATTAATTCGATAATTATTAGCAAGATATTTCGTTATAAATGTTTGAAGCGCTTTGACATTTTTTCCGTTTTTTCCAATTAGTAAACCATTATTTTCTGAATTAATATTAAATATAAGCTTATTGTGTTTAGTAAGAACTTCTATTTGTGCATCAAATCCCATATTCTTTAAAAGTTCAGTTAAATATTCTTTAACATGGTTCTTAATATCTTCTATTAAATATATTTCTGCTTTAATTTTTTTCTTTTTTAAAAATAAAACTCCTGATGATTCATCTTCTATAATATGGTAATAAAAATCTTTTTCTGTAATATTTAAATCCTCTTTTATATTAGAAATTATTGTTTCAAGATCTTTTCCTTCATAAACTTTTTTATTCACGATCAATCACCAACTTTTTAACTATTTTTTGTTGGACAACATTAAATAAATTTGAAGTTACCCAGTAAAGGGAAAGAGCAACCGAAAAACGATAAGATGCTAAAACTATTAAAACTAAAAATATATTCATTGTCATGTCCATTTGTTTTTGTTGCGCTTTTATAACAGGATCTGTTGTTGGCGCTTTTGTTTGTGTATTTTTAAATGAAAAGAAAGTAGTTAAAGCAACAATTACTGTAATAATTAAATATAAATATGATCCTTGACTTACTGCTCTTGCTGGTGTAATTCCTAGTTCCAACCTCCATAAATTTCCTTCAAATAATCGAGGGTTTCTTGCGATTGCTTCGTAAAATGCAAAAAGTAATGGAATTTGTAAAATTGGAATTAAACACCCCGCCGCAAGTTTAATATCATTTTTTTTATATAACAAAGCAATCTCTTGTTGTTTTTTCATAAGTGATTCTTTATCTGTCTTTCCAAGATATTTTTCTTCTATTTTCATCTGTTGAGGTCTTACTTTTTTTAATTTTTCAGTGCTTTTGGTTGATTTTAAAGTAAATGGCAACAAAAACAACTTTATTAAAATTGATGCTATAATTAAGCCAATACCAGCATTATTAACTAAAGCACCAACCTTTATTATTAAATACGAAAGAGGTACAACAAAAATTCCGTCCCAAATTCCTTGCTTTACTCCAGAAGTTAATTTAAGTTCTTCACACTTTGGAAGTTTGTTGATATCAACATTATTTTCTTCATACAACTTTCTTATTTCTTCGTTTTCTGGTTGACAAAGAATATTTCTGGTTAATTGTTGTCCTGTTTTTTCATAAACAACTGGTTTTTTATTTTCATTTTTTAACGGATCTACACATCCCGTTGTAAGTAATACAGCCAGTAATAGTATTAGTACTATTTTTTTTCTTTTCATTTTGTTCCTTCTTTCTCCTTAGTTAATAAATTTAACAATGAATCTTGTTTTTCTTTAAAACCTATATTTCTACACGCGTTCTTAACTATTATAATATAATCCTTATTATTTATAAAGTTTTTTTGGTTTTGAGATATTATTGCTCTAAGTTGTCTTTTTGTTTTATTTCGAAGAACTGCTTTTCCTATCTTTTTACTTACAGCAATACCAAAACGTGAATAAAGTAAATTATTATCCTTATTATATATAACATAATGTTCATTATGAATTTTATTTCCAGTATTAATTATATCTTGAAATTCACGTTTATCCTTTATCCGATATTTTTTTTTCATAACTATCACTCGCTTTTATATAGAAAAAACCACTATATAGTGGTTACTAAGCTGATAGGCGTTTTCTTCCTTTTGCTCTCCTATTTTTTAATACCTTTCTACCACCAGGAGTGCTCATGCGTTTTAAAAACCCATGCTCTTTTTTTCTCTTTCCTTTTTTAGGTTGATATGTTCTTTTCATAAAAAAACCTCCTAAGTATCATCGCGTTTTTATTATATAGATTATAACATTTAAAGTCAATATTTCGAATACAAGTAATTTTTTTCTTTTTGTTAATAAGGTTTTTAACAAGTTGTGGATAAGTTCTAAAAACCTCTTTGTAAAACCAAAAGTTATCCACAGAATTGTTGTTATATTTTGTTTTGTTGTGGATAACTTATTAATTTTTGTGGATTTGTGAAACAAAAATTGTGGATAAATGTGTTTTTTTTAGTGTTTATTATATTTTTTTTTGTGGATAAGTCTGTTAATAAATATCTTTTTGTGGATAACTTTGTTTTTTTTCTTTTCCTTTTGATATTTCTTTGTTAAAATTACTTTAGATATTAATAAGTGATGGTGAGGTCATATTATGAATTATAGCGAGCTTTGGAATAATTTTTTGGAAAAAATTAAAACTTCTGTAAGTTCACTAACATTTAATACTTGGTTCCAAGATACCGAATTACTTAAAATGGAAGATGGTAATATTTATATTTCAGTACCCTCAGAAATCCATAAGAAACATTTAGTCCAAAAATATTCTGATCTAATAAAAGAGGTTTTAAATAATGTGACTGGAACAAATTTTGAAACAGTTTATGTTGTAAAAGGGGAACCAAATGAAATAATTGCAAATTACAACAAACAAGAAGAGGTAGGAGTTCCTATTAAAGCTCCTAAAACAGCAAACTTAAATCCAAATTATACTTTTGAAAGTTTTATTGTGGGAGATAGTAACAGATTTGCACACGCTGCTGCGGTTGCGGTTGCTGAAAATCCTGGCCTTTCTTATAATCCTTTATTTATATACGGAAAATCAGGAGTTGGGAAAACTCACTTAATGCATGCAATTGGAAATTATATCTTAAATACTAAACCAGATAAAAATGTTTTATATGTAACAAGTGAAAATTTTATTAATGACTTTGTTGAAATAAATAAAAGGGAGCACAACAAAAATAACTTTGAATCAATCAATGAATTTAAAGATAAATATCGAAATGTTGATGTATTAATTATTGATGATATTCAGTTTTTAGCGGGTGCCGAAAAAACACAAGATGAATTTTTTCATACATTTAATACACTTTACGATTTAAATAAACAAATCATTATTTCTTCAGATCGTTCTCCTGATGATTTAAAACTTTTAGAAGAAAGGCTTCGAACAAGATTTAATTGGGGACTTACTGTTGATATTCAACCTCCTGATTATGAACTTAGAGTTGAAATCTTAAAGAAGAAAATTCAGGCACAAGGGGTAGCAGATAGCATTTCGCAAGAAGTTGTTGACTTTATTGCAAATAACTGTGATTCTGATGTAAGACAACTTGAAGGGGCAATTACAAGGCTTTATGCTTATGCAGCTATTATGAATAAACCTGATATAAATTTAGAGCTTGCTATTGAGGCTTTAAAAGATTATATTTCAAATTCTTCTCTTGATAAAGATGGGGTTAGAAAAATCCAACGAATAATAGCAGATTATTACAATATTACGGTAGAAGATTTAAAATCAAAAAGAAGAATAAACTCTATTGCTTATCCACGACAAATTGCAATGTATTTATCTCGCAAATTAACAGATGCTTCTTTTCCAAAAATTGGATCAGAATTTGGAGGAAGAGATCATTCGACAGTTGTACATGCTTGTGATAAAATAAATAGTGAGTTAAAAACAAATTTGCAACTTCAAAGTGTAATTGAAGAACTCACAAAAAGAGTTAAAGGTGAACGATAATTGTTGATAACTTAAATTTTATCCCCAATAAAAATTGTTGGTTTTCCTGATTTTTAGTGGAAAAATTACACTTATCAACATTATCAACACTAATAATAAAAATAACATTAAAAATATAAAAAAAATAAAGGAGTGTTAAAATGAGATTTCAAGTAAAAAAAGATGTGCTTTTAGACAGTATTTTAAATGTATCACGAGCAATATCTACTAAAACACCAATTCCTGCATTACAGGGGATCCTTTTTGAAGTTACAAATGATGGACTTTATTTAACAGGAAGTAATACAGAATATAGTATTAAAACATTTATCCCTAAATCAGAAGATTTACAAATTGAAAAGACAGGTTCAATTGTTATTCAAAGTCGTTATATTGTAGAAATAGTAAGAAAAACAAATGATGAGTTTATTAATTTTGAAATTGTTGATGGTTTTCTTATAAAAATTATTTCAAGTAATTCAGAAGTTAATTTAAATGGAATAAATCCAAAGGAATACCAAAAAATAGATTTTGATTTAAAAGGAAAACCAATAACATTTACAGCAAAAGAATTTAAAACAATTGTTGAACAAACAACTTTTGCAACTTCTTTAAGTGAAAACAGACCACTTCTTACAGGAGTTAATTTTAGAATAAATGGAAAACTACTTGAATGTACAGCAACTGATTCATACCGCTTATCAAGAAAAAGAGTAAAACTAGAAGAGACAATAGATAAAAGTATTAATATTGTAATTCCGAGTAAAAGTTTAAATGAACTTGCAAAGTTATTCCTTGAAGATGAAGAAAAACTTGAAATGTATGTTTTTGGTACAAAAGTAATCTTTAAGTATGGAACGACCCTTTTAAATTCACGTTTACTTGAAGGAACTTATCCAGATACATCAAAGTTAATACCAGAAAAATTTGAAAAAGTTTATGTAGTAAATACACAAGAGATTTTTGATGCAACAGATCGTGCGTCTTTATTGAGTTCTGATCACGTAAATAATATAGTAAATTTAGAAGTTAAAGGAAGTAAGGGTTATCTAACATCTAATACACCAGAAGTAGGAAGAATTGAAGAAAAATTTTCAGTAGATAATAAAAACAATGAAAACATTAAAGTATCATTTAATGCAAGGTATTTTATGGATGCTTTAAAGGCATTAAATTCTCTTGAAACTGAAATATCAATTAATGATGAAGTTAGTCCATTTATTATCAGAAACGTTCATGATGATACAATTGTTCAACTTATTTTACCAGTAAGAACTTATTAAAAAAAAATAAAAGAAGGAATTGTTAAAATTCCTTCTTTTTAATTGTTTTTTATGTTATAATTATATTGTATAGGTGGTAGAGGTGGAACAAGTTAAAACTAAGGTAATTTTCGCATTTTTTTCGCATTTTTTAAAACCTGCAGGTATTGTTAATAGTGGTGGTCTCAGAGAGGAGATTTTTTAATTATGAGCCTTCTTTTAAAACTACCGCTATATTTTATGAAGTGAGGTTTTGAAAATGTTTATTCAGAAAGTAAAATTAAAAAACTTTCGAAATTATGATACCTTAGAACTTGATTTCACAAAAAATTTAAATGTTTTATATGGGGATAACGCTCAAGGAAAAACAAATTTTTTAGAGGCAATTTATTATGGAGCTTTTACAAGATCATATCGTGCTGATAATGTTTTAGATTTAATAAAACTTAATGAAGATTTTTTTAAGTTAGAAATTGAAATTAAAGATAAGGATGACACAAAAAAAATTGAAATTGTAACAACTAAAAAAGGAAAAAAAATACAGGTAAACAAAGTTGATATTAAAAGAATTAGTGATTATATTGGAAATTTAAATGTTGTCTTATTTGCACCAGAAGATAATTTTTTAATTAAAGGGACACCAGCATCCAGGAGAACTTTTTTAGATATGGAAATAGGGCAAGTATCAAAGCAATATATTAATGTATTATCAGAATATAATCACTTATTAAAACAAAGAAACGAATATTTAAAAACAATGTTTATAAATAGCTTTGCAGATAAAGAGTATTTAGATGTTTTAACAGAAAGAATAATTGAAAAAAGCATTTTTATTTATTCTGCAAGAGTTGACTATATAAAAAAAATAAACGAAAAAATTGGGAACTTATATAAAAACATAACGGGAATAGATAATTTAGTTATAAAATACTCTCCATCGATTGATTTTGAAGAGTTTACTGAAGAAGAAATAAAAGAAAAGATGTTAGAAAGATTTGACCACCTTTTAGATCGTGAAATGAGTCAAGGAAACACATTAATTGGTCCACATCGAGATGACTTTTCTTTTCTAATTGATGAGAAAAATTTAAAAATTTTTGGATCACAAGGACAACAAAGACTTGCAATATTATGTTTTAAATTAGCAGAACTAGATTATATTAAAGAAAAAACAGGATATTATCCAATAATTTTATTTGATGATGTTTTTAGTGAGTTAGATAATATTCACAAAAATAAATTGTTACAGCATATAAATAAAGATGTTCAAACATTTATTACAACAACAAATGGAGAAAACATTAATAAGGAATTTGTAACAGATGTTGATTTTTTTGTTGTAGAGAATTCAAAAATAGAAAAACAAAAATAAAGAGGTGTATTTATGAAAGACAGAAAAGAAACTCATTATAGTGAAGAGGATATCCAAGTATTAGAGGGATTAGAAGCGGTAAGAAAACGTCCAGGAATGTATATTGGGGCAACAACTGCAAGAGGACTTCATCACTTAGTTTGGGAAATTGTCGATAACTCAATTGATGAGGCCTTGGCAGGTTATTGTACCCAAATAGATTTAATTATCTCTAAAGATAATGAGGTAACAGTTATTGATAATGGACGTGGAATTCCTGTTGGAATTAATAATAAAACAGGAAAATCAACTGTTGAAACAGTTTTTACAAAATTACACGCAGGAGGAAAATTTGGTCAAGGTGGTTATAAAGTATCTGGTGGTCTTCATGGTGTAGGGGCTTCAGTTGTTAATGCTTTAAGTAGCTATCTTGAAGTAACGGTTTATAAAGATGGGAAGGTTTATTATCAAAGATTTGAAAATGGTGGGAAACCACTAAAAGAATTGGAAGTAATAGGTGAGTGCGATCCTAAAAAAACTGGAACAACAGTTAAGTTTAAGCCAGATCCTCTAATTTTTGAAGAAACAACTGAAATTAATTACGAAACTTTAAGAACAAGAATCCGAGAACTTGCTTTTTTAAATAAAGGATTAACTTTAACAATTACTGATGAAAGAACAGGAAAAACTGATAGATTTAAATACGACGGAGGAATAAAAGAGTATATTGAACTTTTAAATAAAAACAACGAATTAGTTCACCCAGATATTGTTTATATAAGCGGCGAGGAAAGTGATATTACGGTAGAAATTGCTGTGCAATATAATACTGGATATCATGAAAATGTGTTTTCATTTGCAAATAATATTAACACTTTAGAAGGGGGAACTCACGAAGAAGGCTTTAGGAGAGCCTTAACTCGCGTTATTAATAATTTTGCTTTAAAATCTGGTTATTTTAAAAATGGTGATGACAATTTAACTGGTGAAGATGTTCGTGAAGGAATTGTGGCAATAATTTCTGTAAAACACCCAAATCCTCAGTTTGAAGGACAAACAAAAACGAAATTAGGTAATGGGGAAGTTAGAAAGATTACGGATTCAATTTTTGCTGTAGGATTTGAACGCTTTTTACTAGAAAACCCTGATAGTGCAAAAGCAATTATTGAAAAAGCTCTTACTGCATCACGTGCCCGTCTTGCTGCAAAAAGGGCAAGAGAACTAACAAGAAGAAAAGGGGCTTTAGATGTTTCATCTTTACCTGGAAAACTAGCAGATTGCTCTTCACGAGATGCAAGTGAATGTGAGTTATATATTGTAGAGGGTGATTCTGCAGGTGGTTCGGCAAAACTTGGAAGAAACCGTGAGATTCAAGCAATTTTACCGCTTCGTGGGAAAATTTTAAATGTTGAAAAAGCGCGTCTTGATCGAATTCTTGCCAACAATGAAATCCGTTCAATGTTTACAGCAATTGGAACAGGATTTGGTGAAGAGTTTGATATTAATAAATTAAGATATCACAAAATTATTATTATGACTGACGCCGATGTTGACGGTGCACATATTAGAACACTTTTAATAACATTCTTCTATCGTTATTTACGTTCGTTAGTAGAAGGTGGATATATTTATATTGCACAACCACCGCTTTATAAGGTACAGCAAGGGAAAAACATTCAATATGTTTATAGTGATCAAGAATTACAAGAAGTATTGAAAAATTTAGAAGATTCAACTAAACCAACAATTCAACGTTATAAAGGTTTAGGGGAAATGAATCCTGAACAATTATGGGAAACAACAATGAATCCTGAAGATAGGTTATTGTTGCAAATAACTGTTGATGACGCAATACAAGCAAATGAAATCTTTGAAAAATTAATGGGCGATGATGTTGAACCTCGTCGCGAGTTTATTGAAGAAAATGCTAAATACGTTAGCAATTTAGACGTATAGGAGGATTAATATGGGGACAATAAAACAAGTATATATTACAGATGAAATGAAAACATCATTTATTGATTATGCAATGAGTGTTATTGTAGCACGTGCTCTTCCTGATGTAAGAGATGGGCTTAAACCAGTTCACAGAAGAGTACTTTACGCAATGAATGATTTAGGTATTACTGCTGACAAACCATATAAAAAGAGTGCAAGAATTACTGGTGAAGTTATTGGTAAATATCACCCACATGGTGATCAAGCAGTATACGAAACAATGGTACGTATGGCACAAGACTTTTCAATGCGTTATATGTTAGTAGATGGACATGGTAACTTTGGTTCAATAGATGGGGACCAAGCTGCAGCAATGCGTTATACAGAAGCGCGTTTAAGTAAAATTGCCATGGAAATGCTACGAGATATTAATAAAAATACAGTTGATTTTGGGGATAACTATGACGGAAGCGAAAAAGAACCACTTGTTTTACCAAGTAGATTTCCAAATCTTTTAGTAAATGGTTCAACAGGAATTGCTGTTGGAATGGCAACAAATATTCCTCCTCATAATTTGAGCGAGGTTATTGATGCTATTTTTGCACTTATCGATAATCCGGATTTAACAGTTATTGAACTTATGGAATATATTAAAGGTCCTGATTTTCCAACAGGTGCAACAATTCTTGGTAATAGTGGAATTAAAAAAGCTTATGAAACCGGGAAAGGCATTATTAAGATTCGAGCAAATTGTGAAATTGTAAAAGATAATAATGGTCGTGAATCAATTATAGTTACAGAAATTCCTTACCAAGTTAATAAGGCAAATTTAGTAGAGAAAATTGCAAATTTAGTAAAAGAAGAAAAAATTACAGGCATATCTGATTTACGCGATGAATCTAATATGTACGGAATCAGAATTGTAATAGAAATTAAAAAGGATGCAAATGCAAATATTGTTTTAAATAATTTATATAATGCTGGTATATTGCAAGTAAGTTATGGAATAAATATGCTCGCTCTTGTAAACAGCGAACCTAAATTGTTATCACTTAAGGAAATGCTAGGGCACTATATTGATTTTCAAAAGGAAGTTATTACTCGTCGCACTCAATTTGATTTAGAAAAAGCTGAAACTCGTGCCCATATTTTAGAAGGATTAATTATTGCTTTAGAAAATATTGATGAAGTAGTTGTTTTAATTAAAAAATCCAAAAATGATGAAGAAGCCAAAAAAGGATTAATTGAAAAGTTTAAGTTATCTTCTGAACAAGCAACAGCAATTCTAGAAATGAAACTTAGACGGCTTACAGGGTTAGAAAGATCTAAAATTGAAGAGGAAATGAGCGAATTAAAAGAATTAATAGCAAAACTAAAAGCAATTCTTGCTTCTGAAGAAAAAGTTTTAGGAATTGTAAAAGAAGAATTACTTGAAATAAAAGAAAAATATGGTGACGAAAGAAAAACAAAGATTGACCTTACTGCGGTTGCTGATATTGATGATGAATCATTAATACCAGTTGAAGACATTGTAATTACCGTTACTAATAAAGGATATATTAAGAGACTACCGGTTGATACCTATCGCACACAACATCGCGGTGGTATTGGTGTAAAGGGAATGACAACCAATGAAGAAGATTTTGTAGAGTATTTATTATCTACAAAAACTCATACGTATATTTTGTTCTTTACAAACAAAGGAAAAGTATACAGATTAAAAGGCTTCCAAATACCTGAGTATGGTAGACAATCAAAAGGTTTACCCCTAATCAATTTAATTCCAATTGAAAAAGATGAGAGATTAAATGCAATTATTCCTATTGAGGAATTTACTGATGGTTCTTATCTGTTCTTTGCAACTCGCAACGGATTAGTAAAAAGAACGCCGCTGATTGATTTTGAAAACATTAGGCAAACAGGAAAGATTGCTATTACATTAAAAGAAAACGATGAATTAATTTCAGTTAGAAAAACTTCTGGAAAAGACGAAATAATCATGGGTTCGTCTAACGGGAAATTAATTCGCTTTAAAGAAAAAGAAATAAGATCCATGGGCAGAACAGCAAGTGGAGTTCGTGGTATGAATCTTGATGGTGGCGAATGTGTTGGTATGGAAGTTGTAATTCCTAACAGTGATGTTTTAGTTGTATCAGAAAAAGGTTATGGAAAAAGAACTTCTGTAGAAGAGTATCGAGTTACTCACCGTGGCGGAAAAGGAGTTAAAACAATTAATATAATTAAAAAGAATGGAAAATTAGTTGCTCTTCGTCCGGTTGACGAAAGTTATGATTTGATGATTATCACTGACCAAGGAATTGTTATTAGGTTAGATGTAAGCCAAATTTCTAGGTCAGGAAGAGCTACACAAGGTGTTAAATTAATAAATCTTCGCGAAAACCAATCAGTTGCTACTGTTGCAAGAGTAAAAAAAGAAGATGATTCAGAAGAAAACAATTCTAAAGAAGCAGATTGACTTTGCTAATATTTAATGATATAATTTCAGTATGAAAAAGCGTTGAGAAGGAGTAGTAGTGAATAGGTTATTGCAAAGAGAGCTGATGGTTGGTGTAAATCAGTAATAACTATTCATGAATCAGCCTTTGAGTGAAATGGTGAACTTAAGTATCCATTTCCGGGAACTACCGTTATCAGTTTGAGGTGATATTTCAATGTTTCACGTGAAACATTGAAATATAACTAGGGTGGCAACGCGATAACTCGTCCCTAATTAGGGATGAGTTATTTTAATTGAAAGGAGGAAAAAAATGATTGATATTAATTTATTAAGAAACGATTTTGAAACCACTAAGAAAAGATTAGAAACAAGAGGTGGAGACTTTAGTTATTTATCTGAATTACAAGAACTAGATACCCAAAATCGAAATATGAAATTTGAGGTTGGAAAGCTAAAAAACGAAAAAAACGAATTATCAAAAGAAATAGGTGAGTTAAAAAGGCAAAAGAAAGATGCAAGTGGTTTATTATCAAAAGTAGAAGAACTAAACAAAAAAATTAACGAATATGATAAGGAAATAACTCAAAATAGCGAGAAAATAAAGCATCTGTTATTAATAACTCCTAATGTTCCACGTGAAACATTGCCAATCGGAAAAGACGAAAATGATAATAGGGAAGTAAAAAGATGGGGTGAAATACCTAAATTTTCTTTTCCAATTAAGGAACACTGGGAACTAGGTGAAGCTCTTGATATATTAGATTTTGATAGAGCTGGAAAACTTTCTGGAAGTAGATTTGTGGTGTATAAAGGACTAGGAGCACGCCTAGAACGGGCACTAATAGCATTTATGATGGATGTTCATGCAAATCAACATGGGTATAAGGAAGTAATCGCGCCTTATATGGTAAAAAGAGAGTGTATGGAAGGAACGGGGCAATTACCAAAATTTGAAGAAGACTCATATAAAATGGTTGATACTGATTTGTTTTTGGTTCCTACATCAGAGGTATCTTCAATTAATCTTCATCGAAATGAAGTATTAAATGTTGAGGGGTTACCATTAAAATATGTATCATTTAGTCCGTGTTTTCGTAAGGAAGCGGGTTCTGCAGGTCGTGATACGAAAGGAATAATTAGGCAACATCAATTTCATAAAGTTGAATTAATTAAATTTACAAAACCTGAAGAATCATATATAGAACTTGAAAAAATGGTAGAAGATGTAGCTAAAATATTAGAATTATTAGAAATACCATATCGTATAGTTGAACTATGTACTGGTGACCTAGGGTTTTCAATGGCTCAAACATATGACTTAGAAGTGTGGCTTCCATCACAAAATATGTATCGCGAAGTTTCATCAGTAAGTAACGCTGAGGATTACCAGGCAAGACGGGCTAATATTAAATTTAGAAGAACTACTGACAGCAAGCTTGAGTATGTTCATACCCTAAACGGATCAGGAGTTGCAACACCAAGGCTTTTTGCAGCAATCCTAGAAAATTATCAGCAACCTGATGGAAGCATTAAGGTTCCTAAAGTATTAATTCCATATATGGCCGGTATTGAATATATAAAGTAAATGAAATGTAAATATTTGTATATTATTTTTGGATTGAAATGATAAAATATATTTGATAAAATAAAAATGACGCAACAAGAACGTTCGAACCAGGTCAGGACCGGAAGGTAGCAGCCTTAAGAACTAATTCTTGTGTGCGTCATTTTTTTAGAGGTGATATTATGGATGAAAAGTATATGAAAGAAGCATATAAAGAAGCGGTTAAAGCTTATAAAAAAGATGAAGTACCGATAGGAGCAGTAATTGTTTATAATGATAAAATTATTGCTCGTGCGCATAATTTAAAAGAAAAAAAACAACAGAGTATCTGTCATGCAGAAATTTTAGCAATTCAAAAAGCTTCAAAAAAATTAAAAAGTTGGCGTTTAAATAATTGTAAGCTTTATGTTACTTTAGAACCCTGCCCAATGTGTGCAGGAGCAATAATTCAAGCAAGAATAGAAGAAGTTGTTTATGCGGTTAAGGACGAAAAAAGTGGATATTGTGGCAGTTTACATAACACTTTAGAAGATAAAAGATTAAACCATAAAGTTAAGATTAAAACTGGAATAATGAACAAAGAATGCCAGGAATTATTAAAAAATTTTTTTAAAGCAAAAAGAAGGAAAAGTAATTAAATCTTTTCTTTTTTATTGAAAAAGAAAATGATATAATTAAATAAGAATATTGTTAAAGGATGATAGGTAATATGGAGTACCAAGCATTATATCGTAAATACAGACCTAAAAAATTTAGCGACTTGTTAGGTCAAGATCATATTGTAACAACTCTTAAAAATTCAATTATCAAAGACAAAATTTCCCATGCTTATCTTTTTTCGGGGCCACGAGGAACAGGAAAAACCTCTACTGCTAAAGTATTTGCAAAAGCAGTCAATTGTTTAAATTTAGAAGCAGGGGAACCTTGTGGTAGTTGTACAATTTGTGAAGAGATTAATAATAATGAAATAATTGATATTATTGAAATAGATGCTGCAAGTAATAATGGAGTTGAAGAAATTCGTGAATTAAGAGAAAAGGTAAAATATGCACCCAGCAAATGTAAGTATAAAGTCTACATAATCGATGAAGTTCATATGCTTACAACAGGAGCCTTTAATGCGTTACTTAAAACGTTAGAAGAACCACCACAACATGTAATTTTTATTTTAGCAACTACTGAACCACATAAACTTCCTTTAACAATAATATCAAGGTGTCAGCGTTTTGATTTTAAGAAAATATCTGTTCAAGTAATTGTAGAAGGATTAAAAGCAATTATTGAAAAAGAAAATATTAAGATTGAAGAAAAAGCACTAAAGAAAATTGCAAAAGTTGCTGATGGAGCACTTAGAGATGCAATTAGCCTACTTGATAAGGCTGTTTCTTATTCACCTGAGTTAATAACAACAGATGCTATTGATGAAATATGTGGTACAGTTAGCGAAGAAGAAATAGAAGATATTATTTTAAATATTATTAACAAAGAAACAGAGGCATTATTATTTCAAGTAAATAATATTGCAAACAAAGGAAAAAATATTCAACAACTAATAGAAGACATTATTTATTATTTAAGAGATTTATTAATCTTTAAGAATGTTCCAGAATATTTTTCAACTGATAATTTTAAGGTGTTTTCGGAACTTGAACTTAATAATGATGATATTTATCAAATGATTGATGAATTTAATAGAACATTAAATGAAATAAAATATACAAATCATCCATTAATTCTTTTAGAACTTGCTTTGATAAAGCTTACAACAGGTGTCGAAAGTAAAGAATTAAAGAAAACTATTGAAAAAGATAAGGAAATAAAAGAAGAAAATTTAGAAAAGAAAGAGGAATCAAAAGAAGAAATTGAAGATAAAAAAGAGAGTGTTGAAGATAGTGAAGAAATACTTGAAAAATTAAAGAAAATTCGTATTAATAACACTCTTGCTCTTGCTGATAAAAAAGTATTAGAAGAAGTAAAAATTAAATGGTTAGATCTTACATCGTATTCTCTTGATCCAGAGCTTGGACCAAGTGCTGGACTTTTACTTGATGCAGATGTTAAAGTAGCAAGTGCTGAAAGTGTAATTGTTTCTTATCCATATGAATCAATGGCACTTAGAATAAATTATGATATTGAAAATATGGAGAAGTTACTTCATTTGGTAATTGGCAGACCATATAAAATAATTGCAATCACTGAAGAAGAGTGGTTAAAAATTAGAGGTGAATATATTGGTGCTTTAAGAACGGGGAAAAAATATACTGTTATTAAAGAAGATGTTGATTATGGAGTGCTTGCCCAAAAGAATAATTCTGAAGATTTAAAATCAACATCAGAATTAGAACAAAAAGCAATTGATATTTTTGGAGAAGATGTTGTTGAAATAGAATAGGAGGATATTAATGGATATTAAAGCAATGATGAAACAAGCACAAAAATTACAACAAGAAATTAAGGAAAAACAAGAAAAAATTAGTAAACAAGAGTTTACTTATGAATCGCCACAAATCAAAGTAGTTGCAAACGGTAAAAAAGAAATTCTTAGCATTTCAATAAATGAAGCAATAATTAACAAAGAAGATAAAGAAATGTTAGAGGATTTAATTTTGGTTGCTGTAAATAATGCTTTGAGTGAAGTTGATAAAGTAATTGAAAAAGAATTAGGAATGTATACAAGATTTATGTAGTAGGTGAAGCATATGAACTACCCAAAAAGTGTTACCAAACTTATTGAAAATTTTCAAAAATTACCTGGAGTCGGAATAAAAACTGCGGAACGTATGGCTTTTGCAGTTATGGACTTGGAAAAGGAAGATGTTGATGAATTTGCAACATCTTTAGTGGATGTAAAAAAGAAACTTAAACAATGCAAAATATGTAACCATATTACAGAAGATGAATTGTGTGATATTTGTAAGGATGAAACGCGAAATAACAGGTTATTATGTATTGTTGAAGATTCAAGAGATGTTATGGCAATGGAAAAGGCTCAGGTATATAAGGGAAGGTACCATGTTTTAAATGGTGTTATTTCTCCTATTTTAGGAATAGGACCAGAGGATTTAAATTTTGGAAAACTTATAAAAAGAATTGAAGAAAAAAACATAGAAGAAGTAATTATTGCAACGAATCCTAATATTGAGGGTGAAACAACAGCTCTCTACATGGCAAAATTACTTTCTAATTTTAATGTTATAGTTACAAGAATCGCTCACGGTCTTCCGGTTGGAAGCGATATTGAATATGCAGATGAATTAACAATTTCTTCTGCTCTTGAAGGTAGAAGAAAAATGTAGAAAGTTTTTTCTAATAATTTAATAAATTAAGCATAGTTATTACTAAGGGGGGGTAACTATGTGGAAAATTATTAGAAAAGTTGTTCTCGGTGGGTTTATGCTTTATCTTTATAATTTAGTTGCAGTTCACTTTAATCTTTTAATTAGTATTAACCTTATTACTCTACTTATCTCTGCCGTTCTTGGCTTTCCTGGGATTTTAGCTATGGCAGGAGCACTCCTTTTAAATTTTTAAAAAGATATTTCAAATATCTTTTTTTATTTTCTTTCTTTTTTCTTTTAGAACCTTTATAATTAAAGTAGGTTGAAAGCAGGGAAGTGGTACTTTGAAAGAACAAATTAAAGAAGAACAACCTATTGTTTATAGAATGCTAGAAAATGCTTTAAAATATAAACGTGTTTCACATGCTTATTTATTTGTTGGGGATAAAAATACTAAAAAATTAGATGTTGCACTTTTTTTTGCAAAAACTATTTTTTGTGAAAATAAAGACCTTGAAAAAAGACCATGCGAGAAATGTAATATATGCTTTCAAATTAATAACAATAGCTTTGAAAACTTACAGATAATTAATCCAGAAAACGGAACAATAAAAAAAGAACAAATTAATGATTTACAAAAAGAGTTTAGTTTAACTGGGAGAAGTAATGAAAAAAAAGTTTACATAATAAATGAGGCGGAAAAATTAACACAAGCTGCAGCAAATAGTATTTTAAAATTTTTGGAAGAGCCAACTTCTGAAATATATGCAATATTGATTACAGAAAATATAAATCAAATGCTTAAAACAATAGTTTCGCGGTGTACTATTATTACATTTCGCCCATTAGACTTATTAAAAGAGGTAGAGTTTTATAAAGATTATAAGAAAGATTTAACAAAATTAAAATTAGCTATTCAACTTGCAGGGAAAAAGGATGATATTGAAAGTTTAATTAATGATGAATCTTTTTTAAATAAAATTGACAAAACTGTTGAATTAATAGAATTTTACGAAAATAATAAACTAGAAGTTTTATTAGAACTTGACTCTTTTCAAGATGTGCTTTTTAATGAAAAAGAAGATCTGTTGTTAACTATGGAAATAATGAATCTTTTTTATCATGATTGCATTAATTTTTATTTTCGAAATGATGTTGATATTTTTGATGATTATTTGGATTTAATTAAAAAAATCACTTCTTTAAATAAAATAGAAAGAGTAGTTAAAAAACTAGAAATTATAACTTATATAAAACAAAGTATTTTAAGTAACGTTAATAAGAACTTATTGTTATTTAAACTTTTTATTGGTATGGAAGATGAAAACCAAAATAATGTATAATAAAATATACAAGTTGTAAAAGAGAGGTGGTACACCATGTATGAAGTAATTGGAGTTAAATTTAAACCAACTGGTAATTTATATTATTTTAATACAAATAACAATAAACTAAAAAAAGGGGATATGATAGTAGTTGAGACAACGCGTGGGTTAGAACTTGGTGAATGTGTAACAGAATCTTTTGAAGAAAAAAAGAAAAACCTAGTTTTGCCTTTGAAAAAAATTATTAGAAGAGCAACAAAAAAAGATTTTGCAAAATACAACAAAAACAAATCAGAAATACCTTGTATTGCGAAAAGATTTAAAGAACTTGTTAAAAAACATGATTTAGATATTAGTTTAACAGATGTGGAATATACTCTTAATCGTGAACAATTGATTTTTTATTTTATTTCTGATAGTAGAGTCGATTTTCGCGATTTAGTAAAAGATTTAGCAGCAGAGTTTAAAACGAGAATTGAATTAAGACAGATAGGAATTAGGGATAAGGCAAAAATAAAAGGTGGAATTGGGCCATGTGGTAGGGTTTTATGCTGTGCAACATTTTTAAATGAGTTTTCTAGTGTTTCAATTAACATGGCCAAAAATCAAAATTTATCACTTTCACCAGAAAAAATAAATGGTGTTTGTGGACGCTTGCTTTGTTGTCTTCGCTATGAAGATAAATTATATCAAGAACTAAGAAAAGATTTACCAGATTTAGGGGATGTTATTGAAACAGAACATGGTGAAGGAAAGGTAACACAACTAGATATTATTAAAGGAACTTATCAAGTTACTGTTCCAGAATATGGTGTTGTTACTTTTGAGGCGGAACGAGGTAAAGATGAAGAAAATAGATGACTTGTTAAACTATAAAGGATTAAAAATTGTTCAAGATAGTGAAGGGTTTTGTTTTTCCCTTGATTCGGTTTTACTTGCCAGATTTGTAACAATTAATAAAGCTGTAAAAAATATTATTGATCTTGGAACGGGGAACGCCCCTATTCCACTTGTTTTATCAACAAGAACCGATGCTTCAATAGTTGGGGTTGAAATTCAAAAAAAACCTTTTAATCTTGCGCTAGAAAGTACTAAACTAAACAATTTAGAATCACAAATTAAAATTATTAACCATGACTTAAAAGAGGTTTATAAAATAGTTGGACGTGAACAATTTGATGTTACGATATGTAATCCTCCATTTTTTAAATTAAATAAAGAAAGCCATTTAAATGAAATTGAGTATAAAAGAATTGCTCGTCATGAAATAACTGCAACTTTAGAAGATGTTATAAAAAGTGCAAGTATTCTTTTAAAAAATGGAGGCCTTTTAGCGCTTGTTCAACGTCCTGAAAGATTTGTTGAAACAATTGAACTTATGAAAAAATATAGAATTGAACCTAAGCGCTTACAAATGGTTTATCCAAAAATGGGAAGAGATGCAAATATGTTTTTAATTGAAGGCAAAAAAAACGGAAATCCTGGTTTAAAAATACTAGGGCCTTTATATGCTCACAATGAAGACGGAAGTTATTCGAAAGAAGTATTAAAATTTTTTGAATAGGTGAAGGATAATGAAACAAAAAAGCTTTGATGGAACACCTATACTATATTTAGTTCCAACTCCAATTGGAAATTTAGAAGATATTACTTTAAGAGCTTTAAAAGTTTTAAAGGAAGTAAGTATAATTGCATCCGAAGATACAAGAGTAACTCAAAAACTACTCAATCATTATGACATTAAAACAAAAACAATCTCAGTTCATGAACATAATGAAAATAAAATGAAAGATAAAATTTTAAATTATTTAAAAATGGGAAAAAATGTTGCTCTTGTTTCAGATCGAGGAACACCTATTATAAGTGACCCAGGAGCAACTGTTGTAAAATATGTGATAGAAAACGGTTTTAATGTTGTTGCACTTCCTGGCGCAACAGCACTTACTACTGCTCTTATTACATCAGGAATTTCTGCTGAAAAATTTAATTTTTATGGTTTTTTAGATAATAAAGAATCAAAAAAGAAAAAAGAATTGAACTCTTTAAAAGAAAAAGAAGAAACACTTATTTTTTATGAAGCACCACATAGAATTCAAAATACTTTGGAACTTATAAAAGATATTATGGGAAATAGAAAGGTTTCTATTTGTCGTGAACTTACAAAATTACATGAAGAAATTATTCGTGGAAACATTAGCGATATATTAGAAAATTTAGAAACCATTAAAGGCGAAATTGTTATTGTTTTAGAAGGAAAACAAGAGATTATAGAAAAAGATATAGATTATATTTCAGAAATAAAAAGACTAATTAAAAAAGGATATTCAGAAAAAGATGCTATAAAAGAAATATCTGAAAAATATAATTTAAAGAAAAATGATATTTATAATGAGTATCAAAAAGCAAAAAAGGAGTGAAATAATGACTAAAAAAGAAAGGATAAAAATTAATAAAAAACATATAAAAAACGGTGTTATTATTATTGATCCTGAAAACACATATATTGATGAATCAGTAGAAATTGGAAAAAATACTGTAATATACCCAAATACATATATTACTGGAAAAGTAGTAATAGGTGAGCGGTGTCAAATTAGAGCTTCTTATATTAGTGATTCAATTATTGGGAATGATAACACAATTGGACCATACGCACATATTAGAAATAATTCAATAATAGGTTCAAATAACAGAATTGGAAACTTTGTGGAAATTAAAAATACTAAAATAAAAGATCATACAAGCGCAGCTCATCATGCATATTTAGGAGATGCAGAAATTGGTTCAAATGTTACTATTGGATGTGGAACAATTACGGTAAATTTTGATGGAAAAGAAAAACATAAAACAATAATTGAAGATGAATGTTTTATTGGTTGCAATGTTAATTTAATTGCTCCTATAACAATTAAAAAAGGATCTTTAGTTGCCGCTGGTTCTACAATTACTGTTGATGTTCCAGAAGAATCTCTTGCTATTGCTCGCGAACGAGAAACAATAAAAGAAGGGTATATGAAAAATAAAAAGTAGCCCAAAGAGGTGATTTAATGAAACTATTAATTGGTCTTGGAAATCCTGGACAAGAATATGAAAATACTCGTCACAATATAGGGTTTATGGTACTTGATGAGGTTGCAAAAAACTTAAATCTTAAATTTAACAAAGAAAAATTTAAGGGATTATTTTGTGAGGAAACAATTAATGGTGAAAAAATAATCCTTTTTAAACCCCTTACATATATGAATTTATCTGGAGATGCAGTAAGAAATATAGTTGATTATTATAAGTTAGATTTAGATGATATTATTGTTATTCATGATGATCTTGACCTTCCAACTGGTAAGTTAAAAATTAAACATGGAGGTTCTAGTGGTGGACATAAGGGAGTAGAAAGTATAATTAAAAATTTAAATTCAGAAGATTTTAAAAGATTAAAAATAGGAATTAGCAAAACTGTTAAAAATAATACAAAGGACTATGTTTTAGAAAAATTTTCAAAAAAAGAAACAGAATATATTAAAAAAGCGGTGAAAGATGCTGCAGTTGCAATTTATGAATTTATTAATGGTAAAGCAATTGAACTTATCATGAACAAGTATAACTAGGTGGTGTTATAAATGATTAAGGGGCTTTTTCCTGAAAGTGTTTATAGCCAGGATAATTATAATCTTGGCGTTTTTGGCTTGAATGACGGTTTAGCAAGCTTTTATTTATATCATTTATTTGTTAAAAGTGATAATGCAATATTAGTTGTAGCTAATAACTTATTTAATGCAGGAAAACTTTATGAAACACTACTTAGTTATACAAAAGATGTTCTGTTTTTTCCAATGGATGAGTTTATTGCAAGTGAAGCTTTAGCAATAAGCCCTGAGTTAAAATATGAAAGAATTAATACACTTAGTGAGTTGCTGGTTAATAATAAAAAAATAGTTGTTACAACTCTTAATGGCTACTTACGTTTTCTTCCTTCTTTAGAAGTCTTTAAAAAAAATATAATCACAATAAAAAAGAAAAAAGAAATAAATTATGAATTATTACAAGAGAACTTATTTTCTTTGGGATATCGCCGGCAATCACTAGTTACTGGTTTAGGTGAATATGCAGTTCGAGGAAGCATTTTAGATATTTTTCCAATTAATTTTGAAAATCCAATTAGAATTGAATTTTGGGGAAATACTGTTGAATCAATCCGTGAGTTTGATTTAGAAAGTCAACTTTCAATTAAAAAAGTTGATTCAGCAATAATTACACCTAACACAGAAACAATTATCGAAAAGTCGAAAGAAGAAGTTTTTTTAAAACTTTTAGATTTAGCAAAAGAAAAACCATACTTACAAGAAAAACTCTCTAAAATAAAAGAAGAAAACGAAATAGATAAATTACATAAATATTTACCTATTTTAACAAGCGATATTTCTAATATTACAAGTTATTTAAAAAAACCAATAGTTTTATTTTTAAATTATACCCAAATACAAAGTACATATATGATGTTACAAGAAGAAATATTTAATTATCAGAAAGAACTAGTTTCAAGAGGCGAAGAATTAGAAAATTTAAAATATATGTTTAAGTTAGAAGATTTGGTAAATAAGCGTGAACTATATTTTTCTACTATTGATACAGATTTACCTTATATTAAATTTGATAAGAAAAAAGAAATTAATACTCAAAGTATAGATAATTTTTTAGGTAATTTGAAAGCATTAAATAAATATATTACTCAGGAATTAAAAGCGGGTTATACAATAGTTATAGCAGTTTCAAATGACAAAAAACGGAAAAGATTGCTAGAATATTTAAGAGTAGATTATGTTTTAATTAATTTACTTTCTGAAATAAAAAAAGGTAAATTAAATATTATTAATAAAGATTATCAATTGGGATTTAAATCTTTTGATGAAAAATTAATTCTTATTACCGAAAGCGATTTAGATAAGCCAAGTATAAGAAAAGTTCGCCCACAAACAAAGTTTAAAAATACTGAAAGAATTAGCAGTTATCAAAAATTACAAGTTGGTGATTATGTAGTCCATGACATTCATGGGATAGGAATCTACCAAGGAGTTGTTACCTTAACAAAATCCGGATTAAAAAAAGATTTTTTACAAGTTGAATACCAAAAAGGTGATAAGTTATATATTCCTGTTGAAAAGATTAATTATTTAAGTAAATATGTTGGACGTGAAGGAGTAGTTCCCAAAATAAATAAGCTTGGTGGTTCTGATTGGCAAAAAATAAAACATCGGGTACGTACAAAAGTTAAAGATTTGGCAGAAAAACTTTTAAAACTTTATGCCGAAAGAGAGAAGCAGGTAGGTTTTGCTTTTTCTATAGATACAAAAGAACAAATTGAATTTGAAAAAGAGTTTGTTCATGAAGAAACACTTGATCAACTTAAAACAACAGAAGAGATTAAAAAAGATATGGAAAGCCCTGTACCAATGGATCGTTTATTGTGTGGAGATGTTGGTTTTGGAAAAACAGAAGTTGCTTTTCGAGCTGCTCTTAAAGCGATTATGGATAACAAACAAGTTGCTTTTTTGTGTCCTACAACAATTCTTTCAAACCAACATTATAAAACAGCGCTCGATCGCTTTAGAAATTTTGGTGTTAATATTGAACTTTTAAATCGTTTTACAAGAAAAAGTGAAGCAAAAAGGATTTTAGAAGGACTAAAAGAAGGAAAAGTGGATTTTTTAATTGGTACACATCGTATCTTAAGTAAAGATGTTAAATTCAAAGATCTTGGTTTATTAATTATTGATGAAGAACAACGATTTGGAGTTATTCACAAGGAAAAAATTAAAGAAATGAAAAAAAATATTGATGTTTTAACTTTAACTGCAACCCCCATTCCAAGAACATTACAAATGTCAATTTCAGGACTTCGAAGTTTATCACTTATTGAAACCCCACCAGTTAACCGTTATCCAATTCAAACATATGTTATTGAAGAAAACATAAGTATTGTAAGAGATGCTATTGAAAAAGAACTTGCTCGCAATGGTCAAGTGTTTGTGTTATATAATCGCGTTAGTGATATTGAAAGAAAGGCAAAAGAAATAAAGGAGTTAGTGCCTGCTGCTAAAGTTACTTTTGCTCATGGCCAAATGAGTAAACTTGAGTTAGAAAATAGAATGCTTGCATTTTTAAATCATGAATATAATGTTTTAGTTTGCACCACAATAATAGAAACGGGCATTGATATTTCAAGTGTAAATACTTTAATAGTTTTTGATGCTGATAAATTTGGTCTTTCTCAACTGTATCAAATTAGAGGTCGCGTTGGGCGGAGCAACGTAATTGCATATGCCTACCTTTTTTATAACAAACAAAAAGTTCTAACAGAAGCTGCAATAAAAAGACTTCAAGTAATAAAGGAATTTACTGAATTAGGTAGTGGTTTTAAAATTGCTGTTCGCGACTTATCTATTCGAGGTGCGGGAGATATACTTGGGAAAGAGCAAGCCGGTTTCATTGACACGATAGGTATTGAAATGTATACTAAAATGTTGAATGAAGAAATAAAAAAAATAAAGGGTGAGGTGAAAAATGAGGAAGAAGTAATTGATGAAAAACCACTTATTGAGGTGGAAACACATATCGCTGATAGTTATGTTAGTGATGAAGACATAAAAATTGAAATTCACAATTTAATTAGTAATATTGATTCGTTTACATCTTTTGAAAATATTAAAAAAGAGCTTACCGATAGATTTGGTAAACTACCAGAAAATTTATTTATTTATATGTATGAAGAATTATTTGAAAAAATTGCAAAAAAATTAAATGTGGTCAAGGTTGGAAAAACACGAAGCTTTGTGGATATTGAGTTGAGTCCCGAAAGTAGCAGCAAAATTGATGGCAAATTACTATTTAAAACAGCTAATGAACTTACAAAAAAAATAAGATTTAAATATGAAAAGAAAAAATTACATATAATAATAGATAAAGTGGGACTTGCTCATCATTGGTTGTATTATGCAGTGAATTTATTAAGCAAATTTGTTGAATAATTTTTTAAAAAGAGTATATTTTTAGAATATATTCTTAAACTAAAATTAGTACAAAAAGAAAAGAGAGGTAATGTATGAAAGCAACGGGTATCGTAAGAAGAATTGATGATTTAGGAAGAATTGTAATTCCTAAAGAAATGAGAAAAAACTTAAGGATCAGGGAAGGGGATCCACTAGAAGTTTTTATTGATCAGGAAGGAAACATCGTTTTAAGAAAGTATTCATTTATGTCCAATTTAACAGATATTGCAGAAGAATATATTCAAGTTATTTATGATTTGGTAAAGAAAAACATCATAGTAACTGACCGCGATAAAGTAATCGCAGCAGTTGGACCCCTTAAGAACAAATATCTTGGGAAATCAATTAGCGAAGAGTTAATTAACTCTATAGACCATCGCGATAATTTAGTACAAAGACATGATACAGAATTAAAAATTACAGAAGAAAATTCAGAACATGGCAAGTTTGTATTGAGTACTATAATCGCGAATGGTGATGCAATTGGACTTGTAATACTTCTTTCAAACGATGAGAAATTTAGTGAAATAGAAGAAAAGGTAACACAAATTGCTGCACAGTTCTTAGGAAAACACGTTGAAGATTAACTTGCCTTTTCTTTTTTTTTTATATACAATAATTGTAGTTTAAAAAGACTGTGAAGGAGAGAGTAAATTAATATTCCTTCTAAGAGAGTCCTTGGTTGGTGGGAAAGGACAAGTGAATATTAATTGAAGATGGCTCTGGAGTCGTTTAGTTGATATGTAAGCTAAAACGTATAACTGCGTTAAAGTTTAGAGCGTGCCTTTTGGCAAACTAAGGTGGTACCGCGGATTAATTCGTCCTTAATTTTAAGGACTTTTTTATTTTGAAGGGAGTCATTTTTATGAAGAAAAATATTTATATTACAACACCAATTTACTATCCTAGTTCAATTGATGTTCGTTTTCACATTGGGACAGCATACACAACAATATTTGCTAATACTTTAGTTCGTTACAATAAATTAAGAGGAAATAATGTTTATTTTTTAACAGGAATGGATGAACATGGTCAAAAGGTTGAAAGTATTGCTGAAAAACGTGGCATTACACCGCAAGAACATGTTGATGAATATGCAAAAATGGCACAAGAGCTTTGGAAACGAATGAAAATTGAATATAACGATTTTATTAGAACCACAGAAAAACGCCATGAAAGTATTGTTCAAAAAATATTTACAGAGCTTTTAGATAAAGGAGACATTTATTTAGGGGAATACGAAGGAGAGTATTGTGTTGGTTGTGAAAGTTTTTACACAAAAACACAATTAGATGGACGCAAAAACTGCCCTGATTGCGGAAGAGGGACTCAACTTGTTAAAGAAAAAGCATACTTTTTTAGGTTGAGTAAGTATGCAGACAGATTATTAAAACATATCGAAGAAAACAATGATTTTATTGTTCCAGAAACTAAGAAAAATGAAGTAGTAAATTTCATTAAGGGTGGTTTAGAAGATTTGTGTGTTAGTAGAACCTCTGTTAAATGGGGAGTTCCTATTCCAAGTGATCCAGAACATGTTATTTATGTTTGGATTGATGCTTTAAGTAATTATATTACTGCTTTAGGATACAAAACAGACAATGATACACTCTTGAAAGAATATTGGTATAATGGTGAAGTTATTCATATTCTTGGAAAAGATATTTTAAGATTTCATGCTATTTACTGGCCAATTATTTTAATGGCTCTTGATCTTCCACTTCCAAAGACTATTTTTGGTCACAACTGGATTATGATGAAAGATGGAAAGATGAGCAAGTCAAAAGGAAATGTAGTGTATCCTGAGGAACTTATTGAGCGCTATGGTTTGGATGCCTTGAATTATTATTTGCTGTCAGAAATGAATCAGGCGCATGATGGATTGTTTACACCCGAAGATTTTATAGAAAGAATAAATTGTGATTTAGCAAATGACCTAGGAAACTTATTAAACCGTTCTCTTGCAATGGTTAATAAATATTTAAATGGAAACGTAAAAAAAATTACTGCTAAAACAACGGTTGATGAATTTGTTCAAGAAGTAATAGATACCTTTACAAAAACAAAACAAGAATACGAAATTGCCTTTGAAGAATTTAAAATAGAGAACGCTTTAAAACCTGTTTGGAAACTAATAGGAAGAGTGAATAAGTTTATTGATGAAACAACTCCTTGGACTCTTGCAAAAGAAAAATCAAAAAGTGAAGACTTAGAAAAAACTTTATATACTTTAATTGAATTACTGCGTTTAATTTCTATTTTAATTAGTCCAATGCTTTTAGATACTGCAGAAAATATTAATAAGCAACTGGGAACAGATTTAGGAGATTGGAATGATTTAGAGTTTGGTAAAAAAGAAAGTTATACTGTAACACAAGAACCAAAACCTCTTTTCCCTAGACTTGATGTATTAGAAGAGAGAGAGTTTATTCGAACTTTAATGAAATAAAGAACCACTATTAAGTGGTTCTTTTAATTTGTTTTAATATTATAGTCTTTTAAATATTTATTAAATTCTTTTAGAAGAAATGAAATATTTAGTTCTTCACAAATAAGTTTTATTATTCTAAAACTTTCTAGAAAACTATTTATATCATTTGTCTTGTAATAATTAATTACAGCTTTATAAAAGCTTAAGTATGGTTTGTAGTGATAAAAGTGAAAAGTTTCAATAATATGCTGTGCTTCAGTAATATAATTTAGTGCTTTTTTAAAGTCTTTTTCTTTTATATAAAAGTTGATTAAAGATATATAAACTGGAATAATATATGCCTTATCTTCGATAAATTTAAATTGCTCTTCAATTTTTTTCCTGATAAGTTTTTCTTCATCAAATTTTTTAGTTTTTAAATTAATTAAACGAACAAGATTTAAAATCCTAAGATCTATTGGAAGCAGTATTTTTTTATCGTTTAATTCTAATAAAGTTTCCTCTAAAATTTCTAAAACTTGTAAATATTTTTTGTTGTAAAAATATTTTAATGCTTCATAATATTGAATTTTTCTTTGCCATTCAAATGATTTTAATCCGCCATGAAAACGATGGGGTTGTAGCAGGCCATATATTTTATTGTATTGTTTTTTAAAATATAAATCTTCAAGAATAATTGCAAACTGTTTAGAAAAAGTATAATTTGGATTAATTATCATTAGGGTTAACTCTTCAGGAGAATAATTTAGTTTTTTAGCAAGTTCTTCAACTAGTTTTAAACTTGGATTATGTTGGCAAGTTTCAATATGAACAACTTGCGTTCTATGGCAAGCGTCTTTTGCTAGTTCTTTTTGTGTTAACCCTCTTTCACTTCTTAAAACCCTTAAACGTTCTCCAAAAAATAAATAATATTCCTGAGTAAGTTTTATAATATCCCTCCTTTTAGGTGTGAGTAAAATTAACCTTAATTTATTTATGTATTGATGTTAATATTTATTATGAAATTTGTCAAATTATTTTTTGCGAGGTTGATACTAGTGAGAATGAATGGTAATCGAAAAGAACACCTCATTAAGCTGGTTACCAGTGTAGCCCTTATTATCTTTTTAGAAATTATTTTAGAACCCAGTAAAGACAAACAAATTATTGTACTACTTAGTTACATTCTATATGAAACCTTTCTTTATTTAATTGAACAGTTTCCTAAAAATAAACATAAGCACATCAATGTCTAGTATATGGTATAATAAAGACATGGTGATGCTTATGTTTTTTGATTCTCATTCTCATCTTCAAGATGATGTATATATAGATGATTTAGAAGAAGTAATAAAAGCTGCTAATGAAAATAATGTAAATTATATGATGATTCTTGGTTATGATAAAGAATCTAATGAAAAAGCACTTGAACTTGCTAAAAAATATGATAATATATATGCGGCTTTAGGATTTCATCCAGCATATATAAACGAAGTAGAAGAAACTCATTTTTTATGGTTGGAAGAAAATTTAAAACATCCTAAAGTGAAAGCAATAGGAGAAATAGGACTTGATTATTATTGGTACAAAGATAATAAGGATTTACAAAAAAAATATTTTGAAAGACAATTAAAATTTGCAACAAAACACAACATTCCTGTAATTATCCATAATCGGGAAGCTACAGAAGATATTTATAACATTTTAAAAAAATATTCTCTTTCTGGTGTTATGCATAGTTTCAGCAGTAGTAAAGAAATGGCAAAAAAATTTATTCAAATTGGAATGCTGATTGGAATTTCTGGTGTTGTAACATTTAAAAATGCAAAGAAAATAAAAGAGGTAGTAGAAGAAATTGATCTTTCTCACATTTTAATTGAAACAGATTCCCCTTATCTTACACCAGAACCATATCGCGGAAAGCGAAACGAACCAAAATATGTTATACTAGTAGCAGATGAAATTGCAAAAATCAAAAACATAAGTAAAGAGGAAGTAGGAAAAATTACAACAGAAAATGCTTTAAAAGTATTTAATATTAAATAAAATCATATACTTAGTTAGGTGGTAAAATGTTTAAATTACAAAATATAGATTTAATAATTAAATTAATAGCAATGACTCTTTTCTTATCACTTACAATTGTAGAAGAAGAGGTAAGTGAAAATATTTTTTACCAACCAGAAACACTAGCTGAAGTTGTTTCTGAGGAGGTAAATATTAGTTATGAACTTGTTACTGTGTTTGAGTATCCGGATTACAAAAGAATAATGAAAAATAATTCCAAAAAACCGATCCCTTCTTTTTTACAGAAAGTTTTGACTAAGGGAGAAAAAGGGATAATTGAGCACTACTATCAAAAAGTAGGTGACAAAACCTATTATTTATATAGTAAAACAATAAAAGAACCAGTAGATGAAATAATAGAAGTAGGAAATCCTGGTAAGTTCTCAGGAAGATTGACTGGTTATGGTCCAGATTGTGTAGGATGTACAGGATATACGTATTGCAGACCATATCCAGATGTAAGAAATGGAAAAATATATTTTAATGATAAAAAATATGGCAAGATTAGAATAGTTGCGGCAGATCATAATATTCCATGTGGTACAATAATTGAAATTTCTAATTTTAAGTTTTCACGTGAACCAATTATTGCAATAGTTTTAGACCGTGGAAGTGCTATTACAGGAAGTGCAATAGATTTACTTTATCCTAGCGAAGAAGACACTAAAATAATAGGTGTGCAAAGAAATGTTAATTATAAAGTATTGCGTTGGGGTTGGTAAAAATAATTGACAAAAAGAAACTAAGTATTTAAAATAAGCTTGTATTACAATTGAATATAGAAATCACTTATTAAGAGTTCGTGGAGGATAGTTAGCCGATGAAGCGACAGCAACCCATTAAGTTGGGTGGTTCTAACGAGGGGAAATATTTCCTAGCAATAAGTAGATTTTGTTGTAAAACAAAAATACTTTTTCTAGGGAAAAAGTATTTTTAATTTTAAAGGAGGAATAATTGTGGAAAGAAAATTATTTACATCAGAATCAGTAAGTGAGGGACATCCAGATAAGATATGTGATCAAATTAGTGATGCCGTACTTGATGCTTGTCTAAAGGAAGATCCTGATTCAAGAGTTGCTTGCGAAGTTTTTATTACAAAAGAATTAGTAATTGTGGGTGGGGAAATTAAAACAAAAGCAAAACCTAATATTGAAAAAATAGTACGAGAAACTTTAAGAGAAATTGGCTATACCCATAAAGATTTAGGGATAGGGTGTGATACATGCAAAATTCAAAACTATTTACATGAGCAATCACCTGATATTGCTTTGGGTGTTGATGGTAAAAAAGAGCAAGGTGCAGGAGACCAAGGAATTATGTTTGGTTATGCATCACGTGAAACAAAAGAATATATGCCTTTAGCAATTGTTATTGCGCACAATCTTGTAAAACTTGCAAGCAAATTAAGAAAAAACGGTGAATTTAAATATGCACGTCCTGATATGAAAAGTCAGGTAACAATTGATTATACAAATAAGAAACCAGAAATTAATACAATTTTGATGAGTGTACAACATAATCCTGATTATAACGAAGAAGAATTTAAAGCTTATATTAAGGAAAATATAATTGAAAAAGTATTAAAAGATTATGATGTTGACACAAGCAATTATAAGGTGTTAATTAACCCAACAGGAAGATTTGTAATTGGTGGACCAGCTGCGGATACTGGCCTTACTGGTCGCAAAATTATTATTGATAGTTACGGTGGTTATGCAAGACATGGTGGTGGGGCATTTTCAGGAAAAGATGCTTCTAAAGTTGATAGAAGTGCTGCTTATATGGCACGTTTCATTGCTAAAAATATAGTTGCAAACAATTTTGCTGATAAATGCGAGGTTCAGCTTTCTTATGCAATTGGAGTTCCCGAACCAATAAGTATTCATGTTAATACTTTTAATACAAATAAAATCCCTGAGGAAAAAATTATTAAAATAATTAGAAATAATTTTGATTTAACACCACGGGGTATTACAGAAACATTGGAACTGAAAAAACCAATCTTTAAACAAACAGCAACTTATGGTCATTTTGGAAGAAATGAATTAAATCTTCCTTGGGAACGCATTATTAAACTTGATACAAGGTGCCTATAGGCACCTTATTATGTTATAATTAAAATGGTGAATTTAATGAAAATCAAAGAAGTAATAGTAGTTGAAGGATCTCACGATAAAAATAGGTTACAAAGTATTTTAAATTGCGATGTAATAATAACAGGAGGAAGTAGAATTTCTGATGCTACTTTAAAACAAATTGAAACTCTAGCTAAAACTCGCGGAATAATTGTTTTTACCGATCCAGATTATAACGGAGAAAGAATTAGAAAAATAATAAATGAAAAAGTAGGAAACGCAAAGAATGCTTTTTTAAATAGAAAAGATGCACAAGGAAAAAAGGGAATAGGTGTGGAATATGCATCAGATAAGGCACTAAAAGAAGCTCTTTCTAAAGTTATAACAAATGGTGGAGCTAAGGATTCTATTACTTGGGAAGAATATTTAAAATTAGAAGTATTTAATAATAAATATTTAAGGTATAAAGTAGGAGAACTATTAAATATTGGAACAGTAAATAATAAAACCTTTTTTAAAAGGTTAAATATATTTGGAATTACCAAAGATGAATTAGAAGAAAAAATAAAACTAGTCCTTAAGGAGGAATAAGGTTTGAAAATAAGCACTTATAAACGTACAAACGAAATTTTAGATAAATATAACTTTAAAATAAAAAAAAGTTTAGGCCAAAACTTTTTAATTGATCAAAACATTTTAAAAAAAATAGTAGACTTATCTAATATTGGAAAAGATACTTTAGTAATTGAAATAGGGCCTGGAATAGGAGCACTATCAGAGTTTATTCTTGATAAGTGTGGCTATTTAGTGATGTATGAAATTGATAAAAGACTTATTCCGATTCTAAATGACACTTTAAAAGATTATAAAAACTTTAAACTTATTAATGAAGACTTTTTAGAAAGTGATGTACAAAGTGATATTAAGGATTTAAATTTTAAGGAAATTGTTCTAATTTCAAATCTTCCCTATTATGTTACAATACCAATTATTACAAAAATTATTGAAGATGACTTACCAATTCAAAAATTAATTTTGATGATGCAAAAGGAAGTAGCAGAGCGTCTCTCAGCTAAACCCAATACAAAAAAATACAGCTCTCTTTCAATATTTATTCAGTATAATTATGATGTAAAAACTCTTATGAATGTAAGTCGCAATGTTTTTTATCCAAAACCCAATGTAGATAGTAGTGTTTTAAAACTTGAAAAAAGAAAAAAATATTTTGTTAATGATGAAAAATTATTTTTTAGATTTGTAAAAGAAGCATTTTCCCAAAGAAGGAAAATGTTAAAAAATAATCTTCGAAACTTTGATTTGAAGAAATTAGAAAAAATATTTACTGAACTTAATCTTTCACTTATGCAAAGAGCAGAAGAGTTGAAAATAGAAGATTACATAAACATTGTAAATCGCTTAAGTAAGGAATAGGGATAACCTATTCCTTTAATAATTTTACTCTGTTTTTCATATAATTTAGTGGTGATTTTATGGAAGAAATTAAGGTAGGATCTGTTGTTAGCAGAAACTCTTATGGGAATGACATTGACTTTATTGTTTCAGAAATTAAAGATGGCATTGCCATTTTAAAAGGGGTAAATATAAGACTTATTGCTGATGCTCCATTAGAAGATTTAAAACTTGAAGAAGACCGTATTGATAAAGAAGTGGAAGAAGAGTTTTTTCAAATCTTTAAAACAGATTACGAAATAAACAAAGACAGTGAATACTTTATTATTCCTGGTAAAGTATTGCATTTTGATGGGGATATCAAATATTTAAAAAGGTGTTTAGCATTTTACGAAAAATTGAATGTCCCTTGTTATGGTATTGCAATTCGCGAAATGGACATAAAAAATTATGTTGGTTATTATTTGAATCTTATTAAACCTAATATTTTAGTTATTACAGGTCACGATTCATATAATAAAAAAAGCGAAGACATTAGAAGTCTTGAATCTTATAAAAATAGTCGTTATTTTGTAGAAGGAATTTTGGAAGCCAGAAAATATAGAAGTAATTATCATGATTTAATTATTATTGCTGGCGCATGTCAGTCAAATTACGAAGCCTTAATGAATGCAGGAGCAAATTTTGCTTCTTCCCCAGAACGCGTTAATATTCATTCTTTAGATCCAGCTTATATTGCAACAACTATTAGTTATACTCGTTATAATCAAGAAATTAATTTGCGCAAAATTATTAATGAAACAAAATATAAAGAACAAGGGATTGGCGGAATCGAAACAAGAGGGACTTTATATCGGGGGTATCCAAATTCGGTTTGAGAAATTATCATTTTTATGATATAATTTGATCATGGAAGAAGGTGTCAATATGAATACTTTAAGTGACATCCGAGAAATGTTAGAGGAACATATTGGAAGCCGAGTTGAAATAACTGTTAACGGAAAAAGAAATAAAATAGAAGTTTTTACGGGTGTGATTACAGAAGTATATAATTCTGTTTTTGTTGTGGAAATAGATGTAGATGGAGAACAATTTGAAAGACATTCATATAACTACACAGATGTTTTAACAAAAACAATAGAATTAAAATTTATTTAGGAAATACCCAATATTTATTGCATTTTGGCAAAAAGTGGTATAAAATTACACTAGAATGTATCTTATGGAAGGGGGCGTAACGTTGCAGATAACATCAGTGAACATTCGTAGAATTGAAAAAGAAAATTCTCGTATGAAAGGGATTGCTTCTGTTCTAATTGATGATTGCTTTGCTGTTCACGATATTAGAATTATCCAAGGAGATAATGGATTGTTTATCGCTATGCCAAGTAGACTACAAAATGGCGAATATCGTGATATAGCACATCCAATTAATCAAGAAACAAGAAAGCTTTTCGAAGATGCAATTTTTGAAGCTTATAATAACGCTGAAGTAAAAGTTGCATTCGAGGAAGTGGTTGAAGAACCAGTTAGCGAAGTAACAGAAGAACCAGCAGAAGAACTAACTGAGGAATCAACTGAATAGTTAAAACTATTAAAGATAATAAAATGATACTTTTTACAAAGTATCATTTTTTATTGTCTAAATTGCCTATACAAAGATATGAAAATTTGCTATACTTTTTTATACAGGTGAGGTATATGAAAAACAAAAAACTATTAATTCTTATGTCACTACTTTTTATATTTATTGTTATGCCTATTTCAAAAGGAAATAGTTTTTCTTATGCAAATCAAAAAGATTATGTTATATCTAACGCTACTAACCTTGCCTATACCAATAAAAAAGGAATATTCCATATAGAAACTTTTAAATTTGATGAAACTAAAAAATTATTAGATTTTAGAGGCTATTTAATAGTTAAAGATGTAAATAATAGTGCTTCATCTAATATTAAATATACTTTAATATTAGAAAATCAACAAACAAAACAGAATATTGAAATTGAACTTGAACGCTGGCTAGAAGATATTCCGTTCACACCACCTAATATAGATGGGAAGGATTACTCTCGTCCATGGTTTAAAGGGTTAATTGATTTAACTGAAATTCCACAAGGAGATTATACATTATATGTTAAAGCAGTAGTTGATAAGAAGTATGAAGCAAAAGAATTAGTAACAAATGTATTTAGTAAAGAAATAACACGAAAAATTGAAATTAATGGTCGTGGTTACTTATTTAGAACAAATTATTATTCTAGACAACTTCCAATTGAACTTTTTGTTCGTGACAATGGATTATTATCATATGATATACCTCCGACAAGGGATAATGCAATGATTACTTATACAAGTTCAACTATTGAAAAAGGAAAATTAAGAATTCGTGGTAATACTTACAATATTGGTATTAGTTATGGAAGTAATAATAATGTTACAAGAAAACTTGTTTTAGAAAATAATGAAACTTTTGAAAGATTTACTTATGATATCGGTTATATTACAAATGGTGACTATCAAATTAAACTTAGAGTTCCTGATGGAAAAGATAAGACCAAAGCATGGTTTGATGCAGAAATTGATATAAGTGATTTGCCTTTAGGAAATTACTCTATTTATGTTTTAACAACATCTGATGGTTTTTCTGATTTTGGAGAACTTACTGATATATTCTTTGCCCCTTTACCAGATGAAGATATTAACTTTGAAAAAGAAGTAATAACAAAATTAGTTCACAACCAAAATAAAAGACTAAGAATTGAACTTGTAGTAGGATATGAAATTAGTTGTTCAAATACTGTTTACGAAGTAGTGTATGCTTCAGCTATTTCTTATTCTAAACCGTTTAAATGTTATTTGAATTATAATGCAGCAAAAGAATTTATGGATTCTATGGATGATTTTTCAGATAAAACTCCAACAATATTAAAAAACGGGGTAGTAATAAATACAAGATATGGATTACTTAATTTAAGAACAAAACCAAACAAAGAGTATAATACAAATATGTATCCAACTGCTAGTTCAAGTTTAGCATATACATACATAAATGGATATTCTGCCGGAGATGCTGCCTTTTTAGAATATCATCCAACTTCTGAAAGAGTATTAGGAAAAATATCTGGTTATACAGGTTGGATAAGAAGGAAAGATGGTGATGGACAAACAGGATATGAAATAGTTCCCCTATCAAAAGTTTTGTCACTGTCATATTATTATGTTAATAATGGAGAAATACGACATCGTATTGCAAACAAATTAAAGGAAAAAAATAGTTATCATGGATATGTAAGATTAGGGCCTGCTCCAGATTACTTAGAAGAAGGGAAACAATATTATAGTTTTGATGGTAATTATTTTTATAATGATTTAAAAACAATGTTAGATGATTATAAAAAGGGAACTTATGAAAATAGTGTAAACGCAGAAACACCATATTATAATTATTATCAATACTTACCTGCACGCACAAAATCAAATTATACTTTATGGGAGATTGATTATTATTTAACAAGAATTAAAGGTTTTACACAAAAAAATCCAGATAATAAAGCGGCTGTAGATCTTGAAAAGCATGAATCAATGCTATTTAATGAAGGAAGAAGTTTCTTTAATGCTCAAGAAACATTTGGATCAAATATGATGCCTGCTCTTGGTGTTTCGATTAATGAAAGCGCTTCTGGAAAAAGTAATATTGCAGTTACAAATTATAATGTTTTTGGTCATGGTGCTATTGATTCTAATCCATATGGTAATGCAACAAAATATTCTTTAGTTTCTTTAAGTATTTTTTATCATAATGATTGTTATGTTTCTGCGGGTTATGCAAACTTTTATGATTGGAGATACTATGGATCTCATCTTGGTAATAAAGCAAGCGGAATGAATGTTAAATATGCAAGTGATCCTTATTGGGGAGAAAAAGCAGCACAGCATTATTATTTAATAGATAAGGACCTAGGTATGAAAGATTATAATTATTATACAATTGCAATTAAACAAATTCCGAATGCAGTAAATTTAAGAAAGGACACAATTATATCTACTCAAACAGTCAGTTATTCATTAAAGGAAGATGTAATAAATATTCCGGTTGTACTTATAGGGGAAGCTACAGGTGATAGTTATAAGGGAAATTCAAAATGGTATCGAGTTATGTCAGATTCACTTTTAGATGAAAATAGTGACCCATTTAGTTTTCATAAAGATTATTGCAAAAAAGATTCTACTATAAATAGGGTTAATTATGATTGGGATAAAAATGAGCTTTATATTCATTCTTCATTTGTTACAATTGTAAATACTCCAGATGAGTTTTATCATCACCCAAAAGATGTTGTTTTAGCAGATTCGGGATACGAATATGAATTATTTGAAGAAAGAAAAGTATTTAAGACAATAAATTCTAATGTTGTAGTATATGATGATGCATTATTAAACTACGATTCAGGAAAGAGATTACAACAAAACAAGAATCTATTAGTACTTGAACGAGCATATACAACTAGTGGAGATGTTGCTTATAGGGTTATTTATGATATTGATAACTATCATCCTGAACGTTTAACAACTGGTTGGGTGAGCGCAGAAACATTAGAAGATACTGGGGTTGTAAATGAGATATATGAAACAAATAAAGTGTTTAAAGTAACAAATTCAAACGTTGTGATATATAAAGGATATGATAATTATCATTTTGAACCTTTAAACTATGACTTAGGAAAAAGGGTACAACAAGATACATATTTAGTAGTACTTGAACGAGCATATACAGATAATGGGGATATTGCTTATCGAGTAATCTATGATGCAATCAATAATAAGAGCGGATGGATAAATAAAGATGATCTAGTTGAAGAACCAGAAGCTAAGATTGGTAAAACGACTAATAATAAAATTCGGGTTAGAAGTGATGCCGTATTAAATGATGGAAATGTTTTAGCAACAATAGCAAACAAAGATACACCTATGATTATTCTCGATTCTAAATTAGGGGAAAAACCTGATTCAAAAGAACAAGTATTGTGGTATAAAGTTATTTATGATCCAATTAATAATAAAACAGGATGGATTATATCGCTTTATTTCCAACCCATTGAGGAGGAATCTAGTGAATAATAAAACCACACCTTTATGGTGTGGTTTTTATTTTACAATATATATTTTATATGTTTGACCTTGTGTTACTTTTGAACCATTTCTAACTTGTGAGTTTGGATGATATCCACCAGGTGGTAAGGAATTATCAGAAATTGTATAAAAAGTATACTTTACACCAGGAGTTTGTTTTGCAAGTTCTGTTCTTAAATAATTAATAGTTGTTGTTGCATTACCTGTCATAAACCAATCTGGTTCAAGAATTAAAGTAAATGTTTGTGGTGTTCCTCTTGATAAGGTAATAGAAATGGTTGTAGTTGCTTTCACTGTAGTTTTAGGGGCAACACTTTGTTGAGTTGCAGTATCTTTTTTTACGCTATAACTATAACTTCCATAAACAAAATTACAATTAAGTGAAAGGTTTTGGCATTGAGTACTAATTGAGCTTTTTGTCATTCCAACAAAGTTTGGAATAACAATAGGTTTTCCTTGTGAAACTTTTACAGTAATTTTATCATCATTTTTTATAAGATCATTAATTTTATGAGAAAACTCAATAATGTCATTTTCTAAAACTGCATCATGAAACTCATAAACTATTTCGTATTCTACATTGTTTTCTTGTGCCCAGTTTGTAAATTCTGAAAGATTTTTAAAATCTTTCATATAAAGTTGTCCTTTAGATAAAAGTAGTGTAATATGTGATTCTTCTTCAATGGTTGCTCCTGCTTTTGGATTTTGCTCAATTGCAACACCAAGTGGAATAGTATCATCATATCTTTCACTAATATCAATTGTTAAATTATTTAAAAGGGCCCATTTTGTTATTTCTTCGAATTTTAGTGTACTAAAATCTGGTACTTCAATATATCTTCCTTTTGAAGCAATAAGTTTTATAAATGTGATAACATCATTATTTTTTGTTTCAACTTGTTCTATTACATGTTCGCGAGGAATTATACCATGGAAATCATATTCAACAGTGTAATTTATATTATGTTTTTCAAGCCAGATTTTTGCTTCCAATAATGATTTTTCGTGGAAATCAGAAATAATAGTTTGCGGTTCAATTGGTTCTGGTCCGCGGGATACTAAAATAGTAATTTCATCACTTCTTTTAATTAGACCAAATTTATCAGCAGAAATAACTGTGTCTTGTTCTTCTTCAGAATTTTCATATTTTATGGTTACATTTTTTAAATGATTTTCTTCTATGAAATTTAAAACTTTTTCAATTGTCCAACCCTTCATATTTGGTAATGTTACATTTTTATCATAGTTAGGTCCCAAAGACATAAAGACAATAATTTCATTTTCACTTGTTTTTTGAGAAATTATGTGATTTCGTGGAATAAAATCACTATAATCGCTTAACTGAATAATATTATAGTTATTTTTTTCGCCCCAATCTAAAACATCTATAATATTTTTATTACTAAAATCAGGGATAGGTTTTAAAATACTGTCTAAATAACCATTATTAATAGAAAAGTTAAAGGCAATATATAAAATAACAACAATAGTTGAAACTATTAAGTGTTTTCTTCCCTCCTTGCTTGTATAAAGAAAAGCAATTGTTAAAAAAACAGTTAAAATTACTAAAAACAATGCACTTATTGCATTAAATATAAAGTATACATTTTCCGTATCAAGCATTACAAATACTAAATTAACAATACTAATAAAAGTTGGAATTAATAATAAATATGATTTTATTTTTTTCATTTTACCACCATGCTTTCTAATATAATTATATTATATATTTTAGAAAAGAAAAATAATAGTTTTAATAATTTACTCCTTTTGTTATAATTAATAAAGAAACAGGTGATATAAATGAAACTAAAATTTGATACATCAACGAGAACTTTGATAATAATGGGACTTATCTTATTTGTAGTAATTGTAGGTATAATTGCTATAATGCCTAAGGAATTTAAAGAAGTAAAAAAGAAAATTCAAATTACTAAGGAAGTAGAAATATATAAGTTAAGAGGAAATGCAACTGAACTTCAGAAAAAATTATTTGATGATTTGTATAACACTTTAAAAGCAGAGGAAATTGATGAAGAAAAGTATGCGGTTTCTATTGCAAAACTTTTTATTAGCGAATATTGGACATTAATTAATAGACTTGATCGAGAAGATATTGGAGGAATTATTTATATTCCTGAACCTTTAGTGCCACGTTTTATGGAATATGCAAATGAGTTATATTGTTTCTTTGATTATTATATCCTTGAATACAGAAAAGAAAATTTAAGCGAAGTAACAAGTGTTACTCTTAACAGTGTTAAAAGTATAACTTATAACTTTGTTGATAGTGAGGGGAAAATAGAATCTAAAAATAATCTTTCAGCTTATGAAATAAATTTAAGTTGGGAATATAATGAAGATAGAACAATGAATAGCAAGATGCTTCCAAGTGATGCAATATTAAAAATAGTAAAATGGGATAAATATTATTCTGTTTTAGAAATGAACGTAAAATAAAAGAGAATGATTTTAAATCATTCTCTTTTTTATTCTTCTCCTTCTTCGGAAGGATTTTCATCTTCATTATTTTCAGATGGTTCAGTTTGATTTTCATCAATTGGGTCACTTGTTTCTTGTTCTTCCTCTTTTTCTTTTACAATTACTGTTCTTTTTACTGGGTCACTAATAACCCCATCTTTTGTAGTTACAGTATAAGTAATAATGTAAGTTCCAGGAGTTTTAGTATCAATACCTATTGCAATTCCATCTTCATTTGTTATAACTTTTGTAAAATCTAAGTCATACCAATAAAATTCATGGAAATAATAACATCCAGGGTCATTCCAAGTTGAGCCATATTCAAGTGTAATTTCAGGGTTTCCATATAATTCAATAATTGGTTTAGTTGTTTTCATTTCTTCTGTTCCTTTGAATGCGATATAAACTATTGTTTCGTCTTTATGTTCTGGTTTATATATTACTTTTTTTGCTTTAGTTTTTTTATCAATATCTATAAAGGTATTATGTAAAACATTAGGATCTTCAACATCTGTAACTTTTTCAAAACGATGTTTTAATCCTAAATTGTTAAGATATCCTTTTATTTGTTGAATTGTTTTTCCTGTTAAATTTTTAACTAAATCTTTTACACTTATATAATCAGATTTTTTTCCAAGCGAAATAACTACTTTCATTCCTGTTCGATAATTTAATTTTGTTCCAACAGGAAACTCTTGTGAAATAACATAACCGTTTGGAATTGTATCATGATATTCATATTCATAAGTAACCCAGAAATTGTGCATAAATTTCGTGTCCCAATACCTAACATCACTTTCAGGTCTTCCAACAAAGTTTTTTGTTATAACTCTTGGATCTGGTTCTCTTGGTTGTAGTGGGCCATCAGGGAATGAGAAAGGTTTTTTTAAATCAAAAGAAAGATATTTAGAAATAGTTGGTGTTTTTGCTTCTAAAACTGTATTGATAAGATTTACTGCTCGTTCATAGTGATTTTGGTATGGAATTACCATATAAACAGGATAGTTAAGGTTGGCACTATAGCCCCAGATACTACCACTTGTTTTTATATCAATATTTTCAATACGCAAATTATTAACATTATAATTGCTTGTTTTTAGCCAATCCATTCCAATTTCATAAAGTTGCATCATTTGTTCTTCGTTTAAATTAGTTAATACATTTTTTTCTGCAATATTTAATAATTTTGAATAATTTGTAACAAGATTAACACTAACAAGTTGTTCTGCAATTGCTTTTATAACAACAACATGATTTTGGCTTCTAACAGTAGAACTAGTGGTTTTTCTGTGCCGGGCAAAAGCTAATGCTTGTTCACCATTTAATTTTTGGTGTCCAGCTTTTAAACAAATTCTTCCTTTTTTTCTATTGCTATCTTGTTCGCAAAATGCTTTTGGGACATCTATTTTAATTCCGCCAATTGCATCAACAATATTTACCATTCCTTTAAAGTCAACCATTGCATAATAATGAACATCAATTCCAAAAAATTCTCTAATTGTACTTAACAAGCATTCAGCTCCAGGATTCCCAAATGCCCAACCGGAATGATTAATTCTATCATAACCATTTAAGCATTTAGATTTTACATAAGTGTCTCTGTTAATGCTTGTAATTAATACATCACTTGTTTTTGGATTAACTGTAATAAGTAAAATAACATCATAGTTTTGTCCATCAGTTCTGTTTCCTACAATTTTTTTGTCTGTTCCAATAAGAACAATACTAAAAGGTTCTCCTTTAACAATTGGTTTTGTTTCTGTTTGTTCTTTTTTAACTTCTTTAGATTTAGTATAAATAGTTTTTAAGTTCTCTAAGCTTTCAGATAATTCTTCTTCAAAATCAAATGCTTCTTTATAAGTTTCAGGAAGAACTATTGCATCATATGTTCCGTTTAAAAGTTCGCTAATTAGATTTAAAAATGTATTTTCATAGTCTATATTTGCATTAATCTCATTTGCTTCGATCTCTTCTTTTGGAATAATATATCCTTCATATGAAGTTTCATCGTTTAATAATCCTAGTTTTTTATTATTTAAATCTAAAAGTGAAGTTATATTACTATTGCTTCGAACAACAAATGCAGTACTGTAATATTCGTAACCTTTTTTTGTAATATTTTTTAGAGTATTTTCAAAATCATAAATAGCTTTTCCTGCATAAAGAATAAAGATTGCTAAAAAAGCAGAAATAGCTACATTAATAGCTAGTTTTAACATATCATTAGTTTTTATAAAATTAATACCAATAAGAACCAAAATGGTAAAAATAATCGAAATAGTTAAAGTTGTAGTAACTTTTAAGAAAGGGTCAATAATATTGTCTAAAGTACTAGATGTCCAAAGTAAGATGAGTGCTAGAAAACCAAGTACTGGTGGTATTGATATTAATATATATAAAAGTGTTTTTTTATGTTTTTTCATTTTTGTCACTCCTAAGTCCTAAAAATATTTTAACACAAAAATAATAAAATAAAAACAAATTGATATCTATCATATATTATAGTGGACGAACATATATTATACCAACGAAGGAGGAATGAATATGGAATTTGAAAAAGCAAGTTTTAATCAACCTACATATAATCATAATATTTCATTACATGACAGAAAAAGATTAGAAATTACTGGAGTAAGAAAGATTGAAAATTTTGATAGTAATGAATTTTTACTAGAAACAAGTCTTGGAATGATGAAAATCAAGGGAAATGAATTAGAAATTATAAAACTTGATACTAATGTTGGGGAGGTTAACATCAAGGGACAAGTTAATGAAATCCATTATTCAAATAGTGACAAAAAAAATAAAAATACAGAAGGAATTCTTGCTCGTCTATTTAAATGATAAGTATTGATTTACAAATTAAATCCCTTATATTTTCTTTTGTTTTTGGAATTCTTTTTGCTTTAATCTTTGATGTTAATCAAAAACTTATTTATGAAAAAAACAATTGGTATCGTTGGTTAGTTAGTTTTTCTTTAGTTTTTATTTTTACAATGGGTTATTTTTTAATTTTGAAATATTTAAATGGAGGAGTACTTCATTTATATTTTATTTTTATGATAGTTCTTGGAATTTTAGTTTACAATAAATTTTTTCATAAATATTTTAAGTTTTGATTTTCCTTTAGTTTAATGGTATATTTTATTTAAATACGGGGGTTAAAATATGCCAAAAAAAAGAAAAGTTAAAAAAAGAAAAGATAAAAAAGTATTGAAATTGCTAATTTCATTAATTATTGGTTATATTGCTTTTTATAATTTATACGGACTTGTAAAGAATATATTAGTAATTATTGAAAAAAAACAAGAAAAAAAGATATTACTTGCAGAGCAAAAGCGTTTAAAAGAAGAAGAGGCATATTTAAAAGATCAAGTGATAAAATTTCGTGATCCCGATTATCTAGCGCGTTATGCAAGAGAAAAATACTTATTTTCTACAGATGGTGAATTAATTATAAAAATTGATTAATCTCTTACCTTTGGTAAGTGATTTTTTTGTCTAAATATTTATTACGGCTTACATTTGTTTTGACAAAATAGAGCCTTCTTTCTTTTTATAATTTTGGGAAAAGAAAGGGGCAAAGATTATGGAAAGTGTTAAAGCAAGTAGGGTTCAAATAAAAAGTGAGGTAGGAAAAGGTGTAAAAGTAGTTTTTAAAATAATGTTTGTTGTTTTAATTTCCATTCTTTTAGCGAGTGCTAAAATTATTAATAATTATTATTTATTTTCTTTACCACTTTTTGCCCTCATTTACTCTGTTAATAATAAAATGGCACTTATAAGTTTTCTTACAATTTTTGCTATAAGTTTTTTTACAGATCCCATTTTTGCTTTAGAACTTGGAATAATGATGCTTATTTATTTAATAATTGTTGAGCTCATTAATTATTATTCAATAATGAATGTAAGTTATATTCCCTTAATTGCATTTTTTTCTTATTTTGGAAATAATATTTTATTTTCTTTTTTAGAGAATACTCCTATTTTCTTTTTAGATGTATTTAAAATTCTTTATCTTTCAATTACAACATATGTAATTTCTTATATATTTTTAAAAGCAACATCATTTGTTGTGTTTGCCAAAAAAGAATACGAAATGGATGAAGTACTTAGTGCTCTTTTTATTCTCGGTGTTGCTTTATCATTTTTTGAAAGTAACATTCTTACAACAGTATTTGAATTTATTATAATATTTACTTCCTTTTATGGCGGTTTAGTATTTGGGGTAGTAAGCTCAATTATTTTGGGAATTATTTTAATTTTAAATGGTGTAATTACTTATGATTATTTTCCTGTTTTAATACTTATTGCAATTTTAGTTTATATGATAAAAGATGGAGGAAAAATTCTTACTAGTTTAGTCTATTTGTTTTATCATTATGCAGTTTTAAATATTTTTAATTTTCCTTTAGAAACAACTTTCTGGTATAGCAGGATAATTATGTTAATTTTGTTTATTTTAATTCCTAAGAAGCCAATTTTAAAAATTGCAAAATTAATTAAAGGAACAGATTCTTTTGAAAAAAGGGAAAGTGAGTATTTAACTAAGGTGAGAAATTTAACGGTAAAGAAAATAAAAGATTTTTCGTATATTTTTAATATGATTTCGCATTCTTTAAATAATACTTTTCAAAGTAATTTAAAACATGAATTAATTTTAGATGTTTACAAAAACTTTTGTAAAAACTGTTCAAAAAATAATTATTGTTGGAACAAAGATAAAGGTTTTACTTATAATACTTTTGCAAACTTATTTGAAGATAACCTTCAAGTAAGTGATGATTTAAAGTTTAGATGTTTGAGATTTGATAAACTTATTTCGTATTTAGAAGCAAAAGAAGATGTAAGACAAATTAAAAAAAGTTACTATGAAAATCTTGATTCAGCACGAAACTTAGTTTCTGATCAACTGTTAGAAGTATCTAAAGTTATGATGGAGCTTTCTTCTGAAATAGAATTTGAATTTGATAAAAAAGAGTTTTATGAAGAATTAATAAGAAGTAACCTTGAAAGTTATAATATTAATGTTTTGCATCTTGATGTTAATTTTGAAGATACTATAGTAGGAATTAAAATAATATTATCAAATATTAAATATGATGAAATAGAAAAAATAATTATCCCTATACTTTCTGCAATATTTAAAGAAGGTATTGAATTAGTTGAAAGAAAAAGAAAAACAAAAGATGGAGATATTTATCATTTAGAGTTTACTAATCGTGATAGTTTTTGTGTTGATGTTGGATATTTTAGTGTGAGTAAAAATGAAAAAGAACCAAATGGTGATACATTTACATATTTTCAGCTTCCAAATAAGAAGTTTATAGTTGCTTTAAGTGATGGGATGGGAAGCGGAAGGCTTGCAGCTCAAGAGAGCAAAGAAACTATAAGGCTTCTTGAAGAGATGATTAAAACAGGAATAAGTGAAAAAAGCGCAATAAAAACATTAAATACAATAATGACGATAAGAGCAAAAGGAGAAGTTTTTTCAACAATTGATTTTGCAAGTATTAATTTAAAAAATGGGAAAACAACATTTTTAAAAGTTGGGGCAGCACCAACATTCATTAGAAAACGTTCCGAAGTTGTAAAAATTATCCCACAAGCTTTACCGGTTGGTATTATTAAAGGAATTAATATTGATAGAAAAACGGTTGAACTTAATGATGATGACCTAATAATTATGATGAGTGATGGTTTTTATGATATTAATCCCGAGATACTTGAAAAAGAAATTTTAAAAATTGAAACTAAAAATCCCCATGAATTTGCCCGTTTTCTAAGTACAAAAATTATTAAAGAAAAGCCTCCTTGTGATGATATAACTTTAATTGTAATGAGATTTTATAAACTATTAAATAAATGGAGATACAAATAATCACTTGCAAAAAGCAAGTGATTATTATTTAAGCATTAAATTGGTAAAAGGGTTAAGATGTGCTATAATTTATGGTGAAATTAGGTGATTTTATGGAACGAGTTAGTAAGTTTTTAAAAGATAACAAAATTAAGGGAAAAGTAGTCGTTGCAACATCTGGAGGACCAGATTCAATGATGCTTTTAAATATTTTAAAGAACATAGAAGGTATAGAGGTTATTTGTGCTCATGTAAATCACAATGTAAGAAAAGAAAGTGAAGCTGAATTTGAATTTGTAAAAAAATATTGTGAGGATCGTAATATTCCTTTTGAAGGAATGAAAATTAAAGAGTATACTCCAGGTAATTTTCAAGATACAGCACGAAAGATTAGATACAAGTTTTTTGAAGATGTAGTAAAAAGATATAAAGCAAAATATCTTGCAACAGCTCATCATGGTGATGACCTAATTGAAACAATTATGATGAATATTGTAAGAGGGTCAGACTTAAAAGGATATGCTGGATTTAGAAGTGTTGTTGAAAAAGAAGGATATAAAATTATTCGTCCTTTAATTTATTTTTCAAAAGAGGAAATTTATTCTTATATAGATAAATATAAAATTCCTTATGTTATTGATGAGAGCAATGCAAAAGATATTTATACAAGAAATAGATATCGAAAGGAACTGTTACCTTTTTTAAAAAAAGAAGAAAAAAATGTACATGAGAAATTTTTACGTTTTAGTGAAACACTTCTTGAGTATGAAGCATATTTACAAACGAAAGCTTTAGAAGTATTAAAAAGGGTGTATGTTAACGAAAACTTAGATATAAAAGAGTTTTTAAAAGAGGATGTTGTAATCCAAAAGAAAGTTTTATATATAATTTTAAGTATGAAAAATGAAGAAATAGTAAATAAGATTACTAATAAACATATTGATTCTTTGCTGGAGCTAGCTAGTAGTAAACGTGCAAATGCGTATGTTATGCTACCTTTTGTAACTGTAAGGAAAGTTTATGATAAAATAGTTTTTGATTCTAAAGATAAAGATGATATTGAATACAATTATGAATTAGGAAATAAAATAAAAATAGTTAATGGTAAAACAATTGAGATGGTTGATGTTGCACCTGACAATAGTAATAATACATTAACTCTTCTGCGCGAAGAGATTTCCTTTCCTCTATATGTTAGAACAAGAAAAGAAGGGGATCGAATAAAGGTAAAAGGAATGGATGGGACTAAAAAAGTAAAAGATATTTTTATTGATGAAAAAATTTTGCTAAAAGAAAGAGAGAGTTGGCCAATAGTTGTGGACAGTAGCGGAAATATTCTTTGGATTCCCGGACTTAAAAAGTCTTGCTTTGATAAAGGTAAAAATGGAAAATATAATGTTGTTTTAATTTATTATTAACGCTATAATAAAAGATGCTGAAATTTGAAGAGGTGAAAATAATGAAAGAAAAAGTTAAGAAAAGTATGTTTTCATACTTAATTGTATTAATAATACTTTTTGGTGTGTATTATTTTTATCAGCAAAGCACACAAAAAGTTAATAAATTAAGTTATACAGAACTTATAAATAACCTTCCAAAGGTAGTGGAGGTTCATATAACACCAGATACTGCGGGTCAAATTTATCGAATAACAGGGAAAATGGAAGGTTATGCTAAAAAAGAGATATTTTTTGTTAAGGCAGCAACAGAAAAAAGTATTGATGATATAGTAGCTGCTTCAGAAGAATATGATTTTAAAGTTATAATTAATGAAGATCCAACGTCTAATTCAATTCTTAATTTAATTATAAATTTACTGCCAACAGCAATTTTTATGATTTTTGTTATTATGATGCTTTCAAGACTTACAAAATCATCAGGAGGGGCAGGAAAGATATTAGATTTTGGAAAAAGCAAAGCAATACTACAGGATACAAGAGGAAAAATAACTTATGATGATGTTGCAGGTCTTACTGAAGAAAAAGAAGAATTAAAAGAAATTGTTGAGTTTCTAAAAAATCCGAAGAAGTTTCAAGCAATGGGGGCACGAATTCCAAAAGGATTGCTTTTAGTGGGACCTCCAGGAACAGGTAAAACTCTTCTTGCAAGAGCTGTTGCAGGAGAGGCTAAGGTTCCATTTTATTCAATTAGTGGTTCTGACTTTGTTGAAATGTATGTAGGTGTTGGGGCTAGTCGTGTTCGTGATATGTTTAGAGAGGCAAAGAAAAACGCACCATGCTTAATTTTTATTGATGAAATAGATGCAGTTGGTCGTCAACGTGGAACAGGTCTTGGTGGTGGCCATGATGAAAGAGAACAAACTTTGAATCAACTTCTTGTTGAAATGGATGGATTTAGTCAAAATGAAGGAATTATAATTATTGCAGCAACGAACAGACCTGATGTTTTAGATCCGGCGCTTCTTCGTCCAGGAAGATTTGACCGCCAAGTATATGTAAGTCTTCCTGATGTTAAGGGACGCGAAGAGATTCTTCAAGTTCATGCGCGAAACAAAAACCTTGCACCAGAAGTTAATTTAAAAAATGTTGCAAAAAGAACACCAGGGTTTAGTGGTGCTGATTTAGAGAACTTGCTTAATGAAGCAGCCCTTCTTGCTGTTCGTCAAAATAAAAAAGCAATCGATATGAAAGATATTGATGAAGCGGCAGATAGGGTTCTTATGGGGCCTGCTAAAAAGAGCAAAAAATACACAGAAAAAGAAAAACGTTTAGTAGCATATCATGAGGCAGGACACGCAGTACTTGGACTTAAACTTTCAGATGCAAATGTTGTGCACAAAGTAACAATTATTCCTCGTGGTATGGCAGGTGGATATTCTATGATGCTACCCAAAGAGGATAAATATTTTGCAACTAAGAAAGAGCTACTTGATCAAATTACAAGTCTTTTAGGAGGACGTGCAGCAGAAGAAATAGTTTTCAATGAAAGCTCAACAGGTGCTCATAATGATTTTGAGCGAGCAACAAAAATTGCTCGGGCAATGGTTACTGAATACGGAATGAGTGATTTAGGACCAATTCAATTAGAGCATCAAGAATCAAGTGTCTTTTTAGGACGTGATTATCAAAAAAGTAGAAACTTTTCAGATCAGGTGGCATTAGAAATTGATAAAGAAGTAAGAAAAATAATTAATAATTGTTATGCTAAGGCAAAGAAAATTATAAATGAAAATAAAAAATTATTAGATTTGATTGCTGAGACTCTTCTTGAACAAGAAACTTTAACAAAAGAAGAAATTGAACATCTAGCAAAATATGGTTTATTAAACGGAGTTAATGATTTAAATCTAAAAACTGTGAAAGAATTAAAAGATTTAGCCAAAAGTAAAAAGATTAAAGGTTATTCTAAAATGACAAAAGAAGAGTTAATAGAAGCAATAAAAAAGTAGCAACAGCTACTTTTTTCACTAAGGAGGAAAAAAGGAAGATAAATTAATAAAAGCATTAGCATTTAACAAAGAAGTTAGAATCTATCTTGCAATAACTACAAAGCTTGTGGATAAGGCAATAAAAATTCATGATACTTATCCAGTTGTAACTGCTGCTTTTGGTCGTAGTATGACTGGTGGTCTTTTGATGGGGTCAATGTTGAAAGAAGAAGAGCGCTTGTCTTTGCAAATTAATGGTAGTGGTGAGATTGGAAAAATTATTGTTAATGTGGATGCAAAAGGTAATATAAATGGTTATATAATAAATCCTTATGTTGAATTAAAGTTAAAGGATGGGAAGTTAGATGTTGGAAAAGATGGTACTTTAAAAGTTATTAAAGATTTAAATTTAAAAGAACCATGGATTGGTGAAGTGCCTCTTCAAACAGGTGAAATTGCTGAGGACTTAACTTATTATTTTGCTGTTAGTGAGCAAATCCCAACAGCAGTAAGTCTTGGTGTTTTAGTTGAAGAGGATGGTAGTGTTAAAGCTAGTGGTGGTTTTATTATTCAACTTCTTCCAAATGCAAGCGAGACTTTAATCTCTAAAGTAGAAAACTTGATAAAAAAATACACCACCAATTTCTTCTTTAATTTTTTAAAAGAAAAAACAGAAGAAATCTTAAAAGAAATTTTAGGTAAAAATGATTATATGATAATTGAAGAAAAAAATATCAATGTGATTGTTCAAAAGAGCGATACTTAAGAGGAATATTGAGCTTGGGTAAAGAAAAATTAACAAATATTTTAAAAGAAAGTGATAAAGAAATTGAAATAGTATGTAATTTTTGTAAGGAAAAATATATTTATACGAAAGATGAAATTGAAAAACTTATAAAGAACCAATAGGTGGTAGAAATGAGTAAATGGAAAATAAAAGATGTAGAAATTGAAAATCAAGTTGTTCTTGCACCTATGTCGGGAATCACAAATAGTTCTTTTCGGAAAATTGCAAGGCGTCTTGGAGCAGGTTTAGTTTATGCAGAAATGGTTAGTGATAAAGCAATTTATTATAAAAATAAAAAGACTCTTAATCATTTAAAAATGACAGAAGAAGAACGTCCACTTGCTCAACAAATCTTTGGAAGTGATGTAGAAAGTTTTGTTTATGCGGCAAAATATATCGATGAAAATATGAATTGTGATATAATTGACATTAATATGGGGTGTCCAGTACCTAAAGTTGCAAGTCGTGCCCAAGCAGGGGCTGCCCTACTTCGTGATGTAGAAAAAATAGAAGAGATAGTAAGTGCAGTTGTAAAAGCAGTTAAAAAACCTGTAACAGTGAAGATTCGCAGTGGTTGGGATGAAAAAAGCATTAATGCGACAGAAGTGGCTAAAGCTTGTGAAAAAGCTGGAGCAAGTGCGATAGTAGTGCACCCCAGAACAAGAAAACAAATGTATACAGGATGTGCAGATTGGAGTATTATAAAAAAGGTAAAAGAAGTTGTAAAGATTCCTGTGATTGGAAATGGTGACATTAAGTCACCAGAAGATGCAAAAAGAATGATTCTTGAAACAGGGTGTGATGCAGTAATGATTGGTCGTGCTGCTCTTGGAAATCCCTGGCTTTTATCACAAATAAGAGATTATTTAGAAAAAGGTGCTTATAAGCCGAGTCCTAGTTTAGATGAAAAAATAAAATTGTGCTTAGAACACTACAATGACTTAATAAAATTAAAAGGAGAGACTCTTGCAACACTTGAGATGCGTTCTCATATTGCATGGTACCTAAAAGGAGTAAAACATTCTAATAGAGTAAAAGAAAGGATAAATAAAGCAAAAACAAAAGTTGAACTTGAAAATATTTTAAATGAGTTTAATAAGTGGTATAATGAAAATGAACAAAATGAGGTGGAATGATGGAAAAATTAACGGAACAAGAAATAGTTAGAAGAGAAAAAATGGAAAAACTTCGCGCGAAAGGAATTGATCCTTTTGGAAGTCGTTTTGAAAGAACGCATTTAAGTGTGGAAATAAGAGAATTGTATGATGAATATGGTAAGGAAAAGCTAGAAGAACTTGCAGTAGATGTAAGTGTGACAGGAAGAATAATGACTAAACGTAGTAAGGGAAAAGCTGGCTTTATGCATATTCAAGATCGTACAGGACAAATTCAAATATATGTTCGAAAAGATGTTGTTGGTGATGAACAATACGAACTTTTTGAAGATGCAGCTCTTGGTGATATTGTAGGGATTAAAGGAACTGTATTTCGCACTAATATGGGTGAGTTAAGTGTTAAAGCAAAAGAATATATTCATCTTACAAAAGCACTTAGACCATTACCTGAAAAGTTTCATGGCCTAAAAGATATTGAAGAAAGATATCGGCGCCGTTACCTTGATTTAATTATGAATGAAGAAGCAAGGAGAATTGCTTATATACGCCCAAAAATTATTCGGGCAATTCAAGAATATTTTGATTCTTTAGGTTTTGTTGAAGTTGAAACGCCCGTACTTCAACCAATATTAGGAGGTGCAAATGCGCGCCCGTTTATTACACATCATAATACTCTTGATATGGATTTTTATTTAAGAATTGCAACTGAACTTCCGTTAAAAAAACTTCTTGTTGGGGGAATGGAAGCTGTTTATGAAATAGGAAGACTTTTTAGAAATGAAGGAATGGATACAAAACATAATCCAGAGTTTACAACTGTTGAAGCATATCTTGCTTATTCGGATATGGAAGGTATGATGGATTTAGTTGAAGGTTGCTTTTTACATGTTGCAGATAGAGTTTTAGGAACTTATGAAATAGAGTATGGAGGGCATAAAATTAATCTTGGTGGCGGTTGGAAACGCTTACATATGGTTGATGCAATAAAAGAGTATTGTGGTATTGATTTTTGGAAAGAGATGAGTTTAGAGGAAGCAAAAAAACTTGCTAAAGAGCATGATATTGAACTAAAACCACATTATGGTGTGGGTCATATTATTAATAAATTTTTTGAAAAGTATGTAGAAGAAAATTTAATTCAACCAACATTTATTTATGGGCATCCAGTAGAAATTAGTCCATTGGCAAAAAAAAGCAAAGATGAAAGATTTACTGAACGCTTTGAAGTGTTTATTAATGGTATTGAATATGCAAATGCATTTAGTGAATTAAATGACCCAATTGATCAAAAAGAACGTTTTGAAAATCAATTAAAAGAAAAAGAACTTGGAAATGAAGAAGCAAATGAAATGGATTTAGATTTTATTGAAGCATTAGAATATGGGATGCCACCTGCGGGAGGTCTTGGTATAGGAATTGACCGCTTAGTAATGTTAATGACAGGTGCAACATCAATTAGGGAAGTAATTTTGTTTCCACATATGCGACACAGAAGTGATAAAAAGTAGACAAAAATGTCTACTTTTTTAATTTTTATTTGACAAAAATGTAAAAAAAGTGTAAAATATATATTATCTGAGGTGATAATATGCCAAGAAAAGGTGAAGGAAAATATTCATCAAAATTAAATTGTGTTGATGAATATTTAACTGGAACATATGAAGCTGCTTTAGTGGTATTTCATAAGCCAAGCTACCAATATATAATGTATGCATACAATAACACTCCTAAAGAAATCAAATATATTAATGATTATATTAGGGCAATAAAAAATAGTAGTGCTAATAAAGGAATGGAAGTTGTTGGGATAATTAATGAAAAAAGCAAAGTGTTACCAGCACGTTGGCTTTATTTATATTTGTTAGAAGCTAATTATCGTTTCAGGAAAAAACATGTTAAAAAGTTTTATGAAAGCTACGAAAGATTTTATGCTAAAAAAGAACAGATTGAAAGAAGACTAAAAAAATTAAATCAAAAAATAGATGAAATTTATGAAAATCTAAGTGATGATTTAAAAGAAGAATTTTATACTAAAGCATTATATATAAAATGGGAAAAAGAGGATTTAATAGATTTTGAATTAACTGGTAAAGAAATAGAAATTATGCCTTGTTTTCTAAAACGAAGTAATGATAAATTTAGAAAAAAAATTAAAGAAGGAATAATGCCTTATTTAGGTGATGTTGCAGGGCAAAACTTTACTGATGAAGAATTAGAAAATGAGATTAAGGAACTTACTGAGAAAAATGAAATTTTAGAAACACAAATTAAAAATTACAAAGCCATTTATAATGTTCAATACAATGTTAAAACAGAAATTTTTTTAAGAGAAAATAGGAACTTGGTAGAAGAAGTATTAAAAGATAAAAATAGTTTAGTAAAAGAGTATAAAGATAAAACTTTCAAGAAAGAACAAACCTTAGAAAAACAGTTACAACTTTAAGAGGTGATATTATGCAAAAGGTTAAAACACTTGCTCGTAAATTGCGTGCTGTTGATGAAAACTTGAAAGGAAACTTTGATTATGGCCTATTAGTTTTTGATAAAAGAAAACAAGAGTTTTTTATGTATGCATATAAAAATAACCCAGCAGAAATTACTAATATAAATAATTACAAATATTTAATCAGAAAAGGAGACCCCAAATGGGGGCTTATTGTCGTTGGAGAAATTGGTGATGGAAAGAAACCTCTTAATGGGCGTTTAATGTATTTAACATTTACATATAAGAACTATTATTATTTAAAATTTTATCATTTAGATTATTATAAAAAATGCAAAGAATATAATTTAAGAAATGAAAAACTTAAGCAAAAAATTGAAGTTTTAAGTAATGAAGAAAAAAAAGAATATTTACTAAAAGAAAAAGAGCTATATAAGGAATTTACTGAAAATATGAAAATTATAAATATAATTAATGTAGTTGAATATAAAAAATATTTACAAATGAAAAGCTTTGAGAAAGTTTTAAATAATATGCAAAAAATTTGTGAATATAATCCGCCTGAAGGAAAACAGTTAAATAAAATTATTGCTCAAAAAGAAGAAAAGTTAAAAAAGATAATTGAAGAAATAAATAGTTATAAAAATAATATTTCTGAAAAGTATAATGTTTATAATGATTTTATAATTGATCGTAAATTAGAATTATTAGAGAAAAAGGAAAAATTATTGGAGTATAATAACAAAAAAGAAAAGACATATGAAAAAGGAATAGAACATTAAGTTCTATTCCTTTTTTTATACCTCACATTTTAATTGAGCACCACAGTTTGAGCAAGTATTGCATCCGCCTGAATCAACAACTTCTCCTTCGTTACAAATTGGACATAGATCACCAATTTTTGTTCCAATATTTTTTCCGTGTTTTGTTCGTTCAGGATTTACATTTTCAAGTTGATCATAGTTATGTTCTTCCACCTTAATTTCAAGTTTTAGTTGTTCTTCTTGTTTTTCATCTTTAGTTAATGTTAAAACTTGAGCATCACGTGATCCATCAACATAAACTGTTCCACCTTTTGCTCCCCCTTTATAAAGACGCTCATATACTCTTGCAACTTCTTCAACAGTATATCCTTTAGGGGCATTAACTGTTTTAGAAATTGATGAGTCAACCCACCTTTGGATAATACATTGAATGTCAGCGTGTTCCTCAGGTTTAAGATCCATAGCACTTACAAAAATATTTGGAAGTGTTTCTTCTGTATATTCTGGATGGCATTTTAACCACTCATCAACAATTTTAGCATTTACTTCAATAAACTTACCCAATCTTCCGCTTCGGTAATATTTAAATGAATAGTATGGTTCAAGTCCAGTTGAAACACCAACCATTGTTCCGGTTGAACCAGTTGGAGCAATAGTTAGAAGGTGTGAGTTTCTAATACCGTAGTGTAGGATATCATCTTTTATTTCTTCTGGCATATTTTTCATATATCCTGTTTGAATAAATTTATCGCGATCTGTTAAGAAAGGAAATGCGCCTTTTTCTTTTGCAAGTTGAATACTAGTTTTATAAGCAGTAGTAGCAATTGTTTTCATAATTCTATTTACAAGCTCATTACCAGATGCAGAACCATACCTTTTTCCTGCCCAAATTAAAAGGTCGTGTAGTCCCATAATTCCCATTCCAATTCGACGTTCTCCAAGGGCTTGAATTTTATTTTCTTCTAGGAAGTATGGTGTTGCATCAATAACATTATCTTGCATTCTTACTCCAACTTGAACAGTGTATTCAAGTTCAGACCATTTAACTTTTCCATTTTGTTTATCTATCATATTTGCAAGGTTAATTGCTGCAAGATTACATACTGAGTAAGGTGCAAGTGGTTGCTCTCCACAAGGATTTGTGGCAACTACTTTTTGGCCATATGCTTTTGCATTCGTCATATCGTTTGCATTGTCGATAAAGAAAATTCCAGGCTCTCCTGAGTAAGTTGCGCAAATATTAATTAATTGCCAAAGCTCACGAGCCTTAATTGTGTAATAAACTTTTACTGGATATCCTAATGCTTCCCACTCTCGGACATCTCCTATTTCGTGCCAATGTTTATCATAAAATTCTTTTTCTTCTTTTGTAAGGCGATCTAAATCAGGAAACTTTAAATCAAAATCTAAATCTTTTTCAACAGCTTCCATAAATTCATGTGTTAAATTAACGGAAATATTTGCTCCTGATAAAAACTCAATATTATTAACGGTATATGTTCCACCTTGGGCAAGTTTTTCTTTTGCAATTGCAACCATATGAGGTGGAAATTCAGCATTAAGTTCATTCTTTACTATAGTTTCATATAACTCTCTATCACTTTCTGATAGTGGTTCAAATTTTAATTTATTTTTTGCTTCATTAATAATTTTTTCATTAGTTGATGTTTCAATTAAAAAATGAAGAATTTTTGGATTTTGCATTTTTGAAATTATAAACTCAATAATATCAGGATGCCAAATAGAAAGCATAATCATTTGTGCACCGCGTCGTGATCCACCTTGTTCTACTAAGTGCGTAAGTTGTGATAGATCATGTAACCAACTTACTGCACCACTACTACGCCCTCCTACACTTTTTGCGCGTGCATGTTTTGGCCTTAGAGTTGAACCATTAGTTCCAACTCCACCACCACGTGACATAATTTCCATAACTTTTTTTCTATGTTCAGCAATACCTTCGCGTGAATCTTCAATAAAAGGCATTACAAAGCAATTAAAGTAAGTAACAAGAGAATCACTTCCTGCACCGTATAAAACACGTCCAGCAGGAACAAAGTTCATTTTTCTTAATTGGTCATAAAATTTTTTAAACCAAATATTTCGTAGTTCTTCGCTTTTTTCGACTCTGCTAAGATTATATGCAACCCTTTTTGCAATCTGTTCATAATATAATTCGAGGGGCTTTTCAATTTCATCAAGTTCTCTTTTAATAAGTCCAGTTTTATATTCTTCTGGATCTTCTAAAGCATTTCGGAACTCTTTTATAATTTCGATAATTGCTTCTCTTTTTGATTTATTAATTTTTCTTACATAACCTAAACCACGAGTTGGAAACTTTGGATCATATTTTACGATTGTAATGACTAAATCTCCCTCTGTTAAAGATACTAAGTCTTTATCTTTTTGGCTGTAACGATCAATCATTACAAGTCTTGATACTCCATCATGTGTTATTTTCATATCAGATGTAATAGGAAATAAGTGCGGAAAATAATTTTTAATATCCTCATTTAATTTTTTAATATATGCTTTAGTATATGTTGCCATAATAAAAACACCTCCCGAATTTTTGATTAAACTATTTTCATTATCTGACATTTTTTTTGAAAATTCAATGAGATTTTTAAATAATGTCAAAATTTATTTTAAATTGATTATTAATAACTTTATAAAGATTTGGATATTGGCATAAAATAAGGTATGAAAGGAGGGCTTTTGCAATATGTTTGGAAACTTTTCCGAGAAAGCACAAAAAGCCTTAGCACTCTCAAAATTAGAAATGGTGGAATTAAAACATCCTTATATTGGAACCGAGCATTTATTACTTGGAATTTTAAAAGAAGGAAAAAATAAAGTATCTGATTTGCTTTCTAAATATGGAGTAACTTATGAGAAATTTCGAAAAGAAATAATAAGTAAAGTTGGTGTTGGTAGTGATAAAACAGATCTTTTTATTTATACGCCATTATTAAAAAAAATTATAGAAGGCGCGATTTTAGATAGTAAAGATGATGATGGAATAGTTCTTTTAGAACACCTATTTTTAAACCTTTTACATCAAGGAGAAGGAGTAAGTTTTAGAATTTTAATGGAAATGGGAGTTGATATAAATCGTTTGTATAAAGAACTTAAAGAAAAAACTAGTATTGGCGAGAAAAAATTTTTTAAACAAAAAAGTTTACTTTCTGAATTAGTAGAAGATTTTACGGAAAAAGCAAAAAACTCAGAATTTGATCCAGTTATTGGAAGAGAAAAAGAGCTTCAAAGAATTATTGAAATATTATTAAGAAGAATCAAGAATAATCCTATTTTAATAGGTGAGGCAGGAGTAGGAAAAACAGCAATTGTAGAAGAGTTAAGCCGAATGATTGTAAAAGGAGAAGTCCCTGAAAATTTACAGGGAAAAAGGGTTCTGAGTTTAAATATGGCAAATATTGTGGCAGGAACAAAATATCGTGGTGAATTTGAAGAAAAAGTTAGAAAGATTTTAGATGAAATAGAAAATGATCCAGATATTATTTTATTCATTGATGAAATCCATACAATTGTGGGGGCGGGAGGAGCAGAAGGGGCAATTGATGCTTCAAATATTTTTAAACCCGCACTTTCACGTGGGAAGATAAAATGTATTGGTGCAACAACAATTGATGAGTACCGAAAGTTTATTGAAAAAGATGGTGCACTTGATCGTCGTTTTCAAAAAGTATTAATAAAAGAGCCCGATGAAAAAACAACAAAAGAAATAATTTATAAATTAAAACCAATTTATGAATCATACCATTCAGTAAAAATTCCTGATGAGGTACTTGAAAATATTGTAAAGTTTAGTAGTCGTTATTTTGGTGACAGAAGGTTTCCAGATAAAGCAATTGATCTTTTAGATGAGGCGTGTGCAAGAGTGATAGTAAATAAAAATCATAAAATAGAAGAGCTAATTGCTTTAGAAAAGGAATTGGAATATATTCAAGGTCTAAAAAAACAAGCAGTAATAAATCAAGATTTTTTAAAAGCAACGGAATATCGAAATAAAGAAAAAATAATTTTAAGTAAATATAATGAACTTAGTTTTAAGAAAATAAAAAAGAAAAAACCAAAAGTTGTAAGTCGTGATGTTGCAAGTGTGGTATATGAAGCAACTGGGGTTCCTATTTATGAAATATTAAAATTTCGAAAAACTGATATAAAAAGTTTAGAAAAAAAATTAAAGTCTGATATTATTGGGCAAGATCATGTTATTAATAAATTATTATTACTTGTAAAACGAATAAAGCTAGGACTTATTCCAGAGGAAAAGCCACCAGTATTAATGTTTTTAGGAAATACTGGTGTTGGAAAAACAGAAACCGCCAAAAAACTCTCAGAGCATATGTTTGGAAAAAATAGTTTAATTAGACTTGATATGAGTGAATATAAAGAAAGTTATACAATAAGTAAAATTATTGGTGCTCCTCCTGGTTATGTCGGTTATGATGATAAAAACTCATTTTTAGAACAAGTTCGTATTAGTCCTTATTCTGTAATTTTGCTTGATGAATTTGAAAAAGCACATCCTGAAGTTTTAGATATATTTTTAAGAATTTTTTCTGAAGGGAAAATAAAAGATATTAGAGACAAAGAAGTAGATTTTAGAAATACAATAATTATTATTACAGCAAATATTAATCCAAAACTCTTAAAAGGAAAAGATTTAGGGTTTATTAATACTACAGATGATAAGAAAATAGATAAATCTTTAAAAGAAATATTTAAACCAGAATTAGTTAATCGAATTGATGATATTATTCTTTTTAATAATTTAGAAAGAAGTGACTTAATTAAAATTGCTAAAAAAGAAATTAATAAAATAAAGGAGATGTTTTTAAAAAGAGGAATAAGTATTAATATTAGTGATGAAGTAATAGAAAAAATAGTTGATGAATCTAATTATAAAGAATATGGTGTTCGGGATTTAAAACGTTTAATTCAAAAAGAAATAGAAGATAAAATAATAGATTTAATAATTGAGGATAATAATATAGATAAAATAAATATTAAATACCAAGGAGAATTTCTTTTTAATTAGAAGATTGCGTAAGCAATCTTTTTATTTTACAATTATTAATATAATTTTACACAGTAAGTAGCAAATTAAGGCGGTGGCTTAGTGGAAACTAGATTAGATATTGAATTAGTGAATCGCGGTCTTTTGAAAACAAGAGCCAAAGCAAAAGAAGCAATAATTGCGGGGAAAATTATTTGTAATGGTAAAGTTGTTACAAAACCAAGTACATTAGTAAAAGATAATGATAAAATTGAAATTTTTGGGAATCTGATGCCATACGTTTCAAAAGGTGGATTAAAACTTGAAAAAGCAATTAATTATTTTAAGGTAGAACTTGAAAACAAGATAATGTTAGATATCGGTTCTTCAACAGGAGGTTTTACTGACTGTGCTCTCCAATATGGTATTAAACATGTTATAGCAGTTGATGTAGGAACCAATCAAATGGATCCAAATTTAAGAAAAAATGAAAAGATTACTTTATTTGAACAAACAGATTTTCGAAAGATGAACAATGATTTACTTGTTGGTGTTGATATTATTACCATTGATGTCTCTTTTATTTCAGTTAAATTATTGCTTCCCAAAATAAGTAAGTTAAAAGCTGTTGAAGAAATAATTTGTTTAGTTAAACCACAATTTGAATGTGGAAAAGAATTAGCACGAAAATACAAAGGAATCATTTTGGATAAGAATATTCATTATAATGTTATTGAAGATGTGATTTGTAGTTTTAAAAAAATTAATTACTATTGTCATGGCTTAACATATTCACCAATTCAAGGTGGCGATGGTAATATTGAATATTTATCTTATTTTAAAAATATGGTTGGTAGTCCAATTAATATAAAAAGTGTAGTGGATGAAGCTTTTTATGAGTTGTTAGAAAAGCAAAAATAAAAGTTAGTTAAAAACTTATACAAACATTAAAATATGCTTATTTAATAAGTATATTTTTATTATGATAAAATCTTCTAATAAAAGATTGTTTGCTGTTGTTTGTTATTTATAATAAAATAAGTGTGAGATAAAGGTGGTGTATTTTTTTGGATGTAACAAAAATAAAAGATCCCAAATTTTTAAAGGATATGGATGAAAAGGAATTAACTAAATTTAGTAATGAAATAAGAAATTTTTTAATAGAAAGTCTTTCAAAAACAGGAGGACATATTAGTTCAAATTTAGGAATAGTGGAATTAACTATTGCATTACATAAAGTTTTCGATAGTCCTAATGATAAATTTATTTTTGATGTTGGTCATCAGACTTATGTTCATAAAATTTTAACAGGACGCGCAAAAGATTTTCATACACTTCGGCAATATAAAGGGTTGTGTGGTTTTCCTAAAAAAAGTGAAAGTAAACATGATGTTTGGGAAACGGGACATAGTTCTACCTCACTTTCAGCAGCAATAGGAATGGCGGTTGCACGTGACTTGAGGGGAACAAATGAATTTATTATTCCAATTATTGGTGACGGTGCCTTAACTGGTGGAATGGCTTATGAAGCCTTAAACCATATTGGTAATGAAGGCCGTAATATAATTGTGATTTTAAATGATAATGAAATGTCGATTGCTCCTAATGTTGGTGCAATTCATGGGGTTTTAACGAAACTTAGGACAGCAGAAAGATATAACAAGTTAAAAGAAGAATTAGAAAGTTTTCTGCGTTCAATACCAAAAATTGGAGATTCGCTTGCTGCACGAATTGAACGTTTTAAAGATAGTATTAAATACTTATTTGTTGCAGGTATGTTTTTTGAAGATATGGGATTTACTTATCTTGGTCCAGTTGATGGGCATTCATTTCATGATTTAATTGAAACTTTAAATTATGCAAAAAAGATAAAAGGACCGGTTATTGTTCATGTTTTAACAAAAAAGGGAAAAGGTTATATTCCGGCAGAAAATGATAAGGTTGGGCACTGGCATGGTGCTGGGCCTTATAAAATTGAAACAGGGGATATGACAAAAACAGGAAAAGATTTTATTAGCTGGAGTGAAGTTGTAAGTAACGAAGTATTAAGGGAAGCAGGGAAAAATAAAAAAATAGTTGCTATTACTCCAGCAATGAAATTAGGTTCAAAACTTGAAAAATTTGCTGAAGAGTTTCCAGATCGTTTCTTTGATGTTGGAATTGCGGAAGAACACGCAATAACTTTTGCAGGTGGTCTTGCTGAAAGTGGATTTCATCCTTTTGTAGCAATTTATTCAACGTTTTTGCAACGTGCATACGATCAAATATTACATGATATTTGTAGACAAAACCTACCTGTTCTTATTGGAATTGATAGAAGCGGGCTTGTAGGGGCCGATGGAGAAACGCATCACGGGGTGTTTGATATAGCATTTCTTCGTCATATTCCAAATATTATAATTATGATGCCAAAAGATATACGAGAATGTAATAATATGATTTATACAGCTTTTCGCACAAACTCTCCAGTTGCCATTCGTTTTCCGCGTGGTAGTGTAAAAAGAGAAAAAGAAATTAAAACAAGAAAGAAGATTCCAATTGGTAAATGGGAAGTTTTATGTGAAGGAGAAGATATTGTAATTTTAGCATTTGGTCCAATGCTGGAACTTGCTTTCAAAGCAAAGAAACATTTAGCAAAAGAGAATATTTCAGTTTGTGTAATTAATGCTCGTTTCATAAAACCACTAGATGAAGAACTACTTTTCAATCTTGGAAAAAAAGAAGTGCCTATTTTAACTATTGAAGAAAGTATTTTACATGGTGGTTTTGGAAGTGCTGTTTTAGAATTTTTAAGTGATAATAATTTTTCTAATAAAGTAGGAAGAATTGGAATTCCGGATTGTTTTGTTGCTCATGGTGATAATAAAAGTCTTTTAAAAGAACTTGGTATTACAAAAGAAAAAATAATAAAGAAGATTAAAGAACTTTTAAAATAGTAGAATTACTTTTTATTATTTATTTTTTGTTGTAAAATATAAATATGAGAAATTTTTATGAAAAGAGGGATAAAGTGGCTAGTGATGAATTTGGAAAAATAAAAGATCATATTACAAAAATTAGATTAGAAAAAAAGTATACATTAATTGCTTTTTATGTATTAATGACATTATTTCTTGGTTATATTGGTTACTTAATTGTAGAAAATATTATTATTGATTATTTATTTGTTGGTTTAGTAAATACTTTTGGGAAAATAATAAAGGCATTTCAACCATTATTAATTGGAATAATAATTGCGTATATTTTATATCCACTAATGAATTTTTATGAGAAAAAATTAAAAGAATTAGAACATAATTTTTGGAAGAAAAATGCGAGATTAATTGCCACTTTAGGTGCGGTTTTTACATTAGTTTTTATTATTCTTGCATTTATCTATGGTGCATATTTGATGATTGGAGGCAGTGTTGGTCAATTTGATCTTTCTAATATTGATGAAATTATAAAAAACATTTCAAAATCTTTATCAGATACTTTTGGTGAATTTAGTCGTATTTTTGGGATGCAAGTTGGAGTTGAAAATGCCTTTTCTGGAGTTAATGATTTTATTAATGGTATTTTTGCCGGATTTCTTAAATTTATAAATTCACTTGTAACTCTTATAATATCAATAGTATTTGCAGTCTTTATTCTTCTTGATCATGAATATTTGCGAGCATTGCTTATAAATTTAAGAAGATTAATTTTTGGCCGCGAAAAATTTACTGACCGTGGACTTCTTGCTGAAATTGATTTGGTTTTAAGAAGATATATAAGAGTAATATTTTATGATTTAACAATTCTAGCGATTATAACTTCTTTTGGGCTTGCAATAATTGGTCTTCCATATTCAATTATTCTTGGTATTTTTGCAAGTTATACTAACATCATTCCTTATATAGGTTCAATTATTGGGGCAATTCCAGCATTTATTATTGGTCTTGCTTATGGGGATTTAGGTTATGCAATTTTTGTATTTATTTATCTTTTAGCTGTTCAACAAGTTCATATTTCCTTTATTTCACCAAAAATTCAAGCTGATGGAAATCATGTTAACCCAGTGTTTATTCTTCTTGGTCTTTCAGTTTTTGGTGCTCTTTGGGGAATTTGGGGATTGATTGTGGCAATACCTTTAACAGCAGTTATTCAGGCAATGATAATTAGGCTTGTAAATTATATAGTTCAAAAAAGAAAAGTAAAATTAATTGATTTAGAAGAAGTAAGGAAAAACAAAGCATGATTTTTTAAAAAAATCATGCTTTTAGTTTATTCTTTTTATAACTTTTAATATGATATAATAAAAGTGGTGATAATATGAAAATTTATAATACGCTAACAAAAGAAGTAGAAGAGTTTATTCCCCGTGATAAAAAGGAAGTAAAAATGTATACTTGTGGTCCAACTGTTTATAATTATGCACACATTGGAAACCTAAGAACATACATTTTTGAAGATGTTTTAGAAAAAACTTTAACTTATTTAGGTTATAAAGTAAAACGAGTTATGAATATTACTGATGTTGGGCATATGACTAGTGATGCTGATGAAGGCGAAGATAAAATGATTTTAACTGCAAAAAAAGAAAAGAAAACAATAGAAGAAATTGCTGCATATTATACAGAAGCATTTTTTCGTGATTTAGAAAAATTAAATATTAAAAAACCAGAGATAATAGTTAAGGCATCAGATGAAATACCTTTTTATATTGAAATAATTGAAGAGTTACTAAAAAAAGGTTATGCATATGAAGCAGGCGGAAATGTTTATTTTGATGTAAGTAAAATTCCCGATTATTATGTTTTATCAGGAAAAAACAAAGAAGATTTATTGATTGGAGCAAGAGAAGATGTAACAATGGATCCAAACAAGAGAAATCCTCATGATTTTGGATTGTGGTTTACACATTCAAAATATGAAAAGCATCTTCTAGAGTGGGACTCACCATGGGGAAAAGGATATCCTGGTTGGCATATTGAATGTTCAGGGATTGGAATAAAATATTTAGGGGATAAAATAGATGTTCATTGTGGTGGTGTTGACAATATTTTTCCACATCATTCAAATGAAATTGCTCAATCAAATGCTTATTTAGATTATAAGTGGTGTAATTATTGGGTGCACGGAGAACACTTAAATGACAAAACAGGAAAAATGAGTAAATCTAAGGGTGAGTTTTTAACGCTTTCTCTACTTGAAGAAAAAGGATATGATCCACTTATTTATCGTTTTTTCTGTTTAAATTCACATTATAGAAAGCAACTTGTATTTACATATGAATCACTTGATCAAGCAAGTAATGCTTATAAAAAGTTAAAAAATAGAATTAAAAATATTGAAGGTGATGATTCGCCGCTTTTAGAAGAAAAAATCAAATTTTATCAAAATAAATTTAAAGAAGAAATTAGTGATGATTTAAGTACTGCAAATGCTTTAACTTTAGTTTTTGAAGTGTTAAAAGATGAAGAATTAAATAATAACACAAAGAGATATTTAATAAATGATTTTGATCAAGTTTTATCACTTGATTTATTAACAGGTGAAGAAGATTTAAGCCCAGAATTTATTGAAGAAATAGAAGCTTTAATTTCTGAAAGAAATGAAGCAAAGAAAAATAAAAATTATGAAAAAGCAGATAAAATTCGTGATGAACTTTTGAAAAAAGGAATTCAAATTAAAGACTATCGTGATTATACTGCTTGGGAAGTAATTAAAAAGGTATGATTAAAATGGGGGAAAATATAACAGCTTTAGCATTTCTTGGTGATGCGGTTTATGAGTTGTGTATTCGTGAAAAATTAATTCAAAAAGGAATTTTTAAACCAAATACTTTAAAGAAAGAATCAATAAAATATGTAAGTGCTGAAGCACAAAACAAAATTTTCTTAAATCTAAATTCAAATAATTTTTTTACAGAAGAAGAAATGGAAATTACCAAAAGAGGAAGAAATGCTAAAGTAAAACATAGAATAAAAGGTGATGTTATAGCATATCACAATGCAACAGGGTTTGAAGCCTTATTTGGATACTTATATTTAAAAGGAGATAAAAAACGAATTGAAGAAATTATTGATATAATAATAGGAGGTAGCAATGATTAAAGAAATTAAAAAAGAAGCAAAAGAAATAGTTCATAAAAATATAGTGAATTTTATTGAACTCGAAGCATTTGCGCTAATATTTTTAATTGTTTTTTCTATCCTTACTTTTTTTACTGGAACCTTATTTTTAATCGGTCCCTTTTTAGTTGGGATATCGTATGTTTATATGAAAGTTGTGCGTGATAATGAATTTGATTTAAGGAATTTCTTTTATGGTTTTGAAAATAAAAATGCAGTAAGTAATGTATTTACAGAATTTTGGAAAAATATTTTCATTCTTGCTTGGTCATTATTACTTATTGTTCCAGGAATTATTAAATCTTTATCATATGCAATGACTCCTTACGTTTTAGCGGATGATAATAAAATAAAAACAAGATCAGCACTCAGAAAAAGTAAATTAATGATGACCGGTTATAAAATGGAATTATTTAAATTAAACCTATCTTTTATTGGTTGGTGGTTTTTAGTATTTCTTACTCTAGGATTAGCACTTTTTTATGTGTCAGCTTATTATCGAGTAGCAACTTTTCTCTTTTATGAAAAAATAAAAGGAAATTTCGAAGAAGAAGAGAATAAAGAAGAAGAGGCTGAAGTACAACTGCAAGATAAAAAGGAAGTGCGACAAGAAAAGAAGAATAAAAAGAAAAAAGAACAAAAAGGTAAAAAAGAAAAAGTAAAAGAGAAAAAGGTTAAAGAAAAGAAGACAAAAGTGAAACCACCGAAAGAGAGAAAACGAAAAGAGAAAAAAACGAAAGATAAAAAGAAAAGGAAAGAGAAAAAAACAAAAAGAGGTGTGAAGGATGCTGAAAGTAGATAATGTTGTTAAATATTACGGTGATTTCCTAGCAGTTGATGGAGTTTCATTTGAAGTAAAAGAAGGAGAAATATTTGGATTGCTAGGTGTTAACGGGGCGGGAAAAACAACAATTTTTCGAATGATTATGGGACTTTTAGAACCAACAAGTGGTAATATTACATATCGAGGAAAACCAATCGATTATACTGTTACTGATGAAATTGGTTTTTTAACTGAAGAACGTAGCCTTTTAACAAAACTTACTGTTAAAGAGCAAGCTCTTTTCTACGGAAATTTAAAAGGAATGAATGATCAAGAAATTTTAGAAAGGCTTGACTACTTGCTTCAAAGATTTATGATTAGTGAATACAAAGAACGTAAGATAAAAGAATTATCAAAGGGAAATCAACAAAAAATTCAGTTTATTATGTCAATTTTAAATAAACCAAAGCTTTTAATTTTAGACGAACCTTTTGCCGGACTAGATCCAATGAATGTAGAACTTTTTAAAGAAGTTATTAAGGAACTTCAAAGTGAAGGTTCAATTATAATTTTTTCAAGCCACCGTATGGAGCATGTAGAACTTTTTTGTGAAAAACTAACAATTTTAGTAAAAGGAAAAGCAGTTATTCAAGGTTATTTAACTGATATAAAACGGGACTTTAGACAAAAGAATATTTTTATTCAAGGTGACGTAAAGAAGACAGAATTAGAAAAAATTGAAGGTGTAAAAAAAGTTATTAAAAATGTTAATGAATTTGAAGTAAGGGTTAGTGATGAAACAAAGATTAATAATGTTTTTGATTATGTAAAGACTTGTTCAAATATTACTAAGTTTGAAGTTAGAGAACCGTCTTTAAATGAAATCTTTATTGCTAAAGTAGGTGTTAAATATGAAAAATAAACTAATGTATTTAGTAAAGGTGAGTTTAAGAAAAAAAATTAAAACAAAAGCATTTTTATTTTCAAATATCGTAATAGCAATTTTAGTAATTGGATTAATTAATTTTGATAACATTGTAAGTTTTTTTGGGGGAGAATTTGATAAGCCTACAACAATATATGTTATAGATAATACGGAACGCTCATTTGAGCTTTTTGAAAATAATCTTAAAACAATTAATGAAACGACAGGTGAATTGAAAAAGCTTGAAATTAAGGCATATTCAAATACTTTGGAAGAAGCAATAGAAGATGTCAAGGAAAAAAATGCAATATTAGTGCTTATAAATCCGGATCCAGAGCTTTATATTACAGTCGAAGTTATATCAAATGAATATATTGATACAATTTTGTATCAAATTTTAGTTGGAGCAATTAATAATATAAAAATGACAATCGCAATGTTTGAAAACGATATAGATGAGGAAACATACAAAAAAATTTATTCACCAGTAGACATTAAGCGAACAATATTAGATGAAGAAAAGGCAGCTGAAGATGAAAACTTAGAAGCAATGATGGCAGGGGTACTTCCAATACTTATTCTTCCGGCGTTTACGCTGCTTGTAACTATGGTACAAACTCTTGGTATGGAAATTGCTGATGAAAAATCATCACGAGGAATGGAAATTATTATTTCCAGTGTTTCACCACAAACGCATTTCTTTTCAAAAATTATTTCAGGTAATTTGTTTATTGTAACACAAGGATTGTTACTTATTCTTTATGGAGGAGTAGGAATTTTGTCTAGAAAAATCTTTGGTAGCGTCGAAGGATTGATTCCGCCAGAAATTATTAATGAAATAACAAAGTTAATCCCTCAATTATTTACTACCGAGTTTATTATTATAATTATTTTTGCGATAATTTTAATCTTACTTGCTTTCTTACTTTATTCTTTAATTGCAGCCATTGCTGCGGCAATGACAGTTAATGTAGAAGACTCTCAACAACTTCAAACGCCAATTACGATTCTTCTTTTGATGGGATTCTACAGTGCAATGTTTTCATGGATGTTTAAAGGTTCCCTTTTTATTAAAATTCTTTCTTATATTCCTTTTATCTCTCCGTTTTTAGTTCCCGTTTTAGCAATAATGAATCAAATTACCATTGTTGATATTTTAATTTCACTTGGTGTGTTAGTTGGAACGATTGCTTTAATAATGTATTTTGGTATGGGAATATATAAAACAGCAATTCTTAATTATTCAAATACTAAGATTTGGGATCGAGCAATTAGTATTATAAAAAATCGAAAAAATGCATAATAAGAAAAAGGATTAAATCCTTTTTCACTTTTATTGGAGGTAACTATGGAATATATATATGGGAAAAATAGCGTTCTCGAACTTTTAAATACAGATTGGCAAATATATGAAATAATGGTCAGTCGCACTTTGGAAGATAAAAAACTTATAGATTTTCTTAAAAGCAAGAAAGTAAAACTAACTTTTTGTGATAAAAAAGAATTAGATGATTTAGTTTCTGGAAATCATCAAGGGATTGTTGCAAAAGTTGAAGATTTTAAATATGTAAGTTTAGAGGAAATTTTAGAAAATAAAAAAGGGATTTATAATTTTATTGTAATTTTAGATCATATTGAAGATCCTCATAATTTGGGGGCAATATTAAGAACTGTTGAAGCTGTGGGAGCTGATGGAGTAATTATTCCGAAAGATCGGAGTGTAAAAGTTAATCCAACTGTTTTAAAGACAAGTGTTGGTGCTGCCTTACATGTTCCGATTTGTATTGTTAGTAATTTAAATGATACTATTCATAAATTAAAAAAAGTTGGAATTTGGATTGTTGGAACAAGTGCTAAAGAAACTAGCGTTCATTACCAAAGTATTGATTATAAAATGAATTTAGCAGTAGTAATTGGTAATGAAGGAAAGGGATTGAGTGATTTAGTTAGAAAAAAATGTGATTTTTTAATAAAAATACCAATGAAAGGAAAAATTAATAGTTTAAATGCTTCGGTTGCAACAGGGGTTATTCTTTATGAAGTATTAAGACAAAGGGAAACACAAGGTGGTGGTAATAATCAAAAGCTATGAAAGTTTAAATGATTATGAACTGCTAGATTTAATTCAAGAAAAAAACGAAGATGCCGAACGTATTCTTTATGAAAAATATCGAAAAGTAATTGAATTAAAAGTAAAAAAAAATTTAAAGTTATTAAATCCACCAGGATTAGAATTTAATGATTTGGTACAAGAAGGAATGATTGGTTTAAGTCAGGCAATAAACGATTATAAAGACCACAAAAATGTTAGGTTTTCAACTTTTGCTAATCTTTGTATTGAGCGTGAAATCCTTACGGCAATAACTAGCTTAAACCGAAAAAAACATAAAATTCTTAATGAGTCATTATCACTTGATAGTAATTTTGCAGATGGTGATAATTCTTATTTGGAATTAATTGCTGATAAAAAAAGTAAAAATCCTGAAAAGTTAATTCTTGATGAGGAAAGAATGACGGAATTTAAGAAAAATGCAAGAAAAATTTTAACAAGGACAGAATATATGGTTTTTTGCTTAAAGATTGAAGGATTTGATTATAAAAAGATTGCTAAAATACTTGGAAAAACTCCTAAGTCAGTTGATAATACATTGCAAAGAATTAAAAGAAAGCTAAAAAATATTAAGATTACTAGTTAATTGACTTTAAAAATCATTTGTGGTAGTATTTTAGTAGTTTTTTGGGTTGAAAATTATGAAAAAGAAAAGTAATAATTTTGGCTTAATATTAATATTTTTATTGTATTTAGTTTATGAATTTTTCCGGGGGCTTTATAAATTAAGTGAATATTATTCAAAAAAATAACATATTTAATTTAACCTAAGAAGGTGAAAAGATGAAAAAATTAAAAGATTTTTTTGCTGGTGTTGCCTCAGAAATGAAAAAGGTGCGCTGGCTTAAAGGAAAAGAAATAATAGATTATACAAGGATAACACTAATATTTTTACTTTTCTTTGGAACATTTTTTTATTTGTCAAATATAGTGTTTGCTTTTGTTCAATCTTTATTTAAGTAATACCGGGGGGCATTGTAATGGAAAAAAAGTGGTATGTAGTAAATACTTATTCTGGTCATGAAAATAAGGTAAAACAAAATATTGAAATGCGAATTGAATCAATGGAAATGCAAGATTATATTTTTCGAGTAGTTGTGCCTGAGCATGTGGAAAAAGAAATTAAAGATGGACAAATGAAAGAAAAAGTTAAGAAGACTTTCCCTGGTTATGTTTTGGTGGAAATGATTATGACAGATGAAGCTTGGTTTGTTGTTCGTAATACTCCGGGTGTAACAGGATTTATTGGTTCAAGTGGAAAGGGAGCTAAACCAATACCTTTACAACCACAAGAAGTAGATGCGATCTTAGGCAAAATGGGAATGCAGCGAATTGAAGTTGATTTGGATCTTGCTGTTGATGATCAAGTTCGCATTATTTCTGGGCCATTTGAAGGTATGTTTGGAAAAGTACAAGAAATTAATAAAGAAAAACAAACTTTAACTTTATTAATAGATTTATTTGGACAGGAAACACCTGTTGATGTAGGCTTTAACGAAATAGAAAAGGTGGTTGCTTAACCTTTTTTATTTTTTACAATAAACAACTTGATTTTAATATTTAAAAGTGATATTATCTAAAAGCGACTATAATTGATTATGCAAGCGTGGGAGACTACAAGTCACAAACCACACACGTAAGCAAATAAGGAGGTGTCTTTCGTGGCAAATGTATTGAAGAAAGTAAAAATAGAGATTGAGGCTGGTAAAGCAACACCTGCACCACCAGTGGGGACAATTTTAGGACCGCTTGGGATTAATATGCAGGAATTTTGTACTAAATATAATGATGCAACTAGAGACAAAATGGGTGATATATTACCTGTTGAAATAACAGTTTATGAAGATCGTAGTTTTTCTTTTGTAATAAAAACACCACCAGCAACTTTCTTGATTAAAAAGTATGCTAAAATTTCTAAAGCATCAGCAAAAGGTCGTCATGAGACAGTAGCAACCTTAACTAAAGATCAAGTAAGAGAAATTGCAGAAATAAAAATGCCTGATTTGAATGCTAATGATATTGAAGCAGCAATGAGAATTATTGCTGGAACTGCATATAATATGGGTGTTAAGGTTGAAGGAATGCATGATGTTGAAGAAATGGTAAAAGAGGTTAAAGAAGAGCCTGAAATAGAGGCACAAGAAGAATTAAAAGTTGAAGAAAAACAACCAGAAACAGAAGAAAACTAATATAAAGGTTTCCGTGTGGGAGGAAAAACCGAATATACCACATAAGGAGGAAAAAAATGAGAAAACGTGGAAAAAAATATATTGAAGCAAAAAATAAAGTTGAAAAAGGCAAATTATATTCAATAGAAGAAGCTGTAAAGTTAGCAAAAGATTTATCACAAGCAAAGTTTGATGAAACAGTTGAAGTTGTATTCCGCTTAGGTTTAGATACAACACAATCAGACCAACAACTAAGAGGAGCTGTAGTTTTACCAAATGGAACAGGAAAAACACAAAAAGTATTAGTAATTGCTGCGGGTGATGCAGCAAAAGCTGCAGAGGCAGCCGGTGCTGATTATGTAGGTGTAGATGAATATCTTGAAAAAATAGAAAAAGAAAATTGGTTTGATTTTGATGTGGTTGTAACTACGCCTGATTTAATGGCAAAGGTAGGAAAATTAGGTAAAATACTTGGGCCAAAAGGATTGATGCCAAACCCAAAAACAGGAACTGTAACTACAGATATGAAAAAGGCTGTTAGTGATATTAAAGCTGGTAAGATTCAATACCGAACAGATAAAGATGGTAATGTTCATGTTCCTGTTGGAAAAGTATCATTTACTGAAGAGGCATTAATCGAAAACATAAGAACAATTTATGAGACATTGTTACGTGCTAAACCGGCTTCTGCAAAAGGAATTTATATGAAAAATATGAGTATTTCCACAACAATGGGTCCTGGTATTAAAGTAGATATTGCATTACTTTAAAATAGGACTTGCATAAATTTTTAAAAACATTATAATAATATGTGTTAATACCGTAGACAGTAGGGGCGAAATGCTTAATAATCCTACCGAGGTGTAAGTAATATGAAAGCTTTAACTCCTTGCATGTCTATGTGTAAGGAGTTTTTTGTTAGTCGTGCGGTATATATTTAAATCTAAGGAGGTGTGTTGTTTGGCTAGCCCAAAAATTTTAGAAGAAAAGAAAAAGAAAGTAAAAGAAATAGCAGAATCACTAAAAGATGCTAAATCATTAATTTTTGTAGATTATCGCGGTTTAACTGTTAGCGAAGTTACAGAACTTAGGGCGAAACTTACAGAAGCTGGAGTTAATTATAAAGTCTATAAAAATACACTTACTAAATTAGCATTAAAAGAGTGTGGCTATGAAATGCTAGAAGAATATCTTGTGGGACCAAATGCGATTGCAATTAGTGATGATAGCATAATACCAGCAAAAATATTATATCAATTCGCTAAAGAACATGAGGCTTTAAAAATTAAAGTAGGTCTTATTGATGGTGAACTTTATGATGTAGCAAAGATTAAATCACTTGCAGAACTTCCAACTAAAGATGAGTTGTTAATAATGCTGGCACAAGGTATGTTACAAGTAGTTAGAAATTTAGGATTAGCGTTAAACATGTTAGCTGAGAAAAAAGAAGAAGGAGCTACTGAACAAAAAATAGAAGGGGGAAATGAATAATGGCAAAGTTAACAAAAGAAGAATTTATTAATGCGTTAAAAGAAATGACAGTTTTTGAAGTAAAAGAATTAGTTGATGCAATGCAAGAAGAATTTGGATTTGACTTAACGCAAGTTGCAGTAGCAGCTCCACAAGCGCAAGGAGTAGGAGCTTCAGCAGAAGAAAGTGGAATAGTTAATGTTGCTTTAAAAGAAGTAGGACAAAACAAAATTGCAGTTATTAAAGTTGTTCGCGAAGCAACAGGATTAGGTCTAAAAGAAGCAAAAGATATTGTTGATGCGTGTGGAGTTGTAAAAGAAAAAGTAGATCGCGCTGCTGCTGAAGAGTTAAAAGCAAAACTTGAAGAAGCTGGCGCAACTGTAGAACTTCAATAATTTAAAACTTCATATCATCTATACGATATGAAGTTTTTTTCATATTTCTTTCATTGACTTATTCATGAAATTTTGTTATTATTATAGAATGTTGGAGTATCTTTTCTAAAAAGTTGTGCTAAAATTAAATATAAATTTCTTTTTAGGGGTGAAAAATGTGTCGAAAAGGGTAACAAAGTATGGAGCTTATGCTGAACGAATTGATTTTTCACGGATTAAATCAAGTTTTGAATTACCAGATTTAACCGAGGTTCAGACAAGCTCCTTTAAATGGTTTATTACAGAAGGAATAAAGGAAGTTTTTGAAGATATTTCACCAATTGAAAACTTTACTGGAACTTTATCTTTAGAGTTTGGAGATTTTAGTTTTGGTGAACCAAATTATCCAGTTCAAGAATGTAAAGATCGAGAAGTAACTTATATTCGGCCATTAAAAGTATGGGTGCGCTTGTTTAATAATGAAACAGGTGAAGTAAAAGAGCAAGAAGTATTTATGGGAGATATTCCATGGATGACAGAACATGGATCTTTTATCATTAATGGGGCAGAAAGAGTCGTTGTTTCACAACTTGTTAGATCACCAAGTGTTTATTTAGGGTTAGAAGTTGATAAAAATGGAAGAAAGGTTATTACTTCAAGCGTAATTCCTAATCGTGGAACATGGTTAGAATTTGAGATAGATGCAAAAGATATTATTTATGTTCGAATTGACAGAAATAGGAAAATTCCTGCTACAGTTTTATTGCGTGCGCTTGGTCTTTCAAATAATGAGGATATTTTGGAACTTTTTGGTGATCATGAAAACCTAAAATTAACTTTAGAAAAAGATCCAATTACTAATTCAGATGAAGCATTAGTTGAAATTTATGAAAAGTTGCGTCCTGGAGAACCTGCTACTATTGAAAGTTCAAAAAACTTAATGGTAACAAGATTTTTTGATGAAATAAGATATGATTTATCACATGTTGGACGTTATAAATTTAATAAAAAATTAAATGTTTTAGAGCGAGTTTTAAACCATACTTTAGCAAGCGATATTAAGTTAGAGAAAAAGACTCTAGCTGTAAAAGGTGATACAGTTACAAAAAGTTTAATAGAAAAACTTACACCTTATATTGACCGCAAAGTTTTAGCAACTGATCTTGAAATAAAAGGAAAACTTATTGCACCAAAAGAATCTATTCTTACAAAAGAGATTGTTAATAAATTAAAATCTTCAGTAGATAAAGAATTTACAAAAGATTTTATATTTAAAGAAGAAGTTTTAGTTAAGAAAAACACAGTTATGACAAATGAAATAATTGAAAGTTTACCTAGTTATTTTGCTAGTGATTTTGGTGTGGATGCAAAATATAATGAGGATTTAGATACTTATAACCGAGTTCAAATAATAGATATTTACTCACCAACGGATAAAAAGAAAGTTATTAGAGTAATTGGGAATGATCAAACTTTAGATATTAGAAGAATAACTATTTCAGATATTTATGCAACTTTTAGTTATTATTTAAATATTTTAGAAGGAATTGGAATTATTGATGAAATTGATCATCTTGGAAATCGTAGAGTTAGACAAGTTGGGGAATTAATTCAAAATCAATTTAGAATAGGTCTTTCAAGAGTGGCACGAGCAATTAAAGATAAAATGTCAACACAAGATATTGAAAGTGTAACACCAAAAACTTTAATTAATGTTCGGCCAATCATTGGAATAATGAATGAATTTTTTGGAAGTAGCCAATTATCACAATTTATGGATCAAACTAACCCTTTATCGGCACTTACAAATAAACGTAGGCTTTCAGCTTTAGGTCCTGGGGGGCTTACAAGAGATCGAGCTGGTTTTGAAGTTCGTGACGTTCATTATTCACACTATGGTAGAATTTGTCCAATTGAAACTCCTGAAGGACCAAACATTGGATTAATTACATCACTTGCAACTTATGCTAAAGTAAGTGAATATGGATTTATTAAAACTCCATATAAAAAGGTTGTAAAAGGTAAAATTATTGATGAAGTAGAATATTTAACGGCTGATACAGAAGAAAATTTTGTTATTGCGGAAGCAAATGTTAATTCAGATGAAGAAGGTAAAATTTTAGATAAAACTGTTTCTGCCAGATATCGCGGAGAAACTATTTTGGTAAAACCAAAAGAAGTAGATTATATTGATGTTTCACCAAAGCAAATTGTATCTGTTGCAACAAGTTGTATTCCGTTTTTGGAACATGATGATGCAAACCGAGCATTAATGGGAGCAAACATGCAACGACAAGCATTACCACTAATTCGTCCGCATTCTCCAATTGTTGGAACTGGTATGGAATATATGGCAGCTCGTTATAGTGGAAGTGCTGTTATTGCTGAAGAAGATGGTGTTGTTGAGTATGTTGATGCTAGAAAAATAGTTGTTAATACAAAGAAAGGAAAACAAACATATAATCTTATCAATTTTGCGCGTAGTAATCAAGCAACATACATCACACAAAGACCACTTGTTAAAGTTGGAGAGAAAATTAAAAAAGGTAATATAATTGCTGATGGACCAGCGATGGAAAAGGGAGAGCTTGCTCTTGGTCAAAATGTGTTAGTAGCATTTACAACTTGGCATGGATATAATTTTGAGGATGCTATTGTTATTAATGAAAAATTAGTAATGGATGATGTTTATACATCAATTCATATTGAAAAATATGAAATTTCAGCTCGTGATACAAAACTTGGACCTGAGGAAATTACAAGAGATATTCCAAATGTTGGTGATGAAGCACGGAAAAACTTAGATTCAACAGGAATTATTCGTATTGGTTCAGAGGTAAGATCTGGTGATATCTTAGTTGGTAAAGTAACCCCAAAAGGAGTTACAGAACTTTCAAGTGAAGAAAAATTACTGCACGCAATTTTTGGAGAAAAAACACGTGAAGTTCGTGACACATCACTTTGTGTTCCGCATGGTGGAGATGGTATTGTTCATGATGTAAAAGTATATTCGCGGAAAAATGGGGATGAACTACCAGCTGGTGTGAACATGCAAGTTCAAGTATTTATTGCTCAAAAACGAAAAATTGGTGTAGGAGATAAGATGGCAGGGCGTCACGGGAATAAAGGTGTTATTTCAGTTGTTTTACCAGAAGAAGATATGCCATTTTTAGCAGATGGTACACCAGTTGATATTTGTTTAAACCCTCAAGGAGTTCCAAGCCGGATGAATATAGGGCAAGTATTAGAGTTGCACCTAGGTATGGCTGGCCGAAAATTAGGTGTTAAGTTTGCAAGCCCTGTATTTGATGGCGCAGAACCAAAAGAAGTTTTTGAACTTTTAGAAAAAGCAGGAATTGATAAAGATGGTAAAACTGTTCTTTATGATGGACTAACTGGAAAACCATTTGAAAACAGAATTGCTGTTGGTGTTATGTATATGCTGAAACTTGTTCACATGGTTGATGATAAGATTCATGCTCGTTCAACGGGAAATTATGCCCTAGTTACACAACAACCTCTTGGTGGTAAAGCTCAATTTGGTGGACAACGTTTTGGTGAGATGGAAGTTTGGGCTCTTGAGGCCTATGGTGTAGCACATACATTGCAAGAATTATTAACATTAAAATCTGATGATGTTATTGGTCGTGTTAAGTTATTTGAGGCATTAGTTCGTGGTAAAGAACTAAATCGTCCAGGTGTTCCTGAATCATTTAGAGTGTTAATCAAAGAACTTCAAGCATTAGCACTTGATGTAAATCTATATACTGAAGATGGAAAAGTAGATTTCAAAAAGGTTGAAGAAATGGAGCATGCTGAAGAAGACAATTTTGAAACAGAAGATATAGATATTGTAAACATTGATGAGTTACAAGATGTAGAAGAAAATGAAGAAAATTAAAAAGGGGGTTACTTAATGATGGAAGTAAATAAATTTAAAGCGTTAAGTATTGGGCTTGCATCACCCGAAAAAATCCGCTCATGGTCTTATGGGGAAGTAAAAAAACCTGAAACAATAAATTATCGAACTTTAAAACCGGAAAAAGATGGATTATTTTGTGAAAGAATATTTGGTCCATCAAAAGACCTAGAATGTAGTTGCGGAAAATATAAAAGAGTAGCCCGTTATAAAGGAATTGTTTGTGATAGATGTGGAGTGGAAGTTACTTATTCTCGTGTTAGACGAGAAAGAATGGGACATATTGAACTGGCTGCCCCTGTTGCTCACATTTGGTTTTTTAAAGGTATCCCAACAAAAATGGGGCTTCTTTTAGATATGTCAACAAGAGCCTTAGAAGAAGTAATTTACTTTGTTTCTTATGTTGTAATAGACCCTGGAATGACACCACTTGAGAAAAAACAATTATTATCTGAAAAAGAATATCGAATGTATTACGAAAAATATGGCAACAGCTTTAAAGTTGGTATGGGTGCAGAAGCGATTCGTGAATTACTTAAAGATATAGATTTAGAAAGAGAAGTAAATAATATTAGAGAAGAGTTAAAGGATGCAAAGGAACAAAAACGTTCGCGTCTTTTAAAGAGACTTGAAGTAGTTACAGCTTTTTTAGAATCAGGAAATAAACCTGAATGGATGGTTTTAGATGTTTTACCAGTAATACCACCAGCACTTCGTCCAATGATTCAACTTGATGGTGGTCGTTTTGCAACAAGTGATTTAAATGATTTATATAGAAGAGTAATAAATCGAAATAATCGACTTAAGAAACTATTAGATCTTGGAGCACCAACAATTATTGTCCAAAATGAAAAGAGAATGCTTCAAGAGGCAGTAGATGCTTTATTTGATAATGGCCGAAGAGGACGTCCAATTACTGGTGCAGGAAAGCGTCCTTTAAAGTCACTATCACATATGTTAAAAGGAAAACAAGGACGTTTCCGCTTAAATCTTTTAGGAAAACGTGTGGATTATTCAGGTCGTTCAGTAATTGTTGTGGGACCAAATTTAAAAATGTATGAATGTGGTCTACCAAAAGAAATGGCAATAGAGCTTTTTAAACCTCATGTTATTCAAGAATTAGTAAAGCGTGAAATTGCACATAATATTAAAAGTGCTAAAAAAATGATAGAAGCATATGATGAAAGAGTATGGCCGGTTGTTGAAGATATAATTAGTGAAAATCTAGTTTTATTAAATAGGGCACCAACTTTACATAGATTAGGAATTCAAGCCTTTTCTCCAAGATTAATTGATGATCGCGCAATTCAATTACATCCACTTGTTTGTACGGCATTTAATGCTGACTTTGATGGTGACCAAATGGCTGTGCATGTGCCACTTTCACAAGAGGCACAAGCAGAGGCAAGATTATTAATGCTTGCATCTAATAATATTTTAAACCCTAAGGATGGAAAACCAGTTGTTACACCATCACAAGATATGGTTTTAGGAAACTATTATTTAACTCGTGAAATTAAAGGGGGAAAAGGGGAAGGCTCAATTTTTAAAGATTTTAATGAAGCAATGCTTGCATATGAAAATGGTTATATAACTTTATACGCAAAAATTGCTGTTAAATCTAGTGGTTTAAATAATAAAACATTTACAGAAGAACAAAAAAATTCTTATTTAATTACAACTTTAGGAAAATTAATTTTTAATAGTGTGTTACCAGAAGATTTTCAATATATTAATGAACCAACTATTGAAAATATTCAAGGAACAACACCAGATAAATATTTTGTTCCAATGGGGGCAAATATTAAAGAACATATTGAAAAAAGCGAAATCATAAAACCATTTGCAAAGAAACATTTATCACTAATTATTTCTGAAATTTTTAAGAGATATAAAACTCAGAAAACATCAGAAATGCTAGATAAGTTAAAAGATTTAGGTTTTTATTATGCAACAGTTGGAGGATTTACAATATCTTTAAGCGATATTGAGGTTTCAAAAGAAAAACCAAAAATTATTGAAGAATCAGAAAAACAAGTTGCAGAAGTAAAAAGATTGTTCCAAGAAGGACTGATTACAGAAGAAGAGAGATATAAGAAAGTTATAAAGATTTGGGAACAAGCAAAAAGTTTAGTTCAAAAAGATTTAGAGACTAATTTTGATCCTGAAAACCCTATTTACATGATGAGAGATTCAAGTGCACGTGGTAATATTTCAAACTTTACGCAGCTTGCTGGAATGCGTGGTTTGATGTCAAAACCAACAGGTGAACCAATTGAGGTTCCAATTAAATCATCATTCAGTGAAGGGCTAACTGTTTCTGAATTCTTTATTTCAACACACGGAGCACGGAAAGGATCTTCTGATACGGCACTTAAAACTGCTGACTCAGGATACCTAACGAGACGACTTGTTGATGTTGCCCAAGATGTTATTGTGCGCGCAAAAGATTGTGAAACAGATCGTGGAGTAGTAGTTTGTGCTTTAATTGATGAACGCGATGGAACTTTAATCGAAAACTTATATGATCGTATTATTGGACGTTTTGCTAATAAAGATGTTATTGATCCAAAAACTGGTGAAATTATTATTAAAAAAGGCGAGATAATTTCACAAGAAATTGCAACAAAGATTACTAACAGTGAAATTGAAGAAGTTGAAATAAGATCAATTCTTACTTGTGATACACCACATGGTGTTTGTGCTAAGTGTTATGGTACAAACCTTGCAACTGGTGAAGTAGTTCAAGTTGGTGAAACTGTTGGAATTATGGCAGCACAATCAATTGGTGAACCTGGAACTCAGCTTACAATGAGAACATTCCATACAGGTGGTGTTTCAGGAGATGACATTACTCAAGGTTTACCAAGAGTGCAAGAATTGTTTGAAGCAAGAACTCCAAAAGTAAAAGCAGTAATTAGTGAAATAGAAGGTATAATAACTAATATTAGTAGCAAAAAAGGACGTTATGAAATTGAGGTTTCTAATGACCTAGAAAAAATTTCATATATTTCACCTTATGATGCAAAATTAGCAGTTAAAAAAGGTGATAAGGTAGTACCTGGACAAAAATTAACAGAAGGCTCAATTAGTCCAAAAGAATTACTGGCTGCCACAAGTGTGTTAAAAGTTCAAGAATATATTATTAAAGAAATTCAAAAAGTATATCGTAGTCAAGGTGTTGATATTCTTGATAAACACATTGAAATTATGGTTCGAAGAATGCTTTCAAGAATAAGGGTTATAGATGCCGGTTCAACAAATATGTTGCCAGGTTCTTTAGTGAGCGTTTATGAATTTACAGAACGAAATAAGGAAACCCTAGAAAAAGGAGGGCAACCTGCAATTGGACGACCAGTTATTCTAGGTATTACTAAAGCATCACTTGAAACAGATTCATTCTTATCAGCTGCTTCATTCCAAGAAACAACAAGAGTATTAACAGATGCAGCAGTTAAAGGTAAGATTGATAATTTAATTGGATTAAAAGAAAACGTTATTTTAGGTAAAATTATACCAGCGGGTACTGGCTCTGAATTATATCAAAATGTAGGATATAGGCTAGTAAATCCACAAGGTCAAACTGAAAGTGAAAACATAAAAGAAATTGTTGACTAACAAAGCATATAATGGTATCATATCAAGTGTTTTAAATAAATATAAGTTTTGTGAATTTTCACAAAACTTATATTTCAGATTAGATATGAGACACCAGGGTATGTGTAAACGGGAAGGGAGGAATAACAATGCCTACAATCAATCAATTGGTGCGTAAAAGTCGTAAAAGTAAAGTTACAAAAAGTAAATCACCTGCATTAAAAGTTGGTTTCAATACTTTAAAGAAAAGACCTACTACAGTTAATTCGCCACAAAAACGTGGTGTTTGTACACGTGTTGGTACAATGACACCAAAAAAACCAAACTCAGCTTTACGCAAATTTGCTCGTGTTCGTTTAACTAACGGAATGGAAGTTACAACATACATTCCAGGAATAGGACACAATTTACAAGAACACAATGTGGTTTTAATTCGTGGAGGTCGTGTTAAGGACTTACCAGGTGTTCGTTATCATATTATTCGTGGTACATTAGATACAGCAGGTGTTGAAAATCGCAAACAAGGTCGCTCCAAGTATGGAGCAAAAAAACCAAAAGAATAAAAAAGTAGTTGAAGGGAGGAAAGAAACATGCCTCGTAAAGGATATGTTGCTAAACGAGATGTATTGCCTGATCCAATATATAATTCAAAAGTTGTAACAAAATTAATTAATACAATTATGAAAGATGGTAAAAAAGGACTTGCGCAAAAAATTCTTTATCGCGCTTTTGAGATAATAAAAGAAAAAGAAAAAAGAGATCCGCTTGAGGTGTTTTATCAAGCAATTGAAAATGTAAAGCCACAGATGGAGGTAAGAACTCGTCGTGTGGGTGGTGCTAACTTACAAGTTCCAGTTGAAGTTAGACCAGAACGACAACAAACATTAGCACTTCGTTGGCTTGTAAATTATGCACGACTTCGAAGTGAGCATTCAATGGAGGAAAAGCTTGCTAATGAAATAATTGATGCTGCTAACGGTATTGGAAATAGTGTTAAAAAACGAGAAGACACGCATAAAATGGCAGAAGCAAACAGAGCGTTTGCTGGCTATCGCTGGTAGTTAAAGGAGGAGTAGAAGGTTATGGCTCGTGAGATTTCTCTAGAAAAAACAAGAAATATAGGTATAATGGCACATATTGATGCAGGGAAAACAACTTGTACAGAGCGTATTTTATACCATACTGGAAAAATCCATAAACTAGGTGAAACCCACGATGGAGAAGCCCAAATGGATTGGATGGCTCAAGAAAAAGAACGTGGTATTACAATTACTTCGGCAGCTACAACTGCTTTTTGGAAAGAACATCGTATAAATATTATTGATACTCCTGGTCACGTCGACTTTACAGTTGAAGTTACGCGCTCTTTAAGAGTATTAGATGGTGCAATTGCACTAATAGATGCTCAAGCAGGTGTAGAACCACAAACTGAAACAGTATGGCGTCAAGCAACTGAATATAAAGTACCAAGAATTATTTTTGCAAATAAAATGGATAAGATTGGTGCAGATTTTGAATATAGTTTAACAACTATTGAAAAACGATTAGGTGTTTTAGCAAAACCTATTCAGTGGCCAATTGGAGCAGAAGATAATTTTAAGGGAATTATTGATATTGTTACAATGAAAGCATATGAATATGCTGGAGATAAAAACGAAACAACAACAGAAATTGAAATACCTGCAGAGTTAAAAGCAAAAGTAGAAGAAAAAAGAAATGAATTAATTGAAGCAGTTGCGGAATTTGATGATGAATTAATGGAAGCTTATCTTGAGAGACATGAAATTACTGTCGAAGCACTAAAAAGAGCTATTCGCAAAGGAACTTTAGCTGTTCAATTTTTCCCTGTTTTATGTGGTAGTGCATTTCGTAATAAGGGTGTGAAATTGCTACTTGATGCTGCAATTGATTATCTACCTTCACCAATAGATGTAGAATCAATTAAGGGAGTAGACATAAAAGGTAATGAAGTTAGTCGTCATCCGAATGATTCAGATCCATTTAGTGCTTTAGCATTTAAAATTATGACTGACCCATTTGTTGGAAAATTAACATTTATTCGTGTATATTCAGGGACATTAAAATCTGGATCATATATTTTAAATGCGACTAAAAAGGAAAAAGAAAGAATTGGAAGAATTCTTTTAATGCATGCTAATCATAGAGAAGAAATAGATTCAGTTCATGCTGGTGATATTGCAGCCGTAATTGGACTTAAAAATACTACTACTGGAGACACACTTTGTGATGAAAAAAATCCAGTAATATTAGAATCAATGATTATTCCAAAACCAGTTATTTCGGTAGCAGTTGAACCAAAAACAAAAGCAGATCAAGATCGCATGGCTATAGCACTACAAAAGTTAGTAGAAGAAGACCCAACATTTATGGCTCATACTGATCCTGAATCTGGGCAAACAATAATTGAAGGAATGGGTGAATTACACTTAGAAATTATTGTTGATCGAATGAAGCGCGAATTTAATGTTGAGGCAACAGTAGGACGTCCACAAGTAGCATACCGCGAAACAATTAAAGCAACAGCAGAATGCGAAGGGAAGTTTATTCGTCAATCTGGTGGTCGTGGACAATACGGACACGTATGGATTCGCTTAGAACCAAACCCAGATAAAGGATATGAATTTGTAGATGCTATTGTAGGTGGTGTAGTTCCTCGCGAATATATACCAGTTGTTGATAAAGGATTACAAGAAGCAATGCAAACAGGAATTTTAGCAGGTTACCCAATGATTGATGTTAAAGCAACTTTATATGATGGAAGTTATCACGAAGTTGACTCAAGTGAAATGGCATTTAAGATAGCTGCTTCACTTGCATTAAAAGAAGCAAGAAATAAATGTAATCCAGTTCTTCTAGAACCAATAATGAAAGTTGAAATTGTGGTTCCTGAAGAATATCTTGGTAATGTAATGGGGGATATTACATCACGAAGAGGTAGACCAGAAGGTCAAGAAGCAAGAGGAAATGCAATTGCAGTAAAAGCAATGGTTCCACTTGCAGAAATGTTTGGTTATGCAACTAGTCTTCGTTCAAATACACAAGGTCGTGGGACATTTATAATGCAATTTGATCACTATGCAGAAGTTCCAAAAAATATTAGTGATGAGATAATTAAAAAGAACGCTAATACTAATGAATAAAAAACTGTTATCTACTTGAATTAATTTCAAGGGTAAGATAAAATAAATATATGAATTAAATTATAAAGGAGGAATAAAAATGGCAAAAGCAAAATTCGAACGTACAAAACCCCATGTTAATATTGGGACAATTGGACACGTTGACCATGGAAAAACAACTTTAACTGCTGCAATTACTAAAGTTTTAGCAAAACAAGGATTTGCAGAAGTTAAAGAATATGAGCAAATTGATAGTGCCCCTGAAGAAAAAGAACGTGGAATTACAATTAGTACTTCTCACGTAGAATACGAAACAGAAAATCGCCATTATGCTCACGTAGACTGCCCAGGACACGCAGACTATGTAAAAAATATGATTACAGGGGCAGCACAAATGGACGGAGCAATTTTGGTAGTATCAGCAGCTGATGGGCCAATGCCACAAACACGCGAACATATTCTACTTGCACGTCAAGTTGGTGTGCCATATCTAGTAGTATTTTTAAATAAATGTGATATGGTTGATGACGAAGAACTAATTGATTTAGTTGAAATGGAAGTTCGCGAAATTTTAAATGAATATGGATTCCCAGGAGATGAAGTTCCAATTATTCGTGGATCTGCTTTAAAAGCTCTTGAAGGAGATTCAACTTGGGAAGAAAAGATTTTAGAACTAATGAAAGCAGTTGATGAATACATTCCAGAACCAGTTCGTGAAGTTGATAAACCATTCTTAATGCCAGTTGAAGACGTATTTACAATTACAGGCCGTGGAACAGTTGCAACAGGACGTGTTGAACGCGGACAATTAAAACTTAATGAAGAAGTTGAAATTGTAGGTTTAAGAGAAACACAAAAAGCTGTTGTTACTGGAATTGAAATGTTCCGTAAAATGTTAGATTTTGCTCAAGCAGGGGACAACGTGGGAGTATTATTACGTGGAATTGACCGTGAAGACATTGAACGTGGTCAAGTACTTGCAAAACCTGGTACAGTTACTCCACATACTACATTTAAAGCACAAGTATATATCTTATCTAAAGAAGAAGGAGGACGTCATACACCATTTTTCTCAAATTATCGTCCACAATTCTACTTTAGAACAACTGACGTAACAGGTATTGTTAAATTACCAGAAGGTGTAGAAATGGTTATGCCAGGTGATAATGTAGAAATGACAGTTGAACTAATTGCTCCAATCGCGATTGAAAAAGGAACAAAATTATCAATTCGCGAAGGTGGTCGCACAGTTGGGGCTGGATCAGTAGTTGAAATTATAAAATAAATAAAAAAAGGTAATTTTTAATTACCTTTTTTTATTATTGAAAAAAAAAATAAAAAGGATATAATTAATAATGAAATAGTATAAAAATAAAGGAGGTTATTATGAAAAGGTTATTGGTATTAATGCTTTTTGTTGTGGCTCTTACAGGATGCTTTGGAAGTAATGCAAAATATAAAGAAATTGAAGAACAATTAAAAGAAATAGCAGTTCAAGTTATTAAAAGTAATTTATACACAGAAGATAGCCTTCCAACTGAAAAAGATGCTGCAATTCAAGTTTCTCTAAATCAATTGGTTAATCTTAGTTATATGGAAGAAATCAAAGATCCTCTTGATGAAACAAAACTATGCGATCATGACCAATCATATATTAAAATAAGAAGAGTAACAGATACTGATACAATGACAGTTGATGATTATGAATATGATGTTTATTTAGCATGCGGAAAGTATAAAACAAAAAAATAATTAATAAAATGTAGATAGAAATCTACATTTTATTTATTTATTGCTCTTCATTAATATTTTTGATATAATACTTATGCAATGGGACCGTAGCCAAGTGGTAAGGCAAGGGACTGCAACTCCCTGATCATCGGTTCGAATCCGTTCGGTCCCTCCAAATAATAAAAAAACTTGTGAAAAATCACAAGTTTTTATTTATCTTTTGTTAAAGTTAATGTTTTTTCGGTTACCTTTGCATTTTCATTTAAAAATTCAAATATATTTTTTGTTGTATCATAATTATTTTCTTTCAAATCTTTTAACATTGCTTCTTTAATTTGTTCATTTGTTGCATCTTTACCTAATATGGAAATAGCATTCTTATACATTATTTCTCCTAAATATGAAGGAATAACTCTTTTAGTTAATAATTTTTTTCCTAATGTTTCAGATGAAAATGTTTTATTAAATAATTTTAATACTTTATTATTACCAAATGCATGTCTGTTTGTTAAGTTGCATTTTACGCATTCATATACTTCATGATTTCTTCCCTCATAATAATCATTTTCTACATGAGAAACTATCATTATGTGATCACAATGTTCCATAATAAGTAAATCTAATTCTTCTTTTTCCTGTTTTATTTTAGCTGTAAGATAATCCTTTTTTTCAGTCAATTCATTATATAACTTGATTAATTCATTTTCATTAAGTTTTTTAAGTTTTCTAGAAATTTCTTCAAGTTCTTTTTGATTTTGCAAAATCTCGTGTTTAATGCTGGTGATTTTTTCCATATTTCCCTCCCAAAAATATTATACCATATAATAATCATTACTTAAATATTTCAAAAATTACAAAATTCTAGTATTATATAATGTGTTAGAAGGCAATTTTATAAATTATGATGAATATTATGACCTTCTTCTTAAGATACAAAAATATGGACAAGCTCATATGTTTGTTTGTGATTTAAAAAACGGTTTATAAAGATGGAAAAAAGAAGGACCTAAAAGACAATCTAATTTAATGCTTTTAATTTATAATACTTATCAACGTTTGAAGGCTTTGGAAAAAGAACATAAAACAAAAATTTTATACAAAAGTAAGTATTTAAAATACCCCAAATTATATATGCAAAAATACAATGATGAAGTATATTACTATATGTTAGCAAAACCCGATAAATTAAGTGATATTCCTTATGGCACGATTTGGTATGAACCTTTCTTAATTTCTGGAGATGCAATAGGTTTTACGGTAATAAAAGGAACTATTACAGAAGAAGTAGATAAAATTTTTGAAGAAGAAAAAAGAAAGTTAAATATTCCTTACGAGTTTCATAAAGCAAATGCTTATTATGAAACAGATGATTATAGAATGGGAAAAGAGTTATACTATCGTGGTTATTGTGTGCAAGCTTTAGAAGCTATGCACAAAAATTATAAATATAGTAAACAAGTTAAAAAATGTTTGGACCTAAAAAAAATAAGACACAAAGTTTAAATTTGTGTCTTATTTTTTCTAAGTATTAAAGGCAAAAATTGCAACAATAATCGCATTTGCAAGAATCCCTAAACCAAGCCCAATAATTAAAATTTGAATAAGTATTTCTGGAATAATTAAACCAACTCCTAATGCAATAATGAAGAATGCTAGATAGAAAAGTAAAATTGAAATCCAAATTAGGAAAATGTTTTTACGTCTTTTTTCTTCGATCATTATTATCCCCCCTTCATTATTATTATAAGAAAGACTTAAAAAAAGACTAACTTAATATATCTACATAATGAACATTTTTATTTTTTTGTTATAATAAAATTGAGGTGTTTTGGATGAATAAAAAAATAATAATTGCAATAATAATTTTATTGGGAATTAGTTTTTTACCCTTTTTATATAAAAACATTATAAATGAAGAACTTTCCCCATATGAAGAAGTACAAGTAATAGATATAAGCGAAAATAGTATTTTGGAGGTTGAAGGAGAAGAGGTTTATAAGGCTAAATTAATAGGTGTTGATAATGTTAAAAAAGGTGAACTTTATTATGCAGTTGCCCATGAATTTTTAGTTGATAATTTAAAAGGAAAAACAGTTTATATAGAAAAAGACATATTAGAAAAAGACAATTATGGTTATTTTTTAGTATATGTTTGGTTTAAAAAGCCTAGTAATATAAGTAATGAATTTGTTTCTCGGAAACTTTTTAATTATATGATTATTAAGGAAGGACTTGCTAAGGTTTCAGCAACGCCCCCGAATTTAAAATATATAAATTATTTACTTGAAGCTGAAAGAATTGCTAAAGAGCAAGAACGAAGAATTTGGCGATAATCCTCTCTGGTTTTCACAAAAATATATATTTGTCATAAAATAGGGTGAAAACATAAAGGGAGGTATTTTTATGTATTATCATGGTGAACTAAGAAGACCACCAATGATACCAGTACCAGAAATTGGTGTAGTTGATGTGCTAGATGGAATTGATGAGTTAAAAAAGACGGCAGAAATTAAGTATCGTGTTACAACGTTTGATACAATTTATGAAATTGCAAGAAGATTTAATATAACACCAGAAGAGATAATAAGATATAATAATTTACAAGCAGGGTTTATATTTCCTAATATGGAAATAAAAATTCCTGTTCAAGCACCAAGAGGGTATTTGTTTTATACTGTAAAACGGGGCGATAATTTATATACAATTGGTCAAAAATATGATCTTTCAGCAGAGGAATTAATGCGGATTAATAGACTAAAAGAGACAACCATTTTCCCTGATCAGCTTTTGCTAATTCCAGAAGATGTTTTAATGACGACAGAAGGTATAATGTATACAGTAGTTGAAGGCGATAATTTATTTTCAATTTCTGAAAAATTTAATATTAATCTTGAAGATTTAATAATGGCGAATCCTAATTTAATAAGACCAGGAATGGTAATAAATATACCACAAATATAATATAAAAATAAAAAACTCGTTAAATACGAGTTTTTATTATTTTTTGCTATGCTTGAAGGGAAAAAATAAAACATGTTATAATAGTGACGGTGGTACAATGAGGAAAAAAAGTTTCAAAAATTTAGATGAACAGATTAGGATTTTAAAAAGTAAAGGAATGATAATTACTGATGAAGAATATACTAAGGATGTACTTTTAAGGGAAAATTATTTCTTTTTAAATGGATATCGACATGTTTTTTATGTTTCAGATAAGGAAAGACGTTATATAAAGGGAACCACATTTGAAGAGTTATATTCTTTATTTTTATTTGATAGAAAACTTAGAAATATTTTGTTTCGTTATTTATTGGTGGCTGAAAATAATTTTAAATCAGTTCTTAGTTATTTATTCTCGAGAAAATATGGATATGATCAAAATGAGTATTTAAAACCGTCTAATTTTACAAGTAATCCTGAAGAAAAAGGACATGTTGCAGATGTAATAAGAAAAATGAAAAGACAAATTATTTTTAACGGAAAAAAACATACTGCTACAGAGCACTATATTAAAAATTATGGTTATATTCCACTTTGGGTTTTAGTAAAAGTTTTATCATTTGGTCTTACAGCAGATATGTTTAGTGTTTTAAAAGAAGAAGATAGGAAAGAAATAAGCACTTATTACAGAGTTTCCCCAAATAACTTGGATAACTATTTTGTAGTTTTATCAATATATCGTAATCTTTGCGCTCATGAGGATATTGTATTTGACTATAAAACACAAAGATGTATTAATGATACTATTTATCATGACTTATTAAAAATTAAAAAAGATAAAGATGGTTATGTTAAGGGGAAAAATGATATATTAGCAGTTTTAATTGTTTTAAAACAAATACTAGTAGAAGAAGATTTTCTTGAAATGATGGATAATTTGAGTAAAATAATTAATGACTTAAAATCAAAAATTAAAATAATTTCTTTTCAGAAAATTATTGATAGGATGGGGCTTCCCGAAAATTGGGAAAAATTAAAAGATATGAAAGTGGTGGTGGCTAATGAAAAATAATAATTTTAAGCAATTATTATTGGGAATTGTTATAGGAATAAGCATTGCGTTTTTAACAATGGATATTTATGTAAGAATAAATCCAACCGCGCCTGCTCCTAGTAATAATAATTTAATTCATAAAAATGTGACAATTGTTGAAAATAGTATTTCGGAAGCAATTGAAGAAATTTATGATGCGGTTGTATTTATTAATAATTATTCAGGAAATTCAATTGTTTCAACAGGAACAGGTTTTGTTTATAAAGCTGATAATAAATATGCATATTTACTAACTAATCATCACGTTGTTGAAAATAGTACAAGAATCGAAATAATTAACTCTGATCGTGAAAAAGCAGATGCCTATCTTTTAGGATCAGATAAATATGCAGATATTGCAGTTTTAAGAGTTTCTAAAAATGCTGTAAAAAAAGTTGCTAAGCTTGGAAATTTAGAAAATAACAATATTGGTGATACTGTATTTACTGTTGGATCCCCAATGGGAATTGAATTTTTTGGAACAATTACCAAAGGTGTAATTTCAGGAAAGGAACGTTTTGTTGATACAGATGAAATTACGATGCGAGTTATCCAAACAGATGCTGCGATCAATCCTGGAAACAGTGGCGGACCACTTGTAAATATAATGGGAGAAGTTATTGGTGTAAATACGTTGAAATTTGTTAAGGCAGAAGTAGAGGGAATGGGGTTTGCAATTCCTATAGACGATGCAATGAAGTATGCTGAAAAACTTGAAAAGGGAGAAAAAATTGTTCGTCCTCTTCTTGGGGTAACATTAGTAAATATTGAAAATTTATTTTATTTCCCACAACTTAAAATTGATAAAAACATTAAAAGTGGTGCTGTTATAAATGAAGTATATGATAATACACCAGCAAGTCGTGCAGGACTTAAAACAAACGATATTATTATTAAAGTAAATGAAATAGAAGTTCCAAATATTGCATATCTTCGGTATACGCTTTATCAATATAATATTGGTGATACAATCACTTTAACAATTATTCGTGATGGAAAAGAAATACAAAAACAAGTAAAACTAGATATGGCCTTAGATTAACATCTCTTAAAAAGAGATGTTTTTTTCACTCCCAAAACTTTGATGAATATATATAGTATAGAGATGGGAGTGATATGATGGTAGTCATAGATGCAGGTCATGGTGGGAGTGATCCGGGTGCTGTTGCAAATAACATTATTGAAAAAAATTATAATTTATTAATTAGTAATTATATATATGAAAGACTTTCTGAACTTGGTATTCCAGTGGCAAGAACAAGGGATTCGGATATTACTTTAACTCCTACTGAACGTGTAAATATAATTAGAACATATGCCAACAGTCCTAGTGATATAGTTATATCGAATCATTTAAATGCAGGTGGCGGAGATGGAGCAGAGGTGATTTATGCACTAAGAAATAGTAGTGAGTTTGCTAATGTGATTTTAGAAGAATTAAGAGCTGCGGGTCAAAATATAAGAAAAGCATATCAAAGAAGACTTCCTGAAAATACAGAACTTGATTATTATTTTATTATCCGTGATACCGCACCAATGCAAACAGTACTTATTGAGTATGGTTTTGTTGATAGTCCTTATGATGATCTAGTTTTAATTAAAAGTAGGTGGGCGGATTTAGCAGAAGCAGCAGTAAGAGCAGTTGCACGGTACCTAAATTATCCATATAGTCCACCAATAGCAGAAGAAGTATATATTGTGCAACCAGGAGATACCTTATATTCAATTGCAAGAAGATTTGGCTTAACAGTTGCAGATTTAAAAAGAATTAATAATTTAGTTTCTGATACATTACAAATTGGTCAGATTTTAGCTCTTAAAGAAACTGAAGTATTACCACCACCAACTTTAGAGCCGGAAGAAGGTTTTATTATTCATACTGTTACAAAAGGGGATACTTTATATAGTTTGGCAAGAATTTATAGTACTACAGTAGAGGAAATTAAAGCAATTAATAATTTAACGAGTAACATTTTACAAATTGGTCAAGAATTAAAAATTCCAGTTATAACAACAGTTCCGGAAGAACCAGTCATTCCAGAGGAACCTATTCCTCCGGAAATACCAACCATACCGCCAATAGGTGAATATGATCAATATGTAGTTCGAGCAGGGGATACCTTATATTCAATTGCAAGAAGATATAATACTGATGTTCAAACAATTATGATGCTTAATAATCTTACAAGCGATCTTTTAAGTATCGGCACAATTTTAATTGTTCCTCGCCCAAGCGATTTTACTACAGAACCTCCTCCGCCGACTGAAAGTTTTATTCAATATGTTGTAAAAAGTGGTGATAATTTATATTCGATTGCTAATAGATTTAATACTACAGTGGATGCAATAAAAAGAAAAAACAACTTAATAACAAATTTGTTGTCAATTGGTCAAATATTAGAAATTCCAATAAGCGGGGAAATGATTACTTACATTGTTGAATCAGGCGATAATCTTTGGGATATTGCAAGGGCTTATAATACAACTGTTGAAGAAATAAAAAGAATAAATAATTTAAAAAGTAATGCTTTGCAAATTGGTCAAACTTTATTAATACCAAGATAACAAAAAAACCCAGTTTTAAACTGGGTTTTTTAATGTAAATTATGGCTTATTTTCATATGCATACGGATCATATTTGGGCTCAAAATAAGCTTTCTTTACATTGTAAGAATTTTTTTGAATTAAGATTTCTAAAGATAGAGGATCAACATTAAAATGGTTATTATTTTTTAATAAAATTGCAAACTTATTGATATTTTTATCTAATTGTTTTTTTAGAGAGTTATAACTTACTGTGTTACGTTTAGTTTGAATAATATTTTTTTGTTTTGCAAAAAAGTAATTAATTAATTCATTTTTAACAGTACTTTTAGCATTTTCGTTTTTATATTTTTTATACTTATCTGCATTACCAACAAGCTTAAAGAAAAAAAAGTCAGAATTTATTAGTGCTGAAAGCTCGGCACGAACACCATCTAAATTTGCGTCAAAATAGTATGATATTAGTTTTTTGGGTTCAATAATTTGACTTAAGGCTTCTATTGTAAATGTTTCAAAAGAGTTGCTATCATTAAGATTTTTCCCTTTCAATTTTTTTGTTAAAAACTTAATCATTCCCTCATTAAGTGCTATTCCAATGTCTTTAATAATACTTTCTTTATTTTTTGATTCACAATAAAATCCAGAAAACAAAATATCTTTTTCTTTATTATAGACAGTGCTTGCCACGCGAATCATTTCTTGAGTTAATTTTTGTTCAAATAATTTTTTGTTATTTTCTTTTATATTTTTATTATAAATAATTGTATTATCATAATGTAGGTATTTTACTATTAAAATTCTTTTTTGTTTCCTTTCTAGAAGTATTTCTTCCTTTGTTGCTTCTTTAATTTTTAAATTAGAAAGGTTATCTTTTAAAAACTTAAAGTTTTGGTCTGGTTGCAACTTTAAAATCATTTTTGAAATGTTTGTTATTAGTGGTTTAAAGTCGCCACTAATATTATCATTTCTTTCAATGGTTTTTTTGATATTCATTTTTCTTCTCCTTTATATTTTTAGCGCGTTTAAAACAAAACGGAAAATTCGTCTTATTAAACGCAGCGAAATATTTTTTTATTTGATATACTTTTTGCTGCAAGAAAATATTTTGCAGTTTGTTGTATATCTAACGACATTTCAGCCGTAGCAGCATCCGCCGATAACTCGATCACTGCTATCCTCGTCAATCGTTTCCGATCCAGGCGCTGATTAATAAACTACCCTGACTACCCTCCTTGGTAATTTATTAACTACCGCTATTATATTATAACTTGTGTAAAAGTTTGTGGAATTTTGTCGAACATATTAATGTAAAAAAATCCTCATTTGAAGATTTTTTAGTATAATTCAGGACAAACTCCTGGTGCGGGTCGATAAAAACAATGCGATTTATATCGTCCTGCAAGACTTTGCCCAAACCAAGTTGGATCACATGGTACATTTATTCCGGGTGCACGAAACCATAGGGCATGAGTTGCAGGATAATAATATTCTCCTTTTAATACTCGTTCAGCTAGTTCTCTTTCTTTTGTTGTTGCTGAACCAAAAAATAAACTGCTTTTACTTCCCGAAAAACCTCCTGGGGTTTGAAAAACCGCTTGGTAAATATTAGTTATTGGATGAAAAGTGTAACAACTTACTAAAACTCTATTTACAACAACATTTCCTACCATAAGCATTCCTAAATCTCCTTCTCCAACTGCTTCTGCTCTCATTAATCGTCCAAGGAGATCAATATCTTTTGTTGTGTATGCGATAACTGCCATTAAATCACCACCATTTTAGTTTTAATGCTCTAATATATGTTATTGTCAAAAAAAATAAATTATGCTATAATATCACATGCTTATAGGGGCATAGTTAAATGGTATAACAGCGGTCTCCAAAACCGCCGTTGTGGGTTCGATTCCTACTGCCCCTGCCATAAATAAAAATAAAAAAGTTCCTTTTGGAACTTTTTCTGTTGTTAAACTTATAAATTTGTTATAATAATATTAGAGGTGATATAATGACTCTTATTGGTCAAGAAATGAAAAAGTGTATAAAATGTGGAAAAGAAAGCCAACAAATGGTCGTTTATAGTGTAAATTTTTTAGTTGGAACAGAAGAAGAAAATAGAAACCTTTTATCTCGTAAACAAGTATGCCCACATTGCAATTACACTGCTTTTGATATTTCAAAAGAAGAAAACTCTTTAGGAATGGAAAAATAATTAGTAATTTTAAAATTATTATAAAAAAGACTTTCGAAAGTTGTAATAAGTATTTTTAAATTTAAAACAATAAGAAGGTCTTTATTTTTGTCTTTTTCTAGCACTTCCCCCCCTTTAACTGCTAAAAAATATTGACAAAACAAAAAATATAATAAAATATTTTTAGCAGTCATATAATAAGAGTGCTAAAGGGAGGGAGAGATAACTTATGATTAAACCGATTAATGATTATGTTTTACTGGAAGAGGTAATGCAGGAGACTACTACTAAGTCTGGTATTATTGTAAATACTGAAGAAGAACCAGAAGATAATATTGGTCTTGTAGTAGCAGTTAGCGACAGCGTAAAAAATATCAAGGTTAATGATAAGGTTATCTTTGAAAGTTATCACACTAAAAAAGTAAAACATGATGGTAAGGAATATTTAATGATTTCTGAAAAGGATATTTTAGGAATTATTGAATAAATACTAGAAAGGGTGATAATATGTTTACTGATATTATTCGTGATTATGAATCAAGAGAAAAGTTGCAAGAAGGAATTAATAAGTTAGCTAATACTGTAAAACAAACTCTTGGTCCAAAAGGAAGATATGTGATTCTTGATTGTTCTTAATGAGTAATGTTAAAGTGGATTTTCAAAATGAAGATGAAAAGAATGGTTATAACATTGTTAAAAAAGCAATAGAAGAACCATTAAAGCAAATAGCAATAAATAGTGGTGAAAGTGCTGAGGTTGTATTAGATTATGTAAGAAAGCATAATTTTGAAATAGGTTTTGATGCATTAGATGGTGAATACAAGGATATGTTTAAAGCAGGAATTATTGACCCACTAAAAAATGTTCGTATTGCACTAGAAAACGCAGTATCAATAGCTAACTTGATTTTACTTACAGGCAGGTGCTGCAATAAGTGAGCATGAAAAAGATGAGACTGCTTCTTAAGCAGTCTTTTGATTTGGCGAAAATTGACAAATTGTCGTTTTGTGCTACGATATTATAAGGTAATGATTATAGGAAGGGGTAGAAGTGTGGAATACATAGAAAAAGGACGAATAGCACGAATTAGAAGTTTAATTGCTATGAGTGCTATAACAGCAATAATTTTGATTATTTCAACTTATGCGTGGTTTGTTGGTATGCAATCAGTTTATGTTTCCAATTTTGAAATTGATGTACAAGTGGCAGAAGGACTTTCACTTTCATTGGATGGGGAAAATTGGGATTCAAGGTTGACTTTTTCAGTGGATGATATAGAAAGATTAGGTTATGCTGGAAGTACTAATAGCAAAGGTGGTGCTGGTTTAATTCCAGTATCAACGGTAGGTGCAATGGATACTCGTGCTTCAAGAATGATATTGTTTGAAAAATCAAGTTTTGCTCCAACACCTGGTGGTTATCGAATAATGGCCAGCCGGGTTAAAAATTATTATGATGAAGAAGAAATTTTAGCCCCAGAACAAGATGGTTATGTAGTTTTTGATTTGTTTATTAGAAACTTATCAGGTACTGAGTACTATGTAAATAATGATCCAAGAAATGAAGAAGCAATTTATTTAACAACTGATTCAAAAGTGGTTGTTGAAACATCTGGTGGTATTCCTGATACTGGTATTGAAAACTCAGTGAGAATAGCATTTGCACAAATTGGACGTGTTAAAGCTGACACGGTCCCTTCAATAGTCGCAGGTATTACTTGTAATCCTGATCCTGCTACAGGTGAACCAACTGTTGTAGGTGCTGTAACAGGAATTTGTCGAAAAGCTCAAATTTGGGAACCAAATGATACAGAGCATAACGCAAATGCAATTAGTTATTATAAAACTTCTTGTCGAAGAAGAATTGCTGGTGGATTTGGTGCTTCGTCGTATTCAAGTGCTGAGTGTTCAGATATTGTTGGAACCGTTCCTACATTTGCAATTCACAGAGAACTTTCATTTACTGATGAAGTAGATCTTTATGATGGATATACTGATCCAGAAGATTCAGATAACTTTATATATAATGGTTTTAGCAATGGGGTTTTAGAACCATTTGATTACTTTACTGATTCAGAAAAAATATTAAAAGGAGTTGAGCGTCCAGCATTTATGACGCTTGCACCTAATAGTATTACTAAAGTAAGAGTTTATATTTATATTGAAGGTCAAGATATTGATAATTATAACTTTGCTCAAATCGGAAAAAGAATTGCTGTTAATTTTGGATTCACGAAAGAAAGACTTACTCAAGATGATATTGAGTATGAAGGTCCTGATTTAGCCCCGGTTATTAACTTACTCGGCGACAATCCTTTAACAGTTATAGCAGGAGAAAAATATGAGGAGCCAGGTTATAGAGCACTTGATGATTTTGATGGGGATATAACACATTTGGTTGAAATAGATTATGGTGAGTTTAATCCAGAATCACCAAGCTTAGGTAATTACACAATAACATATACTGTTCAGGATAAATCCGAAAATGTAACTTTGGTAACAAGACAAATATATGTAGTTTCTAATTAAGAGTAATCAATAGATTACTCTTTTTTTATTTTTCGCATTTTATTGTTTAAAAATTAAATTATATTGACCATTTTGTCGATTCGTGCTAATATATAAGTGTATAATTAAAGAGGTAGAGATAAGAAATGAGTGACAAAATTTTTTTAAAAGCTAGCAGAGTAAAACAACGAAAAAAAATAATGAAAATTGCCAGGTTAATAGCGCTTATTCTTGCTTTGCTCTTGCTTATCTCTTACATAGTTATTCGTATTATTTATGGAAGTGGAACTTTTACGATTCGGTTGGATCGAAAGTTATATTATGATAGAGGTCTTATAATTTACGATGATCCAAACTATATGGTTTTTAGATCCGAATTACATGCAGAACCAGTTGATTTTTTAGATAATATTTCTTATAAATGGTTACCAACCGATCTTCATGAACATGAAGGTGGTTCACATAATGGGGATAATTATATAGCATATACTTTTTATTTAACCAATACGGGAGAATATCCAGCAAATTATTGGTCAGAAATTACTATTGATTATGTGATGAAAGAAGTTGATGAGGCAGTAAGGGTAAGGGTCTATAAGAATGGAGAATATAAAACTTATGCGAAAATTGGAAAAAACGGAAGACCTGAACCAGAAACTGTTCCTTTTGTATCAGATAGAATAATTACAACAGAGTTTGTTGAAAGGTTTCAACCGGAGGAAACAAATAAATACACTATAGTTATATGGTTAGAGGGAACTGACCCAGAATGTACAGATAACATTTTGGGTGGAGAAATAAAACTGTCAATGAGTTTTAATGCAGAAATATTAGATGAAAATTAAAGGAGAGATATGGTTATGTCAAAATTGAAAAACAGGCGACTAAGTCAAATTAGAAATTTAATTGCAATGAGTGCTTTAAGTGCTTTAGTTTTAATTGTTTCAGCTTATGCATGGTTTATTGGTATGCAATCTGTTCATGTAACAAACTTTGAAATTGAAATTGCAGTTGCAGAAGAATTATTTCTTTCATTAGATGGTGAAAATTGGACAACGAATTTAAGTATTAGTAGAGAAGATGTTGAAGGAACAGAACAAGGGAAACCTTACCCAAATCATACAAATAGTTGGGGAGGTGCTGGTCTTATCCCAATGTCATCAGTTGGGGAAATAGATTTACAAGCATCGCGATTAAAGTTGTATGAAAAGGCAAGTTTTACAGCAAGTCCAGGTGGTTGGAGAATACTAACAAGTCGTGTTCAAAATTATTATGATGAAGAAGAAGTTTTAGCCTCAGAACAAGATGGATATGTTGCATTTGATCTATTTATTAAAAACATGTCAGGTAGTGAATACTATACAGAAAGCGATGTAAGAAATGAAGAGGCAATTTATTTAACAATTGATTCAGAAGTAACAGTTGCTTCAGCTGGAGTTGCTGGAGCAGGTATTGAAAATTCAGTGAGAGTAGCATTTGCGCAAATTGGACGTGTTAAAGCTGATTCAACTGATTATGCAACAATTCAAGGTATAACTTGCAATCTTGATGAAGAAGGAAACCCTTCTTATTCAGAAAGTAATAAAGTAACAGGAATTTGCCGTAAGGCTGTAATTTGGGAACCAAACGATACTAGTCATACAGCGGAAGCGATAAGTTGGTATAATTTAACATGTCGCCCAAGAATAGGCTTTGATGTAACTCTTGATACCTCTTTTAATAAAGAAGGAAAATGTAATCCAGTAGTTGATGGCTTAGCGTATCCAACATATGTTGTAAGAGATGTAATTAATGTAGAAGATAATGCTGATGCTTATGATGGGGAAGCTTATAATACTTGGGATGTTGCTAAAACAACTGTACAAGTACCAGATCCAGAAAACCCTGGAGAGACTATAACTAAAAATATAACACCAAAATTAGAAGAGACTAAATATTTCACGGATACAGATAAGTTAAAACGCGGAACTGAGCGTCCAGCATTTATGACGCTTGCACCAAATAGTATTACAAAGGTGAGAGTATATATTTGGATTGAAGGTCAAGATATTGATAACTATGACTTTGCATCAATTGGAAAAAGAATTTCTGTTAAATTTGGATTTACAAAACAACAACTTACTGAAGGAGACATTGGTTATGAAGGACCAAATCCAAATGAAGGATATGGACCAGGTGCAGAAGATAAGACTCCACCAATTATTGTTTTAAATCCTGGCTCAGAAGGTAATGATGATATGATGATTCCACTTGGTAGTGAATTTAATGATCCTGGTGTAAAAGAAGCATATGATGTTACAGGTCATGATGCGGAAGGAAATCCTATTAAACTAAACTATAATGTAGAAGGCGATGACAGCGACGTTAAAATATCAGGAGTTGTAAATACTAACTATCCAGGAACATACCGAATTACTTATGAAGTAAGGGATGCAAAAGGAAACTTAGCTAGAATCATGAGAAGAGTAACAGTATATGACCCAAATCAAGAGTAATAAATTTTAAAAGGAGCAATTAGTTGATTGCTCCTTTTTTATTTTATAAAAATCAACAATATTAGATTAAACAATAAAATTTTATTGACCATTTTGTCGATTCGTGCTAATATATAGGTGTATAATTGTTATGCTATTTATACATTTAAAATTAGTTAAAATTGTAAGAAGGGTAATAAAGGAGAGTGCATATGCAAGGTAGAAAAAAAAGACTAGATAGTCGAGTTAGAAATTTAATTGGGATTTGTGCTTTAAGTGTTATTGTTTTAATTGTTTCATCTTATGCGTGGTTTATTGGTATGCAATCTGTTCATGTATCAAGTTTTGAAATTGAAATTGCTGCCACAAAAGCACTAGAATTGTCCTTAGATGGGAAAACATGGTCAAATACTGTAACGATTAATGAAGCAAAATTACCAGAGATTGATGCTCAGTATCCAGATAATACCAATAGTTGGGGTGGATCTGGATTAAAACCAATCTCAACAGTTGGAAAGATAGATTTGGATGCTTCTCGTCTAATATTATATGAAAAAGCAAGTTTTTCACCAGTACCTGGTGGATTTAAAATTCTAGCGAGTCGAGTTAATAATCATTATAATGAAGAAGAAACAACTTTATCTCCAGAACAAAATGGTTATGTAGTGTTTGATTTATTTATTAAGAATCATTCAGGAAATGAATATTACAAAGAAGTAGATTATAGAAATGAAGAAGATATTTATTTAACAATTGATTCAACTGTAGAAGTAGCAACTGCAGGAGGAATTGCTGATACAGGTATTGAAAACTCAATAAGAGTAGCGTTTGCGCAAATTGGACGTGTTATTGGGACAACAAAAGCAGAGGATGCTGCTGACATAATTCAAGGAATTACTTGCGCAAATACTAATGAAGTTTCAGGAATTTGCCATACTCGTGATGCTGTAATTTGGGAACCAAATGATAAGGCACATAATAGAAACGCAGTTAATTTTTATGAAACGACTTGTTTGTTAAGAGATAATCAAGGTACAGAACCAAATGATGTTTCTTCACCAGATTCTTATACTACATCTTGCCCAGAATTAGTATACGAAGCAGAAGATCCAGATAATATACCTTATTACCCAACATATTCAATTGCTGATGTAATTGGTGCAGAAGATAATGTTAATGCTTATGATGGGGAAGAGTATAATGGATATACAAAATCTGTTATTAGTGAAAGTAATCCAAATGGAAAATTGATGAAATTTGATTACTTTACTGACACAGAAAAAAATTATACAGGAACTGATCGCCCATCATTTATGAGACTAGCACCAAATAGTATTACTAAAGTTAGAATTTATGTTTATATAGAAGGCCAAGATATTGATTGCTATAGTTGGTCACAAATTGGAAAGAGAATTTCTGTTCGCTTTGGGTTCACAAAAGAAAGACTTACTGAAGAAGATATTGAATATGAAGGACCAAATACAGATGAACATGATAATACACCACCAGTTATTACTTTAAATGGTTCTAACCTAATTGAGCTTCCATTAGGAACGCCATATGTTGAATACGGAGCAACTGCACAAGATGATTATACTCAATATATAGATCCAAATGATATTGAAATAGAATACCCAGACGGTTTTGATCCAGAAAATCTATCTGTTGGTGAATATGAAATAACTTATAAAGCTAGAGATAGAAAAGGAAATGTAGGCGAAGCAACAAGAATTGTTAGGGTATATGACCCAGAGGAATAAGAATAAAATAAGAAGTTTAAATAATACTGACTAGAGGTTATGTTAGTTATTATTTAAGTTTAATATAAAGAGTAATCAACAGTTGGTTACTCTTTATTTTTAAAAGAGGTGACTTGATGCCTAAAAAAAATAAAATAAAAATAAATAAAACTATTAAAGATAAAAAAGCAATAAAGAAAAAAAATAAAAAAGGAAAGAGACTTGCTTTAATGTTAATAGTTACCTTTTTTGTCGGAATATTATTAATAATTTCTACATATGCATGGTTTTCGGTATCGCTAAATGTTAAAGTTAAGAGGTTTGATGTTGTTGTATCTAGTGATAGTGGTTTGTTTATTTCATTAGATGGTATTAATTTTTCTGATTCAATAGAATTATCAGTAAATAGTGTTATAACAAATTTAAAAAATAGATACCCAACTCATACAAATCAGTGGGCTTTAGCAGGGCTTTGGCCTGTATCTTCTAATGGAATAAACCATAGTAACCAAGATAAATTTCAAGTTTTTGCTGCATCCTTCGCTCGTAAATCAGCACACACAAAAGAAAGATATATGTTTACAAGACTTCTTAGTGAAAATCAATCTGGTGCAGCAAGCCCTTTTATAGCATTTGACATATTCTTAAAAAATGTTACTGGCTCACCATTTAGTGATAATTTATATTTAGATGAAGGAACTTCCGTTACTTTTTCAGATGATACAGAACCTGAGATTATCGAAACTATGGAAGATGTATTAAATTCAATTAGATTTGGCTTTTTAAAAATTGGTAGTGTTCCTTTAAATTCAGATATTAAAACAATTCAGGGAATAAAGTGTAATAATCAATGTGAATTTGTTATTTATGAACCAAATAGTGCAAAACACTCAAATGAAACAATTGAACGGATAAAAGAGCGATATGATTATGATTTAGTAGATGGTGAGTATTTACCAACTTACGGTGTTATAAAAGCTGGTTCGAGATTAGAATTTTCAAGGATTATTCCAACAGAAGATGGTTATAAAATTGATTATGATCCTGAGTATTTTGCTCTTCAAAGAACAATTACAAGCTTTGAAAATAGTATTTTTAAAATTCCTAATGCAATTACAAAAATGAGAATATATGTTTGGATTGAAGGACAAGATTTTGACAGTTTGGAAACTAATTCAGATGGTGCATCTGTAAATTTAGTAATTAATTTTGTAAAAGATTTAGCTAGTTATGAACAATAGAAGGTGGTAGAATGAAAAAAGAAGAAAGTAAAATAACTTTTGATTTGGCAAAACTTAGTCTTAATGAACTTATTAAAGTTTATGAAGATATTAATAGTTTTTTACAATATTTAAATGAAGTAAAAATTCTTCCAAAAGAAGAGGAGGAAAAGAAAAATGAGTAAGTTTATTGATTTTATCAATGAAGATATAAAAGCAAAAAGAATTCTTTTTTCCACTCTTCCAACAAAAACAAAGCGTGATATTAAAAATTTTAATGAAAAAAATGAGGAAACAAAAGAAAAGTACCTTGAATATAAAAGTAAACTAGTTAAATATATTATTGCAAAAGCAAAAACTTTTGAGATTAAAGCACCTTCTAAAAATTTAGAAAAAATTCAAAATAAAATTAACACTTTAGAACACCTAAAATTTATTTTGAATCCCCTTAATACTTATTATGAAAAACTTGGTTTTGATAAATTGATTTATGAAATGAGTAATTATTATGAAGCTGATTTTAAATCAGTAAATAAAGTTATTGATGAATTTTTAAGTAAGTTTGAATTAGCAGGAATAAAACTTACTGCAAATGACTTTGATTATACTTGTTATGTTAAAGAATATATGACAATATTTTTAGAGGTTAGAGCAAACAACTTTGTTGATACAAAAAAACTTTCTGAAGTATTTGAAAATATTTATTGGACTAATCCAGAAATTATTCAACATATTGAATTGAATTTTCGAAAATTGATTAGGGACAACAAAAAGAAATTAATAAATTATATAAAAAGAGTAAAAAAAGAAGTTATGCTTGAAAATAATATAAAAGATTATAAGGATTGTTTAGAAAAATTAAAAAAAGCTTATGAGGAATTTAATGAAGTTAATCGCGAAGGTATTGCTGATATAATTGAATTTGCTAAAATTGGAATTATTGATATTAATCATTATTTTAAAGATAGTAAAGTTCGAAATTCAACTTACAGTAGTTTAGCAATTGATTCTTTAAATTTAAGTGATTCAAAAACGATGACAAGATTTTATGAAAATCTTAAAAAGTTAAAGCATAATGTTCAAGAATATAGTAATTATTTAAAATTTTTACCACTATTTACAGATTTTAAAAAGGAATATGAAAAGCAAATTCCAAGTGATAACAAAGTAGATAATAAAAAGTTAAAAGATTTAGAAGCAGAAATTATAAGAAAAGAAACAAAATTAAAAAGGATTAACAAGAAAATATTTAAGGGTGATAATGTATTTTGGGATAAACAAAGTGCAAAAAAGATTAAAAAATTAAAAATTGAATCAGTAAAGCAAGCAAAAGAATTATATGATTTGTACAAACAACATGATGAAGAATTTTTCCATACAAGAGTACTTTCAATTTTAGTTCCTTCCCTTACAATATCTGAATTATTGCATTTATACTATAGTTTTGATTTCTTTAAGAAGAAAGCTATAAAGAAAGCTTTTGACTTAGTAGAAAATGAAGAAATTGAAAGATATAGTAATGAATTTGATCTATTTGCAAGAAATCCTTTAAATATAGTTACAAAAGATGTTTTAGTTTTTGAAGAGGCTAATATTGCGAGAGTAATTATGAATAAGTATCGCTTGTATAATATCAATTTAACAGAAGAAGATTTAGAAGCTGAAAATTTAAAAGGATTATTAGATCGTATAGATCTATTGCTAAGAATTAATGAAATAGAAAAAAATCCGAGAACAGTCGAAGAAATTTGGTTTATGGTACAAGCTGAAAAAATTAAAGCATTAGAAAACTTAAAATAAAACTTCTCTTTTGAGAAGTTTTTTGTTTTTGTAGTTTTAATAGTAATTATGTTATAATAAAATTATGAAATTTCAGGGCAAAGAGGGATAATTATGTTAAAAAACAATAAATTATCACTATTAAAAATTATTAGTTTAATTATAATATTAGGCTTTATTTTAGTAGTGCCCTTAGTTTCAAAAGAATATAGTAATTTAAAAGAGACAGGATTTAAAAATGATACTTTAAAAGTATTAAATTTAACAAATTCAATAGTTACTATTAGTATTGATGATAAAACTTATACAACTTTTAAAGAAGAATTGGATTATGTATATATTGATCGTCCAAGAGAAATTAGTATTCAAACAAGTGACGAAATTATAATTAAATATTATGTATCAAAAGAAGTTTTAACAATTGAAGAGTTAGATTTATTAGATGAAGAAGAGTGGGTGCCGTATGTATCTGAGTTTCTAATTGATGAAATAGGAACTTACATTTTTTATGTTAAAGCAATAAATAGTGAAGAAGAGGTAAGTTATTATAACACGGATTATATTGTTTATGATGGATATATAAATCAAAGTTTAAAAATTGGAAGAGGTTCTAATTACGAAGGTTTTTTACCATATATTACTGGTAAGTCTACAGTAACTTTAAACTTTAAGTATTTAAGTACTAATGCTGAGATAAGCGGAAATCATAATCTTATGAGCAATATTTTATTTCCGAAAGGAACAAAAATAACATTAATTGATAATGTTAAACAAAAAGTTTATACATATGAAATAACTACTGATGAAGATGTTTACAATTACCATGAAAGTTGTGCTTCGAGTGATTTAGGGTGCGAAAAAATTGCAACTTATTCATTTTCATTATTTAACGAAGTGGGTGCAATAGATAAGTCATTTGTGGAAAGTTCATATTTTGAAAATGGTGAAGTTTATGAAAATTTTACTATTGTTTTAGATTTTGCGAAAACAAATATAACAAGTAATTTTTTAGATGTTAAGGTCTTTTTAGAATTAAAAGATTTATCCGGAAATAGTGTTCGTCCAACTTTATATGAGACAATTAATAAATTTCAAATATATGCGCGCGTTAATGATAAAGATACTGGTGCAAATTTAGACTTAACTACTGATTATTCAGGTACACCAATTAAATATAATACAGATTCAACAACTGAAATTACTTTAACTAGCAAAATAAATTATAAATTTTTGGGTGAAATTCCAATAATTGATACAACATATGAAAATAAAAATATTGGTTTTGCAATTAAATTGGTAGATGATAGTGGAAAGATTGTAAATAGAAATAATTTAAAAAATATTTCGTTTTTAGTAGATGGCAAAGCTTATTATCCAGAAGAAGATCATATTGTAAGAATTAATTTGGAAAAAGGAATTGCTGATATAAGTAAAAAACTTACAATTATTACACACAAAACTCAAAGTTATTTAGAACCTGGAACCTATTATTTAAAAATTAATGCTTATGTATCTAAAGGAAAATATTTTTCTAGTTTAAGCAGTAGTGAAATTAGTATTCCTGTTAATGTTGTTCAAGATAAAACAAAAATACCATATGCTTTTAATGTTGTTATTAATAATGAGGATTATGTAATTGCGAAAAGCGAAGAAGAAAGAGAAATAATGTTTAATATTTTACAAACTAGTTCTTTTGAAAACCCTAATATTCGTATTGCTTTATATGAAAGGCAAGAAAAAGAAGAAGGACCAAGTTATGAAATTGTTGATTTAAATAATTTTATAACTGATGAACTAGAAGAAGCAGAAGAAAATGTTTATTATGCAGTGGAAAAAGCAGTTAATTATATAAGTCCGGATTATTTATATAATGAATTTAAGCTTAATTTAATACCTGCAAACTTTAATTATACTAGTTATAAATATGTATTTATGTTGTATGATGGTGAAGAAAAAATCGCTACAATTGAAAAATATTTTCTAGTTAAGTAGGTGTTAAAATGATAAATAAAATAAATAAAAAAGTTTTAATTATTGCTGGTTTAGTAATTATACTTGGACTTTTTTCTGGCGTAACATATTCAATTTTTCATTCACGAGTAAAGATGAAATCTCATGATCAAAAAATTGCAAAATTTATATTTAATGTAGAGCATTTAGATGATTTAGAAATTCCTTTAGTGGATATCATACCAGGTGAGGAACAAGAATATTTGTTTTCAGTTACTAATAATTCAGAGGAAAAAATTAGTGATGTTACACTAGAGTATCAAATAACAATAAAAACATATCATTTTCTTCCTTTAATAATTGAACTTTTTAAGATAATTGAAGAAGAAACAGAAGAATTAATCTTAACATGTGATGATAGTTTTGAACGTTCTACACAAAATGAATTAGTATGTGAAGTTCCTCTTCAAGAAATGGTTCATTCAGAGGAAGTGGTTGATAATTATAAATTGAGAATAGAGTTTCCAGAAGATAAAAATGAAGAAGTTTACGCTAGTTTAGTTGATTTTATTAATTTAGAAATAAGAAGCTGGCAAAAAATTAGTAAATAACAGAGGTGTTATAAATGAAAAAGAGGAGTTTAATTTTAATAATATTACTAATAATGAGTTCATTGCTACTTATTTATGGGATATCTTCAGCAAGGTATATTTCTACTTCCGTATGGGATTATTATTTAAGGGCGAAGGAATTTTATTTTACAAGTGATTTTTTAGATGTAACACCTGTTAAAACGGTTAATACATTATGGGATGGTAAAAAAGTAACCTTTAACATTAAAAATAATTTAAATGTAATTGCAATAACTGATTATGATATTGAATATATAGTAACTTGTACAATAAAAGGAGATATGGCATCACATGCTCAGTGTAAATTAAATGGGACAACTGAAAACACTTTTGAAAGTATTTTAGAAAATTCAAAACATTGTGTAAACAGAAAAGAAACAGGTGTTGATGTAAGTGAATTTACTGAAATAGAATGTATTGAAGCAGGTTATGATTGGGAAAATAAAATCTCTATGGAAGAGCTGTATTTTGAAATTATTCCAAATAATCCAAACGATGAACTGAATAAAATAGAGGTAAATATTACAGTTGAAAGTACTAAACCTTATAAGAAAACTTTAACAGGGGATTTTGTATTAGAAAAACCCAACTTAAAAGAAGAAGTTAAAATGGTTCTTAAAAGTTATGATGATTACGAGGAGTTAATTGTAACAAATTCATATAATCAAAGAAAGTGCATAAAAATATCTTGGGATTCTAGCAAATTAAGGCTTGATGCGAGTCCAAATAATTTTAGTTCTTATCTCGCGGATACAAATGGTTTTATCAAAGAAATTAAATTCAATATAAATGCAAAGAGTAACTTAAACTTAATGTTTTACCGTGTGTATTTTAATTTAGAAGTTGGTATTGATGATTTTATACTAACTGAAAGTAGCGGTTGTTAACATTATTCCTTTATTAAGAAATCTTATTGCTATGTCAAATTTTGTATGTTATTATGTAAGTAGGTGGTAAAATGAAAGTATTGGGGATTATTAAGAAAGTTGTAAAGGTTATTATTTTAACTGTTTTTTTTGTTTATGCTATATTTATGAGTATATTATTGTTAAATATAAATAAATATGGTGTTACACAAATTGATAATATTTCCTTTGTTATTTTAAGAGAAGAGCTATCCTCAGATAAGTATAAAAAAGGCGATTTATTATTAATTGAATCAAAGAAAATTAATAGAATTAACGAAGGCGATGAAATATTTGTTTATGTTGTAGATAGCACAGGAATCCCAAGTATTGATTTAGGTATTATAGCGGGGAAAAATATAGAGAAAAATTATATTACTTTTAAAAATGGTTCTGCTTATGATATGCAGTTTGTAATTGGAGAGACAGTAAAAGTTTATAATGGTATCGGATTGTATCTTTCATTTTTACAATCAACGTGGGGATTTTTATTTACTGTTTTAATTCCTGTTTTTCTAATCTTTATTTACCAAGTTTATGCTCTAATTATAGAAATTAAATTTGGTGATGAAGAAGAAATGAAAGAAAAGATAGAAGAAATATAAAATAAGGTAAAATTAAGATAAAAAAGCCACATAATTTAGTTAATTATGTGCTTTTTTTATTTTGTAATAAATACTTTGATAACATTGTAAAATGCCATTAGGTATGGTAATATTTTATATAGATTAACCCTTTTTGCGAAGTAGGAATGATAGTATGAAGTCACAGATAAGTTTGTTAGAAAGATTTGTTAATTTTGTTTTAAATATATTAATTTTTATTTTTGGCGTAATTATTCTAATTTTGGTTTATGCCAATTTTCAAACAAAAATTCTTGGTAATAATTATAATGACTTTTTTGGTTATTCTTTCTTTGAAGTACAAACAGGAAGTATGGCGGATACTATCAATCCAGGAGACTTAGTAATAGTAAAACTTACTGATAATATAAAGTTAAATGATGTTGTAACTTTTAGACTTGGAAGCGACTATATTACTCATCGGGTTATGCAAATACTTCCAGATGGAAGTTATGTAACTAAAGGGGATGCAAATAATGCTTATGATGAACCAGTAAATAAAAACCAAATTATTGGTAAAGTAGTAAAAATTATTCCTGGTGTTGGAATCATAAGAAAAACAATTCTTGAACCAAGCGTTATAATTACGATTTTAATTACAATTTGGTTATTTACTTTAGCGCTTAAAGATGAAAAAGAAGGAAAAGCATCAGAAATTAAAAAAGAAAGAAAATATGTTTCATGGGATACAATTTGGGAAAAAACAAGTGCCTTTTTTGTCTATTTAGGAAATGGTATAGTATTTCTTACTAAAAGAATTCTTGCTTTCCTTATAAAAGTAAAAGAGATTATTATAAAATTTATTGTAAAGATTAGGGAAGTAATTAAATTCTTATACTTAAAATTAAAAGAAGCATTGAGACTTCTTGGAGAAAAAATAGTTATTCTTTATTCGAAAATTAAAGATGAACTAATTCAGTTATTTAAGAAACTTTCAAAATTATTTATTAAACTAAAAGAATTTATAAAGAAAAAAGCAAAATTATTATGGCAAATTTTAAAAGTGTGGACAGATAAATTTATTAAGAAAATTTCTGCTTTCTTAGTTATAGCAAAAGAAACATTAAAAAAGGTATTTAAGACTTTAATTTTAAAACTAAAAGTAGGATTTAAAGTATTTTTTGAATTCTTAAAAAAGATTTTTAAGAAGGTAAGTGATGCGATGGTTTTAGTTTTTAATAATGTTCGCAAAAAAGTAAAAAAAATAGTTGAAGATTTAAAAAATAAATTTAAAAAAGAAGAAGTGATTACTACTAGTGATGAAAAAAAAGAAGAGGTAATAGGTGAAACTTTAGACGAAGAACTAACAGAAAGCATAAAACCTGAAGAAACCATTGAGTTAGATACGAAGATAACAATTGATTCGATTGAGATTGAAAAAACATACTTAGAAATTGCTGAAAATGAGTTAAAGAAGAGTCAAAAAGAGAAAGAAAAAGAAAAAAAGAAAAAGGTAGTTAAACCTAAACCAAAGAAAAAAGAACAAAAACCAAAAAGTGAGGATTTAACTGAACTAGAATTAAAAATTTTAAAGAAAAATAAGAAAGCAAGTGTTATAGAAGCTTTTGAATTAATAAAAGAAGAAGAATTAACAAAAATAATGAAAATAATACTTAGAAGAGACAAAACTTTTATTAAGATGTCAACGGTGGAAAAGAAGTTTTTAAAGACATATATTGATGCAAGATATTATAATTTTCATGTTTTTGAAGCAGTTTATAGTAGTAATAATTATATTACCAAAATAAAAAGAACATTAAAAAAACTTGCTTCTAAACTAGTTGAAGATTATAAAGGAAGTAATCCAAAATATGGTGATATTGTAAATAAATATTTAAAACTTTTTGTCTTAATTGCCAGTTTAGAAAATGCGAATATTTCAATAAGTAAAGAAAAAGCAAAAAATGAATTTTATAAAAAAGAACTAAATAAATATTTTAAGGATTTAGAATTTGAAAGAATTCAAACTATAATTAAAAATATAATTGAAATTCAAAATAAATATTTTAATATGTTGGCTGAATTTTTAAGAAAGTTAGAGACTAATGTATTTAGTTTAAAATACAATCGTTTAAAAACAAAGAAAAATATTTTCAATGTAGAACTTATCCATAATTTAACCTTTAGTAAAGTATATAGTGATTATATTATTGAAAAAACTTATAAAGAAGGCATTGTTGCAGAAGATAAGATGATTGTTCTTTTCACTTTACTTTCAATTCAATTAATTAATGATATGTTGGCTGGCAATTTAGCTAAAAAATATATGATTTATCTTCCAGCAAGTTTATATCAAAAAGAAAGAAAACTAAAAAAATTATTAAAAATGATAGAAGATAATCACTCAAAAGAAAGTATTTATATTTTAATAACATTTACTGATTTATTTAAAAATATTGGAGTTATTAAAAGTTTGCGAAAAGAAGGTTATAAGTTTGCCCTAGTGTTAACAGATGAGGCAATAATTGATAAAAAGAAACGAGAAAATATTTATATTGCGGATTACATTTTTGTAAGCAAAAAACTTAAAAATTATAAAGAACTTGTTTCTTTAATTCCAAGTGATTTAACGAAAAAAGTTATTTATGAAGATATAGTTAAAAGTTTTGGGAGTGATTAGGAAGTGAATGCATTTATAAGATTTTTCTATGAATTTATTTCAATAATTTTTGATGGGATCATCGCAATGTTTAAAGGCATTTGGGAAGGATTAATGCAAATATTTAACTTTGAAAATTATAAACAAATAATAAATATATATAAAGATAGTTTTGGTGGTCCTGAATGGGTTTTAGTTGCTTTAACAATTGCTATTTTAGTTATTATTTTAGGAGTAATAATATTATTAATATTTTTTGGAATAAGAAAATTATTACGTTTTGGTGGAAGATTAAATCAAGAGGAATTATTAGAAGAAATTGTTGATTTAAATAATCAAGTAAGAAATTTAATGAAAGAAAAAAATGAAATTATGGCAATGAAAGTTTCACAACTTGGGTTAAGACCAGAAGAGGAAGAAGAGCCTTTTGAAGAAGGGGAAACAGAAGAAGGAGAAGTTGATGAAGAAAACATAAGATTTCCTAAATTACACAGGATTGATCAAGAATATAAATCATATCGCATTAAAAACTATGGAAACAACTTTAATTTGGAAGAGTTGGTAGATAATTTTAGATGTTTTAATGCAAGTCAACTACGTCTTTATTATGATATAAATCTTCTTCGAGCTTTTGTTGCGGGACTAGCTTGTGGTCGTTTGATAATTTTACAAGGTATTTCAGGAACAGGTAAAACTTCCCTTGCTTATGCTTGGGGAAAATTTGTAGGTCAAGACTCATGTGTTGCATCAGTTCAGCCGTCATGGCGTGATAAAACGGAACTGCTTGGATATTTTAATGAATTTACAAAGAAATTTAATGAAACAGAAGTTTTAGCTGAATTATATCGGGCGACATATGATGATGATGTTCATACAATTATTTTGGATGAAATGAATATTGCTCGTGTTGAATATTATTTTGCTGAAATGCTTTCAATTCTTGAGATGCCATCTCGTGATGAGTGGATTATCGAACTTGTTCCTAACTCTTGGCCAACAGATCCGAAAAAGATTATTAATGGAAAATTAAAACTTCCAGATAATCTTTGGTATATTGGAACAATTAATAATGATGACTCAACATTTATGGTTGCTGATAAAGTTTATGACAGAGCAATGCCAATTGACATTAATACAAAAGTTTCTCCATTTAAGTGCCGTGAACAAGAGGAAATGAATATTAATGCAAGTTATTTAGAAGCCTTATTTGAAGCTGCTGTTGAACAGTATCCTATTGCTGAGGCTAATCTTAAAAAGATTAGGGAAATGGATGACTATGTTATTAAACATTTCCGCATTGCCTTTGGTAACAGAATTATGAAACAATTAAATATTTTTGTTCCTGTTTATGTTGCATCAGGTGGAGATGAAATTGCTGCAATTGATTACTTTATTGCAAAAAAGATTTTCCGTAAATTTGAACAATTGAATATTGCATTTATTCGTGATGAAATAGATCCATTCATTAATTATTTAAATAAGACATTTGGAGACGGAAAGATGAAAGAATGCATTGACTTTTTAGAAATGCTTAAGAAAACAGTGTAAGGTGTGATTTAAATGGCAAAAAAGAAACCAATCACTATAGATGAAGAAACAAAAATAAAAACAGAAACATTTTTAAATATGCTCGATTCAGAAATGCGCTATCGTTCTGAAATGAATGTTGCTGAAACCCTATTTGATTGGGTAGATCAAGTTGAATTTGCTTGCCCTTACATTGATAATATTGTAAGAAATCCAAAAGTTTTTCTTATTAATGAAGAAGAAGTAGTGAAAATAGAAAAAGCAAAGAAGATTTCAGTTGAAAGTGTTAAAGATTTAGCTAAAAATACTCATTATATTGAAAAGATAGATCCAGTAACTCAAGATATTAAACCTTCTAAGATTTTAATTGAACACCGCGAAGAAACATATAATACTTACGAAAATAGATTTATTTATACTTTACTTTATCACTTATTTCGTTTTGTTCGAGAAAAGGAAGCTTTAATTTCAGAGTTTGATATGAGTAAAGCAAAGATTTTGGAATATGCCGCTTCAACTGATACAGGAAATGAAAAAATAAATATTGAATTAAAAGTATCAGCAAGAGAAGTTCCAAAAGATGTTGACACGACTAAGTTTAGAGATGAATTAAATTCAATTAAAGCAAGGTTAAAGAAAATAAAAGCTTATTTTGGAGGGTGGCAAAAAAGTGAGTTTTATCAAGCTCTTGAACGAAGCCGTGTTTCTTTTGTCCGTCCACCAATTAGAAAAACAAATGTAATTTTGAAAAACCCTAATTTTCAAGTTGCAATGAAATTGTGGGAATATTTAAACACTTATGATGATAAAGATGATGATAAAAAAGCACCAAAGAAAGATTTAAAAACATCAGGTGATGATATTTTAAAGGGAATTTTAGGTGATACATTTTTAGCAAATTATCTTGTTCTTGATTCAATTTCTGCATCTCGTAAAGAACAAAAAGAAAAAATAGTAAAATATGCTGTATTTATATTACAGCAACAAATAAAAAGAGTAATTTCTGTACTTTTAGAAAGCGGAATTGAAATGAGTGATGAAGAATTACTTGATATGATATCAATTGAAATTAGAGATGAAAAAACAAAAAGAGTATTAGATAGCAGTGCTGTTAAAGAAAAATTTAAAGGCGAAATAGAAGAATATCTTAAAAAAGTTGGAAAGTATTTAAGGTGATAAAATGAAAAAAAATAATTTTCTTCGTGTTTTAGTTGGTATTATTCGAGGAACAGTAGCAATAATCTTTGTGTCTTTTATAATTGTTGTTTGCTTACAGCGGTTTAGTAATAACCGTATATCTTTTTTTGATTATCGAATGTTTGCAGTAATTACTGAAAGTATGAAGCCTAAATACATAAAAGGCGATGTTTTAATCTCGAAAAAAGTTGATCCTAAAACTATTAAAGAAGGCGATGTAGTTGTTTATTTAGGAAAAGAAGGAAGTTTTAAAGATAAAGTTGTTACCCACCAGGTTGTTTGGGTTGATGTTGACAAAGAAGGAAAGTATGTATTTAGAACAAAAGGTATTGCAAATCCTATTGAAGACCCACTTGTTTCAGAAGATCAAATATATGGAAAAGTTATTTATAAAGTTTTTATACTTTCAACAATTTATCGAATAATTGCAAATCCAATAGGGTTTTATTTTCTTGTTTTTCTTCCTATTCTGTATATAATTAGTTCAGAAATAATTATAACACTCGTTGAAAGGGAAAAGAAAAGAAGAGGTATTACAGATAATAAAGAAGCAAGCCAGAAGTAAAAAGGGTGGTTTAAATGAAACGAAGATTTAAAGTATATTTGAGGATAAATTTAATTACATTATTATTTTTAATAGTTTCATTTATATCATTAACGCTTGCTTGGTTTGCTTATACTGGTATAATGAGAGTATCTACCGAAATTGATGTTAAAGTATGGTATATTGAATTAAAAAAGAATGATGAAACAGTTACTAATAATCTTATCCTGTCTTTAACAGAATTATATCCAGGAATGGAAACCATAGGTGAGGTTATTAATATTAAAAATTTGGGTGATTCGGATGCTCAAGTTAAATATTCGATAATGTCCGCAAGAATTTTAGGAACCCCCGAAGATAATTATGTTATAGATGAAGATTTGATTACTTCTGAATATGTTAAAGATAGATTATCTCATGAATATCCCTTTCATATTAATATGAATTTAAGTAAGGGTTATGTGCTTGCTCGAGGTGGGGAGGCAACTTTTGAGGTATCAATATCTTGGCCCCTTGATTCTGATACAGATTTGTTTGATAGTTTTTGGGGTACAGAAGCTTATAAATTCCAAGTAAGTGAACAAGAAAAAAAGATGGCTGATCCAGAGTATAAGGTAAGACCAGCTATTGAAATAGTTATTAATATTGCTGCTGAACAATATATAGAAGAAGATACAACAAGTGATTTACGTTATAATTTAGGAGATGAAGTGTTATTTGACGTTGTAAATAATCAAGTTTGTACAGAAATAAGTTCTACATGCATTAAAACTTATATATTAGATGTAAATAATACATTAGGGGATAATGTTGTAACGTTACTTCCTGATCCAAATATTGAATATTTAAGTAGTGTTTTTTCTGATTATAATGATGCTTTTTCAACTATTACAAATAATTGGACAGTAACTACAAGACCACTTCTTGCTGAAGATTTATTGAAAGTTATTTCTGTTGATATGATAAATTCAGTTTTAGTTAGGGAAAATTTATCAGATTTAATTATTGGTAATGTAAGTTATGAAAATAGAGTTTATTCAGTAATGCAAAAAGCAATTGATTATAATGGGTATTTTAGTTTTCTTATTGATAAATTTGCTTTTTTAAAAACTCCTAGTTGTTATTGGACTCGTAGTTCTTATAATGAAGATAATGCTTTTGCAGTAACAGTATTAGATGATTCTCGGTTAATGTTATATGGCAAAGAGAAAGCGGCAAGCTGTAATGTGATTCCTGTGATTTTAGCAGATAAATCAAGTTTCAACTAAAAAAAGTAGGTTGTCCTACTTTTTTTGTTGTTTAAGTATTTAAAGTTTAATAAAATTTAAAAACTTAAAATTTTTTTACTTCTTATTAATATTAGAAGTTTCATCTTTAAAATTAGTATCTGTTATATCGTTTTCTTCTTTCTTAGTTTCTGTTGTTTAAAATGTATTTTCTTGTGTTATAGGTTCTATTGTTTTATCATTTTCTTTTTTAGTTTCAACCTCGATATTATCATCACCCATTGTTTGAATTTCATTGTCAATAATCATTTCTTCATCAATAGCTGATTCTTCTAATTCTTCATCGTTAAGTATTTGTTCGAATGCTAGATTTGCACTAATTGAAAATGTTGCTTCTTCAGTAGCTGCAAGTCTTCCAATATTTGTATCACTTTCATCATCCATTAATTCATTTGCACCTTCATACCATTCGAAATAAACTCTAATTGTAAAAGGTTTGAATTGGAATTCTGGATTTTCTTTATCATAAAGCATGTTATTAGTTATAATATTTTCTTCTAGTTCAATAAAATCAAGAGGCTCCCCTTCTATATATCCTTCTGGAATAAATGCATATTTAGTCATAATTAAATCTAATACTAAATCATTTTCTATTTCTAAATATATCTCATATCTAAATGAAACATCAACATAAGTAGGGTCAATATTAATATCGAAGTAGCCTTTTGAAGACGGGGCCATGACATTTGCTGCTACATATTCATTTTCTTCGATAACAGGTTCAAAAGATATTGTTGAACTAGTAGTGCTTGTAATGTCAACATCACTAACAAGGATTTGCCATTTTGCAAATGATAATTCAACATTACCTGTTGCATCAGCTACATAGCGTGAATATGTAGTGCTCATCAAAGAAAGAGATATTGCAAGTGAGATAAAAGCAAGCAATAATCTTACCTTTTTAAGCATATCCATGTCCCCCTTTCTTAACCCTTTTATAAAAAGTGCCTATAGTACACCTATATTTTACAATTGTAGTGTATAACATATTTACGCTTTTGTCAATAGTTTACAACAAAAATATGTCAAAACGTTCAATTTCTGTATAAAAACATTAATTTGCCGTAAATTATCTTTAAAAACAAGCCCTAAAAATGTGATTAGTATACAATTTTAAAATTACTTTGTGTAATATTTTTACATTAAAGCGCGGTGATTTTGTCGTTTTTAAAATAAAGGTAGACACAAAACTTATAGAATTTGTTTGTTTTACGATAACATAACTAATAATTAAAAAAATGTAAAAATAAAAAATATAATAGACGCAATTTTAGCTAAAAAGGCTGTTTTTGGTAAAGTTACAAAAAAAATCTAGTTTTATTACACTAGATCCTTTGTTATAATTTATTTTGAAAAGGAATAATATGATGCATTAAAAAATGGTGTATTATTAGTAGGTGATATTATGATTGTTAATAAATGTAATGAAAAAATTATAAAAGGAAAAAAGTCTATTTTTTTAGCTGGCCCAGCACCAGGAAAAGAAAAAGTTAAATCTTGGCGGATAGATGCCATTCAAAAATTAAAAGAATTTGGATTTGATGGTGTTGTTTATAATCCTGAATATTTGGGTGAAAAAGTAGGTGTAGAATTAGAAAAAGAAATATTGTGGCAGCAAGAAGCAATAGAAGAGGCAACAGTTATTTTATTTTGGGTTCCAAGAAATAAAAAAACTTTACCTGGTTTTACAACTAATATTGAATTTGGTTATTGGTTGAACTCTGGAAAAATTATATATGGTAGACCTGATACCGCAGAAGAAATTGGGTATTTAGATTTTATATATAAACAAAAATATCAAAAAGAACCAATTAATAATTTAGATGAATTAGTTTATGAAAGTATTAAATTATGTGAGAAATTATATTTAAAGAAAAGAAAAAAGGAAGACTATTGAGTCTTCCTTTTAAATTGATAAATCTTTATTTTTAAATGTAATTATTGCACTAGTATAAAGGATAATTGCTAGTATTAAGAAAATTATGCTTGATAAAACTACAAATGAATAATTATTGTTTAATAACTCTTCTGGTCTAAATAAACCATAAATTGATAATTTTTTAATCCAAGCAGTTTTATCTAATGCATTTCCAAGCATTTGAAGAATAAGGAAACCAATTGGTACTCCTGCTCCAACTGCTAAACTATGTTTTGTTTCGCTAAATAAGCAACTTGAAAAGAAACCAATCCCACTAATTGCAAAATAAAGAATAATTGTATAAATGTTTAAGTAAATAAATTTATTTATATTAAGTTCGTTTGGAAACATTAAATTACTTGATATTATTGCGGTAATTGTTACAGCAATAATCAAAAGTGTAATTGAAGTAATACTAAATAGCGCTTGATTGAAAGCAAATTTACTGCGGGAATTCGGAGTTGTTAATAAGTAACTCATTGACCCGTTATCTACATGTTTTGCAATTAACCTATTATTTATAATGATTGTAAATATAACAGGGAAGACTAAGATTAGAAAACCATATATATAGTTGGCAATAAACGTAGTCAATTCAGTGCTCATTACATCAAAACCTAATGCTTTAATTAAAGATTCCGGGAGTATTTCCAACATTTCATTTAATGCTTTCACACTTTTTGGATCAAACATAGAAATGATAATTGAAATATAAAAGACTAAAACAGCAAAAATTATTAACCAGAGGATTTTATTTGTTTTAATATTATATTTTTGTAGAGCTTTAATCATTGTTATTCTCCTTTCTATAATAATCAAGGAAAATTTCTTCTAAACTTTGATTAATTGAATCAAGATTAGTTACATCACAACTTGCTAATGCTTTAATAAATTCATTATAGTTATTTTGAATTGTAACCCTCAAAGTTAAATCATCAACTTCTTCAACAACAAGCTTACTGTTTTTTAATTTTTTTACATCGGCCTTTGTTGCAACTGTAACTAAATATTTCTTTTGTTGAGCAGCTTTCAACTTAGAAATTTCTTCAACAGCAACAATTTTCCCGTTATTTATAATTGCTACTCGATCACATGTCCTCTCTACTTCTTCAAAGTTATGTGATGACATTAAAATAGTTTTTCCTTTTTGTTTTTCCTCTTTAATAAATTCAATAAAAAGATTCTGCATTAAAGGATCAAGTCCACTTGTTGGTTCATCTAAAATTAGTATTTCAGGGTCATGCATGAATGCTGTAATTAAAGCAATTTTTTGTTTCATTCCCTTACTCATTCTTCTAATTTTAATTGACGTATCAAGTTCTAATCTATTTATTAGTTCATCACGTTTTGTTGTATCTCTTAAGTTTCGAAGTTTTCCGATAAATTCTAGGAATTCAAAACCAGTCATTTCATTAAAAAACGCTGTTTCACCAGGAATATATCCTAAATATTTTTGAATTTCTTGTGCGTTTTTCCAACAGTCCAGCCCTTTAATTTTACATGTTCCTTTATTTGGCTTAATAAACCCCAAAAGATTTCGAATAGTAGTTGTTTTTCCAGCTCCATTAGGTCCTAAAAAACCTAATACCTCTCCTTTTTTGATTGAAAAGTTTAAATTAAAAACGCCTTTTCCATTTTTATAAACCTTTGTAAGATTTTTAACTTCAATCATAAAATCCTCCTAAAAGTATTTAAGTATTATACTCTAATTATAACAGATAAAAAAATACCTTTAAAATTATAAATAAATGGAATAATGAATTAGAAGCGATAAGATAAAATAAAAAAAAGAAAGTTTAAAACTTTCCTTTTTAATTTACTTAGTCAATAACAATTACTAGCAGAATGAAAAGTACTAAGATAAAAGTAAATCCATAACCATAGCTTCCTCCACCACTCATTTAACACCCTCCTTTCTGCTACTATAAGGTATTGTTTTTAAATTTTTTTGCTTGTTTAAGTGCCACAGAAAAGGAAAATCCCCTATATAAAAAAGAATAAAGGGGGATAATAATAAATATAATGTTTTAGGTGAAAAAACTTTTAAATTAAATTAAGATGTAATATAATTAATCTATAAATAAAAAAGGAGGAATAAAATGGACACAACACAAATAGTTTTATTAGTTATTATAGCTATTATAGTACTTTTAATTTTATATGTTATTGGGATGTATAACACTTTAGTAAGATTAAGAAATAGAGTTGAAGATCAATGGGCACAAATTGATGTACAACTTAAAAGAAGAGCAGATTTAGTGCCAAACCTTGTAGAAACAGTAAAAGGTTATGCAAGTCATGAAGAAAGCACTTTAGAAGCAGTAATAAGCGCAAGAAATAAATTCCAAACAGCAACTACACCAGAAGCAGAAATTGAAGCATCTGGTGAACTTACAAGGGCATTAAGTCGTTTATTTGCACTTTCTGAAAGCTATCCAGAGTTAAAAGCAAATACTAACTTTTTAAACTTACAAGAAGAGTTATCGCAAATTGAAGAAAAAATTGCTTATGCAAGACAATTTTACAATGACACAGTTTTAACATATAAAAATAAATTAGAAGTATTCCCATCAAATATTATTGCAGGAATGTTTAAGTTTGAGAAAAAACCATTTTTTGAAGCAGAAGAGGCTGCAAAAGAAGCACCAAAAGTATCTTTTAAGTAAAAAAACTTGACTAGTTCAAGTTTTTTTAGAAAAGAGGTTAAACATGAAAAAAATTGTAATTTTTCTATTTTTATTATTTCTCTGGCCAATTAAAGTAAGTGCTTTAGAAGTAGATTATGATGTTTTAGGTTTATATATAAATGCTGATATTTTAGAAAATGGTGATATGAGAGTTCAAGAGCAAATTGTTCTTGATGGTTCTTTTAATGGTTATATTCGTGACTTATATTTCAAAGGAAAATATCACTTATATGATGCTTCTGATATTGAACTTAAAAGGGTTTGTGAAGTTCCAAGTTCAAAGAAGGGTGAATTTAATTTAAGTGCTGCTTCACTAAATTGTTTTAAACGTGTTTCATCTGCTTCGCTGGGGTCATCACATGTTTATAAAGTAGATAATTATTCCGATAATATTTCATTAACAATGTATAACTACACAGAAAATAGAGAAAGAATATTTTATATTGAATACATACTTAAAGATGTAGTGGTTATTCATAATGATATTGCAGAATTATATTGGACCTTTGTTGGTCAAAACTTTGATGATAATATTGATGAAGTAATGATTACAATTAATTTACCAAAGCGAGCAACAGACTTAAGAGTTTGGGCTCATGGTCCACTTTGGGGAACTGTAGAACGAGAAAATAACGAGAGAGTTATTGCCAAAATAGATGGTTTACCTCGGAACCAATTAATTGATGTGAGAACGGTTTTTGATCTAAACATTGTTCCAAATGGAACTAAATTTTCAAAAAAAAGTAGTTTTACTGAAATATTAGAAGAGGAACAAAGAAGATCAGATGAGGCTAATGAAGTAAGGGAAAAACATGCTACTTATGTAAAGATTATAGATTATTCCGTTCTAACTTTAACATATAGCTGGTTGATTGGTGCAGTAGCACTAATTTACCATATTTATAAAAAGTATGATAAAGAACATAGAAGTGATTTTCATCATCAATATTTTCGTGAGTTCGCTGGTGATTATGGACCAGAAACGGTTGAATATTTAATGAATAAAAAAAGAATTAGTACAACTGGTCTTTCAGCTTCAATTCTAAATATTATTTATAAAAAAGGTTTTGTTGTTAAAGAAGAAAAGAAGAATAAGTATACACTTGTTGATAATGAGCCAAAAATTCCACTTTCAGAAAAAGAACAGTTTATTAAAGAATGGCTTTTAAATGATTGTGGTAATGGTAGCGAGGTTAAAATTACTGATATTTCTAAAGAAGCGCAAAGTATGAAAGGTGCGCAACGTTTTGTAAAAAATTATAATAAATGGCTGGCAAAGGCGGGAGCTGCTGCTAAAAAACAAGGCTTTTTTGAGGATTATGATTTTAATTCGAGTTTTCGCTTAAAATCATTAGGTTATTTTTTTCTTGGAGTTTTAATAATTGGGTTGCATATTGCATTAATGGTAGAAAGTCAAACATTAATTTTTGTTATAATAGCAGGGGCTTTCCTCTTGATTTACCCCTTTACAATTACTAAAAGAACATTAAAGGGAAATGATCATTATTATAAATGGAAAGCATTTAAAAGATTTTTATTAGATTTTGGACGTTTTAATGAAAAGGAATTACCGGAAATTGCTTTGTGGGATAAATATTTAGTTTATGCTGCTGCTTTAGGTATCGCCGATAAAGTAAGTAAAACAATGCAAATAAGAGTTAAAGATTTTGGTGATGATGTTTACATTATGCCAATTTATACACATTTACATTTGCATAATGCAATAAGAACGAATATAACAAAAACAATTAACCAGACAATTACTACGGCAAACTCAAAAATCGCTACTTCGAATCGTTCATCAGGATCAGGCTTTGGTGGCGGATTTTCTGGTGGTGGCTTTGGTGGCGGTTTTGGCGGCGGCGGTATTGGTGGTGGAGGAAGAGGTTTCTAAACCTCTTTTTTAATGATAAATAACAAAAAATATGTTATTATATAATTAGTTATTAAAAATATTGGGGCTGATAGCAATGAAACAAGTATTAATTGCTAAGATAGAAGAGACAATTGAAACAAGAAAAAAAAGAATTGAGGAAATTATTGATAACAATAATATTGATTCTGAATATAAACCATTGGTTAAGGTAATATGTAAATTAATTTATGAGTTTTTACCAAATTATTCTTTTAAAAATTTAAAAAGAAATATAGCTGATTTAAAGATTGAGTTTGCTATTTTTGAACCAAAAGATTCACGAGAAGAACTGGGAGGATATTATAGTTATGAAAATAAAATATTATTAAATGAAAAACTAAAAAATGATCCCGATAAACTTACGCATGTATTAACACATGAACTTATTCATGTTGCAAGTGCAAGAGTTTATGAAAAAACACTTGATAAAGGAATAAGTAGAGTAGGTTTTTGTGAAACTCATAATATAAATGAAAAAAAATATTTTAAAATAGGTTATGCTTTAAATGAAGGAGTAACAGAATTAATAACAAGAAAAATACTTAAAGATGATTTTATGGGATGGTCGTATGAGCCACAAGTTTTAATGGCTAATATGATTTTAAGTTTTACTGATGAACAAAAATTTTATGAAAGTTTTTTTGCAGGTGATTTAGAAAAACTACAATCAATGATATCTAAAATAGATAATAATCAAGAAAAATTTGAAAATATTATCTATAACAGTGATGCCTTTTTAGTTGAATCAAATAAAAAACCATCTGAAAAGCAAAAAAATTATTTAGCTGATATGCAAAAAACTTGTATTAAATATTTTACTACTAAATTAAAGCAAGATATTAAGGAAAAAGGATTATCATTTGATGAAATTAAGGAACGGGTTCAAAAGTTTAATTCGTATTTGATTACTGATGGAAATAGGTCAAAGTTAAATATAAGAGATGATATGGCTGGAAAACTAGATACAGTTCTTCCTGCTTTTAAAGAAGGAATTAATGAAATTCTTGATACATATAAAACATTTGAGAAAAAAAACGAAGTTACTCTAAAAAAAACAAAAACAATGACTGGAAATGGTTATATTGATGCTTTGATAATAAGTCTTATTACCTTAGGAATGGGACTTATTGGTCTTAAAATAATCTTTTTAGCAATGTAAAAGCCTTATCAGGTTTTTTTATTTATGTATAAATTTTATTAAAAATGCTAATGCTATCTTTAGAAAGGGTGAAAAGATGACAAGGAATAATGATTATAATAATCAAAATGATAATACTCAAAGATTAAGGAGTGTAAAATTTAATCAAGAAATTGCTAATGAATTTAGTGAAAACATGAAAAAAGCAGAAGCTAATACAAATGAGGTTCCATTACAGACAGAAAATTCTTACCTAAATACAGATAACATTAATGATAGTTGTTTAGATAATGAAACACAAAATAAAAATGATTGGCCATAATAAATACCACCAATGGTGGTATTTTATTTTGTGTCAACAAATAAAGAACCATCATTAGTTATTTCTGCATATATGACATTACTAATCTTTTTAATATTCTTTTTTCTTAGTTCTTTTAGTAACCACATTTTAGAAATACCAACTTCTTTTAGATTTTTTGAAATTAAACGCCCATCTAAAATAACTTGTGTTGGCATATATTTTGGTTTTGTTATGGGAATATTTAAATCATTATTTGTAACATTTCTATACTTTACTTTTTTTAAAACACTAAGTTTTCCGTTAATTTCCAAAATTGCATAATCAACTTCATTAATATTAAATATATCTTTTTCTCTTAGCATCATAACAAGTTCGGTAATATTCATCCGAATTTTTTTAAGTGCTGCCATTTGAATTTTTCCGTTTTTAATTAAGATATTTGGTTCCCCATCTATAATTTTTTCAAGTTTATGTGATTTAGTAGTAATAAAACCCGTTAAATAAGTAAGAATTCCCCAAGTGATAAGTGCAATAAGTTCATCAATTGCAGTATCACCTACTACATTCATTACATTTGCAGCAATAGAACCAATTGTAATACCTGTAACATAATTAAAGTATGTAAGCTGACTTAATTGTTTTTTTCCTAAAAGTTTGGCTAAAAGAAGGAGAATAAAAAAAGTAGAGATTGATTTTATAATTATTTCTGTGTAATTTAAAAAATTCATATTATCACCATTATTTAGTATTATCACTTTAGAAGTTAATTATCATTTTCTAAACTTATTAGGTGTGATAAAATTATTTTGGGATTAAGTAATTAAAAGAAGGTTAAATTATGAAAAGAAAAATAATTTTAGGATTAATAATATTTTTAATTATTTTATATTTTGAAACTTTATTTTGGGTTTTTATATTTAACAAATTTATTGATATTAATTTTTTAAAAGTATCTTTATTTTCACTTGTGATTTCACTTTGTCTTTATTTTATCTTGATACTTTTAAATACTAAGTTTAAAAAAATATTTTTAATAACAATTATAACTTTATTAACACTTATTTATTTGGTTTATTTTATTTATTACAAAATATATACAACCGTTTTTTCGTTTAATATTATTAGTAATGCTGGGTTAGCACTAGATTTTTTAGATTTTTTGTTTGGTACAATTCTAAAAAATATAGTACCAGTAATACTTTTTTTAGTGCCAATTATAGTAGTAATTATTCTTACTTCAAAAACTCTTCTTCTTTATATTGAAAAAATACATAAAAAAGAGATTTTAATTACTGTTGCAATAATTTTAATTGTGGACATAATTACATTGTCTTCAATATTAATAACAAAAAACAGTAAGTATTTATATAATGATTACAATTTATATGAAAATATTCATGTACCAGAGATGATGGCAAGGCGTTTTGGTGTGTTAACAACAATGCGTCTTGATCTTCAAAGAATAATGTTTGGACTTAAGGATACTAATTTCACTTTTGATCCAGGTGAAAAAGATAAAGAGTCAAATGGAGAAGAAGATGAAGACCCAATTGTTATCGAAAAATACAATATTTTAGATATTGACTGGGAGAAATTAATTGAAAATGAAAAAGATCCAACAATTAAAAATATGCACGAGTACTTTAGTAAAGTTACTCCAACTAAACAAAATGAATACACAGGAATGTTTAAGGAAAAGAATTTAATTTTAATAATGGCAGAATCTTTTCATACTGTTGGTCTTAATCCTAAATTAACTCCAACCTTATATAAACTTGCAAATGAAGGTTTTATTTTTAAAAATTTTTATACACCATTTTATTTTGGGGGAACAGGTAATGGTGAATTTGTAGCAATGTTATCACTTGTTCCTGGTACTAACAGTCAAGGGTTAGCAAAATCAATAGATAAATACTTACCATTTGCACCAGGAAATATATTTAAAAAGTTAGGTTATGAAACAAGGGCTTATCATAATCATACTTATACTTATTATAAACGTAATTTATCACACCCAAATATGGGGTATAAGTTTTTGGCATGTGGCAATGGTTTAGAAAAAAGAATGATTTGTTCAAGATGGCCAAACAGTGATTATGAAATGATTATTGCAACAGTTGATGATTATATTGATAAAACTTCTTTTTTAACTTATTATGTAACAGTTAGCGGACATTTAAATTATACAAAAGGTGGCAATAATATGGTTGCGCGAAATTGGAATCAAGTAAAAGATTTAAACTATTCAAACTTAACCAAAGGATATCTTGCCACTCAAATTGAATTGGATAAAGCAATTAAGAAATTAATAGAAGAACTTGAAAAAGCGGATAAGCTAAAAGACACAGTTATTGTAATGTACTCAGATCATTGGCCTTATGGTTTGAATCCAAATCGTTTAAAAGATAGTGGTTTAAATGATCTTATTTATTTGAATGAAATATCTAGTTACAAAAGAAATAATTTTATTGAACGTGATCATTCAACCTTAATATTATGGAATAGTGAAATGGAACCTGTAATAGTTGAAAAACCAGTGGGAAGTCTTGATGTTTTACCGACCATTTTAAACCTTTTTGGAATTCCATATGATTCGCGTCTTTTAATGGGGCGTGATGCATTATCCGATAGTGACGCGCTTGTAATCTTTGATAACAGAAGTTGGATAACTGAACGTGGTATTTATAATACAAAAACAAAGAAATTTACACCATTTGCAGAACAAACAATAGATGATGATTACATTGAACATATTAATAAGGTTGTTTATGAACGTTACTATATTTCCCAATTAATTTTAGATAATGATTATTATCGGAAAGTATTTAAATAAAAAAACTATTTATCAGTTATTTTTTAGTAATATAAATTTTCATAACCGCTTAAATTACATTTATCATTAAATATTATTGTTCGTCCACAATATAGTGTTAATTTAACAGTTGAATTAATACTATGGTGGATTTTTTTATTCATTTTTCCTTTACTAGTAGGTGCCATAATTAAATGCTCATCACAAGGAGTAATATTTAAATATAACTCTAAATTACCTTTTTTAAGAAAGATATTATTTTTTGTTTTATTTGTTTCAAATTTTGAACCATTATAACTAGTAAAACGATATTCCTTGTTATTTAGAAGAAGAGTTGACAAAAATACTTTTTTATTAAAAATATTAGCAATAACTAAAGTAAATGAAGCTTCAGTTTTTAAAAACTTATTCGCATTAACCCATAGCCATTTACTTGGGAATTTGTTTCCCCAGTTTTTTTCTAAATAAGCATTTCCACTTATATTATAAGTTGAATCATTTTCAGTAATAGTACCACTAAATTTAGCATTCATATAAACAATTTCATAATAAGTAGGCAGAGGAAAATATTTAAAAGGTCCCATAACACTATTAAATATTTTAGGTTTTAAAGTTTTTTGTTTCTCTATTTCAATATCTATTTTAAAATTTGGGATATCTATTTTTAAAAGTTCTGGATGTAGTATATTATTGTTAATAAAAATTAAGTTTTCATTATAGAAAAAATCATCTATTGAAAATCTAAAATATTTTGAACCATTACTATCAACAACTTGAATAAATGAGTGTGGATCTTTTTCATTTAAACTAACACCAAAAATAAAAGCTTTTGCTTTATTATTTTTGCTGATTAATTTTAAGTACCAACCCTCAAAATAATTTGTTTCTTTATTTATTCCTTTAAATTTAAATTTTTTTAACATAATAAATTCCTTTCTTTTAACCTTTTATTTTTCGAATTAAACTTACAATGTAAATAATAAGAGGAAGAAGAAGATATAAAACACTTTGCATTATTATTCCGTAATTAATAAGAAAGTAATTTGCTTCTGTTCTATTTTTAAAAATAAGTAGGGAGAGAAATAAAACAATAGTTATAATAGCCATGTTAATCCATTTTCGGTATTTAATGTTTGAAATAAAACATGTTCTTATTCCATCAACAACACCATATAGTATGTGAGAAACAAAAAAGAAAACTGCAACCATCCAATGAAAAAGAAAAAACACATCAACTCTATCAATTATTCCTTCAATACCAATAACTCTTAAAAGTTCATATGCTGGTGAATCAAAATGAGCAGCAAGATCTAAACCAAAAACTGCAATAATAAAAAATAAGGAGGTAAAAAGTTGAAGTGATCCGATTAAATAACCAATAACATATGCTTTTTTGTAATTTTCTTTATCAATAACATTTTTAGGTGGAATTAAAAGAAGTCCCGCTAGACAAGAAGCAGTAATACAAGTTGCAAGATAACTACTTTTAATAATGGGTATAAAGCCATCGGCGAGAATTGGCTTTATATTGTCAATATTCATTTTTAGTATAAGAAGTAATGAACCAATGAAAAAGAAAAGGGTAGTAATACTTACAAGAATTTGGTTTGCTCGTGAAATTTGTTCTAAACCAAGATTTAGGGCATAAAGTATAACTAGTAAAAATAATAACAAGATTAAAAATTTTGGAGTAAGGGGAAGGATGTGAATGTTTATTAGTTCAGAAAATAAAAATAATTGAAAAGATGCAAAAAAGGTTTCACCTAAAATTATAAGGGTATTTATAATTCTTCCTATTATTTTTCCAAAACATTTTTCAATAAACTGAAAAATGTTTAAATCGCCAAAGCGATTTGCAATTGAAACATATAAAAGAATAACAAAAAAACCAATAATAGTAGTCACAATTTGGACAAGCCAAATATCATTTTTAGCATTTTCAATTAAAATACCAGGTAAAAAATAAAAAGAATATGAAAGTGTTCCAACAAGTGCAAGCGCACCAAACTGAATAGCATTAATCTTTTTGTTATCTTGCATTTAATCACTTCCTTAGAGATTTATCAGATGTACCTTTGCGGATCAATTTTGAATTAACTTTAATTTTTATGTTAAGTTTGGTTAAATAATTTGGATTATCTTTAATATGTTTTTTCCAATAATTTGGATTACTTCTATAAATATCAAGTGAAAAGTTAAAAATATCAGAGTTGTAATTTGTAATAACAAAATTTAATAACTCTAAGTATTTTTGTTCCAAAGTATTATTAATTTCTTTTTCTAGATTGTTTAGTGTTTCTAGATCATTAAAATCCATATAACATTCAGTATGAGCAATATTAATTAGAGGTTTAATATTAAAATTAATATTGTTTTCTTTAATTTTTTTCTTTATTTTATTTTCAAGTATGTCCAAAGTAATGTGTCCATCACTACATGGAATGGTTAAATAAGTTGTATTAGATAAGCCCATTAAACTGTTATATAACATAGAATATTCTTCTGATAGCCAGTCTATAAATTTATCATCTTTAAATATCGCTAAACCAGTAAGTTTTAGTATTTTTGAAGGGTCCACATCAGTAAGCGATTCTGATGAGTCTTTGTCACTTAATGTTTCAATTGTAATACCGTCTAATACAATTTCTGTTTTATCACTTAGTATAATGTTTAATGTCTCATATAGTAATCTTGTAGAAACTACCCCCTGCTTATTATTATTTGCTTCAATTGTGGAAATTATTTCATTTACTGGAATATCTTCTGTTGCAGTAAGTTCACCTAAAATTTCTCCTGCTTTTACTCCTTTTGCTACTAAAAGGATAATATCATAACGAAATTCATGTTTTCTTGCAAGAATATCTAATACTTTTTTTATGTCATCTTTTGCAATTTCTTCGCTTATTATTACTGTTTTTATATGGCCAACAAATATTTCCCGAGGAACCTTTAAAGAAAGTCTTCTTAATGCTTCAAAAATTGTTTTTCCTTCCTCTTTATAGATTGTAACAGGGGATTTTTCACTTGGTCTTGTTGGGATTACTTCCTTAACATTTACTAATTGAAATGTTACTTCATATCCATTTTCAACTTTATCAATTGCATAACCAGTAGCAATTGATATTAGTGAAAGATCAACATAATCCCAACATCCTGTTAAAAATAGAACTGCTAAAAATAGTGAGATAATTTTTTTCATACTTTACCTCCTTGCAAGTAATTTTGATCTATTTTTCATTTTTTGAAGTGGGAATCTCAAAATGTTGTCAGTTTGCTGCGAAAGATTAAATGGAGCATTTGGAAAAGTATAAGGTAAGTTTAATGAGGTTACGTTTGTCAGATGAAGAAAAAGCATAATAGTTGCAAGACCAACCCCGTATAAGCCAAATATTGCTGCAGTAATTAAAAATATCCAGCGAAGTAATCTAATAGTACTTGATAGAAGAAAACTAGGGTAAGATAAAGTAGTGATTGATGCAATAGCAACGATAATAATCATAATTGGAGAAACTAGCCCCGCTTGAACTGCAGCCTCACCTAAAACTAGTGCTCCAACAATTGAAATTGTTGGACCTACTTGCCTTGGCATTCTGGTGCTTGATTCCAAAATTATTTCAAAAGTTCCCCCCATTATGGAAATTTCAAGAATTGGTGCAAAGGGCACACTGTGTCTTTGAGCAGCAACCGAAATTAAATATTGAGTAGGTATCATATCTGGATGAAAACTAATAATTGCAACATAAATTGCTGGAAGAAAGAGTGTTAAAAATAATGCAAAATAGCGAATTAAACGAAAATAGATAGCTGTATCAAAAGGAAGAAAGTAGTCATCAATTGCTTGAAAAAAGTTCATAAAAAAGGTTGGAATAATTAAAGCAAAAGGAGAAGAATCAACAAGTATTACAATTTTTCCTTCTAAAATTGCTGATGCTGCAACTTCTAAGCGTTCTGTAACTTGAACTGTGGGAAAAGGCGAATAACCTGGATCCTTAATGTATTTTGAAATATAACCTGCTCCTAAAATTGCATCTGTATCTATTTTTTGTAATCTTCGTTTTACCTCATTAATATTTTTTTCTTTAGCAAGTCCTTTTAGATATGCAATCTCAATTTTTGTTTTTGTAAGTTTACCTATTTCCATTGCTTCAAATCGTAAATCTTTATTATTAATTTTTCTTCTAATTAAACTAGTATTAGTTCTTAAGTTTTCAATAAAACCAAGGCGTTGACCACTAATACTTATTTCAGTTTGTGGCTCTTCAAGCCCCCTTTTTTCCCAACCTTTAGTGTTTAAAGCTAACCCTTTATCATAACCATTAATTAATAAAACTGTATCTCCAGAAAGAATGTGGTTGTATAAATCATCAATTGTTTCTACTACGTTGGTTTCTGCATTATTTATTATTAATTCTTTAATAGTTTTTAATAAATTTGAAGGTATTTTAATTTTTTTAAATTTACCACTATTCATAATGGGTTTTAAAATGCTGTTGTTAATTGCATCCGCAGAAACAAGCCCATCAATACAAACAATTGCTAAATCATGTTTAATAAGACCACCAATTTTAAATTCCCGAATATTTAAATCTGGTGAATTTCCTAAGTCATTTTTAATTTTTTCGATGTTATTTTTTAAACTTTTTTCCATGTTTTCACCACTTTAATTTTAAGTAAATTCTTTTTATTTATTATTGGCATAATTTAGGTATTTATGAGGAAACTATTAAAGAGGTGAAAAAATGTTTAAAAAAATATTATTAAAAATTTTAAATCCTCTTATTGATGAATATGTTTATGAAATGTTTACAAAAGATTATAGTGATAATCCTTTTATTATGGTAACTGCAGTAGAAAAGTTAGGTGCTAAAAATATAATTGAGGCAGAACTTAGAGCAGAAAAAGGAAAGGTATTAATTCTTCCATATGGAACTAATCTTAGGCTTTCACCATGGGAAAAAATATTATTAAATCCAAGACAACTTTTTAAATTTCCAACTGAAAAATTAAGTGATATAAAAACAGAGGTTATAATTGGTAAAAGTAGTAAAAAGCCATTAAAGTTAAGTATGCCAATTATGATAACAGGAATGTCATATGGAGGAAGTTTAAGTTTGCCATTAAAAATAGCATTAGCAAAAGGTTCAAATCTTGCTGGAACATCAACTAATACAGGTGAGTCAGTAGTTGCCGAAGAAGAAAGAAAAATGGCAAAGTATTTAATTGGGCAGTATCATCGTGGTAATTTAATGCGGGATGAAGATTATAAAAAGCTTGATGCAATAGAATTTAGATTTGGACAAGGTGCTTGGGGCGGAAGTTCAGAGTCAACGACTTATGCAAAGGATATCAATGAAAGGTTAAGACATGATTGGCGACTAGAAGAAGGTGAAGATAGATTATTTTCTGCACGTCTTCCTGGTATAAATAATAAAAGTGACTTACAACTTAAAATAAAAGAATTTAAGGAAAAGTATGGTGTTCCAATTGGAATTAAAATTGCAGGAACAGATTTTATTGAAAGGGAATTAGATGTAATAACAAGTACTGATTGTGATTATATAGTAATAGATGGAAATGAAGGGGGAACAGCAGTTGCACCTCCAACCTTGGAAGATAATGTAGGTCTTCCAACCCTTTATACTTTAATTCGGACTGTGAATTATTTAGAAAAAAATAATATAAAAGATAAATATACTTTAATAGTTGCGGGAGGTCTTAAAAGTCCAGGAGACTTTTTAAAAGCTTTGGCACTTGGCGCGGATGCTGTCTATATTGGTTCAATTGCAGTTTTTGCAGCACTCCACAACCAAGTAAGAAAAGCTCTTCCTGAACATATGCCAACACAACTTGCATTAGGGACAGGAAAACTTCGTGATAAGTTAGATATTAATCTTGCGGCTAAATCTATTAGAAATTTTTTAATATCATGTAATGAAGAAATGAAACTTGCCCTTCAAGCAATGGGAAAAAAAGATATTAATGAATTATCAAAAGAAGATTTAGTTTCATTAGATAAAGAAATTAGTGTTCTTGCAAATATTCGGTATGGTTTAAATTCAAGGTAAAAGAACTATAAAATAGTTCTTTTTTAGGTTTTTGTAATAGACGGGTTTAATACCTAAGCATAGTTTAGGGTGAGGAGGGATAAAATGAGAAGAAATATTGTGGGGTGTGAAGAATGTTCCTTCCCCCAAAATAATGATATGGTTCCGTGGTTAGGAAATGAAGAAACAAAGAATAGTTATTGTGGTATTTGCGCACCTGGAAAAGAAAATGTTTTTATGGGAGAACACTTAATAAGTAATGTACCTTATAGTATGTGTGACTTTAGTGAAGGATGTTCACCCCAAATGATTTTAGCAGATGAAATGCCAACTTTTAATGATTTTGGAATGGATTTAATGATGAATATGTGTGGCTTTCCAATGGTGCCAGAGGTGTTAAATGAAAGACAAAATCTTGTTAGTCCTGAAATAGGCCATTTGCGAGGTAATATGTTTGCTGATTTGTATGATCCTTATGTTATTGAAGTATCATATGCTAAAAATTTCCCATTTACTAAACGACAAATGTTAATGAAACGCATTCAAGAATTACAATTTGCTTGTCATGATATCTTGTTATACCTTGATAATAATCCAAATGATCGAGAAATGATTGAAATGTATAATCGTTATAATGCTCAATTAAAAGAAGTTTCTCATGCTTTTGAGGAAAGATATGGACCACTAAGATGGTTTAGTGAGGCTTTGGATAATTATCCTTGGGCTTGGATAAAAGGACCATGGCCTTGGGAAAGGGAAGCAAATTAAGAGGGGAGGACTAAGTATGTGGATTTATGAAAAGAAATTACAGTTTCCTGTTAATATTAAAAGAAAAGATTTAAGAATGGCAAAATATTTAATGACCCAATATGGAGGTCCAAATGGAGAACTCGCTGCTGCTTGGCGTTATTTAACACAGCGATACACAATGCCAGATGACAAAGGAAAGGCCCTTCTTACAGATATTGGCACAGAAGAACTAGCTCATGTAGAAATTATTTCAACGATGATTTATCAATTAATGAAGGGAGCAACACCAGAGGAACTTAAAGAAGCGGGACTGGGAGGATATTATGCAATTCACGGAAAAGATGTATATCCAGTTGACCCTGAAGGAGTTCCGTTTACAGTATCTTATTTTTCAGCAGTAGGAGATCCAATAGCAAATCTTGTGGAAAACTTAGCTGCCGAAGAAAAGGCACGAGCAACTTATGAAAACTTAATGCACCTAACAGATGATCCTGATGTTTTAGCACCACTTAACTTTCTCCGGCAAAGAGAAATTATCCACTATGAAAGATTTTTAGAATATTTAAACGAACTAGAAAATGGTGTTCTTCTACCAAGTTATGAACAAAGATAAAAATCGCTTATGCGATTTTTATTTTGAAAATAATTAAAGCAAGTTAATTGACTTTAAAAAAGAAAGTTGTTAGTATAGCTTTTCAGTTTATAAACTTAAATGAGGGATATTATGATTTACGAAAATATTGAGTCAATTTTAAAGAAAAATGAATCTCTTTCTAATTATTCGACGTACAATACAGGAGGGGATGCTTCTTTTTTGGCGTTTCCTACAAGTGCTCAGGAACTTATTAATATATTAAAGTATAGTAAAGAAAAAAACCTTGACTTTTTTATTTTTGGCCATGGTTCTAATTTAATATTTCCTGAAAAACCTAAAGAAGACAAAGTATTTATATCGCTTAAAATTTTTTTGGATTACGAACTTAAAAATAAAAAATTATATCTTTCTGCTGGTATTCCATCTTCTTTACTTGCGATGATTGGTGCTTTAACAAAAGAAGAAAAGTTATATTTTACTTACTTATTACCGGGAACATTGGGGGCAGCTATTTATATTAATGCGCGTTGTTATGATGCGGAAATAAGCGAGATAATTGAAAGGGTTTATTATATTGATTTATCAAAAAACGATTTTAAAATTAAGTCAATTCTAGCTAAGGATTGTAAATTTGGTTATAAATCATCTATTTTTCAATATAAACCCTGGATCATTATAGGTTGTGATATTAAAATTTCAAGTATTACAAATGATGTAATAACTTATTTAGAAAATACAATTAATATTTTAAAAGAAGGAGACATTAATCTTTCATCTTTACCAGTTTTTTATAAGTTTTTTTCTGAGGAAGCCAAAAAGTTAAAAGCAGTTCCGAACAAATTAAAAGAAATAGAAGAATCAAGAAATAGTAAGTATCACTTTGACTATCCTTCCTGCGGTTCAGTTTTTAAAAATGATTATTTAATTGGTGCTCCAATGGGAAAAATTATTGAAAAGTTGAATTTAAAAGGAACAGAATTTGGGGGTGCAAAGGTATCACCATTTCATGGAAATATAATAATTAACTTTAATAATGCAAAATCATATGAAATTATTATATTAATTGAATATATTAAAAACTTAGTATTAAAAAATCATGGATTTCTTCCAGAACCAGAAATTACTATAATTCAGGAATAAAAAAAATCGCTATTAGCGATTTTTTATTTATTAAATAATTTTTTATTAATAACGATTAACAGAAAGTTTGTAAGCATAATAATAATTAATGGCATCAAAAATAAATAGTTAAAAAAGTGATAATTTTGATTAACATAATTCATAAAATTTATTTCAGGATCTAAAACAGTTCTACTTGCGATAAAAATGCTATAAATATTTAAACTTAGTAATGCATAATCATAGAAAAGTTTATCTTGATTAATATAGTTTTTCTTTTTTAAATAATAATAACCTATAATTAACAAAACAAAAGCAAGTTGTAACATAGTATTTAATAATAAAGCTTTTGGAAATTGAGTACTGATAATAATAAATAAACATGTTGCAAGAATCATTAATGTTAAATTTGTATAGTAAACAATTTTATTCATTTATATCACCACCAAACAGTGTATTTGTAGTCCATAATAAATGGTTGGCTATTATTCGGTAGTTTAAAGTTATTTTTTCAGTCATTTTTTTAAAATTTGTTTGATAATAATAATGATATCTTTGATTTTCTATTTTTCCTATTTCATAATACTCAAAATTTAATAATGTAGAAATGTTACTTGCAACCTTACTATATTGTTCATAAAACGCAATATCATTATCATTAAAGTTATCCCTTTTTTCTTCAAATTCATAGATTATTGCAGCAAAGCATTCGTCTAATGTGTCCCCATAATCATTTATTATTTCTACATATTTTTGATGACTAATAGTTATTTCTGTTGATTTAAAATGATTAGTAATATTATCTTTAATTTTTTCTGAACAACGATTAATTTGGTTTTTAAATAATGTTTGAAAATCAGTTGAATAAGTGTTAGTGCTATCAGTCAGATTAATGTTTTCTATTTGGGTAATAATTTCATTTGTTTTTTTAATGTGACTAATTTCATCTATGGTTTCTGTTTTATTAAGTTCAATAATATGAGTAATATTTAAGCTTATTAAATGAATAGAAGCAACTATTACTAAAGTATTTAAAAAAAAGATTAAAAAAGTAAATATTTTTTTCATATAAACACCTCAATTTAATTATATATTAAAAAAAAAATTAATAAAGGAAATTATCTCTTTTTGCAAAAACTGCAATTTACATTTATTGACAATTTATGGTGTGAGTGCTATTATATCTGATACTAATAAAGTGGGGGGAATTTATGAAGTGTTTTAAAAACAAATTATATAATACGGTAATGAATTTTGTAAATTATGGAGACATAATGTCAGCATCATTGAATTTAAAAACTAAGTGGACAAGATTAACAAAAAAACAATTACAGAATATTTTTATAGCTGGCATATACAACAGAAGGACAGAAGATATACAATTGAAAAGTACTTTTTTACTATCTTTAGATAAAAGAAAAAATACTTTGCACCCAAAAGAAGCTCTTGAAATTTTATGTTTATACCGAAAGGATGGAAAGAACTTACCGCTAAAAAACATTAAAATTATCATTGATTATTTTAATTTAAATTTGAGCGAGCCAGAATATAAAGAGATTACTAAAAATATAATTAGTAATTATATTTTGGAATATGAAAAACAAATTAAGGAAAAACAAGAAAAACTTCAAAAAAATATTGAACTTCTTGATGATAAAGAATACCCAACTTTAGGTTTATTAAAATTTAATGTTATTAATCGTATTAGAGAATCATTTTCTATATTGAGTTATTTGAAAGGTGACGATCAAAAACAATTTTTAGAAAATATTGATTTTTTCATTAAAAAAGGATTTCCAAAAGAAGACCTATTTAATTTAATTTTAGATAGTTCATATCACCCAAAAACGGTTTTAGATATCTATGGATTGTTAATTAATGAAGATGAAAAAATGTTTGAATATATTAAAACATCAGAAAGAAAATTAACATTTCTTAAAAAGATTAGTGTTTTTGAAAAAAGTTCTTCTTTAATAACAAATCTTTTGATAAAAGATACAAAAACAACAGCTAAATTATTAAATGAATTATTTAAAGAAAAAGATTATACAAGCTATAATCACGTTTTTAAAGCAGTAGCACATGTTATAGATGTTAAGGGAGTAATTAACGAAATTTTAGATAACTCAAAAGATAAAATTAATGACTACCTTTGTGTTAACAGGCTGTTGTGTAATCTTAAAAAAGAAGATAGTGAACATTTTGTTAAGAATAATGCTGAAAAACTATATGATTTTGCGTTTAATATAATGATGTCTAAGGAAAGCTTAAATAATGAAGTTTATAATTCTCTTTTTACAGCTGAAACGCGTCGTTTAGTAACAAAATATGGTGTTGATATTAATAAAGTAATTAAAAAACATTTAAAAATGAAAGATAAAGATATTGAAGAACTTAACTACTATCTATTTAGTGGAGAAAAGAAAGAGATAAAACCGGAAATAATAGAAGCAGTTTATACTAATGCCATTTTAACTCCTGGATTAAAAGGAGACATATTATGTGAAAATTTAATTGCATACAATTATTTAAGCAAAGAAAAAGTACAAAGCTTAAAACCTGTAATATTCCAGTTGATGGAAGAAAATAATAATTTGAATAAGAACTTTAAATTAGAACTTGAAAAGAAACTTTAATAAAAATAGGAGGGCATTCTCCTATTTTTTATTTTTACATAAATATATATATATTGAACTAACTTAAAACTTATGATAGAATACTACTTGCTAATTTATATGGCGGATGTGGCGAAGTGGTTAACGCATCGGATTGTGGCTCCGACACTCGTGGGTTCGATTCCCATCATCCGCCCCATAAAGAAAATAACCCTTTTAAATAAAGGGTTTTTGTTTTTATAAATTTCTTAAGAATATTTTATGTTTTTTTAATTAAATTAATTATTTTCTATAAGTATAAAGGGTTAAGTGAAACGGCACAGACTATTTTTAAAATGGTAAATAATGGTATAATAACTATAGGTGGTGTTATGAAAATCAAAAAAATTATAGATGATATATATAATATAAGAAAAGAATTATTAGATAAAACCGAAGGTTACTTTAATGGGTCTCGATATACTTTAGAAATTGATAACCGATTAAATGCAAAAGCAAGACTTTTAACTTTATATCTGAAACAAAACAAATTATATGAATTAGAAAATTTGATTAATAATATTTTACCTATTGATGGAAACGCAATAGAATTTTGTGAAATATTTGATTCAATAACAGACGAAATATTAAAATTTTAAAAGTATAATAATCCTGATACTAGGAAAAAGTTAATATCTGACATTGCGTGTCATTTGCAAAATAAATATGTTAGGGTTCAAATTAATAATCTTTTTGATTCTTTTAATATCGAATACGGAGATGAATTTTATACAGTAAATAGTAAAAGAGTTTATGTGCAAAATGTATTACAACAAGTAAGAACTGTTGATATAATAAAGTTAGCGAAAACAGAAAAAAATATAAAAGAAAATATTGATATTTCAGAAAGTATATCAAAATTATCTAATAAATTTATAGAAGAACAAATTGAAAAATGTAATAATAAAATAATTGATAAAGATTATGATGGTGCAATAACAAATGCTAGAAGTTTAATAGAAGAAATATTGCTGTTAATAGAAGAGAAAATTTATGGTATAGGGAAGGTTATGATGGTAATATACAAAAATTATATAAGAGAGTTAGAAAATTATTAAATTTAGAGCCAAATGATAATAGTATAGATAACAGCTTAAATGAAATAACTAGAGGGTTTGTAAGTATTATTTCAGGATTAAGTAACATAAGTAATCGGTTGGGTGACAGACATCCTCGAAGATACAAACCAGACAAAAGACATGCAATATTAGCGGTAAACTCAGCATTAGTTATCGCTCAATTTCTTGTAGAAACTTATAATTATCAATATAATTCAAATTCTTTTAATCCTTTTGAAAAATTAGAAGTTTAAAAACATTTATT
>CAYWJS010000002.1:0-110649 GCA_964458855.1 uncultured Erysipelotrichia bacterium
GGTGGTTTAGTTGGTTATAAACCTACATACACTTATTTAACAAATGCATATCGTTCTACATTGCAAAGTGTAAACGCTGATAACAGTCACGGTGATATTTTGACTGTATATAATATTCGAAACTCTTCTTTCTACAGTAGTCAATTAGGATCAACTTATTGGAGTAATAGTTCATCATATTATCCGACTTTAAAAAATGTTGGAGGACAGTCATCGAAGAGTCTACCATCTCTTTCAACAGTTGGAGATGGGACAAGTTCTTATCCATGGAGAATCTACAATCCAGAAGATTTAGATGGAGCTCGTAATTATTTATCTCATTACTTTGTTTTAGCTAATAGTATCAATTTATCAGGTTACTCAAATTGGACACCAATAGGTAACAGTTCTAATAAATTTACTGGTAATTTTAATGGTAATAATAAAACTATTTCTAATTTGAAAATAAATACAAGTAGTTCATATCAAGGTTTATTTGGTTATGTGGAAGATGCAACTATAAAGAATTTAACATTATCAAATGTAAATGTAAAAGGAGGTTCAAGTACAGGGGCTTTAGTTGGTTATGCACGTAATAATACAACTATCTCATATGTTTCAGTAACTAGTGGAAGTGTACAGGGGAGTACTTATGTAGGTGGTTTAGTGGGGAATTTTTATAATATTAATAGTACTCTAAATGGTTTAGTTGAATATTCATATGCTATTGTTACAGTTAATGGTTCTTCTTTCAGTGTAGGTGGTTTAGTAGGAAGATTAAATAAGGCAACTATTAATCGTAGTTATGCTAAAGGAAATGTTAATGGTTCATATGATGTTGGTGGCCTAGTTGGTGATAATAGCAATGGGGTAATTAGTGAAACTTATGCAACAGGAAATGTAACAGCAACTAGAGATGATATTGTTTCATTTAATGTGTATGCTGGAGGATTAGTAGGGGACCTCTATTCTTCCTCATCACAAGCAAAAATTTACAATTCTTATGCAACAGGAACTGTTTATGGTAAAACTTCTTCAGGGGGTTATGCAGATTATGTAGGAGGTTTAGTAGGGCGTTCATATAATGGTTTAATTGAAAAGGCATATTCAAAATCAGAAGTTTATGGAAGAAATTATGTAGGAGGTTTAGTTGGTTATAATCAAAATGGTAGTGCAAATTATTCTTTTGCTGCAGGGGATGTAAAAGGAACTGGTAGTTCTAACCGTGGTGGATATATTGGAAAGAATGATGGTAGCACTCCAACACGTGCTTATCGCGCTAAACACCAAAGTGTTTCTAGTTCAACAAACACAATTGGAACAAAAATGGAATATGATGACTTATACTATAATGACTTTATATTTAGTTCTACAAAAACAAACTGGGATGACAGTATATGGGGAAAATCAACAGGTTACTATCCAAAGTTATTAAATGTGATTGGTGGAACAGGTAGTCAACCAAGTTATTCAACACCAGCATCTGATCCAGGTGGTGGTGGAGATGATGGCGGTGGAAGTGATCCTGATCCTACATGTGGCGCAGGACTTATATTAATAGATGGCAGGTGCTGTAGTATTAAGAATCCAGATATATGCATTGAATAATAACCATTATTAAATTAAAATTTTTCAATAAAAAACTCCAATCTTTTAATAGATTGGAGTTTTTATTTAATCAATATCAACTATCTTTAATACTTCTTCGACAGTTGTAAGTCCTTGTGCTGCTTTTTCAATACCATCTTCTAGGATTGTTTTGGCTTTATGTTTTCCATAAACCTCTTCTCTTAATAACTCTTTTGAGGCATTAGCAGCAATCATATCACGAATATCTTGATCAATTTCTAAAACTTCTTGAATTGCAATACGTCCTCTGTAACCATTATTATTACAATACTCACAACCTGTACCATAAACTACAGTATTAATCTCTTTATTTAAAATCTGTCTAAATAATTCTTTTTCATAGTAGTTTGCTTCCCTTGTAGTCTTGCATTGGTCGCAAACCTTTCTAACTAAGTTTTGTGAAATAACTCCTTCTAGGGCAGTTGCAAGTAAGTAGCGCTCAACATCCATATCAAGTAACCGCTCAATTGTATTAAGTGAGTTATTCGTATGAATTGTAGAAAGAACTAAGTGACCTGTAATTGAAGCTCGAATTGCAATACGCGCTGTTTCACTGTCACGAATCTCACCAATCATTATAATATTTGGGTCTTGCCTCAGAATTGAACGAAGCGCTGTTGCAAATGTAAGACCAATATTAGGATTTACTTGCAACTGGTTAATACCAGGAATTGGCATTTCAATTGGATCTTCAACGGTAATAATATTTACGTTTTCTTTATTTAATTGTTGAAGTATTGAATAAAGAGTTGTAGTTTTTCCAGTTCCTGTTGCTCCTGTAACAAGAATAATACCGTGTGGAAGACTCATCATTCGTTTTACTTTTTCCAAGTTATCAGGAGCAAAACCTAAGGCTTCAAGTCCTTCGAAAGACATTGAGTAATCAAGTAAACGAAGAACTATTTTTTCACCAAACTGAGTCGGTAGCGTTGAAACACGAATATCTAATTTTACTCCTTCAATAGTTGCTTTAATTGGTCCATCTTGAGGTAATCTTGTTTCTGTAATGTTTAAGTTAGACAAAATTTTAATTCTCGATGTAATAGGTTTTTTTAATTCTTCAGGAAGTTCTAAATAATCTCTTAAATCACCATCAATTCTAACCCTAACTTTTAAGAATTTTTCGTAAGGATCAAAATGAATGTCACTAGCATTTGCTTTTGCAGCATTAACTAAAATTTTATCAACAAGTTTAACTAATGGTATTTTTCTGTAGTCTAACTTTTCCATTACATACATATTGATTACCCCTTTGAAATAATATAGATTTTTCTACTATTTCATTATATAATGAAATTGAGTTTAATTCAATAAATTTCCAAAAGGAATGATAATATGAAAAAAAACAAAGGTTATTTTTTAGTAGAAGCATTACTTGTTATCTCTTTTATTGGGACATTTATGATTTTAACCTTTTGGCAAGTTTCAAATGTTTATAAACACCAAAAAGAATATGTTGTAAAAAATCCTGTGAGTAATATTTTTATTGTTGATTCGTTTCGTATTTATTTGAGAGATTATGAAAATAATTTTGAGTCATACACAAATCTAATTGATAGTGGAACATTATATAAAAAAATCACTAAATCAGAATGTACAAGCGGAAATTTTCATGATGCTGCTCTGTGTCAAAAAATATTTGATATATATGAACTTGAATATGTAGTTATTACAAAATTTAATATTACACAATCAATGGCTAATCAGTTTAAAGGTCAGACTAACAATCTTAGTAAATTAGTTATTGATCATCTTGTAAATGCAAGTAGTAAACAAGATGAATCAGCAGCTAATTCATACCGAATAATTGGATATTTTAAAAATGATACTATTGGTTACGTTCGTGATTAAAGAGGTGAGAAAATGAATTCGCGTGGGTTTACATTATATGAGTTATTAATTGGTTTTGTAATTGGAGCAGTAGTTGTTTATGCATTAGTAATATTAGTTAATAATACCCGTACTATTAAAGACCAAATTACCTATGAAAATGATATGATGATTACTAGTGATAATATTGCAAGCGTAGTTTATAAAGACTTAAAATCATTAGGTGTAAGTAGTATAGATAATTGTACATCAGGTGATAAATGTATTGAAATAAATTATCGTAGTGGTCATAAAAGAAAGTTTTTTATAGATATTGAAAATAATATAATTAATTATAATGGAAAAAATTATAATTTACCAAAAAATGCTCGTTTAAGTAGTGAGCCAAAAATTCAAGTAGATTGTACCTTATCAAAATGTATTTTAGATATAAAGATTCCTCTAACTCATAAATTCTTAACAAATACCTATTACGTTTTAATTAAATATATTTATTAATACCATTTTTTAACGCTTTTATTGACTTATTTTAAAAAAAATATTACTATTTTAATAGAAAGGAGAAAAAAAATGAACAAACGTGGGTTTACTTTAATTGAGCTTTTAGCAGTCATTGTCATTATGGGGATAATTTTAGCGATTGCTATTCCCAGTACAGTAGGAGTTATTGATAAAGCAAAACGTGATGCACACGTAAAAAATGCTCAAGTAATGGCTTCCACAGTAAAAACAGTAATGATTCAAGAAGAGGATGCACCAGTAAATGAGGGGGACGCTGTACTTTATACTATAGGTTACTTAATTGAAAATGGTCATTTACCAGATGTTAAAGATCCAGATGGTGGGGATTATGGTACAACGAACACATTTGTTGTTGCAGTTAAAAAAGATGGAGTAGTAAAGTTTTACGTGCAACTAGATGGTAGTGAACGTGATACAGGAATTGATCGTGCTGATTTAGAAGAAACAATGAATATGACAGCTGATTATATTGGAAAAGGAACTATTAAAAATCCAACTGTTTCAGGCGATCAAAGTACAATTAAAAGTAGGATAGGTGCAAGTTCATTAATAGTCAAAAATTAAAAAAAATTTTAAGGGGGAAAAAATATGAATAAAAAAGGATTTACTTTAATTGAGCTTCTAGCAGTAATCGTAATTATGGGGATAATTCTTGCAATTGCTATCCCAAGTGTAGTAGGAATTTTAGAAAACTCAAAAAAACAATCATATGTAAAAAATGCCCAAATACTAACTAATACAGCAAAAACAGAAATGATCAGTGCAGAACATACACCAGTAACTCCTGGTCATGCAAGAGTGTATACACTTAAATATTTGAAAACAAAAGGATTACTTGATGATATTAAAGATCCAGATGGTGGAAATTTAGATGAAGATCTTACTTATGTTGTTGCCCTTCGCACTAGTGACATAGAAGTAGAATATTATGTGCAAGTTCATGGAAAAAGAACGATTAAATTATCAACAAAGAATCCTAATCAACTTGATGTAAGCGATGTTGGAAGCGAAACAGCAGTTAATACAACACTTGATGCACTTCAAGGAGTGTTCGGGTCATCAAATATTACCGCTGTTAAACTTAATGATGAAAATTAAAGTTGGGTTATCCCAACTTTTTTTGTTTAAAAAAGAAAAAATTATTCATACTATTACTAGAACAATTGAAAGGAAGATAGTATGAAAAAACAAGGATTTACTTTAATTGAACTTTTAGCAGTAATAGTTATACTAGGAATAATTTTAGCAATTGCTATTCCCAGTACAGTAGGAATTGTTGATAAATCAAAACGAGATGTTCATGTAAAAAATGCTCAAGTAATGGCTTCCACAGTAAAAACAGTAATGATTCAAGAAGAGGATGCACCAGTAAATGAGGGGGACGGAATAATTTATACAATGAAATATTTAAGTGATAATGGTTATCTTCCTAAGTTTAAAGATCCAGATGGTGGCGATTATGATGATATGAATACTTATGTAGTTGTTGTAAAAACTGAAAGTGGGTTTAAGTATTATGTACAATTAGATGGTAATACTCGTGATATTGGCCTTTCACTAAAAACAGAAGCATTAGATTTAACTTCTGATCAAGTTGGTTTAGGTACAATAAGAGAAGTTACTGATACAGCAAATATTAAATCTGATACTGGAATAACAATGACGACAATACCTGTTAAATAATGTTGACTAATGTTTTTAATATTTGATATAATAGAAACAGTGAAAGGTTGTGGTAAAAAATGAAAAAACAAGGATTTACTTTAGTTGAACTTTTAGCAGTCATTGTCATTATGGGGATAATTTTAGCGATTGCTATTCCCAGTACAGTAGGAGTTATTGATAAAGCAAAACGTGATGCACACGTAAAAAATGCTCAAGTATTTACAAATAATGTAAAAACATATTTAACACAAAATGGTGTTACAGCAGATTCAGGAAAAGGAGTTTGTGTTACATTTCAAACATTAATAGATGCACAACTTTTATCACTTCCAAAACATCCTGACAATGGTAATTATGATGCTACAAAAAGCTATGTAATTATGGCAAATAAACCAAATGAAGGAATACAATTTTATGTTCAACTTGCAGCTAGTGGCACTACTAATAATCGTGGAATAAAATTTTCATCTAGTGTTGAAGCACAAGATTTAACTGCAAATAATGTTACAACTGAAACTAGTTGGCCTAGTGCTTGTAGTGCTACCGGTCTTAGTGGAATAACAATAACTCAATATCCATAAAAGCAAAAGTTGGTAAACCAACTTTTTTTTATGTTATAATAATTTTAGGAAGTGGTAAAATGTCGTTAATAATAGGTTCACATGTATCTTTTACAAAAGATGAGCAATTATTAGGAAGTGTAAAAGAAGCATTAAGTTATGGTGCAAATGCATTTATGTTTTATTTAGGAGCACCTCAAAATACTTATCGAGCAGATTTAAATGATGATTTAACAAAAAAAGCAAAACAATTGATGAAAGAAAAAGGGATTGACTTTCAAAATGTGTTAGTTCATGCCCCTTATATTATAAATCTTGCCAATGAAAAAAATCATGACTTTTCTATTAGTTTTTTAAAAGATGAGATAAGAAAATGCGATGAACTTGGAATAAAACAAATCATACTTCATCCAGGAAGTCATGTTGGACTTGGCGAAGAAAAAGGAATTCAAAATGTAATAGATGCCTTAAATAAAACGATTACTAAAGATCAAAAAGTTTTAATTGCTCTTGAAACAATGAGTGGAAAAGGTAGTGAATGTGGTAAAACATTTACTGAGATCAAAAAGATTATAGATGGTGTAAAATTAAATGAAAAACTAAGTGTTTGTATGGATACATGTCATCTTCATGATAGTGGGTATGATATAAGTCGTTTTGATGAAATTCTTCTTGAATTTGATAAAATAATAGGTCTAAATCGTTTAAGTGTTATTCATGTTAATGATTCAAAAAATGAGCGTGGAGAAAAAAAAGATAGACATGCAAATATTGGATATGGCAAAATTGGTTTTGATAATTTAATTAAGGTTATTTATCATCCAAAACTTGCTCATCTTTCTAAAATTTTAGAAACCCCTTATGTTTCAGAAACTCCTGATTCAAAAGAACTTGTTTTTCCGCCATATAAATATGAAATTCAAATGATAAAAGAGAAAAAGTTTTATGACTTTATTTCAGTGATTAGAAAAAATAAATAAACCTTCTGGTTTATTTTATTTTTTTATATATCTTTTATAGTAATAAATAAGTTTTTCATAAGTAGATTTAGAAACCTTATCCTTTACATCTAAAAAAACTTCCATATAACTACCACTTAATAGTTTTTCCCAATCTTTTTTAATATACTTATAAATTATTTCTGCTTCGCCCTCTTTTAGGGTAATATTTTTTTTATTGCAAAAATTATTAATATCTTGAACAGTTAATTTTTTTACATAGTCTTTAATAAGATTTTGATACATATTTTCACCTCCATATTATATATGCATTTTAGTTTATTCATTATGTTAATAAGTGACAAAGAAAGTAAGTTATACTATAATAAATTTGAAAAGTTCTTAGATTGGTGGTGATAAGATGCTTAAAAATTCTTTTAATTATAAAACACCAAGGGTATTGAAAAAGATAATTACAAATCGTCTTAATGTTTTTGGGGTTGGAATTGCTTTATTATTTATTTTATTAATTGGAAGACTTTATTATTTGCAAATACCAAAAAATGAATATTATAGTGAAGCATTAAGCAAATATAATAGAACAATTATTTATGGCGCATCTGCACCACGTGGAAGAATATATGATAGAAATTATAGAATTATTGTTGATAATGTTCCTGTTAGAACAATCATTTATAAAAAACCGGCAGGAATTACAAGAAAAAAGGAAATTGAAATGGCTTATGAAGTTACAGATATTATTGATATTTCAGATCAATATTTATCAGACTATGATAAGCGCACTTTTTGGCTTTTAATAAACCCAGATAAAATTAACGATAAAATTACTGAAGAAGAATGGCGTCTTTTAAACGAAAGAAAAATAACATTGGATGATATTGAACGCTACAGAAGAGAGCGAATTACTGAAGAGGAACTTGCAACTCTAACAAAAAAAGATTTGGAAGCTGCAAAAATGTATAGTTTAATGAATGAAGGATATGCAACACATGTAAAAATTATTAAAAATAAAAATGTAACAATTGAAGAGTACTCAATCCTTTCAGAAAATCTTCATAGATTTCCTGGTTTTGGAACAGAAATAGACTGGGAACGAGTTTATCCTTACGGTAGCACTTTTAAATCAATTTTAGGGAATGTTTCAACAAGAAAACAAGGGCTTCCTTATGAATTAAAAGACTATTATTTAGCACGTGGCTACGAATTAAATGATCGTGTTGGAACAAGTGGAATAGAACTTCAATATGAAAGTATTTTACATGGAAAAAAAGCAAAATATTTGCTTAATCCTGATAATACATACACTCTTTTAGAAGAAGCAGAAAGAGGTCATGATATAGTTCTTACAATTGATATTGAACTACAAAGAAGGTTAGATGAAATAATCCAAGAAGAACAAATTAGAGCAAAAAAAGAGCGCGGAACTGAATATCATAATATTGATTATGTAATAATTACAGACCCTAAAACAGGAGAAATTCTTGCTATGTCAGGAAAAAGAATTACAGAAAAAGAAGACAGTTATGTAATTAGTGATTATACAGTCGGCATTCTAATAAATACTGTTACCCCTGGTTCTATTGTAAAAGGAGCATCCATGATTACAGCTTACAGAGAAGGAGCAATTGATATTGGAACAATTATTAATGATAGATGTATTAAAATTAAGGATACTAAAGAAAAATGTTCTTGGAAAAATCTTGGAAGAATAAATGATATTAATGCTTTAGTATATTCTTCAAATATTTATCAAATGATGGCAGCAATAAAAATTGGTGGCGGAACTTATGAATATAATAAACCTTTAGTAATCAATCCCAATGCTTTTGAAATCTATAAAAATACATTTAGTGAATTTGGTTTAGGAATAAAAACTGGTATTGATTTTCCAAATGAAAGCATAGGTTATCAAGGACGTTCAACACTTCCTGGTTATTTGTTAGACTTTAGTATTGGTCAATATGATAACTATACACCAATTCAAATTGCTCAATACATAAGTACTCTTGCAAATGATGGTTATCGAGTAGAACTACATCTTTTAAAAGCTGTATATAATCCAACCTCAAAAGATGAACTTACGGATTTAAAATATGTAGTAAAACCAAAAGTACTAAATAAAGTGGACATTGATGAAAAATACATAAAAAGAGTTCAAGAAGGCTTTATTGCTCAAATGAATGGACCTTTGGGAACCGGTTATATGGGATATGTTCCAAAATCAGCAGGAAAGACTGGAACAAGTCAAAGTTTTATTGATCATGATGGAGATGGATTATATACATTTGAAACATATACTAAAAACTTTGTTGGTTATGCCCCATATGATGATCCTAAAATGGCAATAGCTGCACTTTCTCCTGATGTAAGCTATCCAGGAGCTGGTTTTACATCAGATATAAATAAACGCATTGCAAGCAGAGCAACAAAATTATTCTTTGAAATTTATGAATAGTTTGTTATAATACTGTTGTTAGAAGAGGAGGGTATTACATGCGAGAATATGTGATTTTAAGATGTACTGAGTGCAAAGAAGAAAATTATCATACTCAAAAAAATCCAAAAAATAATCCTGATCGTTTAGAAATTTCAAAATATTGTTCTAAATGTAACAAAAAAACTATTCATCGAGAGAAAAAATAACAATTAAATTAGTTTTTAGTTGGGAGCGATTATATGATTAATGTTAATGACTTTAAAAATGGTGTAACTATTCAAATGGATGGTAATATTTATAAAGTTTTAGAATTTCAGCACGTAAAACCAGGTAAAGGTGGAGCTTTTGTTCGTACAAAACTTAGAAATTTAAGAACAGGAGCAATTATTGATCATACTTTTACAGCAGGAATTAAAGTGGAACGTGCAGAAGTAATAAAAAAAGAAATGCAATACTTATATTCAGTTGATGATACTTATGTATTTATGGATAATGATACTTATGAACAAGTAGAAATAAAAAAGAGTCAAATTGAAGAAGAAATAAAATTTTTAAAAGAAAATATGACAGTTGAAGTTATCTCTTATGAAAACGAAATCTTGGGAATTAATCTTCCTGATAAAGTAGAACTTGTTGTTGTAAAATCAGATCCAGCAGTAAGTGGAAACACAGCAACAACTGCTATGAAGGATGCAACACTAGAAACTGGCCTTTTAATAAAGGTTCCATTATTTATAAAAGAAAGCGATACAGTAATAGTTAATACCGAAACAGGTAAATATGATTCAAGAAAATAAAAACTAAAGTTATAAAAAATATAAAAAACGAACAAGATATAGGCAAGAAATAAAATTTTCTTGCTTTTTTATTTTATAAAAAACCAAATTTTACCATCAACAAAATTCGACATAAAAGTTAGAAATTAATATAGTTTCAATAAATAAAGGGGGAATTAACTTGACAAAAAAAATTTTTACATTAATTGAACTTTTAGCAGTAATAGTAATATGGAGAATATCAACAATTAAATTATGCGGCTCATAAATACGGTAGTTATATAAAAGAGCTAGGATATGATAACGAACACCCATACATCAATATTCCAATAAGTACCACATCAGAATCTAATAGTCGTTATAAATCTTATTTCTCTTGTGATTTAGGTAATTTAGTAGCTGTTTTTGGAGGTAATACTTATTCTGGTTCTTATATTGGTATATCGTACTGGTATTTTAATCTAACATCTGATGCTAAAAACACAACTGTTAGATCTCGACTTGTTAAAACTTCGTTTTAATGTAAAAAATACATAAATAAGACAATTTAAAAACACTTATATTTTTATATAAGTGTTTTTGTTTTTGTAACAATAACTAAATCTTTCCGGGGCCAATTCATTTTTACTTTTTGTGCCTGTTTTTTGTTTTTAAAGATTCCATATATACTTGGCCCGCTCCCACTAAGTAGAACAAATAAAGCACCTAATTCTTTTAGTTTTTCTTTTATAATTAAAAGTTCTGGATAATTTTTAAATATAACTTCTTCAAAATCATTTTCCCAACCTTCTTGCCAAGTAATATCTTTTTTGTTTTTTATTAAATTTATAAGATGTTTAAGTGAATTATTACTTTTTTTATTTAGTTTGTCATACTCAGTATAAGCCCAAGCAGCACTTATCTTAAAATTAGGATTAACTATAACTACATAAAATTCATCTAAATCAGGAAGTTTTTTAATTATATCTCCACGACCAGTTACAAAAGAGGTTCCTCCCAAAATAAAGAAAGGAACATCAGAACCTAGTTTTTCAGCTATTTCATAAAGAGTATCATTATCTAAAGAAAGATTAAAAAGTTTATTAATCCCTTTTATAACAGTAGCAGCATTACTACTTCCGCCACCTAAACCACTGCCAATAGGAATATTTTTTTCAATATAAATTTCAATACCATCATTTCCTATATACTTTTTCATCTCTAAAAGAGCTTTATAAGCAATGTTTTCTTTATTATTTAAAGCTTCTATGTTTGTTTTTACTGTTATTCCTTTGTTTTTCTTTTTTATTGTTACTTTATCACTTAAATCAATCGTTTGCATAATCGTTTCAATCTCATGATAACCATCTTTTCTTTTTTCTTTTATTTTAAGTGCTAAATTTATTTTTGCCGGGCTTTTAAGAGTAATTTTATTCATATAAATCTCCTCATAAAAATTATAACACTTATTTTCTTATTATAAGTTATAAAATGGCGTTTCTTTGAATATTATTTATTGAGAAATAATATTGGAGGGAAAAGTATGATTAACAAACAAAGTCTTTGGTTTTTAACGCTTTTTAGTTTAATTTTAGTATTAAGTGTATACTACATTACAATGCCACAGGATTTATTCTATAGCAACCACGGAATTTCCCCAGTAGGAGAGGAAGAAGAGGTAGTAGAAATTGAAGAAAGTGAAATAATAACAGCTTTAAAACTAGATAGTAGAGATCAAAAGTTAGAACTTTTAGCTGACTTTGAATTGATTTTAACTAGTCTTGATACTTCTCTTGAGGAAAAAAATGCAGCTTATGAAAAAATTAAAGCTTTAAATCAAGAAATAGGTCTTGAAGAAAAGTTAGAAGAAAAATTAAAAGAAGAGTATAAAAAACAAACATTTGTTAAACTAAACGGAACAGAAATTAGAATAGTAATGGCAAGTAAAGACCATAATTTTCATATTGCAAATAATATTATGCGGAGTGTGCAAAAAGAGTTCCCAAGAAAAATGTATATTTCAGTGGAATTTCAACCTGAGTAGTTGCGAAAAACTTAAATTTAAGATATTATATTACTTGTAGTAACAAGGAGGAATTTTTATGGAAACACAAATCACATTAAAAAATGGAATAACAGTTGATAAACAAGCAATTGCACAAATGGCAGGAATTGCAGCTTTTGAAGTAGAAAATGTATATTCATTACATGGTAAAGTTACAAGAGATATTATTGAGAAACTAGGAATTAAAATTATTAAAAGATCAGTGGAAGTAAATATTTTGGATGATGGGAATTTTGAAATAAATTTAAATGTAAAAATAAAATATGGTGTTGATATTAACGCTACTGCAAAAAACATCCAAGAAGCAGTAAATAACAGTATTGAACAATCACTTGGAATGAAACCAGTAGCGATTAATGTAAATGTTGTAGATGTTGAATTCTAGACCCGTAAAATGGGTCTTTTTTATTTTCAAAAGTATTTTATTATGGTATTATTTAACTAGTGGGAAAGGCGGATATTATGAAGAAACTTTCAAGAAGTAAAATAAGAGAACTTGCAATGATAGCTCTTTACCAAATTGAGTTATACGAAAAAGCAAATCTTTCTTATGATTTAGAAAGTATACTTTTATCATTAACAAAAACGAAAGATGATTATCTTGTAAATATCGTTTTAGGTGTTTTAGAAAATAAAGAAAAGTTAGATACCCTTATTAATAAACACCTAAAAGATTGGACGCTTGACAGACTTGGTAAAACTGATCAGGTAATTTTAAGAATTTCATGCTTTGAACTTAAAACCACTGATACTCCGCCTAAAGTTGTAATAAATGAAGCGATTGAACTAGCTAAAAAGTATTCTGATCCTAAAGTTGTTTCGATGATTAATGGGGTTTTAGATAAAATATATAAAAACAGTTAGGTGGTACTATGGAACCAAAATATTTATCAGTAACAGATATTACAAATTATATAAAGTTGAAACTTGATAGCGATGTATTTTTACAACGCGTTTATGTCCGCGGAGAGATTTCAAATTTTAAAGATCATTCACGTGGACACTACTATTTTTCTTTAAAAGATGAAAAAAGTAAAATTAGTGCCGTTATGTTTTCATATTACAATCAAAAATTAAAGTTTACACCTACTGATGGGATGAAAGTTTTAGTTGTAGGAAGAATTAGTGTTTATGAAACAACAGGAACTTACCAAATTTATGTTGAAGATATGATAGAAGACGGGCTAGGAAATCTTTATGTTGCATTTAACGAACTTAAAAAGAAGTTAGAGCAAGAAGGACTTTTTGCTTCAGTTCATAAAAAACCTATTCCAAAATACCCAAAGCGCATAGGAATTATTACCTCTCCAACAGGAGCAGCGATTCGTGATATTTTATCAACAATTGAAAGAAGGTATCCAGTTTGTGAGACAATTCTTTTTCCGGCCATAGTGCAAGGAAGTGAAGCAAAGGATTCAATCGCAAAAGCAATAAGGACTGCTGATCAATTCGATCTTGATGTCTTAATTGTTGGACGAGGTGGGGGGTCCCTGGAAGACTTATGGGCGTTTAATGAAGAAATTGTTGCCCGCGCAATATTTTCTGCTAAAACCCCAATAATTTCTGCTGTGGGACATGAAACAGACTTTACAATTAGTGATTTTGTAGCAGATCTTCGTGCTCCAACCCCAACAGGAGCCGCTGAGATTGCTGTTCCAAATATAGTTGATGTTATCAGTGAAATTAAACAATTAAAAACAAGGCTGATTAACTCTTTAAATAATAAAATTAATAATTATAAAGACTATCTTAATAATTTAATTTCACGTCGAATATTTAAAGATCCGATGCAAATGTATCTTGTAAAAGAGCAAAAATTAGACCAACTATTATCAAGACTTATTATGGCTAGTAAAAATAAATTAGATAGTTATAAAATTTATTTTAACAATTTAATTTCGCGCCGAATTTTTCAAGATCCAACAATAATCTATTTATCTAAAAAGGAAAAACTTAATCAGTTAATACCAAGACTTAAGAATGCGGGTAAAATTAAACTTAAAAATGTTGAAAATGAATATATTAAATACATTGAAAAGTTATCTGCTCTAAATCCATTAAATATTATTAAAAGAGGTTATGCAGCAGTAACTTCTAATGAAGAGATGATTGCATCGGTAAAAGCTTTAAAAATTAATGATTTACTTAATATTAGATTTAAAGATGGAATAGTGGATGCAAATGTAGTTGAAATAAAAGAAGAAAATATAGAGGAGGAATAAATATGGAAGAGAAAACATTTGAAGAGGCATTAGAAGAATTAAGTGAAATAGTTAATGAACTTGAACAAGGTGAAACGAATCTTGATGAAGCAGTTAAAAAATTTAACCAAGGAATGGAACTTGCAAAGTTTTGTCATGAAAAACTAAAGAATGCTGAAAAACAAGTAAGTAAAGTATTAAGTGAAGATGGAAAATTAGAAGATTTTAATATAAAAGAGGAGTAATATTATGAAATTTGATCAATATATAATCGAATTAGATAATTATGTAAGTGAATTTTATGATAAAGATGAAATTCCAAATATTTTAAAAGAAGCAGTAAGGTATTCATTTTTTGCAGGTGGAAAACGTTTAAGACCAATTTTTATGTACAGCTTAGTAAAAGCAGCAGGAGAAGATTTTATGAAATGTACACCAGCTGCTGCCGCTCTTGAGATGATTCATACGTTTTCTTTAATTCATGATGACTTACCAGCTATGGATGATGATGACTTTAGAAGAGGGCGTCTAACTAATCATAAGGTATATGGTGAGGCAATGGCAATTTTAGCAGGTGACACATTACTTAATGATGCTTATCTTGCCATGACAGATTTAAAGTTAGATCCTGAATTAAAACTAAACTTAATTGCATACCTATCAAAATGTGCGGGTTCAACAGGAATGATTAAAGGACAAGTTTTAGATTTAGAAAATACAGATAAAGAAATTACAATCTCTGAACTTGAAGAAATAAATATTAATAAAACATCAAGACTACTTCAATTTGCTTTTTATACTGGTGCTTTAATTGGAACAAAGGATAAAGAAAAAGCAATGATTGCAAGTGAAGCAGCTCAACTTTTAGGAGTCGCATTTCAAATTAAAGATGATATTTTAGATATTTATGGTTCAGAAGAAGAATTAGGGAAGAGTGTTGGAAGTGATAAGAAAAATAAACGTTCAACTTATCCAAGTTTACTTGGTAAAGAAGATTCTGAGATGTTACTAAAAAATTATATAAATACTGCTAAAGATATGCTAAGAAAAATAAACCTTTTAAGTGAGGAAATTGAATATCTTTGTGACTTTATTAATCTAAGAACAAAGTAATGAATAAAGTTTCAGAAAACTTATATGGGGAAAGGAATGAGACGGGGATTTACCTTAATTGAACTTTTAGCAGTAATAGTAATTATGGGAATTATCCTAGGAATTGCAGTTCCAAGTGTAATAAATGTTATTGAAAAAAGTAAAAGAAACGCCTGGAACTCACAAAAAGAAATCATTATGAAAGCACTTGATAATTATTTACTTTTAAACAATGATAATATTTCTTGGGATAATAATTATGTCTACTATTCTATTGAAGATTTAGTAAATATTGGAATTATTGAAAGTAATATTAAGGTTCCTGATAATTATTCACTTGATGAAGTTACAGTTAAATTATATAAAGATAACCAAGGAAAAGCTCATTATCTTATCACAACACCTAGTGACTTTCAAGCCTATTTAAACACAACTTTTAAATATAATGGATTTTATTTTGTTGGAGCAAATCCAAATAATTGGATTGAATTTGGACAAGTATCAAGCGGTAATTCAACACCAATTCTTTGGCGCATAGTAAAATATGATGATGAAGGAATAAAAATTATTTATGAAGGAACAAAAAATGGAAGTAATCCACCTGTTGAAAATGGGTTTTTAACAATGAATGGAGAACCCCATCATTAATGGGATGGATATGATAATAATTGGAATAAGCCAGCAGAATTACTCGGAAAACTAATAAATTGGTTTAATAATTTTTATGTTAAAGATAAAGAAAAATTAGTTAAGCCAATAAAATGGTGTATTGCAGGTTCAAATGTAGAAGAATATGATTGGGACACTATACCGCTTTCGACTTTACTAAGCGAAGAATGCAAATATTGGAGCCAAAAAGGAACTACAGATGTAGAATTAAGTATTGGTTTGTTAAAAGCAAGCGAATACCTATTAGCTAGCTTGGCTCCTACTTGTACGGGAACTTATATTAATGACTGTGGTGTCTTAAATGGAACAATTACTAATTTTTTGTATAAAAACTACACTGGTCTAAAGGACCCTTGGTGGTGGCTTTAAACAATTGAAAAAAGTTCAATAAACGTACAGGTAATTACTACTAGTGGCAAAGTTGGTGATGCAGCATGTGATGAGCAAGCATTAATTCGCCCCGTAATTAACTTAAGTCCAGATGTATTGTATGCAGGAGGGGATGAAACACTGGCTAATCCATTTAGAATAAAACCTAGTTACTAAAATGTTTGGGTAACCAAACATTTTATTTTTTTTAAAAAATTAGCAATTAATACTTGACACTGCTAAAAATGAGTTATATAATCTACTTAGCAGTCATAAGATTATACTGCTAAAAGAGGTGAATAAAGTGCTTACAGAAAGACAGACAAGTGTTTTAAAAGAAATTATTGAAGAATATATTAAAACTGCCCAACCAGTAAGTTCTTTTGACATTTGTGAGCATTTGAATTGTTCAAGTGCAACTGTACGAAACGAAATGGCTTACCTTGAAGAGTTAGGTTTTTTAGAAAAAAGTCATATTTCAAGTGGACGAACACCGAGTGAAAAAGGTTATCGTTATTATGTAGATAATATTATGACACCTAAAAACATGGCTAAAGAGGAAGCAAGAGAACTACAAAAAGTTTTTAGAAATACTGCATTAGAAGTATCTGATGCAATTAAAAAGAGTATGGAAATTGTATCAGAACTTACAAATTATACAGTAATTGTCTTAGGTGAATATTCAAAAGAAAATAGACTCATTCAAATCCAACTTGTTCCAATCCAAGAGAAAAAAGCTGTAGCACTCATTATTACAGACCGAGGACATGTACAAAATCAGCATGTTTTAATTCCTGATAATATTTCAATGCATGAGGTTGAAAAAGCAATTGAAATAATGAACAAACTTTTAGTTGGAACACCAATTGATAAAGTAAATGAAAAATTAGAATTTGAAATAAAACCTATTATTAGTCAATACGTAAAGCAACACGAATTATTATATAATGCTTTTTATAAAGCATTTAGTGACATGACAAAAGTAAAAGATATTCATTTGAGCGGGATTACAAATTTTTTAAAACAACCAGAGTTTAATGATGTAGAAAAAATTAAAAACATTATAAGTAAATTTGAAGATAAGGAATTAATTTCAAGAATTGATACAAATGAACAAGATATCAAAATTTACATTGGAACTGAAAGTAATATTGATGATGATCTTACAGTTATTACTACAAGTTATAATACAAATGGTGAAAAAGGAACAATTGCAATAATTGGTCCAAAAAGAATGGAATATGAACGAGTTGTTGCTTTACTTGAATATATAAAAAAACATATAGATAATTAGGAGGATAAAAATGACGAAGGATACGAAAAAAAATGAAAAAGAAAAATTAAAAAAAGAAGAGAAGAAACTTGAAAAACAAGTTGAAGAAAAAAATCAAAAAGAAAAAACTGAAAAAAAATGTAATTGTGAAGAACTAAAATTAAAAGTAATAGAACTTGAAGATAAATTGCTTAGAAATCAAGCTGAACTTATAAACTTTAAAAAAAGAACAAAAGAAGAAACAGAAACAATTATAAAATTTGCAAATCAGCAGTTTATTATGAGTTTTCTACCACTTTTAGATAGTTTTGAAACAGCTTTTAAAGTGGAAAACTCAACACCTGAAATGGAAAAGTTTTTAGAAGGATTTAAAATGATTTATTCTGAGGTTTTAAACTTTCTGAAAAAAGAAGGTTTAGAAGAAATAGAAACTAAAGATCAAATGTTTGACCCAAACTTTCACCAAGCAGTTTGTGTTGATTATGATGAATCTAAACCTGAAGATATGATACTTGAAGAATTACAAAAAGGTTACAAATTACATGGTCGAATACTTAGACCAAGTATGGTAAAAGTAAATAAAAAAGAATAAGGAAAGGGAGATTGATATATATGAGTAAAATTATTGGTATTGACCTTGGAACAACAAACTCTTGTGTAGCTGTTATTGAGGGTGGAGAAGCAAAAGTTATTCCAAACCCTGAAGGAAATCGCACAACACCTAGTGTGGTAGCATTTAAAAATGGTGAAAGAATTATTGGTGATGCTGCAAAACGGCAAATAATTACTAACGAAAATACAGTTGCTTCAGTAAAGCGACACATGGGGACAAATAAAAAGTTTAAAATTGAAGGAAAAGAATATACACCAGAAGAAATTAGCGCAATGATTTTAGGTTACCTAAAAGATTATGCGGAAAGCTATTTAGGAGAAAAGGTGACAAAAGCTGTAATTACTGTTCCAGCATATTTCAATGACTCACAACGTCAAGCAACAAAAAATGCTGGAAAAATTGCTGGTCTTGAGGTAGAGCGTATTATTAATGAACCAACAGCAGCATCTTTAGCTTACGGACTTGATAACCAGGATAAAAACCAAACAATTTTAGTTTATGACCTAGGAGGAGGAACATTTGACGTTTCAATCCTAGAACTTGGAGATGGAGTATTTGAAGTTAAAGCAACAAGTGGAAACAACAAACTTGGTGGAGATGACTTTGATGAAAGAATCGTTCAATATTTGCTTGAAGAAATTAAAAAGGCACATAATGTTGATTTAAGCAATGATAAAATGGCTCTTGAAAGATTAAGAGAAGCTGCTGAAAAAGCAAAGAAAGATTTATCAAGTGTTACAACAACAACAATTTCACTTCCATTTATTGCACAAACTGATTCAGGCCCAGTAAACTATGAAACAACATTAACACGTGCAAAATTTGAACAATTAATTGGAGACTTAATTGAATCAACTCTTGAACCAGTTCGCAAAGCAATGAGTGATGCAAAAGTAACAAAAAATGATATTGATAAAGTATTACTTGTTGGGGGATCTACAAGAATTCCCAAGGTTCAAGAATTAATTAAAAAAGAACTTGGAAAAGAACCAGATAAGGGAGTAAATCCTGATGAAGTAGTAGCAATGGGTGCTGCTATTCAAGCTGGTGTTTTAGCAGGAGATGTAGACGATATTGTTTTGCTTGATGTAACACCACTTTCTCTTGGTATTGAAACTTTAGGTGGAGTAATGACTGTATTAATTCCAAGAAATACAACTATTCCAACAAGTAAATCAGAAATATTTTCAACTGCAACAGATAATCAAACATCAGTTGATATTCATGTGTTACAAGGTGAGCGTCCAATGGCGGCAGACAATAAAACTCTTGGTCGCTTCCAATTAACAAACATTCCTCCAGCACCACGAGGAATTCCACAAATTGAGGTAACATTTGATATTGATGCTAATGGTATTGTTTCAGTTAAGGCAAAAGATTTAGGAACAAATAAAGAACAATCTATTAGAATTACAGCATCAACAAATCTTTCTGATGAAGAAATTGAAAGAATGGTAAAAGAAGCGGAAAAACATAAAGAAGAAGACGCAAAACGCAAAGAAGAAGCAGATTTAAGAAATGAAGCTGACCACTTAGTATTTACAACTGAAAAAACAATTACAGATTTAAAAGATAAAATTACTGATGATGAGAAAAATGAAATAGAAAAACTTATTACACAACTTAAAACATCGCTTGCAGGAAATGATATTGAAGATATTAAAGCAAAGAAAGAAGCTCTGCAAGTTAAGGTAAGTGAAGTTGCAACAAGAATTTATCAAAATGTACAAACAGCAAATGAAAACGAACAAGAAGATACAGAAAAAAAAGATGAAAATGTTGTTGATGCTGAATATACAGAAGAGGATAAATAATATATTTTTAGAAGAACCCTTAATCCTTAAGGGTTTTTCTAAAATTTACTATAAAAGGTGAAGAAAATGGCAAAAAAAAGAGACTATTATGAAATATTAGGAGTAAGTCGCAATGCAACTGATGCAGAAATAAAAAGTGCTTTTAGGCGTCTTGCTAAGAAATATCATCCTGATGTTTCAAAAGAACCAGATGCCGAAGAAAAATTTAAAGAAGCACAAGAAGCATATGCTGTTTTATCAGACAAAAATAGAAGAAAACAATATGATCAATTTGGTCATGCAGCATTCTCTGGATCTGGTGGAACAGGTGGTTTTGATTTTAGTGACTTTGATTTTTCAGATATTTTTGAAGAAATATTTGGAAGTGCTTTTGGTTTTCCTTTTGGAGTTCGCACACATAGTCACCGAAAAAGAAGAGGTGCTGATATTTCCGTACGAATGACTATTACTTTTGAAGAAGCAGTATTTGGTTGTAAAAACAAAATATCCCTAGATTTATTAGATACTTGTGATAAATGTGATGGTCGTGGTGGAAAAGGTGAAAAAACTTGTTCAAATTGTCATGGTAGTGGTTCTATTACACAAGAACAAAGAACTCCTTTTGGTGTTTATTTAACAAGAAGAACATGCTCAGTCTGTGGTGGAGAAGGCTACGAGTTTGAATCAATTTGTTCGAGTTGTAAAGGAACAGGTAGATTAAATAAAACAAAAGAATTTACTGTTAATGTTCCAGCAGGAATAGATACAGGTCAACAACTACGACTAGCTGGAAAAGGTGAAGCTGGAGAAAAAGGAGCTCCACCTGGGGATCTTTATATAGAATTTACTGTTTTAAAACATGATTTATTTATTCGAGATGACAGTGATATCTACTTAGAACTTCCTCTTACTATTACACAAGCAGTATTGGGTGATAAAGTTGATGTTCCAACACTAACCGGGAAAGTAAAACTTACAATACCACCAGGTACTCAAGATGGTGATAAGCATCGTCTTAAAGGAAAAGGTATTAAATCTTTAAATAGTAATCGAGTAGGAGATCTTTATGTAATAACAAGAATTATTATTCCAAAAACTCTTTCAAAAGAACAAAAAGAATTATTTGAAAAATTAAATAAAACAAATCTTGATAATGATAAAGCGTTTAAAATTTTTAGGGAACACTTAAAATAATTTTTAAGTGTTCTTTTTTATATTTAAAACAAAAATTAAAGAAACTATTAATAATTTTTATTGCTGTTATAACTTATTTAATGTATAATTACATATAGATGATAGTAGGTGAAGCCCTTGCAAAGATATTTTGTAAGTGAGGAAAATATAAAAGATGATTTTATAACTATTACTGAAGATTATCATCACATTGTTAATGTTATGCGTTTTAAAAAAGGTGATGAAATAGTTGTTACTATCAACTCAAAATCTTTTAAAGCAGAAATTATAGAAATTGGGAAAAGCTATGTTTTAGTAAAGAAAAAATGTGTTTTAAACGAAGAAGAAAATGATTTTGATATTACGCTTGCTCAAAGTTTAATAAGAAGTGAAAAATTCGAATTTATACTACAAAAGGCAACTGAACTAGGAGTAAAAAGAATAATACCTTTAAGAATGGAACGCAATGTTGTAAAAATTGATGCTCAAAGTGAAAGAAAAAAGATTGAAAGATGGAAAAAAATTCTAAAGGAAGCTAGTGAGCAAACACAACGTAATACAATTCCAGAAATTTTTTTGATTTCAGAAATTGAAAAAATTGACCTTAGTGAATATAATTTAAGACTTGTAGCATACGAAAAAGAAAAGACTATAAATATTAAACAAGTATTACAAAAGTCTAAAAAAGATGATAAAATAATAATAGTTATTGGGCCAGAAGGCGGAATAACTGAAGCAGAACTTGAAAAATTAAAAAACCTAAATTTTATACCAGTAAGTTTAGGTAATAATATACTAAGATCTGAAACTGCAGCAATTTTTGCGGTAAGTGTTATCATATATGAATTATTTAATAAGTAGAGGTGATTATATGTTGTTTGAGTTTTCTGATATATTTAATTTTTATGAAAAATTTACTTTTATTGAAAAAATTTATTTTTATGCTGTAATCTTGCTTTTTTTAATTATTATATATTTTATTGAACTTATAATAGTAAGAAAAAAGAAAAAAAGACAAGCACAAACTATAGAGACTGAAGAAAAAGCAAGTGTTGACCCAAAGGATTTTGATATTGAAAACTTTACTGAAGAGGGGCAAGCTAACGAACCAGAGCAAACTCAAGAACCAAATCAAGAAGTACAACCAACAGAAACAGAGGAAGAGATTTTGGATTTTTCAAATATAAAAGAGCCAGCAAATGAAACAAAAGTTAATTTAAATGAAAGTATAAAAGAAACACCTACTCAAGTTCATAGTACTTTAGATGAAGAAGAACTTTCGTTTGGTGATGAAGAAGAACTTACATTTGACGATGAAGAAAAACTTTCATTTGGTGATGAAGAAGAACTTACATTTGACGATGAAGAAAAACTTTCATTTGGTGATGAAGAAGAATTAAGTTTTACTCAAGAAAAACAGACTCAAACAACTCCTATAGAAGATGATGACGATGATGAATATGAGTATGTTTATGAAGATGAAATAGATTTAAATGATGATTCTTATGAATATGAGTATGTAGATGAAGAAGAAATTCCAGAAGATAAGTTAAAAACTTTAGAAACTCAAACTACATATGAAGAAGCTTTTGATGACGATGATGATTGGTTAGATGATTTCTTAGATACACCAGAAGAAATAGCTCAAGACGAAGTAAAAGAACCTCTTGCATTTGAATCGTTAAAAGAGGATGCTGAAACTGAAGAGGAACCACTTGATTTTGAAAAAGATTATGATGATGAATGGTTAGATGAATGGCTAGATGAACCAGAAGAAGAATCTAAAGAACAAGTTTCATCTGAACCTATTACAAAAGAAGAAGCACCTATTGAAACAGAAGATTTAGATGATTGGGATGATTGGGACGATTGGGATGATGATTTCTTAGATGAAACTTTTGAAGAACCAAAAGAAAAAGAGCAAAAACCAGAAGAAGAGGAAAAACCAGAGATTTTAGAGGAATTAAAAACACCAGAGGAAACATCTGATGAAGAAGAAAGTGTTGATTCTTTTGTTTCTGATACTCCTAAAAAAGAGATAACTTATGATGACATAATAAATATTTTACATCGTCGTCCTGAGGCAACTCCAAAAGAAGAGACAAAACCAGTTCAGGAAGAAACAGTTACAGAAATTCCATTTGCTCGTGATTTTGCTATTGACGCGGAAAAAAGTATGGATGATAGTGAAAATATACCGCTTGATGATTCTGATTTTGAAGATGACTATCTTGATTGGTTAGATGAAGAAGAAGATGAAACACAAGAAGAAACACCAATTGATTTAAATTTACACGAACAAGAACAAGAAAAAAAAGCAATTATTAGTTATCGCGAGTTGGCCGATCAACTTGATAAAACAAAAGAAGAAGAGGAAGATGAGCGTCTTGCAATTCTTAGTTTAAAAGAATTAGCTGAAAGACAAAATCAAGTTCCAGTAGAGAAAAAGGAGACACCACCAGCTATAACAACTCCTCTTGAAGAAAAGAAGTTACAAGAAAAGGTTGAAACGCCACCAGCAAAAACTATGCCTATTGAAGAAAAAGAAGAACCAAAAGAAGAGAAAAAAGATAAGCAAAGACCATTATCATTAAAAGAACTAAAGGAAAAAATAACTAAAATATATAGTGGTGAATTATCACCTGATCATCCAGTTTTTGAAGAACCAAAAGAAAAAGAGGAAACACCAAAAGAAGAAATTTCAGAAATTTTAGAAGAATTAGAAGCACCAGAAGATACTGAAGAAGATCCTAAAGAAACAGAAGGTACTGAAGAACAAATAGATACAGAAGAAACAGAAGATTATTCAACTGATGATATTAATAAAGATCTTCGCATGCTTGAAGAAAAAATTAGTGAACAAGAACAATTTTTAGCAGAATTGAAACGCTTGCGTGATTCACTAAATGAGCATATAAAATAAAAAAACTGTAATTAAAGTATTACAGTTTTTTTATGACTGCATTTATTATATAATAGAAAAGAAGGTGATTTATATGGAAAGAAAAAAGCTTATTATACCAATGATTGTTTTAGTTGTTTTAATTACATACATATTATATGTAATAGTTGATGGTAATATTGATAAAAACAATTCTAAATATGCTTATACTGATGAAGAAATTGCTCTTATTATGAAAGTTTTTTCAGAAGATGAAATTGATTTAACAAAAAGGGATGACTTTTTAGTAGAAGTTATTAAATTTAATTTTTTTGATAAATCCAAATATAAACGTTATTTAGAATACTACAACCAAAACCCAAACTTAGATTATGAAGATGTTTTAGTTCATGTAAATATTAATATTGACCAACCATTTTATTCAAATATTTATGAATATGAAAATGTAGAAGAAAAACTTCCAACAATTCTTGTTAACAAATATAACAAATTACCTGAAAATTACATACCAAAGGATTTAATATATCCGGGTGAGGTAAGAAGTATAAGTAAAATGATAAAAGAACCGCTTGAAGAGATGTTTAAGGCAGGAAAAAAAGCAGGATTTGACTTTTTTGTAAGAAGTGGTTATCGTTCATATGAAACACAAAAAAATGCTTATGAGTATTATAAAAACAGAGATGGAAAAGAAAAAGCAGATACATATTCTGCTCGTCCAGGGCATAGTGAGCATCAACTAGGACTTGCGGTAGATATTTTAACGGTTGATTACCCAGAACTTGATGCTGAATTTGGAGAAACAGAAGGAGCAAAGTGGCTTGCAACGAATGCTCATAAATATGGGTTTATTTTAAGATACCCAAAAGGAAAAGAACATATCACAGGTTTTTCATATGAACCATGGCATTTTCGCTATGTAGGAGAAGATTTAGCACATGTTCTATATCAAAATGATTGGATACTAGAAGAGTACTTTGGAAGGCAGTAGGTGATATACTTGAAAACTGTTGCGTTTGCAACACTTGGTTGTAAGGTGAATACTTATGAAACAGAAGTTGTTGCACGAAGTTTTGAAAAAAAAGGTTATAAGCGAGTAGATTTTACTGATATAGCTGATATTTATGTAATAAATACATGTACTGTTACAAATACAAGTGACAGTAAAAGTAGAAAAATAATTCGCCAATCAATTAGAAAAAATCCTGATGCAATTGTTGTTGTAATGGGATGTTTTGCTCAAATAAATCCAGATGTATTAGATTCTATGCCTGGTGTTGATATTGTTGTTGGAAATAACTATAAAAATAAAGTATTAGATTTAGTAGAAGAATATATAAAAAGAGGGAAAAAGATTATTGCAACATGTGATATTAGAAGCATATGTGAATTTGAGGATATGAGTGTTGATTCATACGTTGAAAATAAACGTGCATTTGTAAAAATTCAAGATGGTTGCGATAATTTTTGCAGCTATTGCATTATCCCTTGGGTTAGGGGAAGGGTTCGTTCAAAAGATCCAAAAAAAGTAATAGAAGAAATTAAAAACTTAGTTTTAAACGGTCATATTGAGGTAGTTTTAACAGGAATTCATACTGGACATTACGGAAGCGATTTAAAAGATTATACTTTAGCAAAACTAATAAAAGAAATAATAAAAGAAGTACCAAATTTAAAGCGTCTTCGTATTTCATCAATTGAAATGAATGAGGTAACTTCTGAATTAATAGAGGTTACGAAAGCAAGTGAAAAGATTGTAAAACATTTGCACATACCTTTACAGTCGGGTTGTGATGAAACTTTAAGACGAATGAATAGAAAATATACGACTTTTGAATTTAAAAATAAGATAAAAGAACTTAGAAAAGAATTTTCAGACATTGCAATTACAACTGATGTTATTGTAGGCTTTCCAGGTGAGACAGAAGAAGAGTTTTTAAAAACATATAATTTTATAAAAGAGATGGAATTCTTTACACTTCATGTGTTTCCTTTTTCAAAAAGAGAAAAAACTAAAGCTGCAGGGATGAAAGAGCAAGTTCCTTATGAAATTAAAAAAGCACGAGTTAAAAAATTAATTGAACTAAATAATGAACTTGCGTTAAAATACATTAAAAAGTTTGAGGGAAAAACTCTTCAAGTTATTCCTGAGGTTTTAGAGAATAATTATTTGGTGGGACATTCTGATAATTATATAAAAATTAAATTTTTAGGAGATTTAAGTCTTATTAATAAAGTAGTAAATGTTCAAGTTATAAAAGCAAGTTATCCAGTTTCCGTTGGAAAACTTATAGAAAAATAGGTGGTAAATGTGGAAAACTTTATTCGGGGAACTTACAGACAAACAATATTTAAAGCCCAAGATGGTTACACAATTGGGCTTTTTCGTGTAAAAGAAGTAACAGAAGAAGAAATGAAAGACTTCTTAAATAAAACAATTACAATTACTGGGTATTTCCCTGATATTCAAGAAGATGAAGAATATAAATTAAGTGGTAAATTAGTGGTGCATCCTAAATATGGGCGCCAATATCAAGTACAAATTGCAGAACGGATTAAACCAGAAGGAAAAGATGGCTTAATTTCTTTTTTAGCAAGTGGAATATTTAAGGGTGTAGGTTATCGTACAGCAAAAAGCATAGTTGACTATTTAGGGGAAGATGCTTTAGAAAAAATTCTAGAAAGTTATAGTAATTTACTTATAATTCCTAGAATGACTTCGAGACGTGCTTTAGAAATCCATAATACTTTAAAAGAATATGAAGAAAGTCATAATACAGTTATATTTCTTACAAATCTTGGAATAACAATGCCTTTTGCACTCAAAATCTATAACCATTATAAAAATTTAACAAAAGAAATTATTTCTGAAAATCCATATCAATTAATTAAAGATATTGAATGGTTCGGCTTTATTCATGCGGATTTAGTTGCAAAAAACCTTGGAATTGAAGAAACTGATAAAAGGCGAATAAAAGCCGGAATTTCTTACTTTTTGCTTGAAGAATGTATTAATACTGGTCATACATATTTAACAGAAAAACAACTTTTAAGTGTTATAAAACGAGGATTTAATTCTTCATTGCTTACTCAAGAGATGATAGATATTGCAATTGAAGAGTTAATTTTAGAAAAAGAATTAATAAAAGAAGAATTAATGTATTTTTATCCTTCAATTTATTATGCAGAGGTAAATGTTTCAGAGAAAATAAAAAGAATAATTGAAGAAAGCAAGGGGAAAAAATACCCAAGTAAAGAAAAACTAAAAGAATTAATTAAAGAAATAGAAAAAGAAAGTAATATTAAATATTCAAAGGAGCAAATTGAAAGTATTATTCAAAGTTTAAAAAATCCAATTACAATAATTACTGGCGGACCAGGAACAGGAAAAACAACGCTTGTTAAAGCAATAATAAGAAGTTTTTTAAGGTTAAATAAAAATTCAGAAGAAAAAATAGCTCTTCTTGCTCCAACGGGTCGTGCTGCTAAAGGGATGAGCGAAAAAACAAATTTTGCAGCAGCAACTATTCATCGTTTTTTAAAATGGAATAAAGAAAAAAATGAATTTATTCATAATGAGTATAATCAAATTGATGCTAAATTTGTTATTGTTGATGAGGCAAGTATGATTGATATTTGGCTTTTGGATTCACTTCTTCGAGCTTTAAAAGATGATGTTCAAATCGTTTTTATTGGTGATGTTGATCAGCTTCCAAGTGTTAATCCAGGAGAAGTTTTAAGAGATTTAATTGAAAGTGGAAAACTTCCAGTTGTTTTGCTTTCTAAAATATATAGGCAAAGTGAAGATTCAACAATTGTTGATCTTGCTCACAACATCAAAAATGGTGTTATTCCAGATGATATCTTTTTAAAGAAAAAAGATCGCTCTTTTATTTCTACAAATGATACAAATATTGAACAAGTTTTAGAAGAAATTGCAACGAATGCCTTAAAAAAAGGTTATGACTACTTTAATATTCAAGTGCTTTCCCCAATGTATAAAGGTTTAATGGGAATTGATAATATAAATCAAAAACTGCAAAATATTTTTAATCCAAAAACTCCTGATTCAAAAGAACTTGTAGTAGGAGATATAGTGTATCGTGTTAATGATAAAATTTTACAACTTGTAAATATGCCAGAGGAAAATGTTTTTAATGGTGATATAGGAGTTTTAATAGATATTTCCAAAGCCTCAGAAAATAAAGATAAAACAAACTATCTTTATGTTGATTTTAATGGCAATATTGTTAAATACTCACAATCAGATTTTATAAATATTCGTCATGCTTATGCAATGAGTATTCACAAAGCTCAAGGTAGTGAATTTGATTTAGTAATAATGGTTTTAGCAAACTCTCATGTTCGTATGCTTGAGCGAAGATTAATTTACACAGGTGTAAGTCGGGCAAAAGAAAAATTAATTATGCTTGGAGATAAAAATGCATATCTTTTGGCTATTAAAAAAGAAGAAAATACAAAAAGGCAAACAAATTTAAAAACTTTAATTACAAACTTATTATAATTTTTCTTTTTCTTGTAAATAATATAAATGTACACTATTTTTATGTGTTTATATTATTTACAAAGAGGTGATACTTTGAGAAGGATGTTTTCTTATATGATGATTGGTGTTGGAATGGCCATTGCATTTAAGATGATGGAGGATACACAAATAATGAGAGATTTAAACAAAATGATGAGAAAAAGAATGAGAATGATAAAAAATATGTTTTAAACCCTCAGTTTGAGGGTTTTTTCATTTTTTTATTCATATAATTAAATAATTGTAATGAAAATTAGTTAATGATATAATTTACTTGGAGGAGAATATAATGAGAAAACTTGATTACAAAAAAATAAATGAGTTTATTCATCGCTTTGATCGAGTATTAAAATATGCATCATATGCAGGAGTTATTATCCTGATTTATGTTATTACTTTAATTTTACAAGCATGGAATATCTTAGGAATATTTGGGACAATATTAAAAATTTTATCTCCTTTTTTTGGTGCAATTGTTATAGCTTGGCTTTTAGATCCTTTAGTAAGTTTTCTTGAAAAAAATGGTATAAATAGAGTATCAGGGGCTTTAATTTCTTTTATAGTCTTTGTAATTGGCTTTTACCTAATTATTCGTGGAGTTCTTCCTCCGCTTTTAGAACAAATAAATGATTTTGTAAATTATATCCCTAAAATAATTACTTCTGCCTCTGAATTTATTAATGGTATTTTTACATCTCTTTCTGATACTTTAGGAGATTATAATTTACTTGAAATTAGAAATAATTTTATAAATACAATTTATAATATTGGAACAAATCTTGCTGAAGGTATTCCAACTGTTGTTATGAATGTTATAAGTTCAACACTTTCTTTTTTGGGAATACTTTTAGTAAGTTTAGTAATAGCATTTTATCTACTTATTGATTTTAAAGGTTTTTCAAAAGCAATTAAGTATCTTATTCCAAAGGAAAGAAGAAAGCAAGGTCTTGAACTTATTACAAAATTAAATGTAGCATTACAAGATTATGTTTTGGGAATGTTAATATTATCCTTTATTATATTTGTTGTAACATCACTTGGTCTTGCTATAATTGGGGTAAAAGCACCACTTTTATTTGGTTTAGTTTGTGGAATTACAAATATTATTCCATATCTTGGACCATATCTTGGAGGTGTTCCAACAGTAATTGTTGCTTTCTCACAAGGTACAACAGTGGGAATTATTACAGCAATTTTTATCACTATTGTTCAATTTTTAGAAGCGAACTTCCTACAACCTTATGTAATGCATAAAACAACAAAAATTAATGCTGTCTTAATTTTAGTTGGACTTCTTGTATTTGGTTCATTATTTGGTATAATAGGAATGCTAATAGCAACACCAATTATTTCGGTGTTAAAAGTATTATTTTTACACTTTAACGAAAAATATAATTTTATAGAATTAGATTAACCTTTTGAAGAGGAGTAAATTATATAAATCTTTAAAGAGAGTCAGTGGTTGGTGAAAACTGATAGATTTAGTAATTGAAGCTGCTTCAAAGTTAGGGTTAACGGTAAAAACCGTTATTTTAATTAAGATAGAGCGAAAGCTCTAATTAGGATGGTACCGCGACTAAACGCTCCTAAACTCGGAAGCATTTGGTCGCTTTGTTTTAAGGGGGAAAGAAAATGAAAAAGCTTACTGCAAGTGAAATTAGAAATATGTGGCTTAAGTTTTTTGAAGAACGTGGTCATAAAGTGGAAAAAGGTTCGTCTTTAATTCCATATGATGACCCAACACTACTTTGGATTAATTCTGGTGTTGCAGCACTTAAAAAATATTTTAATGGAACAATTATTCCCGAAAACCCAAGAATTGTAAATTCACAACGAGCAATTCGGACAAATGACATTGAAAAAGTTGGGCGTACAGCACGTCACCACACATTATTTGAAATGCTTGGGAATTTTTCAATTGGAGATTATTTTCGGGATGAAGTTTTAACATGGGCAATGGAACTTTTAACTAGCAAAAAGTGGTTTGGACTAGATAAAAATCGTCTTTATATGACAGTTTATCCAAATGATACTGAAACAATTGAAAAATGGATTAGTTTAGGAGTAGACAGAACGCACTTAATTCCTCTTGAAAGTAATTTCTGGGAAATAGGAGAAGGACCATGTGGACCTTGTACAGAAATTTTTTATGATAGAGGAGAAAAATATGACCCAGATAACTTAGGAATTAAGCTTCTTAAAGAAGATATTGATAATGATCGTTATGTAGAAATTTGGAACATTGTCTTTAGTACATATAACTCTGTTCCTAGCCTAAAACGTGAAGACTACCCAGAACTTCCTCATAAAAATATTGATACAGGAATGGGACTTGAGCGAATTGTTTCGATTATACAAAATGCAGAAACAAACTTTGATACAGATTTGTTTTTACCAATTATTCGTGAGATTGAAAAATACACAAACATAAAATATGAAGGACAAATGCCTTTTAAAGTAGTAAGTGATCATATTAGAGCAATTACATTTGCAATAAGTGATGGTGCAACATTTTCAAATGAAGGTCGTGGATATATTTTAAGAAGACTTTTAAGAAGAGCAAGTCTTCATGCAAGAAAGTTAAATATAAATGAAAACTTTTTATCCAAACTAGTACCAACAGTTGTAAAAATTATGGAAGATTTTTACCCACACTTAAAAGAAAAAGAAGCTCTTGTTCAAGAATTAGTCGAAAAAGAAGAAATACAGTTTTCAAAAACTATTTTAAATGGTGAAAAACTACTGGAAGACTTATTAAAAGACAGCAGTAAAATGATTTCTGGAATAGATGCATTTAAACTATATGATACTTATGGCTTTCCAATTGAACTTACAATTGAATATGCAGAGGATGCAGGTTTTGTCGTTGATTTAAAAGGCTTTGAAGAAGAAATGAATAAACAAAAAACAAAGGCACGTATGTCACGTGAGACTTTAGAAAGTATGAAAGTTCAAAATGAATTGTTAATGGATTATAAAGAAGAAAGTACATTTGTAGGTTATGAAACACTAAATAAAAAGACAAAAGTACTTGCAATTTTAGAAAATGATGAATTTAAAGAAAAAATGGAAAAAGAAGAAATTATTATTTTAAAAGAGACTCCATTTTATGCAGAAAGTGGAGGTCAAGTAGCAGATACAGGAATAATTTCAAATGAAAACTTTAAAGGAGAAGTAACAAATACTATTAAAGCTCCAAATGGTCAACATATGCATTTTGTAAAAGTAATAAAAGGAACTCTTAAAAAAGGAGATATTGTTAATGCAACTGTTGATGAAAAAAGAAGAAAACAAATTATGCGTAATCACTCAGCAACTCACTTACTTCAATACGCTCTACAAAAAGTTTTAGGAAAAGATGTAACACAAGCAGGTTCAAGTGTAGATGAAAAAAGACTTAGATTTGATTTTACATATGTAAAAGAGATTTCTGATAAAAATATTTTAGAAATTGAAAAAGAAGTAAATAAATTAATTTTAGAAAATCACAAACAAGAGATAAATATTTTACCTATTGAAGAAGCAAAAGAAATGGGTGCAATTGCACTTTTCGGTGAAAAATATGGAGATATTGTGCGCGTTGTAAGATTTGGTCCATCTTTTGAATTTTGTGGTGGAACACACGTTATAAGTACGGGTGAAATTGAAAAATTTGCAATTAAATCACTTGAATCAAAAGGTTCAGGAGTCTATCGCATTGAAGCTTTAACAAGCTCTAATGTTTTAGAAGGATTAAAAGAAGTAACAATAAATTTTGATATAGAAATTGAAAAACTAATTAATAAAGGAAATAGTATTATTTCAAAAGCAAAAGAAAATGATATTGAACTTAATCTTTTATTTGATTTTGACAAAACTATTAAACCAACATATGAAACAATAATTAAAAGAAGGGAAATGCTTGATGAAATAAAAATAAAAATTAAAGACTTAGAAAAAGAATATTTACAAAAGTTAAGTAAAAAAGCAACTAGTAATCTGGATAAGTTTTTAGAAAATGTAGAAGAAATTTATGATTTTAAAACAATTATTACAAAACTAAATAATTATGAAGTAGGGCAAGTAAAAGAACTTGCAGATGCTTTAATTGAAAAAATAAAACCAGGTTTTGTTTTCCTTGCAAATATTAAAGAAGAAAGTGTCACTTTTGTTGCAAAAGCTTCAAAAGAACTTGTAGAGCGTGGTATAAACTGCGGAGAATTAGTAAAACAGGCAAGCATTATTTGTGGTGGAAATGGTGGCGGAAGAGCTGATTTTGCTCAAGCAGGAGGAAAAGATGCTTCTAAAGTTGATGATGCACTTAGTGAGGTTAAAGCAAAAGTTTTATCGTTGTAAATTTATTTAAAAAACGCTATAATACATTCGCCAGGGAAGTGATATAATGCGAATATTAGGACTTGATCTTGGATCAAAAACCTTAGGTATTGCAATAAGTGATGAAACAGAAACTATTGCAACTCCTGTTCAAACATTTACTTTTAAAGAAAATGACTACAATATAGCTTTAAAAAAAGTAGAAGAATTAATAAAAAAACATAACATTAATCTAATTGTTTTAGGTTATCCTAAAAATATGGATAACACAATTGGAAAACGTGCAGAAACAGTTCAAAAATTTAAAGCATTAATTGAGCAAAATTTTAAAATTAATGTTATCCTTTGGGATGAACGATTAAGTTCAATTCAAGCAGAAAACATTTTACTTGAGCATGATACATCAAGAAAAAAACGAAAAAAGGTTATTGATACAATTGCAGCAACTATTATCTTGCAAGAGTATTTAGATTACAAAAAAAATAAAAGTGGAGGAAGTTATGAAAGTAGGTAAAGTACAATTTATAGTAGCAATTATAATAATGTTTTTTTCCTTTTTCTTAGTAATAGTATCTTACTATAATTTTCAACTTTCAGCAGTTAATCCAGCTGACTCTGAAGATATTATTATTGAAGTACCAAAGGGAACAACGGTTAAAGGAATTGGGAAAATTCTTCATAAAGAAGGATTTATTCGTGATGAATTTATTTTTAATGTTTATGTAAAATTAAATAATGTTACAAACTTACAAGCAGGATATTATAAACTCTCAAAAAATATGAGCCTTCCTGAAATTATAGAAAAAATAAAATCAGGAGATGCGGTATTTCCTGATATGATTAAAATTACATTCCCAGAAGGATTTAATTTAGAACAAATTGCTACAAGAGTTTCTGAACATACAATTAACCAAAAAGAAGACTTTATGCGCATTGCAACTGATAAGGAATATATTGATGAATTAATTGATAAGTATTGGTTTTTAACTAGCGAGATTAAAAACAAAAATATTAGATATGCACTAGAAGGATATTTATTTCCAAGTACTTATTACTTTGAAAATAATAAAGTTACTCCAAAAGTAATAATTGAAAAAATGCTAGATCAAATGGATTTTATTTTAAGTAAATATAAAGAAGAAATTTCTGCTTCAAAATATTCACTTCATGAAATTTTAACTCTTGCTTCAATTATTGAATATGAAGCAATATTTGAAGAAGATCGTTATATGATAAGTGGTGTTTTTTACAATAGACTTAATAATAATATGAAGTTTGAAAGCTGTGTAACTGCTTGCTATGCAGCAAAAGTTGATGGAGCTTGTACTCCTGAAAAGGTAAAAAAAATATCCAAAAATGAACACCCATATAACACATACCAAGTTACCGGTCTTCCTCCTGGTCCAATAAATATGCCAGGGGAATCAGTTATTCATGCTGCTTTAAATCCAGCGAGTCATGATTATTTCTTCTTTATGGCAGATATTTATGATACACAACAAACATTTTATTCTAAAACATTAGATGAACACGAAGAAAAAGTTAATAAGTACTTAAACAGGTGATTTTATGGTGGATAAATATCTTCAAAATTTAAATAAAAAAGCACTTGATTTATCCAAACTAAAAGAATATGCCAAAGAAAACAATGTACCCATTATTCAAGATGAGTCACTTGATGTTATTCTTGCAATTATTAAATTAAATGATATTAGAAATATTTTAGAAATTGGAACAGCAATTGGTTATTCAGCAATAAATATGGCAAGTGTAAATAAAAATATAAAAGTTACAACTCTTGAGCGAGACCCTAAAATGGTATGTATTGCAAAAGAAAATATAAAAAAATATGGTTTAGATAAGCAAATTGAAGTAATAGAAATTGATGCTTTAGAGTATCATACAAATAAAGAATATGATTTAATTTTTATAGATGGTGCAAAAGCGCAGTATATTAAGTTTTTTGAAAAATATAAAAACAATTTAAAAAAGAATGGGTTTATCATATCTGATAACCTTTTCTTTCATAATTATATATTTAAAGAAAAAATAGAAAGTAAAAACATAAGACAGTTAGTTTCAAAAATTAAAGTTTATAATGAATATTTAAAAGAAAGTAATGAATTTATTACCCATTTTTTAAGTGTGGGAGATGGAATTGCAATTAGCAAAAAAATAAAATAAGTGGTGATGTTATGCCAAAGATTAATGTTGTAATAAATGAAAAGAAAAATATTAAAAATTTTATTAAAAATGGAGTTCACGGAATCATTATTGGTTGCGAGGGCTTTAGTAATATAAAACCATTAAATTTAACGCTTGATGAAATTAGTGTAATCACAAAAGATGTTCATGAATATAATGGGAAAATATATATTGATATGTCAAAAATTATCCATAATAAAGACTTGAAAAAGTTAGATGAAACTTTACTTAGTTTAGAAAAAAGTAAAGTTGATGGAATAATTTTTAGTGACCCAGCAATATCAAGAAGAGTTAAAGCTTTAAATATTAATCTTGATTTAATTGTTGATACCCCTCACTTAATAACAAACTCTTATGTTTGTGATTTTTGGCATAAAAAAGGAGTAAAAAGAGCAGTTCTTGCAGCAGAACTTACTCTTGATGAGATTTTAGACATTAAAAAGAAAACAAAAATAGAAGTAGAAATATTAGTACAAGGACTTTTACCTATGTTTATCTCAATTAGAAAATTAATTACAAATTATTTTAAACATTATAACTTAAAACAAGAAAAAAGAGATTATTATTTAATTGACAGTGAAAGAAAAGTTAAATATCCAATATTTGAAGATAAAGAAGGAACCCATATTTTAAGTTCCCATGAAATGAGTGCACTCTCTGAACTTCCAGAGATTATTGATGGTGGGATAGATGCAATTAGAATTGATGGTTTAAAGCAAACTGATAAGTATTTACTTGAAGTAGTAAAAATATATAACTTAGCAATAAATGATTACCTAAAAAGTAAAGATAATTTTTATAAGAACTTAAAAAGTTATGAAGAAAAAATAGGGTCTCTTTCAAGTTATCCAATAAATAAAGGATTTTTATTTAAACCAACATTATATAAGGTGAGAGAAAATGCGAGAAAAAGTAAGTAAAATAGTTAATGGAAAAAGGGTAATAATAAAAAAACCAGAACTTCTTGCCCCAGCAGGAAATTTAGAAAAACTAAAGCTTGCAATTTTATATGGTGCAGATGCGGTATTTATTGGTGGCGAGGAGTTTAGTTTGCGTGCTAATGCTGAAAACCTTTCAATTTCAGAAATTGAAGAAGCATGTAAATTTGCTCATAGTCATAACGCAAAGGTTTATGTTACAGTAAATATTATTGCTCATAACACTGATTATCCAGGGCTTCCAGAATACTTAAAAAGTTTAAGTAAAGCAGGAGTTGATGCAATTATTGTTTCAGAACCAATGGTTATTGAGACAGCCAAAAAATATGCTCCTGATCTTGAACTTCATTTAAGCACACAACAATCAACAATAAATTATGAAGCTATTAATTTTTGGGAAGAAGTAGGCATTAAAAGAATTATTTTAGCTCGCGAAACAAATAAAGAAGAACTTAAAGAAATTCTTGCTAAAACAAACATTGATATTGAAGTATTTATTCATGGGGCAATGTGTATAGCATATTCTGGAAGATGTACTTTAAGTAACCACATGACAGCTCGCGATTCAAATCGAGGAGGTTGTGTACAAAGTTGTAGATGGGATTATATTTTAGAAGGAAATGGACATTTCAAAGAGCCTTTTCGAATGAGCCCAAAAGATTTAACAATGCTAAAACATATTCCCGAACTGATTGAAATGGGTATTTCATCTTTAAAAATTGAAGGTCGAATGCGTTCTGTTCATTATATAGGAACAGTAGTAAGTGTATATCGAAAACTTATTGATGATTATGCAAAAAATCCAGATAATTTTAAACTTTCACCTAAATATTTAGAAGAGTTAAACAAAGCAGCAAACAGAGAAATTGCTCCTCAATATTTTGAGGGGATTCCAGATCACAGTGCACAACTTTTTACTGGGCGTGATGAGACTCCAACTAAAGAGTTTGTCGGAATTGTTTTAGATTATGATGAGAAAAATGGTATTGCAACAGTTGAACAGAGAAATTATTTTACAAAAGAAGATACTTTAGAAGCATTTGGCCCCAAAATTGAAAATTTCTACTTTAATATAGATGAAATCTTGGATGAAGAAGGAAAAGTGATAGATGCAGCGCGTCATCCAAGACAAATAATAAAAATTAAAATTCCAAAAAAAGTTAATAAAAACGACATGATTAGAAAAAGATATTGACATATTTTAAAATGCGTAGTATTATGGAACGCACGAGCGACTATTAACAACCATAGGGAGGTATATGAGTATGAACAACAAAAAATTTTATCTTACTAAACAAGGTATTCAAGAATTAGAAGAAGAATTAAAATATTTGAAAAATGAAAAACGTACACAAATAATTCAAGAATTACAAGAAGCAAGAGAACAAGGAGATTTATCAGAAAATGCTGATTATGATGCTGCACGTGAAGAACAAGCAAAACTTGAAGCAAGAATTAAAGAAATTGAACAAATGTTAGAAAATGTTGTTTTAATAAAAAATAAAAATGGAAGTAAAGAAGTAGGTATTGGTTCAGTAGTAACTATTAAGCGCCTTGATAATAATGAAGAGGCGACTTATACTATTGTGGGTAGCCAAGAAGCTGATCCATTTGAAAAGAAAATTTCAAATGAGTCACCAATTGCAAAAGCAATTATGTCTTTAAAAACAGGAGATATAGCAACTGTAGAATCACCACTTGGTGAATATCAAGTTGAAATTTTATGCATTAATTAAAAATACCACTAGTGGTATTTTTATTTTGCAAAAAAATGTTATAATTCATATTAGGAGGAATAATATGGATAAAGAATTATTTGCCCTAATTGAAAAAGAAAAACAAAGACAACAAAATAATATTGAACTAATCGCATCAGAAAATTTTGTATCTTATGATGTATTAAAAGCGCAAGGAAGCATTTTAACTAATAAATATGCCGAAGGATATCCAGCTCGAAGATATTATGGTGGTTGTGCGGTTGTAGATGAGGTTGAAAATCTTGCTATAGAACGCGCAAAAAAACTTTTTGATGCAAGATTTGCAAACGTTCAACCACATTCTGGTTCGCAAGCTAATATGGCAGTATTTAAAGCACTTTTAAAAGTTGGCGATAAAGTTATGGGGATGAATTTAAGTCATGGTGGACACTTAACACATGGTCATCCTTTAAGTTTTAGTGGTAGTGAATATGAAGTAGTATTTTATAATGTAAGTAAAGAAACAGAAACAATTGATTATGATGAACTAATTCGCCTTGCAAAGCGCGAACGCCCTAAAATGATTATTGCGGGAGCAAGTGCTTATTCACGAAAAATAGATTTTAAAAAGTTTAGAGAAGCAGCAGATGCATGTGGGGCATACTTACTTGTTGATATGGCCCATATTGCTGGTTTAGTTGCAGCAGGACTTCATGAAAACCCAATAGATTATGCTGATGTTGTAACATCAACAACACACAAAACTCTTCGTGGTCCAAGAGGAGGATTAATTCTTACAAATAACGAAGAAATTGCGCAAAAAATAAATAAGATAGTATTTCCTGGTGTGCAAGGTGGACCTTTAATGCACGTAATTGCAGCAAAAGCTGTATGTTTTGCTGAGGCAATGACACCAGAGTTTAAAGAATACCAAAGAAAAGTTATTGAAAATGCGGATACGCTTGCCTTTACTTTACAACAAGAAGGCTTTAGAATAGTATCTAGGGGAACAGACAATCACTTAATGCTTGTTGATACAAAAAGTTCAATTAACATGACAGGAAAAGAGGCAGAAAGAATTCTTGATAGTATTAACATTACAGTAAATAAAAATACAATCCCATTTGACACAGAGCCACCTCTTGTTACAAGTGGAATTCGTCTTGGAACGCCAGCAATGACAACTCGGGGATTTACAAAAGAAGATTTTGTTTTAGTAGGAAAAATAATTTCTAAAGCATTATGTAATTATAATAATGAAAAGATTATGGAGGAGTTAAGAAAAGAAGTTTCAGCACTTGTTAAAAAGTATCCAATATATGAAAATTTAAAGTATTAAATGAAAACTATTATAATTAGGCAGCCATGGGCAAGTTTGATTTGCGATAAAGAAAAGCAAATTAAAACAAGATCATGGAAGACTAATTATCGTGGGCCTTTATATATTCATGCTGGAACTTATATTCCAACCAATAAAGACTTAGAAAAAATAAGTTATAAAAAAGATGAACTTGTATATGGAGCAATAATTGCAAAATGTAAGCTAATTGATTGTGTTTTAATGGATGAAAATTTTATAGAAAAAATTAAGAAAAACAAAAAATAATACAAATACGGTTATTATAAGATTGATCGTTATGCTTGGATTTTAAGTGATATTGAAAAAATTAAAGAATCAATTAATATAAAAGGAAAATTAGGACTTTGGAATTGTTAAAGTGAGGGATCACAAGTGTTAAAAATAATTGATGGTACAAAACTTGCAAGAAAAATAAGGGAAGATATTAAAGCCAAAATTAAATCCCAAAATCTAAAATTAAAACTTGTAGTTATTCAAGTTGGAAATAACCCTGCAAGTGAAATTTATATAAAAATGAAAAAACAAGTTTGTAGTGAAGCAGGGATTTCTTTTGAACTTTTAAAATATGATGAAACTATAAAAGAAGAAGAAATAAAAGAAGAAATTAAAAAGTTAAACAACGATAAAACTGTAACAGGAATTTTAGTACAACTTCCGCTTCCAAAAAGTTTTAACACAAACGAAATTTTAAACTTAATCTCGCCAGAAAAAGATGTTGATGGATTAACTTTTATAAATCAAGCAAAACTTATTAATAATGAAGAAGGAATTAAACCTTGTACTGCTTACGGAATAATAAAACTTTTAGAATATAAAAATGTAAAAATAGAAGGAAAACATGCAGTAGTTGTTGGTCGAAGTTCCTTAGTTGGAAAACCAGTTGCAAATATGCTTTTAAATTGTAATGCAACGGTTAGTATTTGTCATTCAAAAACAAAAAATTTAGCTGATTATACAAGACTTGCTGATATTTTAATTGTTGCTGTTGGAAAAAAACATTTAATTAATAAAGATATGATTAAAGATAATGCAGTTTTAATAGATGTTGGAATTACAAGAGAAAATGATATTTTATATGGTGATATTGATTTCCGTAGTGTTTATGATAAATGTTCATTAATTACTCCAGTTCCTGGTGGTGTTGGACCAATGACAATTGCAATGCTTCTTTCTAATTTAATTGATTGTTATTATTTACAAAGTAGGTAAAAAAATAAACTATTTTCTAAATAGTTTATTTTTATGATAATTTTTAAAGGGTGATTAAATGAAAAGAATAGTAATTAAATTAAGTGGTGAAACACTTAAAAACAAAGAAAAGGATTACAACATTGATGAAGAAAAGGTAAAAGAAATAGCACATAAATTAAAAAGAATCCATGATCAAAATGTGGAGCTTATTATTGTTATTGGTGCTGGGAATTTGTGGCGCGGAAGAAACAGCGCTGAGAAAAATAATGTAACAAGTGATGAAATGGGAATGCTTTGCACAATTGTAAATTCTTTAGCACTTAAAAATGGACTTTCAAATTTAGGTGTTAAAACAAAAGTATTTTCTTCTTTTCAAGTAGAAGGAATAGTTCCAAAAGCTGATTTTGATTTAGTAGAAGAACATCTTTCTAAAAAAGAAGTAGTAATTATGGCAGGAGGAGTAGGAATACCTTATTGTACAACCGATGTTGCAGCAATTTATCATGCCTCAAGACTTAAAGCAGATACAATAATATTTTCAAAATCACCAGCAGGAGTTTATGATAAAGATCCAAAAGAATATAAAGATGCAAAGAAAATAGATTTAATTACTTCTTTAGAACTTTTAAAAAATCATTTAACAAACGGTCTTGATAAAAAAGCAGTGATTGATTTTATAGCTGAATCTTTTGCAATTAATACTTATAAGGGAACAATGCTAGTAATAGATTTAAATGATGAAAAAACACTAAATTTCATTATTAAAAATATTGATAAACCAAGTAATAAACTTCCTGTTTATGAAGTAGGAGGAACAATAATTACAAACGAATAACTAAAAAGCCTAGAACTAAAAGTCAAGGCTTTTTAATTTTATATTTTAAAATATTAAATTTTCGTGTATAATATAATTGCTTTCTTGTTCGCGTAGCTCAACTGGATAGAGCGTTGCCCTCCGGAGGCAAAGGTTGTTGGTTCAAGTCCAACCGCGGACGCCAAAAAGTGAGTAAAGTTTGCAAAATTAGCAAACTTTTTAATTTTTTTTAAAAAAGTCTTGACATAAACTATTATTAGTATTAATATATTTGCTACCATTCTTAAAAAGTAAAGTGTTTACACTTTGTTTTTTGAAAAATTTACAGGGGAGGAAATATAATGAATACGGGTAAACTATATTTAGATCGTGAGGGATTTGAAAAACTTTGTAATGAAATTAAAGAACTAGAAAGAAAAATTAAAAATTTAGGATCTGACATTGAAGCTAGAAGTGAAAAGGATATGACAGAGAATGCTGTTTTTGAAGACTTGAAAATCCAAAAAATGCTACTACAATTTCAATTAAAGGAAAGACGAGAAGAACTAGAAAGAGTAGTTATTTTAGAAAAGAAAAAAGAAGATGGTATTGTAAATATTGGTTCAATAGTTAAAGTTGATATAGTAAGTAATAACATCGGAGAAACATGTGATGTTAAATTAGTAGGTTCACTAAATCCTAAAACTGAAATTATGGAGGTTAGTATTAACTCACCACTTGGGAAAGCAATTTTTGAAAAAAAAGTAAATGATGTAGTAAGTTACAATGTTGAAGGAGTAGATTTCCGAGCAAGAATTATTGGAATTAAGGAAGAAAAAAATTTAAAAAATGAACCTAAAAAAGAAAAATGTTTTGAATTAAAAAAGGAATATTAAAATAAAAATATGTATCTTTTGATACATATTTTTTTAAATTTTAAGGATTTTGTATTTTAGTTGATTATCAAGTTTCTTTAAGTTATAATATATGCGTGAATAAGGAGGATAAAAAATGACAAAAATAGAAAATTTAGAGAAAGACAAGGTAAAATTAACAATTGCTGTAAAACCAGAAGATTGGGAAGAAGCAATAAAAGCAGCGTATAAAAAACGCCAAAAAGACATTGAATTAGATGGTTTTAGAAAAGGTAAAGTATCTTATGAAGTATATGTACAAAAAAAGGGAAAGGCAGAACTTTTACCTGATGCAGTTGATTATATTTTACCACTTGCACTATCACGTGCAGTTGAAGAACACAACTTAGAAGTTATGGCTCATCCAGAAATTAATGTTACAAAAATTTCGGATTCGGAACTTGAATTTACAGCAATTGTTTGTAATCGTCCAGAAGTAAAACTGGGAACATATAAAGGATTAAAAGTTAAAAAAGCTGATACAAAAGTAACAGAAGAAGAGATTGAAAAAGAATTAAACAATATTCTTCGTCGTTATTCTGAATTAGTTGAAAAAGATAACAATACAGTTGAACAAGGTGATATTGCGGTTATTGATTTTGAAGGATTTAAAAATGGAACAGCTCTTGAAGGAGGAAAAGCTGAAAAGTATCCATTAGAAATTGGAAGTGGTGCTTTTATTCCAGGCTTTGAGGATTCATTAATAGGTATGAAAACTAATGAAGAAAAAGAAATAAGATTAACATTTCCAGAAAATTACCACGAAAAAAGCTTAGCAGGAGCACCAGTTAATTTTAAAGTTAAAGTAAATGAAATCAAAACTCGCAAATTTCCAGAACTAAATGATGAGTTTGTTGCATCTTTAAACTTAGATGATATAAAAACAGTAAAAGATTTAAAAGAAGATACAAAGAAACGAATTGAAGCAAGAAAGATTTTTGAGGCGGACAATAAACTAATTGATGACCTATTAGAAGCTGCTTCTAAAAATGCAAAAGTAGAAATAGCAGATGAAATAATTGATTATGAGGTTCATCGAATGATTGATGAGTTTCAACAAAACCTTGCAATGCAAGGAGCAACTCTTGAGATGTATTTTCAATATACTGGTTTAGATCATGAAAAGTTACACAAAGAGTTAGAACCAGAAGCAAAAAAACGAGTTTTATACCGATTGGTTATTGATGCTATTGTTCGTGATGCTAAAATTGAAGTAACAGAAGATGAACTTAATAATGAACTTGAAAAACTAGCAAAAAATAGCAATAAAGACATTGAAGAAATTAAAGCAATGATAGGAGATTTGGAACTTCTAAAAAATGAAATAAAATATAAAAAAGCAATTGATTTATTAAAAGAAACACGTAAAGAAGTATAGATAAATCCTATACTTCTTTTAAACTAAACTTAAAAATTATAAAAGTCGGGAGGGATGATTATGCTACAAGAAGAATTAAAACAAATTGAAATACCGACAATTGCAGTTCGGGGAGTTGTTTTATTTCCTAAATGTAATATTAATCTCGAAGTAGGACGCAAAAAAAGCAAGCTTGCTGTTGAAATTGCGGAAAAATATAACAACAACTACATTTTTGTTGCAACTCAAAAAAATCCTTTTCAAGAGGATCCAAAACCAGAAGATTTATATAAGTACGGAACTATTGGGCGCATAAAAATGAAAATGGTTGCACCAGATGGTTCAATAAATCTGGTAGTAGAAGGAATTGAACGAGCAAGAGTAGTTGAATTTGTAACTACTGATACAATGTTTCAAGCAAAAGTTGAAAAAATTCATTCATTAGTTACAAATCCTGTTGAAGAAGAAGCATTAGTTAGAAAACTAATTAGTTATATTGAAGAATTAATTAATATAAATCCAACAATAACAGTTGATTTACTTGATAAAATAACTGGTAAAGTAAGTGCTGAAGATATTTGTAATATTATTGCTTTCCATCTTCCTAATTCAATTGAAAGAAAGCAACAATATTTAGAAGTTGTTGATATTAATAATCGAATTAAATTGCTTCTTACTGATATTAACAGAGAAAAACAACTAGCTGAATTAGATTATAAAATTGAAGAAGAAATTAAACAAAATATGACCGAGGCACAAAAAGAATACTACTTACGTGAAAAACTTCGAATTATTCGTGAAGAATTAGGGGATGTAAGTAAAAAAGATGAAGATTTTGAAGAATTGCACGAAAAAATTATTAATGCAAAAATGCCAAAGCATATTGAAGAAAAAGTTTTAGCAGAATTAAAGCGATATGATTCAGTTTCTGCAAGTTCGGGTGAGGCTGGAATAATTAGAACATACATCGAATGGCTTATACAACTTCCTTGGACAGAAGAGACTGAAGATGCTAATGATTTAAAACATGCTAAAAAAGTTTTAGATGAATCTCATTATGGATTGGAAAAAGTAAAAGAAAGAATTATTGAATACCTTGCAGTTAAAAAGATGACACAAGGTCAAAAAGGATCAGTGCTTTGTTTTGTTGGACCACCAGGTGTAGGAAAAACTAGTCTTGCTAAAAGCATTGCGGAAAGCTTAGGAAGACGTTTTGTTAAAGTTTCTTTAGGTGGAGTAAAAGATGAAGCAGAAATAAGAGGACACAGAAGAACATATATTGGAGCACTACCAGGTAGAATTATTCAAGGAATGAAAAAAGCAGGAACAATTAACCCAGTATTTTTGCTTGATGAAATAGATAAAATGAGTAGTGATTATAAAGGAGATCCTGTTAGTGCAATGTTAGAGGTTCTTGATCCAGAACAAAATAAACATTTTAGTGATCATTACATTGAAGAAGAATATGATCTTTCAAAAGTAATGTTTATAACAACTGCAAACTACTTATATAATATTCCAGAAGCTTTACGTGACCGCTTAGAAATTATTGAACTTGGTGGTTATACTGAATATGAAAAACTAAATATTGCGAAAGGTCATATTATTCCAAAAGTATTAAAAGAACACGGATTAACTAATAAGCAAATTACATTTACAGATAGTGTTATTTTAACAATTATTCGTGAATATACAAAAGAAGCAGGAGTACGTGAACTTGAACGATTAATTGCAAAAACTGCAAGAAAAGTTGTAACAAAAATTATTACAGGAGAAAATAAAATTTATCGCATTAGTAATAAAAACATTAAAGAATATCTAGGTAATAAGCTTTACCAATATGGAAAAGCAAACCGTACTGATCAAGTTGGAGTTGCAACTGGTCTTGCTTATACTCAATATGGTGGAGATATTCTTCCAATTGAAGTAAGTTTCTATAAAGGAAAAGGGAAATTAGAACTTACAGGACAACTTGGTGAAGTTATGAAAGAAAGTGCTCAAATTGCTTTAAGTTATGTTAAAACCCATGCAGAAGAGTTTGGAATTGATTATAAGTTACTTGAAGAAAATGATATTCATATTCATGTTCCTGAAGGAGCAATTCCAAAGGATGGACCAAGTGCAGGAATAACTCTTACAATTGCATTAATCAGTGCTTTAACTAATCGACCTGTTCGTCATGATGTAGGAATGACAGGGGAGATGACTTTACGTGGTGAGATACTTCCAATTGGTGGACTTCGTGAAAAAACACTTGGAGCAGCACGAAGTGGTATTAAAACAGTCATAATTCCACGTGAAAACGAAAATGATCTTGAAGAAATTCCTAAAGAAGTAAAAGAAAAGCTAGAATTTGTAACAGTTAAAAATTTAAATGAAGTTATTAATATTGCAGTAAAATAGGAATCAATTAGATTCCTATTTTTTATTTTGTCATGAAAATATTTTTTCTTTCATATAATTCATTGAAAAGTATAAAAAGGAGGATTACTATGAAACAAACATTAACATTTACTAAAGAAATACCATTTCGTACGCATGTTTCAGAAATTGTAAGTATGACACTTGAACATGACATTAAGCTTAATGACCAATATATTTTAAGTGGGGATATACTAGTAAAAGGTGAATATAAGCTTACAAAACACAGCCAAATTGCAAACTCTTTTTCAGAAAAACTTCCAGTTGATATCGCATTTACCGATGAATATGATATAAGTGATGCAACAGTAGAAATTGAAACGTTTGATTATACTATTGAAAACCATGATGTAGTAAAAGTTACTGTTAATTTAGGAATTTATGGTTTAAAAGAAAAGGAAAAAGAGGTGAAAGTAGAAATTAATGATATTCATCCAGAAGAATCTGCCCATATAGAAACAGAAGAAGACTTACTAACTCTTGAACGGAAAGGATTTGATGATTTAAATATGAATAATAATTTTGATAACTTTGATGATAATTTTGATAATAACTTTGATCAATCTGCAAAAAAGATTGATTTAAAAGGTTATGAAGAAGAGGTTATACCAGTAGATGAGGTTTTAGATAAGAACTCATTTAAAGAATCAATATTTAACTCAATTACCTTTGATGATAAAGATGAAGAGTTTGTAAAATATATTGTTTATGTCTTACAAGATGGAGATACGATAGATGCAATTGTTGAAAAATATGAAATTACATATCAGGATTTAATAAAATACAATGATTTAGAAAATATTGGTGTTCGTGACAAAATTATTATTCCAACAAGTTACAATGATTAATTATAAAGATATATTATCCGAATACGCCCTGAGACCATATCGATATACAAAGTATAAAAACATTCATATTATCGATTGTGAGGAAGGGCGTTTTGTGATAAAAAGGAAGACTCGTAATTTAAATTCGGTTTTTAATTATCTTTTATCAAGAAATTTTAAATCATTTGTCGCCCCAATAGAAAATCAAAAAGGTAATTATTATTTAATGCCTTATATTGAGAATCTAGAGATGCCAAGGGAACAAAAAATGCGAGATTTAATAATTCTTCTTGCTTTACTTCATAATAAAACAACATACTTTAAAGAAATAGATCCTGATTATTATAAAGAAATTTATGAAGAATTAAAGGAAAAAGCTGATTATGCCAAAAAGTATTATTATGATTTAATTAATTATATTGAAACAGAAATATATATGAGTCCTTTTGAATATTTACTTGCTCGCAACATAAACAAAGTTTTAGCAGCCACTGATTATGCTTTATTTGTTCTTGATATGTGGTATGAAAAAATAAGCACTCTTAAAAAAGTAAGAACAGTTACTTTGCATGGAAATCTTGAACTTGATCACTTTTTAAAAAATAATGAAGGTTTTTTTATAAGTTGGGAAAAAACTTATCAAGGAATGCCAATATATGATTTAATTGATTTATATAATAGACATTGGCAAGAATTTGATTTTGTAGATATTTTTGATCTTTATGAAGAAAAGTATCCATTAAGGGAAGAGGAAAGATTATTATTAAGTGTGTACTTGACAATACCTAAAATTATTAATATAGATTTTAATGAATATGAAATTTGTAAAGAACTTACTTTACTTCTTGATTATTTATATAAAACAGAAGAAATATTACTTGCGAAAACAAAAATAAGGGAAGAAATATATAACGATTAAGATAAGAAGAATAAAAACATTAAAACGAATAGGCAAAATAAAAGTAATAATTGTTTGATAAATAATTAAAATAACTAAAACAATATGGAAAACAGAAAAAAATAATTGTTTTTTATATTTTAAGCATAATGAACATAAACAATAAAAAGGGTGCCTATTCATATTAAATCCTCCCTTCATATTATTTTATGAAGAAAATATATGTTTGCTAATTTTATGTATCACTTGAATTTATCGCGAAAATTTCCTATAATTAATATAGAAAAATATGTTAAAGAAAGAAGTAAATTTAATGTGAAGATGCTTTAAATAGTGATACTCTAAGCTTCTTCCCTTAATTTAAGGGCTTTCTTTTTAGGAGGATTAGCAATGCAAGTTGATAGAATGGAAATAGTAAAGTCATGGTTTGATGATTATGTTTTAGGTAATTATAATATTAGGAGCAATCCTAAGATGCGCCTAAAATATCAACATGCTTTTCGCGTCCAAAAAGAATGTAGAAACATTGCTACCTCGCTTAATTTACCAGATGAACAAGTATTTTATGCTGGTGTAATGGGACTTTTACATGACATCTCAAGATTTGAACAACTAGAAAAATTTAATACATTATCATGTAAAAAATCAATTGATCATACCTTACTTACAATTCAAATCTTAGAAGAAACTAATATTTTAAAAAATGTTATAAATAATGAAAGATTTGAAGAAATAATTAAAACAGCAATTTATTATCATAACAAGAAAGAAATCCCAGAATTTAAAGATAAATTAACAGATACTTTTGTTAAAATTTTAAGAGATGCTGATAAAATTGATACGATACGAGTTGTTCTTGTAAAATTTGAATCTGCAAACGAAGATTTAGAGGAAATTGGAGAAGATATTTATATGTCATTTTTAGATGAAGTAGTAATTGATCCTCGACTTACAAGAACAAAGGTAGAAGATTATATAAAAGCATTATCTTGGGTTTTTGATTTAAACTTTGAATATTCATTTAATGAATTTGCAAAATTTAATTTTAGTGATCGAATGATAAAGTTAAATATAAAAAATCCAGTAATTTTAGAAAAAATGAATCATATTTTGACGAAAATTCAAGATTATTTAAAGAAAAAGAAATTTAGTGAAGCACAAAATGATTAATTATTAGAGGTGGATTATGATTGAAAAAAAATATAACCATCTTGAAGTAGAAAAAAATAAGTATGATTATTGGAAGAAAGAGGGGTTCTTTCAAAGTGGAGATTTGAAGAAAGAAGCCTTTTCTATTGTAATACCACCACCAAATGTGACAGGAAGATTACATTTGGGGCATGCGTGGGATACAACGCTTCAAGATATAATAGTTAGATATAAAAGGATGCAAGGATATGATGCGCTTTGGCTTCCAGGAATGGACCATGCTGGAATTGCAACGCAAGCAAAAATTGATGAAAAGTTAAAAAATATGGGCTATAAGCCACGAGAAATGGATAGAAATGACTGGCTGAAGCATGCTTGGAGTTGGAAAGAAGAGTATGCAAATATTATCTATGAACAATGGGCAAAATTAGGTTTAAGTCTTGATTATTCAAAAGAACGTTTTACTTTAGATGAAGGATTTAGTAAAGCCGTAACAAAGGTTTTTGTTGACCTTTATAATAAAGGTTTAATTTATCGTGGGGAAAGAATTATTAATTGGGACCCAGAGGCCATGACAGCACTTTCTAATGAAGAAGTTATTTATAAAGAAGTTGAAGGGGAATTTTATTATATTAAGTACTACTTAGAAGATAAAAGTGATTACTTAACTATTGCAACAACTCGTCCAGAAACTTTATTTGGAGATACTGCTGTTGCAGTAAATCCAAGTGATGAAAGATATAAGCATTTAATTGGAAAACGAGTAATTTTACCAATTAGTGAAAGACTAATTCCAATTATTGCTGATGAGTATGCAGATATGGAATTTGGAACAGGGGCTGTAAAGGTTACACCTGCTCATGATCCAAATGACTTTGAAATTGGTATTCGTCATAATTTAAAGAGAATTTTAGTTATTAATAAAGATGGTACAATGAATGAACATGCCCATCAATTTAAAGGATTAGATCGCTTTAAGTGTAGAGAAGAGTTAGTAAAAGAGTTAGAAAAACAAGGATTACTTGTTAAAGTTGAAAAAATTGTGCATTCTGTTGGCCATAGTGAAAGAACAGGTATTATGATTGAACCATATCTATCAAAACAATGGTTTGTTAAAATGAAACCTTTAGCAGAACGTGTAATAAAGATGCAAAAGGCAGAAAACAAAATAAACTTTATCCCAAAAAGATTTGAAAAAATTCTTCTTCACTGGATGGAAATTTCTCATGATTGGTGCATATCTCGTCAACTTTGGTGGGGGCACAGAATCCCTGCTTGGTACAAAGGAGACGAAATTTATGTTGGGGAAACACCTCCACAAGGTGAAGGTTGGATCCAAAATCCAGATGTTTTAGATACTTGGTTTTCAAGTGCTCTTTGGCCATTTGCAACCTTTGGTTGGCCAGAAGATACTGATGATTTAAAACGATATTTTCCAATAAATGTTTTAGTTACTGGCTATGATATCATCTTCTTTTGGGTATGTAGAATGGCATTTCAATCTCTTGAATTTACTGGTAAAGTTCCATTTAAAGAATGCTTAATTCACGGTTTAATAAGAGATCACCTAGGACGAAAGATGAGTAAATCCTTAGGAAATGGCGTAGATCCTATGGATGTAATTGATAAATATGGTGCAGATAGCTTAAGATATTTTCTTGCAACAAGTTCTGCTCCAGGTCAAGATCTTCGTTATAGTGATGAAAAAGTTGCTGCAGCATGGAATTTTATCAATAAAATTTGGAATGCATCACGTTTTGTACTGATGAAAATGGAAGAAGAAAAACCTAAAGAAATAGATCTTAGTACTTTAACTTTAGCTGATAAATGGATCTTAACAAGATTAAATGAAACAATTAAAGATGCAACTCGTAATATGGAAAAATATGAATTTGGTGAAGTAGGACGTACTTTATATAACTTTATCTGGAATGATTTTTGTGATTGGTACATTGAAACAAGTAAGATAAATATTAACATTAGTGTTTTAGTGTATGTTTTATCAAATATTTTAAAACTACTTCATCCATTTATGCCATTTGTAACAGAAGAAATATATACGAAAGTAACAAAAGAAAAAACAATAATGCTTGCAAGTTGGCCAAAAGAGAAAAAAGAATATAATTTTAAAAAAGAAGCAGAAAAGATGGAATTACTACGTGAGATGGTAAAAGAAATAAGAAATATTCGCAATGAATATAAAATTACTAAGGATGAAGAAACAATCCTTGTTTATGAAACTAATAATGATTTAACGGAATTATTAATTCTTGAAAATAAAGAATACTTTTATAAGTTCACAAAAGTTTTAAAACTCCTAAACAAAAAAGAATTTGTATCCACTGATGAGTGGGTTAGATATTCAATTTCTCTTCCAAATATTGTTTTAACACTTATGGCTAAAACTAGCGAGGCAGATATTAAGAAGGAACTAGAAAGATTAGAAGCAAAAAAGAAAATACTTGAAGTTGAGGTCAAGCGTGCAAAAGGAATGCTTTCAAACGAAAACTTTATAAAAAAAGCACCTATTTCTAAAGTAGAAGAAGAAAAGAAAAAGCTATTAGATTATGAAGATCAATTAAAGAAAGTAATTGAACAAATAAATAGTTTTAACAAACAATAAAGGGATACTTATTAGTATCTCTTTTTGTCTTAATTTTTTAAAATATTGTAAAAAATGTAACTTTATAGTAAAGAAGTTTTGTGTATAACATATTTAAAGAAAGGAAGATTTTATTGGATAAGAAGGATTATTTAATTTTTCCAATTATTGCATTAGTCATACTTTTTATTTTTGTTGCAATGTTTACTAATTTAAACTCAGATCTTAAATTGGCAAAAAAAGCACTTGGTAGTGATAATGTTAAGCATGTTGGGACAACAGAAGAAAAATACAAATTATTTGAACAAAAAGATTTTATGTGTGATGGTCCAGGACATGTATTTATTTCAGGAGATGAGGCATATACAATTAATTGCAAACTAAAAGATGGTGCTGTAATAGTTAAAGATAACAAAGTAATAAAATTGGATGCAGCAGTTAGTGAATGAATTATTTCACCAGAAGAATTAAATAAGTTGTTGGGTGAAGAAAAAGCTATTTAATATTTATATTTTGGTAAATTAGATGTTTCTAGTGTTGAAAAAATTAGATTATATATGCCTTGCGAAGATTGTGAATTTCCATTTTATTTAGGTGCTATAGAAACTGCAGATAAAAAATTAATTAATGAACTTTTAGCTTATCCTTCAGTTGTGGCAGAAGAAGTAGTAGAAGAAATAGGTCTTGGTTTTAATCGATTAGAATTAGTTGTTAATTATGATGATAATTCAAGTGCTAAAATACTATTTTTAGATAATGATTATATTGGAATAGGTCGTAGTGTTGGAGATGGAGAAATAAATTATGAGGTTTATAAATTAGATAAATATAATGAGTTAAAAAATTTAGTTATTTATCTTTATTAACAAAAAATAGTGTAATACTTAAAAAGTATTACACTTTTTTTCTTTTCGACATCTTTTTGTAGGAAAGACTGCTATATTTTAAATAGGTGACTTAAATGAAAAAAGAATTTGTAATGCCTATAATTTTTGCAATTCTTTTAGGTTATTTAATTGGAAGTACACTTTATGATTTATATTTAATTCCAACAATACCAACTTTTAGTGAAGAAAATAAAATATATATTTTTCAAACAGGAGCTTATAAAACTGAAGAAAAGCGAGATGAAGCAATAAAAGATTTAACTAATAAGGGAATATTTTGTATTTATATTAGTGATGATCTTTATAAAATATATATTGCTATTACAAGTAGCGAAGAGACAAAAAAAATAATTCAAACAATATTTAAAAATGAAGGAATAGATGCATATGTAAAAGAGGAGACAACTAAAAATCAAGAATTTTACAGCGAATTAATTAGCTTTGATAATTTAATTAAAAGTACTACAAAAAAGGAAACAATATTAGCCATCCAGAAAATAATCTTAGAACACTATAAGGAGTTGTTTGATGACAAAGAAAAAACCATTAATGATGAAAGATATTCCAATTACTGAAAGACCTCGTGAAAGACTTATAAAGTATGGAGCAGAAAAGTTATCAAATCAAGAACTTTTAGAAATAATACTTAGAACAGGAATTAAAAATAAACCAGTTTCATATTTAGCAAACGAGATTTTAGTAAAATTTAATGGTTTAAGAAATCTTAAGAATGCAACTATTCAAGAAATTTCAAAAATTGAAGGAGTAGGGAAAGTAAAAGCAGTTCAACTTGTTGCTGCAATTGAACTTGGAAAAAGAGTAGTAAGTGAAAATTGTATAATGAGTGTTCGTTTTGATAATAGTCAAAAGATTTTTGATTATTTTAAACATGATTTAAAATTTTTACACCAAGAACATTTTTATACCGTTTATTTGGATGTAAAAAAGCAAATGATTGATACTAGATTAAATTTTATTGGTAGTGTAAGTGCCTCTTTAGTTCACCCGCGAGAAATTTTTAAATATGCTTATCAGTTTTCAGCATCCTCAATCATTTGTGTTCATAACCATCCAAGTGGAGATCCAACTCCTAGTATTAATGACATTGAAATTACTAATAAATTAAAAGAAATTGGTAAAATATTGGGGATTCCCTTAATTGATCATATAATTATTGGCAGTAATAGTTACTTTAGTTTTTTTGATGAAGGTAAAATCTAATTTATTTTTTAATGAATATGTATTATAATTGGATTTGAAGAAAGTATTGGTGATAGTATGAAAAAAAAGTTATCATCACGCCATATAATAATTATTGTTTTATCTGTTTTAATATTAGTTTTAGTAGGAGTTGCATATTCAAAAAGTGATGAGCGAAAACTTAATCCAGTTGAAAAATTTATTAAAGATACTGTTATTAATATTGAAAAAATAGTTTATACACCAATTAATTTTATTGTAGATACAATTAATAGTTACCAAGAATTATTAACTTTATATGATGAATATAAAGTTTTAAAGAACGAATTTAATAAGAGTAGCTTTATTTTTGCCCAAAATCAAGAGTTAAAAAAAGAGCTTGATGAATTAAAAAAAATATTAAAACTTAATGATTTAATGACTGAATATGAAATATTGAATGCAAGTGTTGTAATTCGAAATGTTAATGTTTGGAATAATGTTTTAATTATTGATAAAGGTGCTTTTCATGGCATTAAAAATGATATGGCTGTAATTAATCATCAAGGGCTAATTGGAAGGATTGCTAATGTTAGTGAATTTACTAGTGAGGTTAAATTAATTACATCACATGATTTGCAAAATAAAATTAGTGTAACAATTCAAAGTGGAGAAGAATCAATTTATGGTTTAGTTAATGGATATTTAGCAAAAGAAAATCTCCTTAAAGTAGAGGGAGTTCCTTCAAACTATAATATTAAGCATGGAAGTATGGTTTATACTAGTGGTTTAGGGGGAATATTTCCAAAGGGAATTTTAGTTGGAACTGTAGAAAAAAGCACAAAAGATAGCGTTGATCTAACACAAATAGTTGAAATAAAACCAGCTGCGAATTTTAATGACATAAGATTTGTAACAGTAATTAAAAGAGAGGCGATAAAATAGTGCTAGTATTTGTTGTTTTTGCTATCGCTTTTTTCTTAGAAAGAATTTTAAATATTTATATCAACTTTAATATTGCAGAAGGAATTTTTATATCAGCTTCATTTGTTGTCTCATCAATCGCACTACTTCCTCTTATTACTGATGATATTGATTATTGGTATGTTTTAGTAACGTTTGGTGTTATTTATGATCTTGTTTATGCCTCAACTTATTTTATGTACATTCTTATTTTTCTTATTTTAGGTGGCTTTGTTAAGTTATTTTATTATTATGTTCCAGAAAACATTTTAACAATTAATATTTTAGGGCTTATAATCATTTTTATGATTCATATTTTAGTTTCCTTAATTTTTGCAATAATTAATTATCTTCCTTTTTATATGGAAAAAATTATAAGAATGTTTTTAAGCAGTACAATTTTAAATGTGTTATATATTACAGTTAGTTACTTAATATTAAAAAAAGTATTAAAAAAAGCGTATTAAAAATCTTAAAGCATTGCTTTAAGATTTTTTTTATAAGTTCTAAAATTGGATTATTTTTCATAGGCTTGTACTAAAAATATATATAAGAGGGATAACTATGAAAAAAAAGGAATTTGAAGAGATAAAAATAATATATCTTCGCAGTTTAATTTTTAGAACAATGTATGCTGTAATTATATTTTTAGTAATTTCAATTTTAAGTAAACGCTTTCCTACAACAAGAGAATTCATTTATAACAATATATATGGCGAAAATTTATCTTTTGCAAGTTTTAGTGCAAGTTTAAAATCAGTGCTTGGTGATATTTTACCTTTTGATTTTAATGGAGGTACTAAACAAGTGTTTGGTGAAAAAATAAAATATAAAAGTATTAAAACCTATAAAGATGGTGTTCTTTTAGAAGTTGATCCTAATTATTTAGTTCATTCACAAAATTCAGGGATTGTTGTTTTTGTTGGGGAAAGAAAAGATTACGGAAAAACAGTAATTGTTCAACAAGTTGATGGAATAAGCATGTGGTATGGAAATATTACAAATCTTTCAGTAAATGTTTATGATTATGTTGAAGAAGGAGCAATCTTAGGTGAGGTTAATGGAACAAATTTATATATTCTTTGTGAAAAAGCAGGTACTTTTATAGACCCTCGTGATATTCTCAAATGATAAAGATAAGCAAATCTGTATTAATATTTGGCCTTCTTGCAATTTTTACTGGTTATTTTAAAAATTTCTTAATAATTTATGGCATTATTATCATACATGAAGCATCTCATGCTTTATGTGCTTATTTTTTAGGTGAAAAAATAGAGTTTCTTAAAATACATGCTTATGGGGGAAATCTTTTAACAGAAACGCATATTAATAAACCACTACGAAAAGAATTTTTTATTATAATAGCAGGACCACTTTCACACTTAATAATTTATCTTTTAAATTATTTACTACTTAGAGAATGCCTTATTTTAATGCATACTTATAATTTAATAAAAAGTTATAATACTGTGATTTTACTTTTTAATTTATTGCCAATCTGGCCTCTTGATGGCGGAAAACTTTTATTTTTACTTATAAATAAGTTTTTTCCCTTTAAAAAATCTCATTTGATGATTATTAAGTTTTCTCTTATTAATCTATTTTTGATTTATTTGTGGTATAAAAGATTTACTTTAAATATTTTAATTATTATAATTTTTTTAATTTTTAGTATTTTAAAAGAATATAAAAATCATAATTTTTTATTTAATAGGTTTTTACTAGAGCGTTACTTAAATAACTATGATTTCAAACGCTTTAAAATAATTTTTGATAAAAATCTTAAGCGTTCAACTAATAAGTATTTTCGAGATTATTATCACATAACAAAAATTGATGAAAATATTTATCTAGAAAAAGAGGTATTAAAAAGTGTATTTGAGACCAATAAAAATTGACTTTTAGGGGTCTCTATGATAAAATCTAAAACTGTCTGTAGTAGCTTTTACTACAACCGCACAAAACAGGTTTAAAACTAATGTATTAGTACCTTATTGGCGAGTCTTTAGTAAAAGGAGGGTATAGAATGTATGCAATAATTGAAACTGGTGGAAAACAATATCAAGTAGAAGAAGGAAGTACAATTTATGTTGAAAAACTACCACAAGAAGTTGGAGAAAAGGTAGTTTTTGATAAAGTTTTAATGATTTCAGGAGATAAAAATATTGTTGGAACACCATATGTAAAAGATGCTAAAGTTGAAGGAACAATAGAAAAACATGGAAAACAAAGAAAAATTGTAATTTTTAAATATGTTCCAAAAAATAGCTCACATAAAAAACAAGGTCATCGTCAACCTTATACAAAAGTAAAAATTAATAAAATTATAATGAAATAAGTGATACTATGATAAATATAAATATCACTAAAGATGAGATTATAATAAAAGGACATGCGGGCTTTAGTGAATATGGAACTGATATTGTTTGTGCAGCAGTAAGTAGTATTGCAATAACTACTGTAAATGCCATATTAAAACTTAGCCCAGAAACTATTAAATATAAAGAAAAAAATGGTTTTTTAAAAATTCAAATTTTAAAAGAAAATGAAATTACTTTAAAACTAATAAATAATATGATTTCTTTACTAGAAGAGTTAGAAAAACAATATCCAAAAAATATAAAAATAACAAATTAGGAGGTGTCTTCTATGATGAAGTTAAATATCCAATTATTTGCTTCTAAAAAAGGTGTTGGTTCATCATCTAATGGACGAGATTCGATAGCAAAAAGATTAGGTGCAAAAACTGCAGATGGACAAATTGTCAATGCAGGTTCAATTATATATAGACAACGCGGAACAAAAGTTCATCCTGGTAGAAATGTTGGCAGAGGTGGAGATGATACACTATTTGCTAAAATTACTGGGGTTGTAAAATTTGAACGCGCTCGTAATAATAGAACAAAAGTTAGTGTTTATCCTGTTGAATAAAAAGTTAAGTGTAGCTTAACTTTTTTATATTGTAAAATTTAAGGTGGTAAAATGGAAAAAAGAGTTAGTGCTCGAGCAATTATTATTGAAGACGGAAAGCTTCTTACAATGTTTAGGCGAAAGAAAAAAGAAGATGGATCGTATCAAGAATATTATGCTATTCCTGGTGGTGGGCTTGAGGAAAATGAAACACTAAAAGAGAATGTTATAAGAGAAATAAAAGAAGAATTAAACATTGATATTGAAATATTGGGATATCTAGGACATAAAGAAGACTATACAAGCATTACTTACTTTTTTCATTGTAAACGGATACATGGAGAACCTAAGTTAGGGGGGCCAGAGTTAAAGCGAAGCAATGTAGATAACTATTATGAAATAAGGTATGTTAATTTAGATGAGATAGATAATATTAATATTTTTTACCGAGATATTATTAAAAAGTCTCAAAATTTTGAATATGTTCCATATTAAAATAAAAAGTCAGTAAGACTTTTTATTTTTTTATAAAAATAATTTAAACTATTTTTTAAAGCCTTAAAAGTGTATAATAATCTTATAGAGGTGGCTTGAATGTTTATTGATGAAGTAAAACTAAAAGTAGAAGCAGGTCGTGGTGGCGATGGTATTATTGCATTTCGCAGAGAAAAATATGTTCCTTTAGGAGGCCCATCTGGTGGAGATGGTGGCCGTGGTGGAGATATAATTTTTAAGGTTGATGAGGGATTATCAACACTTATGGATCTTCGCTATCAAAAAATAATTAAAGGAAATGATGGTGAGCGTGGCGGACCAAAGAACTTTAAAGGAAAAGATGGTGAGGATGTAGTTATTAAAGTGCCACCAGGAACTATTGTAAAAGATATAAATACAAATAAAATAATAGCAGATTTAAAAGTACATGGTGAAGAAAAAGTTATTGCTCGTGGTGGGCGTGGTGGACGTGGTAATAAAAGTTTTGCAACAAGAAACAATCCTGCTCCTAATATTTCAGAAAAAGGAGAACCAGGAGAAGTACGCGAAATTTTAGTTGAACTTAAACTTCTTGCTGATGTTGGTTTAATTGGTTTTCCAAGCGTTGGAAAATCAACTTTTCTTTCAATAATTTCTGCAGCACGTCCTAAAATTGCCCCTTATCCATTTACAACTCTTGTTCCAAATCTTGGGGTTGTTGAAACTAAAGATCACCGTTCTTTTGTTGTTGCAGATCTTCCTGGACTTATTAAAGGAGCAAGTGAAGGAGCTGGACTTGGTCACGAATTTTTAAAACATATTGAAAGAACAAGGATACTCATTCACATCATTGATATGAGTGGAAGCGAAGGAAGAGACCCTTATGAAGACTTTTTAACTATTAATGCAGAATTAGAAAAATTTAATAAAGAACTACTTAAACGTTCGCAAGTAATAGTTGCAAATAAAATGGATATTTTAGGTGCTGAAGAAAATCTTAAAAAATTTAAAGAAAAAGTTACAGATTATCCTATTTTTCAAATCTCAGCAATAAAAGGGCGCGGAAAAGAGATAGAAGAAATTTTATATAGAGTAGCAGATATTCTAGAGAATACACCTTTATTTCCACTTTTTAATGAAAGCGAAGTTGAAAGTAAGGTTGTTTATAAATTTACTGAAGAAGAACCTTTTACAATTGTTCGTGATAGTAGTGCAACATGGATTGTAAAAGGTTCTGAAATTGAAAAACTTACAAAAATGACAAATTTTTCAACAAATGAGGGAGTTCGAAGATATTTAAATATTATTAATAAAATGGGAATTAATGAAAAGCTAAAAGAGTTAGGTGCAAAAGATGGAGATAGTGTTCGTATTGTTGATTTTGAATTCGAATACAAAGAAGATTAAATGTTGCAACCAAGTATAGATTACAATATACTTAAATTGATTATGTGAGGTGATACATTGAAGCGAGGATATACATTAATTGAGATTTTAGCAGTAATTATTATTTTAGGAATTGTAATTGCTATTTCTATACCAATTGTTGGAACTCTTATTAGAAACTCACAAGAAGATGCTTTTCGTGAAAATCAAAATGCCCTTATTGAAGCGGCAAAAACTTATCAACATGGTCTACCAGGTTATTTAAGTCAACGTCCAAATGAAATAATTTTTCTTTCTTTAAAAGAATTAAAAGTTACAAATCATATTGAGGATATTGTTGACCCAAAAACAAAGGTTTCTTGTGATGAAAATGCATCAGGTGTTGCAATTAAAAGAGTTGGTGAAAGTGATTTTATTTATGAATCATATTTAAAGTGTGATGAGTTTAATACTGAAAACACTACAACGCTTCCTTTTACAAGTATAACAGCAACTACTTTAGAAAATATTCAAAAAGTAACTATTAAATATAATCAAAATGAAATTAATGCTTTTGCTACTGAAAAAAATATTATTGATCTTTCAAAAGTTTATAAACCAACTTTACTTGATTATTCAATTTGGCAACTTAATACTTCTGGTAGCCAAGGAAATTTTTCAAAAAATGGAGAAACCTATGAAAATAAAATACTTCTTGGAACTAACCCATGGGGAAGAACTGATATTTTATGGGTAGTAAATGAAAATGATGCTAATTCTAATGCTGATGGTGGTTGGAATGTAACGGGCCTTCCAATTGATAAAACAAAAACATATCGACTATCTGTTTGGATAAAAAGAGAAAATGTTGGTGATGGAAGATCATATTTTGGTTGTCAAAAATACACGGTAAAAAAATTAGCTGCTAATCCAGAAGATGAAACAGAAAAAAACCCATATTTTTATTCTGGTCTTATTTCTCATTTACCACAAATAGATGGTAATTGGACTTTATGGGTTGCTCATATTCATCCATATGATTATACTGGTGGAACTAGTTCTCAAAGTGGAATTTATGCAACAGATGGAACAAAAATAAGAAATATTAATAACGATTATAAATGGGCAAGTGATGCAACTTATGGTGGACACCGATCATTTTTGTATTATTCAACAAAAACTGATGAAATACAGTATTTTTATCGCCCTCGTTTTGAAGTAGTTGATGCTAATACACCAAGTATTCAAGATTTAATTAGAGGAGTTGAAAATACTGATCTTTATAATTGCTATCTAAAAGCACAAGGAGAAATTTTGTGTCATTATGAAATAGGAACTCATCAGTTTACTATGAGAAAATCTAGTGGTGAGATTTACCGAATTTATTATACCATTCGTTAAATTTTTAAATTTAATATATGCATGAAAGGGGTATAAAAATGGCAGGTCATTCAAAATGGGCAACAACAAAACATCGTAAATTTGCACAAGATGCAAAAAGAAGTAGCATCTTTCAAAAGTTAGCAAAAGAGATATATGTTGCAGCTAAAAGTGGTGATCCAGATCCTTTAAATAACTCAAGACTTCGCCTTGCAATAGAAAAGGCGAAATCAGAAAATATGCCAAAGGAAAATATAGAGCGAGCAATAAAAAAAGCAACTAATAATATAGAAGGAGAAAGTTACGAAGAAATTAGATATGAAGGATATGGGCCATATGGAATTGCCATTATGGTTGATTGTTTAACTGATAATAGGAATCGTACAGCTGCAAGTATTCGTTCATATTTTAATAAATATGGTGGAAAACTTGGCACTGATGGAAGTGTAAGTTATCTATTTCAAAGAAGAGGTATAATTGTAATAGATAATACTTTAAGTGAAGATGAAGTTATGGAAGCGGTAATTGATGCAGGAGCATTAGATTTTAATGTTGATTTTGATTTTTATGAAATAATTACAATGCCAGAAGATTTTCTAAATGTAAAAAAAACGTTAGAAGATTTAGGAGTTAAAGAATTTATTAAAGCAGAAGTTGTAATGCTTCCAAATACTTATGTTAATCTTAAAGGAGAAGAAAAAGAAAAGGTACAAAAATTACTTGATGTAATTGAAGAAGATGATGATGTACAGGCAGTTTATCATAATCTTGATTTAGGAGAAGTGGATTAAGTAATAGGGGTGTTTTTATGAAACAAAAAAGTTATGGATTTACAATAGTTGAATTATTAGGAGTGCTTTTAATACTTTCTATTATTATTGGTATTTCAATTCCTAGTTTTTCTGCTATTTCAGTAAGCAATAAAAACTCAATGTTTATAAATATTGCAAATAGCTTATTGCAAAGTGCAAAAACTTATATGATTGTTCACAGTGATAACCAACCTAACAAAGGACAATCTGTTTATATTGGATTAAAAACTTTAGTCCAAGAAGGATATATGAGTGTTCCTAAAAATCCCTATGAAAATAGTGAGAATTGTAGTGTTAATAATTCATTTGTAACTGTTACAAATGAAAATGATAACCTAATTTATCGTGTTACGTTAGAGTGTGGAGAGCAAATGATAAATAATGTTTTAGAAGATGACCTTAATGCAGATAAAATAACTTCAGTACGTTATATGGAATTTTCAGATTGGTATGATTCAACAGAAACTTTTCCAACAGGTGCACTTATTCAAGATAAACAAGTATATAAAAATATTTATTGGGGAATTAGTTTTGATGGAAATGGATATGCAACAGTTCCTCATAGTGATTTTTTTGATGTAAGAAAATTTACTCTTGAAGCCCAAATTGATTTTCGTGGAGTTTCATCTCCAGGAGGAATTATAATTAGCAAAGATTCAGTTTTTGGGCTTGCAGTTATAAACAATAAATTAAGGGCTAATGTTGGAACAACAGAAGTAATTAGTAATCTTACTGTTCCAACTGATAGGATTGTAACTGTTGCTGCAACTTGGAATGGAAGTAAAATAGTTTTTTATGTTGACACTGAAAAGGAAGAAAAGACTATTAGTGCAGAAATTGAAACTGTTAATGAATCAGGTTTAGGAATTGGTGCTGGTGGGGTTCCTGATGATGGATTAGGGGCATCTGAAACAAATCGTTTTAAAGGAAAAATTTTAGAAATTAAAATTTATAATCGTGCTCTTTTAGAACATGAACTTTTTAAAACAGAAAGACAAGTTGATCCTTATGATGACACTTTAATTGCTTACTACAAAATTAACGAAGGTGGAAATCTAATCCCAAATGGAGATTTTAAAAATGGTGAACATATTCCAATTGAAGGTGGTTCAAATCCTAAAAATAATATTGTTATACATTCAAATCCGTTAGGAACCTATTGGGTTTTACGTCAAACATCTGCTGGAGGTTCTCCACATACAGAATATCAATTAAATGTTACAGGTTTTAAACCAAACACAACTTATACGATGAGTTGTTGGGTTGCTTATACTTCTGATTGGAATGGTGGAAACTATGTACTTCATTACCGATATTATACAAAATCAAATGTAGCAAAAAGCGGTAACCCAGTTGGGGAAACAGTTGAAACAAGAGTAATTAATGGCATTACATGGGAAAGAAAAAAATACACCCTTACTATGGATTCTGATATAGATAATAATACAGAATTTTATTGGTATTTAGGATATAATTCTACAGGAAATACAAAAGGATACCGTTATGTAACAGGTATTCAACTCGAAGAAGGAAGTGAGGCAACTGAATTTAAAAATTCGGGGTACTTAAAAGATTATAGTTTTTATGGACATGATGCTAAACTTACAGGTGGAACTTGGTATCAAAATGAAAGATGGTTAGATTATCCTACAAATAGCGAAATGGTATCTAATCAGTATCGATATAGTGAGTTACTAAGCGCTGATAAAGTTAGCCCTTATGTAATAACAAAAGTTGAAGGTACTGATTTGACAGTAAGAGGAATAGAGGAAAACTATTTAAGTTTTAATGGAACTAAAAATAATCAAGTTGTATTGCCATCTGGTGTTCTTAATGATCGTGAAACTTATGGAGGAAAAAATAAATCAAAAAGTACTTTCACAGCATGGCTTAGACCAAACTCTTTGGATGACTATAATGGTTTTGCAAGTTGTTTAAGTTTTTATTACTTTGCAATACAAAAAAACACTAGATTAATATTAATGGTTAAAAATAGTGATGATTCTGCTAATTATTGGCCAAAAGTTAGTACTAATAAAATTAATATTAATCAATGGAATCATATTGTATTTATTATTGAAGATGGTATTGGATATAAGTTTTATGTTAATGGTGAATTAATTTTAGATAAATCTGACCCAGAAGTTCGAATTGGAAATTATAGCGGAAAAACTCCTGGATTAGGAGTATTTTATGAAGGAACAGGATTTTTAGGTTCAATGCGTGATGTTACTCTTTGGAAAAAAGCACTTACTAAAGAAGAAGTAGAAAATATATATTATAATACTGGTTTTGATATATCAGATCCTAATCTTCTTGGTCATTGGAAATTTGATGAGGGTAAAGGTGACGTTTTAACTGATTATAGTGGAAATAATTTTAATGGAGAAATTATAGGAGCTACATGGGTAAAAAATAATAGTGGAGTTAAAAAAACCAGTTTATATAAACATGATGAAAATGGTGATTTTAATTTAGCTGAGCCTTATGAGGTTACATACTCTGATACTGCTACTTTCTATGATTTAGAAAAAGGATTTTATACTGTAATTGTTGAAGATAGAATTGGAAATAAAGGGTCTAAAGTAGTACAAATAAGATAGTCTTTTGACTATCTTTTTTTATTGTTTTATGGTATATTTAAATGTAGCGAGGTGCTCTTTATGTATGCTTTTTTTAAAGGAATTATAGATGAAGTATGTGCAAATTATATTGTTTTAAATTGTGAAAATATTGGTTATTTAATATATACACCTAATCCATATACTTTTTCAGTTGGTGAAAAGTATACAGTTTATACATATTTACACGTTAGGGAAGATGTAATGGATTTATATGGTTTTAAAACAAAAGAAGAACGTGATTTATTTTTAGATTTAATAAGTGTTAAAGGTTTAGGTCCAAAAATGGCACTTCCTATTCTTGCAGCAGGAAGTGTAAGTGGGGTAAAAGATGCAATAAATAAAGGAGATACTTTATATCTTCAAAAATTCCCTAAAATTGGGCCAAAACTTGCTCAACAAATTATTTTAGATTTAAAAGGAAAAATAGATGTTACAGAAGAAATAACTAGTAGTAATCCAGAAATCCAAGATGTAGTAGAGGCACTTTTATCTTTAGGTTATAAAATGAGTGAGATTAAAAAGATTATTTCTAAAATTGATTTGAGCTTATCTTTAGATGAAATAGTAAAACAAGCATTGCAGCTGTTATTAAAATAAAGGGTGATTATCATGAAAAATGAGATTTTATCAGCTACTAAGACAAAAGATGAAGAATATGAAGCAACCTTAAGACCAACTACTTTAAAAGAATATATTGGTCAAAAGGATATTAAAGAAAACTTAAAAGTATTTATAGAAGCTGCTAAAATGAGAAATGAATCTTTAGATCACGTTCTTTTATATGGTCCACCAGGACTTGGAAAAACAACTATAGCTTATATTATTGCAAATGAACTTAATGTAAATATTAAAGTTACAAGTGGACCTGCAATTGAAAAAAGTGGTGATCTTGCAGCAATTCTTTCAACTTTAGAGCCAGGTGACGTTTTATTTATCGATGAAATACACCGCCTTCCTCATCAAGTTGAAGAAGTATTGTATCCTGCAATGGAAGACTATTGTATAGATATTATTGTCGGACGTGATAGTGGTTCAAAAAGTATTAGAATTGATCTTCCACCATTTACTTTGGTAGGAGCAACAACACGAGCAGGGGCAATTTCAAGTCCAATGCGGGATCGTTTTGGTGTAATCTCAAGATTAAACTATTATACAGAAGAAGAATTGTATCAAATTATAAAAAGAACTTCTCGGGTATTAGAGATGGAAATAGATGATAATGCAGCACGTGAACTTGCAAGAAGAAGTCGTGGAACCCCAAGAATTGCAAACCGACTTTTTAGAAGAGTACGAGACTTTGCACAAGTAAATGGGGACTCTAAAATTACTTATGAAATGGCAAAAATGGCACTTAATAAATTAAAAGTTGATGAAGCTGGTCTTGATGATACTGACTATGAAATACTACATGCAATTATTGAAAAATTTAACGGTGGACCAGTTGGAATTGATGCTTTAAGTGCAACAATTGGTGAAGATATTTCAACAATTGAAGATGTATATGAACCATATTTACTACAAAAAAACTTTATTAAAAGAACAAAAAGAGGAAGAGTTGCAACTAAAAAAGCTTATGAACATTTAAAAATTGCATACCAAGATAGACTTTTGTAGGTGATACAATGAAACTTAATGATTTTGATTATGATTTACCTGAAGAATTGATTGCTCAAGAACCTTTAAAAGAGCGTGATTCATCACGTCTTTTAATTTTGGATAAAAAAACTGGTTTAGTTGAACATAGAAAGTTTACAGATATTATTAATTATTTAGAGAAAGGAGATACTTTAGTATTAAATGATACTAAAGTTATTCCTGCTCGCTTAATCGGGAAAAAAGAGGATACAAATGCAAAAATTGAGCTTTTACTTTTAAAAGGTGAAAATGATATTTGGGAGTGCCTAGTTCGTCCGCAAAAGCGAGTAAAAAAAGGAACAATTATTACTTTTAAAGAAGGTATATTAAAGGCAGAATGTCTTCAAGTTTTAGATGGTGGAACATCTCTTTTTAAAATGACTTATGAGGGCTTTTTTTATGAAGTATTAGATACTTTAGGTGAGATGCCACTTCCACCATACATAAAAGAAACTCTAAAAGATAAAGATAGATATCAAACAGTTTATGCAAAACATATTGGAAGTGCTGCTGCACCTACTGCAGGACTTCATTTTACACCTAAACTTCTAACAAAAATAAAAGAAAAAGGTATCAATATAGCTTATATTACACTTCATGTCGGACTTGGAACATTTCGCCCAGTAAAAACCTCTGACATAAAGAAACATAAAATGCACTCAGAATATTATTTAATAAATAGTGATACGGCAAAACTTTTAAATGAAACAAAAAAACAGGGAAAAAGAATTATTAGTGTAGGAACAACAACTACTAGAACTTTAGAGACTGTAATGCTAAAATATGGGAAGTTTAAAGAAGATTTTGGTGAAACAGATATATTTATTTATCCAGGATTTAAATTTAAAGCAATTGATGCTTTAATTACTAATTTTCACCTTCCTAAATCAACTCTTTTAATGCTTGTTTCAGCATTCGCAGGACGAGAAAATATTTTAAATGCATACCAGATTGCAATTAAAGAAAAATATCGCTTCTTTTCATTTGGAGATGCAATGTTTATCAAATAGGTAGGTGAATTTATGTATATTCAAAATAAAGAAGAATTGAAACAAATTATTAAAAATTGGCGTAATAATAAAGAAATTAATAAATATGATTACTTTAATATTGTAAAGGGAAGCATTCCAATTATAATTTCTTGTCCTCATGCAAGAAGTCATGTTCAAAACGGTAAAAAACAACAAAGAGATTTTTATACGGGCACAATTGGAAAAGTCGTTTCCAATATTACTGGTGCGCATTTAATATATATAACAAAAGAGCTTGATTTTGATCCAAATTATGATCCTGATACTTTATATATTAGAGAACTTATAAAATACATAAAAGAAAATAATATAAAGTTTTTAATAGATTTACACGGTATGCAAAGAAACCACCAAAAAAATGTGGAAATAGGTACAAACTCTGGTTATAATGTAATTTGTGACTTTAATTTAATAAATGAGATTAAAACAACTATTGAGGCAACAATTCCTGATGTAGTAGTTGATGAATACTTTAAAGCAGGAAAAAGAACTATTAGTAGTAGAATAAGAAAAAATACAAATATTTTAACAATACAATTAGAACTTAATCGAAAATATAGGGCAATGAAAAAACGCCCAAAATCATTTGTTAAAATGAATAATTGTTTAATTGAGCTCGTTTTCTTTATCAATAAATACATAGATGGGTGAAAAAATGAAAAAAAAGATAGATTTTACAAAAAAATATGATAATGTTCTTGATATAAAATCAATTTATAGTTATAAACGCAAACTTCCGAAAATAGATTTTCGGCAAGTTGGGCTGGAAATAGAAATTTCAGTAAACTATCGAAGAGATCAATTTTCATTTATTAAAAGTTTATTACTTAAAATGAAAGAAGCAGTAGGAGATAAAGGTTACTTCGTTAAAGATGGAACCGTTTTAGGTAATTATCAGTTTGAAATTGTTTTAGATCCTTTATATCCAAATGAACTAAATAAAATTTTTCAAAAATTAAAAGATATTATTGATCATAGTGAAGGTACTTTTGAAATAAGCAGTGAAAAAAACTGTGGAATTCACCTAAATTTTAATAAACTTGAAATTGTTGATAAAAAGGTAGCTCACCAGCGATTACTGTCTTTAATTTTGGAAAATAGAGATTTGTTTGAAGAAAATATTTATAAAAAATTTAAATTTATTTGGGATTATAGTAAGTATTTTGAATACCAAAAAACAATTTCAAGTAAATATCTTGCAGTAAATTACTTGAAAAAAAGAGTAGTAGAAATAAGAAATATTAAAGTTTCAATTAAACCAGAAAAGTTAATAAAGTTAATAAAATTAATTACAGTTGCTTTATACAAAGAAAATCTTACTGATGAAGAAATTAAAAAGATGAAAATTACACCAACTTTTGATGTATACAGCAATATCAAAAGATTACTAGAAAAAAGCTTTGAAAGTGTTAATAGTAAAGAACTTATTAAAAAAATAAAAGATGAAAAACTACTTATAATATCTCTAAAAGATGATATTCCAAAAATAATTAGTCGCGATGAACTAGAAAAAGGAGGAAAATAGTATGGACAAAAAGTATGATGGTTGGTTTTTATATTCACGTAAAGTATATAATAACAAAATTGAAAAATGTAATGATATAAAAATGATGGAATATGCCAAAGAAAAGGGTTTAGATATTAAAATTTTATGTGCCCAAGATTTTGTTATTGAAACAGGAGAAAAAAATAAAATTTATTACCAAGGGAAAGAAGTTATCAATCTTCCTAAATTTGTTGTAATGAGACGTTATGATATTTATTTAAGTAGACAATTTGAAATGCTTGGAGTTAGAGTAATAAATAAAAGCCAAGCAATGATTGATGCAAGAAACAAGCTTAAAACATATCAAATTTTAGCTGAAAAAGGAATTCCAATTCCTAAAACTTTTTACCAAGTAACAAGAAGAACATCACAAGAGATAACATATGAGGAAGCTTCTAAATACTTAGGTAGTAATAAATTTATTATGAAATGGGTATTTGGTTCTCAAGGGAGTGCAGTATTTTTAGTTGAAGACAAAGAACATTTCGATGAAATTATCAATAAATATGAAGGAATATGCATGCTTCAAGAATTTATTGAAACAAGTTTTGGTCGTGATATTCGTGCTTATGTATTAGGAGGTCGTTATGTTGGTGCTGCAATTAGAAAGTCACAAGGGGACTTTCGATCTAATCTTGCCCTTGGTGGGGATGCCCTAAATTTTGAGTATGATGAAAAAGTAGCACATCTTGCTGAGGAAGCTGCTAAAGCACTTGATTTAGATATTGCAGGTGTGGACATTCTATTTGGTAAAGATGGTTACATAGTATGTGAAGTAAATGCACTTCCAGGATTTAAATCACTTTATCGAACTACTGGTTTAAAAGGAACAGAACTTATTATTGATATGGCAAAAGAAATTATTGAAAGGGAGAATTTATAAACTCTCTTTTCTTGTAGTAAGGAGTGAGAAAGTGGCACTTAAATATGAATTAATCCATAAAGATAAAAATAGTAATGCAAGATATGGTATTTTACATACTCCACGAGGAAGCTTTGAAACACCAATGTTTATGCCAGTTGGAACGCTTGCAACAGTAAAAACACTATCTCCAGAAGAATTAAAAGAAATTGGTGCTGGTGTAATCTTATCTAATACCTATCACTTATGGCTACGCCCAGGTGAAGATATTGTAGAAAAAGCAGGTGGACTTCATAAATTTATGAATTGGGGTGGACCAATTTTAACTGATAGTGGTGGTTTTCAAGTTTTTAGTTTAAGTGATTCAAATAAAATTACAGAAGAAGGAGTATATTTTAAAAACCATTTAAATGGAAATTTACTCTTTTTGTCTCCTGAAAAGTCAATTGAAATTCAAAATAAACTTGGTGCTGATATTATTATGAGTTTTGATGAATGCATTCCTTATCCGGCAAGTTATGAATATGCAAAAACCAGCACAGAACGAACTTTAAGATGGGCCAAAAGGGGAAAGGATGTTCACAAAAATGAAAATCAAGCTCTTTTTGGAATTATTCAAGGAGGAGAATATACTGAACTTCGTGAGTATTGTGCAAAAGAACTCATAAAGTTGGATTTTCCAGGTTATGCAATTGGGGGAACTAGTGTAGGTGAACCAAAAGATGTAATGTATAAAATGGTTGAAGACTCAATTAGATTTCTTCCTTCTGATAAACCTCGTTATTTGATGGGAGTTGGAACACCAGAAGATATTTTAGAAGGTGTAGAGCGTGGTGTTGATATGTTTGATTGTGTTGAACCAACACGTATTGCCCGCCACGGAACAGCCATGACAAGTAAAGGTCGAATTATTATAAAAAACGCAAAATATAAAGAAGATTTTTCACCACTAGATCCTAATTGTGATTGTTATACTTGCAAAAATTATACAAAAGCTTATTTAAGACATTTAATAAATGCGAAAGAAACATTTGGACAAAGACTACTTTCAATTCATAATATAAGATTTTTAATCAGTCTTACAGAAAAGATACAACTTTCAATCAAAGAAGATCGTTTCTTAGAATTTAAAGAAGAGTTTTTAAAAGAATATCATCAAGGTGAATAACCTTGATAATATTTTTTACCTATACTTTAAGAAAAATTTATTATATACTTAATTATGTAAGTGGGTGAGAAAATGGAATTTACAATCTTAAAAAAAAATGAATTTAATGAATTTTCCAAAAACCACAAGTTAGGAAATTTTATGCAAACAATTGAATGGGCTTCTTTAAAAGAAAAATATGGATGGACTCCACATTATGTTGGAGTAAAAGATGAAGATAAAATCATAGCTGGAGCATTACTTCTTTCTAAGAAAACTCCGATTGGAAAAAATATTTTTTATTCCCCACGTGGATTATTAATAGATTATAGTAATTTTGAACTACTTTCTTTTTTTACTAAAAATTTAAAAAGATATGTTAAAAAAAATAAAGGAATTTTCTTAAAGATTGATCCAAACATTATTTATAGGGTGCGTTCAAAAAATGGGGACATTATTGATTCAAAAACAAATGATGAACCAATTAATAATTTAAGAAAACTAAATTATAAGTTTTTAGGTTTTACAACTTATTTTGAAACAATGCAGCCACGTTGGACTTTTAAGTTATTATTAGATAAAAGTTATGAAGAGTTAAAAAAAGAGTTTGAAAAAAGCACAAGAAAAAATATTGAAAAAGCTTATAAAAAAGGAGTAAAAGTAAAAAAAGGAACAATTGAAGACTTAGAACGTGCTTTTCACTTATTAGATGAAACTGGAAAAAGGCGAAGGTTTATAAATCGTTCGTTGTCTTATTGTAAAAACATGGTAGAGTTTTTTAAAGATAATATTAATGTTTATATTGCCTATATAGACACAACTGACTATTACAATAATATGGTTGAAGCTTTAAAAAATGAAGAAAAAAACCTTGAAAATATTAAATATAAGATGGAAAAAGAAATAGTGGGTGCAAAATTAAGAAATCAAAAAAAATTAGCAGAATCACAAATAAAAAAATATAACAGTGAACTTGAAAAAGCAAAAAAGATGATGAAAAAAAGTAAAACAATTGATATTGGAATTTTAATATCAGTAAAATCAAAAGATGAATATTTAAGCTTATTTAGTGGAATTGATAATAATTATCGTGATTTTAACCCTAAATATCCTTTATATGATAAACATATCATAGATGCTATCAAGAAAAATTGTAAATATGTAGATTTTTATGGAATAACAGGTGACTTTAATAAAAGTAATGAATATTATGGTATCTATGAATTTAAAAAAGGTTTTGGGGGAAATGTTATGGAATTAATAGGGGAATTTGACCTTGTAATTAATAGATTTTATTATTATTTATATAAAGTAGTAATTTTTGTATATAAAAAAGTAAGAAATATTATTTATAGATAATGGGGTGCAATAGTGAACTTTGTTTTTGATGTATCTTTTGAAGAATATGAAGAATTTGTAAAAACGCACAAACAAAAGTCTCATTTTCTGCAATCATATGCTTGGGGAGAAATTAGTAAAATAAGAGGTCTTACTCCTCATTATGTAGGAGTAAAAAGTAATAATAAACTTGTTGCAACTGCTTTACTTTTACAAAAACACTTACCTTTTGGTTATTCTTATTTCTATTCACCTCGAGGTTTTGTTATGGATTTTAACAATCAAGAGCTTCTTGAGTTTATAACAAAAGGTATTAAAGAATTTACAAAAAAGAAAAAAGGAATCTTTGTAAAAGTAGACCCTGATATTAAATTACATAATCTTGATATTGAAGGAAATGTAATTGATGATGGGTTTAATAATTATAAATTAATTGAAATTTTAAAACAACTTGGTTACCGTCATTTAGGTTTTAATAAAAATTTTGAGGGGACTCAACCCCGTTATACATTTCGTCTTGATCTAGAAAAATCACTTGAAGAAATAAGAGCTAATATGCATTCAACAACAAGAAACATAATTAATCGGGATAATCCTTATGGACTTCAAGTTAAATTCGGTTCTAAAGAAGATATTAAAGAATTTTATGAACTTATGAAAATAACTTCCAAACGTGATGATTTTATTAGTGACTCTTACGAGTATTATTACAATTTCTTTGATATTTTATCAGGTCATAAAATGAGTGATTTTTATTACATTAAAGTAAATATTAAAAAAATGATTGATAAAACTAAAAATATGTTGGATGAAGTTTTAATAAAAATAAAAGAAATACCTGAAGATAATAAAAAACTAAAAGGAAAAAGAAATGATTTAATTGATCAACAAACTAAACTTGAAAAAAACCTAAAAGAATATGAATCATATCTTAAGGAATATCCTGAAGAAGTAATGATAACAGGGATTTTAACTGTAAAGTATGGAAATAAGGTATGGACTATTCACGGAGGAAATTATGATATTTTTCGGAGTTTAAATGCCAACTACATACTTTATTATCAAATTTTAATTGATGCAAAAGAACAGGGTTACGAAGTAATGGACTTTTTTGGAACAACTGGAGATTCAAACCCAAATAATAAAGTATACGGAATTCACTTATTCAAGAAAAGATTTGGTGGTGAATATACCGAATTTATTGGTGAATTTGATTTAGTTTTAAGACCAATTTTATATTACTTGTTTTTAACAACTATTCCACCAGCTAGAAAACTTAAAAGATTTATAAGAAAATTAATAAAAAATAGATAAAACACTTACATTAGTAAGTGTTTTTTTTATAAATTAATTCTTTTTGCAAACACTAGTTATAAATGAGGGCGAATAGGATTGAAGTTCCTAGTTTTAAATGATACTGAATATACAGAATTTTTTTCTAGTCACCCATTAAGAAGTTTTATGCAAACAATTGAGTGGACAAATTTAAAAGCTAAAAATGGTTGGAAAAAACATTTGGTAGGTGTTATCGAAAACAATAAAATTATTGCGGCAACTCTATTGCTTTCACGCCAAACTCCAATTAAAAAAAATATCTTTTATGCCCCAAGAGGTCCTCTTTTAGACTATAAAGATACAAAGTTATTATCTTTTTTTACTGAAAATATTAAAAAATATATAAAAAGAAATAACGGTATCTTTTTAAAAATTAATCCATACCTTATTCATCTTGAACGAAATATTGATGGAAAAATCATCTCTAGTGGTATAAATATAGTGATATAGTTTTAAGTTTAGTTAATCTTGGGTACCACCATTTAGGTTTTAATAATGATTTTGAATTAACAATTCAGCCAAGATGGAATTGTTTTAAGTTTAAAAGAAAAAAGTGAAACTGAGATTTTAAAAGAAATGGATCAAAAAACAAGAAATATAATTAATAAAACACTAAAGATTCCTTTTAATTTGTTAGAACTAAATTACGAAGAGTTAGAAGAATTTAAAAAAATTATGGAACACACTAGCAAACGCAGAAATTTTCTTGACCGACCATTAAGTTATTACCAAAATATGTTTGTTGAATTAAAAAATATGATGAAAATATTAATTGCTGAGCTAGATATGAAAAAATATTTAAAGCATTTAAATGAAGAATTAGAAAAAGAAAAAGAAAATAAAAAGAATATTTTAAGACATTTAGAAAAGATAAATGGAAGTAAAAAATATCAAAAACAATTAAAAGTAAGTGAAGAAAAAATTTTAGATGTTAAAAAGAAAATAAAAGAAGCAGAAAAATTAAAAGTTAAATATGGAAATAATATAAAAATGGCAGGTGCAGTCTTTATCTTATATGGAGGGGAAATTACTTATTTATTTAGTGGTGCTTATCATGAATTTATGTGTTTTAATGCCCAATATAGGATTCAATGGGAAATGATTAAATATGGGCTTAAAAATGGTTTTATTCGGTATAATTTTGGAGGAATTAGTGGTAATTTTAATAAAGATCATCCATTGTATGGATTATATACATTTAAACGTGGTTTTGGGGGAGTTGTAGAAGAATTAATTGGTGAGTTTGATTTAGTAATTAGTCCTTTTTATTACTTTTTATATAATAGGTCACTAAAAATATATAATTTTATTAAAAAATTAAAAAAATAACAGTATACATACTGTTATTTTTCTTCTTCCTGGTTAAAGTATACTCCCATCATTCCACCCAAAACACTAGAAACTAAAAGAATTAGAAAAAATAAAAATTGTTTAAGCGAAATTACTTCACCTTTTATAAATAAATTTAGAAAGAACATAATTATAAAGTAAATCGTACCAAATAATAATCCATTTTTCCAACCATTTGTTTTTTCTTCTTTCGATATTAAATAACTTCCTGTAAATAACGCAATAATTGGAATAACTATTTTTAAGAAAGTAACTACATTTTTACTTAAAATATTTAAAATATGTAGGGTGGAAATAAGTAGGCTTGAGACAATAATAATTCCAATGGCAATCCCTAAAGATTCAAGGATTTTTCTTACAGATATATTCATATAATCTCCACCTTTTCTACTAAAATATATGTTTTAGTATAAAAAAATATTAACACTTTAAAATATTAATAGGTGGTCCTTTTGGAATATTTACAAATAGCGTTTCGCACAATATTTTATTATTTTTTTATTAATATAACTTTTCGTATTATGGGAAAAAGGGAAATAGGCGAACTTGGTCTTTTTGATTTAGTAGTATTTTTAATGATTGCAGAACTCGTTGCAATTTCAATTGAAGAGTTAGAAGAACCAATTATGTATATAATACTGCCTATTATAATTTTAATTTTTCTGCAAATCATTTTGGCAAAGCTTTCACTTCGGTTTAAAAAGATTAGATTTTTTTTTGATGGAAGAGCCTCTCTTTTTATTAGCAAAGGAAAAATAAATTTAAAAGAATTAAAACGTCAAAAGTATAATTTAGATGATTTAATGATGCAGGCAAGACAGAAAGAGGTTCGCACACTTTCTGAGATAGATTATGCAGTATTAGAAACCGATGGAACACTTTCAGTTTTCAAAAAAAGTGATCAAAATAAAAAAGTTTATCCTTTGGCAATAATTCAAGATGGCGAGATTATGCTCGATAATTTAAAAGGAGCAAAAATATCAAAACTTTGGGTATTAAAAGAACTTGAAAAAAGAAATATTTGTTTAAAAGATGTTTTTTATGGGTATTTAGAAAAAAACAACTTAAAAATTATTAAAAGGAAGGATCTTTTATAGTAATCCTTCCTTTTTTACATGAAGAAAATCTAAATAAACAAGAGTAATATTTTCAATACCAATTGCAAGTATTACTCCATAAAAGTCTAGTCCTAGTTGAGGCAGTATAAGTAATGAAATAAGTTTTAAAACGGAACTTATAAATGTGTTATACATAACACCTTTAGTTTTTCCAATTGCTTGCAAACTTGAAACTAATGGAACACGAAAATAATCAATAAAGTAAAAAGGAATTAAGTATCTAATATACTCTAGGCCATTTGTTGTTTTATAGATAAATTTTAAAAGTTCTTTTGGGAAAATAAACATAATTATATTAACGAAAAAACCAATTAAAAATGATAAGAGTAGGGATTTTTTTAAAAGCCTTTTTGCACGTTCTAAATTATTATTTCCATAAGCTTTACTAATTGCTGGAATAACGGCAGTAGATATAGCTTGAATAAAAAAGAAAGGAAGAAATAAAAAAGGTGTAATAAATCCGGTTAAAACACCATATTCTTGGATTATAAATTCTTGTGAAAGACCAACTTTTAAAAGAGAATATGTAATAATGATGGGTTCAAAAAAGTAAGAAAAAGAGCCAATAAGTCTACTTCCTGTTGTAGGAATACTAATTCTTAGAGTATCTTTAATATATCCTACATCTGGTTTTAAATCTTCTTTTTTAATATTTACGTTTTTTGGAAGGAAAAATAAATATACAATAATTGATACAACTTCACCTAAAGCATTAGCAATTAAAAGCCCAATAACTGCAAAAATTATGTTATAATTTTTTAAGATTTTTGGAACAAACAAAATTATAAAAAGAAATCTTGTAAGTTGTTCTAAAAAATTACTTACCCCTTGTGGAAGCATTTTTTCGCGTCCAAAAAAATAACCACGAATAATGCTTGAGATACTTGTAAGAGGAATAATTAAACCAATTGTAAGAAGGGGGTAAATAAGTTTTTTGCTACTTACTAAATAATTTGAAAGATAAGGGCTTAAGAAAAATAAAAGTATAATTAAAAATAAATTAATAAGTAAACTCATAAAAGTAACAGAGAAAAGAATTCTTTTATGAGATTTTTTCCCTTCTGCTACAAACTTTGTAATAGCAATTGGAAACCCCATTTGTGAGATGGTAATAAAGAGTACTGAGGTTGGAACAATTAACATATAAAGTGCCATACCTTCAGGACCCATTACCCTTGTTGTTGCAATTTTTATAACCATGCCAAAAATTTTAGTAATTAAGCCACTAATAATTAAAATAATTGTACTATAGACGAATTTATCTTTTTTCATAATAAACACCTTTAAAAATAACTTTTTCTTAGTTATAATATATATGTAGTAATAGTGAGAAGTTGGTGGTGTCTATGGATGATTATCAGATTTCTTCTCTTAAAGAATTATATGAAATAATTAAACCAGCCATGCTTTATAAGAAATTTGATTTTAAAAGAAGAAACTATCATAATGTTACAGTTTCTGATATTTGGAATTATTTATCTGATTTTAAATGGAAATATAGTAAAAATCTTCATTTATATCAGATTGTTGATGATGTCTTTGATTTGACATTTAATGATATTTATGAATATTTAAAAAACAATGTAATAACAGATTATAAATATAGCTTTATAGATAAAAATATTGGACTATAAAAAAACTCCTTTAATGGGGAGATTTTTTCTAAAAATGAGGTTGATAAAATGATCAGCAAAGAAATAAAACATTTAACAATTGATGATTTAATTAATAAGGTAAAAGGTTATATAAAAAATAAAAAAGACCTTGATTTAATACGTGAGGCTTATCTTTTTGCGGAAGAAAAACATGAAGGTCAATATAGATTAACAGGAGAGCCTTATATCCAACATCCGCTTACTGCTGCTATGATTTTAGCAAACATGAATATGGGGCCTGAAACACTTGCAGCAGCACTTCTTCATGATGTAATTGAAGATGCAAAGGTAAGCTATAAAGAGTTAAAAGAAAAATTTGGTGAAGAAATTGCTGATCTTGTAGATGGGGTTACAAATTTAAGTATGATTAACTTTTCAACAAAGTATGAATACGAAGTTGAAAACTATAAAAAAATTTTTATCGGACTTTCAAAAGATGTACGAGTAATTATTATAAAACTTGCAGATCGCTTACATAACATGCGAACTCTTTTTATTCATCCAGTCGAAAAACAAAAAAATATTGCAAAAGCAACCCTTGAAATTTTCGCACCAATTGCGCATCGCTTAGGAATTCACAATATAAAGACAGAACTTGAAGAATTAAGTCTTTATTATTTGAAGCCAGATATTTATGAAATGATCGAAGAAGGTTTAAGAGAGAAAAAAGAAGAACGAGAAATTTATGTTCAAAAAATGATTAAAGAAATTGAAAAAGTTTTAAAACCATATATTAAAAACTTTGAAATAAAAGGACGTGCAAAAAGTATTTATAGTATTTATAAAAAAATGGATAAGAAGTCTTTAAAACTTAGTCAAATTTATGATCTTTATGCAATTCGTATTTTAGTTGATAAGATTGAAGAATGTTATTCAACAATTGGTCTTATCCATAACACTTGGAAACCAGTACCAGGGCGCTTTAAAGATTATATTGCTATGCCAAAACCAAATATGTATCAATCACTTCATACAATAATTGTTGGAGTAGAAGGTAAGCTTTTTGAAATTCAAATTCGAACTCACGAAATGGATCTAATTGCAGAACATGGTGTAGCAGCACACTGGGCATATAAGGAAAATAAAAACTTAGTTGTTGATAAAGAACAAGATTATATCAAAGAAAAACTTTCATGGTTTAAGCATATGCTTGAACTTCAAGAAGAAACAGAAGAAGCATCAGAATTTATTGAAACAATGAAATCTGAAGTGTTTAATGCAAATGTTTATGTCTTTACTCCAAAAGGAAAAGTAATTGATCTTCCAAAAGGTGCAACACCAATTGACTTTGCATATCGCATTCACACTGATATTGGTCATAAAATGGTTGGGGCAACTGTTAATGATGAAATGGTAACTCTTGATTACGAACTTAAAACAGGTGATGTTGTACATATCAAAACAAGTAAAAATTCACCTGGACCAAGTGAAGACTGGATTAATATTGCAGTTACACAAGGAGCAAAAAATAGAATAAAACAATTCTTTGCACGCCAACGTAAAGAACAAAATATTAATTCTGGTCGAAATCTTTTTGAAAAAGAGATAAGAAATCAAGGTTTAAGTATTACTGAAATTACAAATAGTGAAGGCTTAAAAAAAGTAATTGAAGAGTTAAAATATAAAGATATTAATGATCTTTATCATGCAATTGGAAGTGGTGCATATACAGCAAAGCAAATTTTAAACAAAATTTTAAAACCAGAAGAAATTTTATCAGAACCAGAAATAATAGATAAGATAAATACTCAAGTAAGAGAAAAAGAAAAAATAACAGATGATATTTTAGTAAAAGGTGCTGATAATCTAAAGGTAAATCTTGCTAATTGTTGTTCTCCTATTTTAGGAGATGAAATAATTGGTTATGTAACTAAAACATCAGGTATAACTGTTCACAGAACAGATTGCCAAAATGTTAAAAGACATGATAAAAAAAGACAAATTGAGGTTTCTTGGAACCCAAAAGCAAAAGAGAAAAATTATGAAGTTAAGATGAGAATATATGCACTTGACAGACCAGGTTTAATTTTTGATTTAACATCAATTTTTGCAGCTAACAATACTAATATTACTAATATTAATGCCAAAGTTAAAATCTCTGCTGCAACAATTGATATTTTTTGCACTGTTAAAGACCTTGCCCAATTTAATAAACTTGTTGCAAATATTAATAAAATTGATGCTGTTCAATCAGTAGAAAGGGTTATTAGATAATGAGAGTGTTAATACAAAGATGTAAAAGTGCAAGTATTAAAGTTGATTCGAAAGAAATTGCTAAAATCAATCATGGATTATTAGTATTTGTTGGTTTTTGTAAAACAGATACAAAGGAAAGTGTAAAGCAACTTGTAAATAAGATTGTAAACATAAGAATATTTGCAGACCAAAATAATCTTACAAATCTTAGTATTAAAGATGTTAATGGAGAAATACTTTCAGTATCTCAATTTACACTTTATGCAGATACGAAGAAGGGCAATAGACCATCATTTACTAATGCTTTAGATCCTATTGCTGCTAAAAAGTTATATGATCTTTTTAATGAGGAACTAAGAAAAACAGGAATTCCAATTCAAATAGGGGAATTTGGTGCTGATGTGGAAGTAGAACTCATTAATGATGGACCATTTACAATAATGCTTGAAAGTAATTGAAACATTGACTAATACTTTTGTTGGATATAAAATTAAAATATATATTTATTTTAAAAATCCTATGAATGGGAGAAAATTAATCAATTAGTATGAGAGAGAAATCTGGTTGGTGAAAAGATTTCCTAATGATTAATTTGGGCACCCAGGAGGTTTTCTTCTGAAATTTAGTAAGAAGGGACGTATTACTTGCGTTAAAGTAGAGAGTGCACATATACATGTGAACTAAGGTGGTACCGCGATAATTCGTCCTTAAAATGTTTTTAAGGACGTTTTTTTACGAGAAAGGAAGATAATATGAATATTCAAAAGATTAGAGGTACAGAAGATATTTTACCAGGGGAAAGTATTAAGTGGGCGAATTTAGAGTCATTAATTAGAGCAATTTGTAAAGTTTATAACTTTGAAGAGATTAAAACACCAACGTTTGAAGCAACAGAACTTTTTATCCGTGGAGTTGGGGATGCAACAGATATTGTAAGTAAAGAAATGTATACATTTTTAGATAAAAAAGGAAGAAGCTTAACTTTAAGACCTGAGGGAACAGCAGGAGTAGTTCGAGCTTATATTGAAAATAAGTTTTATGATGAGTCAAATTATAAAAAACCTGCAAAACTATTTTATTTAGGTCCAATGTTTCGTTATGAACGCCCACAAAAAGGAAGATATAGAGAATTTCATCAATTTGGAGTAGAAGTAATTGGATCAAATGATCCAAGAGTTGATGCTGAAGTAATAAGTTTAGTTTTTACTCTTTTTAACTTTTTAGGACTTAAAAACATAAAAGTAAAACTAAATACTTTAGGGGATGATGCATCACGCGTATCATACCGTGAAGCATTAAAAGAGTATTTTAAAAAACATGAAAATGAGTTATGCAATGATTGTAAAACTCGCTTAGAAAAAAATCCACTTCGTATTCTTGATTGTAAGATAGATTCAGAAAAAGACCTTTTTAAAAATGCACCAAAAATAAAAGAATATTTAAATGATGAATCAAATGAATTCTTTAAAAGTGTTATAAATGAACTTGAAGCATTAGAAATTCCATATGAATTGGATGAGTCTTTAGTTCGAGGACTTGATTATTATAATCATACAGTATTTGAAATTCATGCGGATATAGAAGGATTTGGTGTAAACACTGCACTTTGTGGTGGGGGACGTTATAATTCTTTAGTTAAAGATTTAGGAGGTCCAGATACCCCTGCCATTGGTTGTGCTTTTGGTCTTGAACGCTTACTTGCAGCACTTGATGCTGAAGGAATAGATTTAAAAGGTATACCAGGAATAGATTTATTTTTAATTCCAATTGGAGAGGAAGCAAAAAAAGTTTGTTCAATTCTTGCTTACCAACTTCGAACACTAGGTATTATTGTTGATCAAGATTATATGAATCGAAGTTTTAAATCTCAACTGAAACAAGCAGATAAGTTAAATGCAAGATTTGTGGGAATTTTAGGTGATGATGAGTTAAAGAAAAAAGTTATTAATATTAGAGATAACATAACTAAAAAAGAAGAACAAATTGAAATTCAAAAAATTGCAATATATATTCAAAAAAAGTTTTACAAACACAATAGTGAGTGCGATTGTGATGACTGCGCGTCTCAACAATAGGAGGAGTTTATATGAGTAAAATATATTTTCATAACTTAGAAAAATATTATAACCAAGAAATTACCTTAGAAGGATTTGTTGACAATATTCGTGATCTTCCATATGTTCAATTTTTAATCCTTCGTGATAGTAGTGATAAAGTACAAGTTACAATTGAAAAAAACAAAGAAAATAAGCACCATAACGATATAGTATCAAACCTTACTTTAGAAAGTACTGTTAAGGTAACAGGCATTTTATATGAAAACGAAAAAGTAAAAATGGGTGGAAAAGAACTTATTCCAACAGATATTTTAGTTACAAGTACAAGTGAAAGTGAACTACCAATAGATGTACATGATAAAGAAAAAAGTCTTCGGGAAACAAGACTAGACTACCGTTTTCTAGATTTAAGACGAGAAGAAAATATCTTGCTTTTTAAAGCACAAACACTTCTAGAACATGCAATGCGTGAATATTGGATAAATAACAGCTACATTGAAATTCACTCACCAAAAATATCAGGTGCAGGAGGAGAAGGGGGAGCTGAAGTATTTCGTTTAGATTATTTTGGAAAAGAAGCTTACCTTACTCAAAGCCCACAATTTTATAAACAAATGGCAATGGCAGCAGGATTTGATAAAGTATTTGAAATTGGACCTGCATTTAGAGCAGAAAACTCACATACTTCTTATCATGCAACAGAGATTAATATGGTTGATGTTGAAATCTCTTGGATTAATAGTGTAGATGAGGTAATGGATGAAGAAGAAAACCTACTTCGTTATGCTTTTACTAAGCTAAAAGATGTTTATGGTGAAGAAATAAAGAAAGTATTTAACATTGAATTTAGTGATGTTTCAAATAAATTTCCACGTATTACTTTTAAGGAAGCAAAAGAAATTTTAAAAAATGAATACAATTATATTGGAGAAAAACCAGAAGATCTAGAAAGAAAAGAAGAAGAACTGTTATGTAAGTATGCAAAGGAAAAATACAATTCAGACTTTATTTTTATTACTCACTTTCCATTTAGTGCAAGACCTTTCTATCACATGTTAGATAATGAAGGTAATACATTAAGCTATGACTTATTATTTAAAGGTCTTGAAATTACAACAGGAGCACAACGTGAACACAGATATGATATTTTGAAAAAACAAATTATAGAAAAAGGTATTAATCCAGAAACACTTGATTTTTACTTAGAATTCTTTAAATATGGTTGTCCTCCACATGGTGGATTTGCAATTGGTGTTGCACGTCTTATGATGCTAATCTTTAATATAGATAACATTAGAGAAGCAACATTTGTATATCGAGGTCCAACAAGATTAAATCCATAACCATTAATTTTATGTAACGTATTTTTATATTAACGTAAATAACACAATGTAATATGTTAATATGAAATTAGTATGAATTTGTCGTTTTTTAAAACATCCACAAATAAAATATAATAGTTATAAAATAAATTTTATTTTTGATAAAATTTATTTTAGTATATTGTATAAATAAAGGGGGTGCCAAGATGAAAGACTGCAAAATGAAAAATGATATTGTAAAGAATCTAAAAACAAAAGTTTCAGCAAAGAAAGTAAAAGTATCACTTGGAGGGAAAATCGGTTTAGGTTATGACGGATGCGGAACTCATACTCATAAGGGGTAAGAGTTTTGCTTTTATTTTTTAAGGAGGAACACCATGAGAAGTCCTTGGTTAAGTCGAGAATATCGGAAATCTTCTAATGTTTTAGTAAAAAAAGTTGAAGATGGATACATTTTAGTAAATCCAAAATTTAACACACAAATAAAACTTACTTTAGAAGAGTATAAAAAATATGAAAACGATGAATTTAACGAAATTGAATATGAAAGGTTATATTTAAAAGGTTTAGCAGAAGACATTAATGGTCCTAGTGTTGAACTTGAGACAACAAAAATAAATAGAAAATATGCAAAAATGGAAGGTGTTACAACATTTCCGTTAAAAGTAGATAATCATAAATTTAATATTATATTAAATCCAGAACTTGGGTCATGGGTTGCCATGACTGATGAAGAATTTAAAAGATATGAAGAGGATGGTTTATCTACTGAGGAATGGGAGACCTTGTTTTTGCGTGGTCTTGCAAAAGATTTAAATGGATCAGTAGTTGAATATGATTTTCCTCGTCCTGCAAATTACCCAAGTGTAGTTGTAGTAAATATTACAACTGGTTGTAATTTAAGATGTAAATATTGTTTTGCTGATTGCGGACCATTTAAAGGTAAAGATATGACACCTGAGGTAATGGATAAAACAATTGAAAATATGTTATCAATGCCCGAGGTAAAAATTATTACTTTTGAATTCCAAGGTGGGGAAGCTTCAACTAATGTTTCAGGAATGAGAATGTTTATTGAAAAAGTTGAAGCAGTAAAAGACAAATACGATAAATTAGTAAAATATAGAACAGAAATTAATTGTGTTTCTGTAACAGATGAACTTATTGATTTAATTAAAGAATATAACATCAATGTGGGAATAAGTTTAGATGGTCCAAAAGAAATGAATGATCAGGCTCGTGTTGATATTAATGGTCATGGTTCATTTGATCGCATAAAAAAAGGAATTGAAAAATTAAGAGCAAATGGAATTTACATTGATGGTGCAGTTTGTACTATTGGACAACATAATGTTCATTATCCAAAAGAAATTATGAAATTTTTCGATGAAATAGGAATAAGTTTTAAACCACGTCCTGTAAATATCTTAGGACGCGAAAAAGAAAACAGTCTTACAACCAAACCAGGAGAATGGGCAAAATGTTTTGAAGAAATGCATAAAATGTCGGATGAGGTTGATATTGAAAACTTTTCAATTCATATTTTTGAGGAAAATGTATATACTCCAGTTCGCGATTATATTTGTTTAAGATACCCATGTGGTGCAGCACGCGAACTTATCTCTGTAAATCCTAATGGTGATGTATTTCCTTGTGATGGGTTTAAGGGAGAAGAAAAATTTGTTATGGGTAATGTCTTAAAAGAGCGAATTGTTGATATGCAAAAAAAACCAGAAGTTGTTAAAATGCGTTCTCGAACTGCTGAGACAATTGAAAAATGTAGTAAATGTGTTTTTCGAGCAATGTGTTGTTCATGTTGCTACTCAGCATTTGGTAAATTTGGAAGTATTTACAGAGAAGACCCACATTGCTTTGATAGAAGACAGATGTTTATCTATTTAATGCAAGATTGGATTAGAAAAAACGTTTTAAAGGAGAAAAGTGATGAACAGTCTAAAGCTTATAGTAGCAAATCGTGAAGCTGGAAAAACTACATTTTTGCTTAATGAATTTGAAAAAAGACTAGAAGAAGAAAAAACCATTTTTGTTTTAGATTCTGCAACAGAACATGAAGATAAATCACTAATAAAGAAAATAGAAAAAAAATATAATGTAATTACTTATAATGTAACAAATCCAGAAGAAGTTATACTTAATTCTGGATTTACTACTTTTTTAGATAATTTTGAAAACTCTTTTCCTACAAATAAAATAAAAGATGCAAAAAACAAAATCATCTGTTTTGATTTAGCACACTTTTTAGAACGTGCTCATGAAGCGTTGGAAGAAGAAAATAACTTAGAAAAATATAATTATTTACGAAATTTATACCGCTTTTTATCACTGCAAATAATTTTTGTTATTATTTTACTTAATAATTATGGTATAATTAATAATGTTTCTATCTTAATGGATGAAATTGAACTTCCTATTTTTGATTTTGAAATTATACCCAAAAATAATATGGAAATAATTGCAGCTGTTCATCCTGAAAATAGTTTTGGTACTTTTTATAAAAGATTTAAAAAAATAAACCTAAAACCGTTTAAGAAGGATGTGGGAAAATGAGCATAACGCCTTCTGAATTAAAAAAAGAAAAAAAATATTTAGAAGAAGTATTAAAAAAAGTTAATGAAATTATTGAAGAATATGATGAAAGTATTCAAGAAAAAATACAAGATATTACAGAATCAAAAAAATATACTTGGGAAAATATTTCTGATATGGATGAAATGGAAATATCTTCGACATTATATGAAATCAATCAAAATATGTTATTAACATATGAAGAATTTAAATACTTAAGAAATCTTAAAAGATCTTTAAATAATCCTTACTTTGGAAGAATTGATTTTAAAAGCAAAAAGAATTTTTCTCCTATATATATTGGAATTAACGGAATCCCTTCTTATGTTATTGATTGGCGAGCACCAATAGCAAGTCTTTTTTATAACTATGGAGTAGGTCAAGCTTCTTATAAATCACCAAGTGGAACAATTACTGGTGAAATTACATTAAAACGTCAATATAAAATTGAAAATGGGAAACTAAAACATTGTTTTAATAGTGATTTAAATATTGATGATGAATACTTGCAAGAAATACTTGCTAGTTCATCAAGCGATAAAATGAAAAATATCGTAAATACAATTCAAAGAGAACAAAACGAAATAATTAGAAATATTACTGATTCCGTTTTAATTGTGCAAGGAATTGCAGGAAGTGGAAAAACTTCTGTTGCAATGCATAGGATTGCATATCTTTTATACCAAGATAAAAACTTAACTTCCAACAATATCTTAATTTTAGCACCCAACAAAGTTTTCTCTGAATATATTTCAAATGTTTTACCTGAACTTGGAGAAGAAAATGTTCTGGAAACAACATTTAGTGATTTTGCTAGTGCTTTTATTGATAAACCAAGTGAAATAGAATCTTTCAGTGCTTTTATTGAGCGTTACTACCAAAAAGAAAGATTAAATGAAAAAGAATTAAATATTATTAGATTTAAAACTTCAAATGATTTTAAGAAATTACTAGATAAATATATTGTTAACTTAGATAAAAAGATTATATTTACTTCCGATGTAATAATAGATGGAGAAACAATTGAAAAAGATTATTTAAATGATTTATTAAATCGTTATCAAAAATTTCCAATTGGAGAACGAATTATAGCGGTTGCTAATAAAGTATGTAAACAATCAAAAAATTTGAAGAAAAAGGCTGGAAAAGTAAAACATGCATTATTTAAAAAGTTAAATCTAAGTGAATCAATTTTAAGCATTTATAATGATTTCTTAGAAAGTAATTTACTTAAACCAATAGGTAGCAAATTCTTAAAATTTGAAGATCTATTACCAATGATGTATTTAAATTTTGAATTATTTGGTTATCCTTATGATGGTCGTATTAAACATGTTATTATTGATGAAGCACAAGATTATTCACTATTACAACTTGAACTTTTAAAAAAGATCTTTAGACGTGCATCATTTACTATTTTAGGAGATATAAATCAAACAATTAATCCGTATTATAAATATAATAATTTAAATGAAATAAATACTATTTTTGATAATAGTGGTCGTTATCTTGAACTTACTAAAACTTATCGTTCAAGTGAAGAAATTATTGAGTATACAAATAAAATATTGAATCTTAAAAATATATGTGCAGTAAGAAGAAGTAATAATATTCCGGTAACATTTAAAAATGTTAACAAAGAAAATCTAAGTAAAGAACTATTAAAAGATATAAAAGAAATAAGAGATTTAGGAATTGAAAGAATTGCCATTATTACAAAAACAAAAGAAGAAACAAATAATATCTATAATCTTTTAGAAGGAAAACTAAAAGATTTTGAAAAAATTGATAGTGATGATAAGAAAATGGCAAGAACTGTTGTAATTCCTTCATATTTTTCAAAGGGATTAGAATTTGACGGTGTTATTGTTTATTCAGATCCTAATTCTCCTTATGAAGAAAAAGATAAATACTTATTCTATGTAGTATGCACAAGAGCGCAGCACAAACTTATTATTTATAACCAAAATATATTTGGTGAAAAAAATGAAAAAACCGTTTAATCTAACTTGTGGTAGTGCTTGTGTTTACTACATATTGAAAGATTCAGGTATTAGAAATTTAAATATTAATAAAGAAATGCTTTGGATAACTGAACTTGCAAAAACTTTAATAAAAATAACTAAATATGATATTAAACTAATATGTTTTAATAGTGAATTATTAAATGATTATAAAGCTGGTAAAAAAGAAGGAAATTATGGTTTTTTTCCTTTAGATAAATTTTATAAAAGCAATAATAAAATTTATGAAAAAAGACTTACTAAAAAAACTTTAATTGAAGAAATCTCATCTAGTAAATATGTAATTTTTAATGTTGATTCGAAAATATTTAATAAAAGCTTAGATCTAAGCGGAGGACACTATATTATTGTAACTCAAGTTATAGATGATAAAGTAGAAGTTATAAATCCTGAAAAAACAATATTTACAACATTTCTTTACCCAATAGATGATTTACTTCGTGCAACTAAAAACTTTGGTTCTTGGCGAATACTAGTTAAATGAGGTGATAGTAATTAAAGTATTATGTTTTGGTTTAGTAGATGTGCTTGTAAAAAAGAAAGATTTAAACTTAAAAGAAGAGGAAACAAACCTAGAAAGTCTTTTTTATAATAATAAAACTGATGCAGATTTTATCTTAAAAGCACGAAATATTATTCCCAAAGATGTATTACTTATAAGAGCGACAGAAAACCTTATTAATAATATTTATGAAGTTAAAGATAAAGATCTATTTTCTAAGATAAAAGAAAAATATCCAGATATAAAAATTATTATTGCAACTAACCACGTATCATATGTTAGAAACTATATTGGTGAAGCATTTGGTGTTACCAATCTTGATGGCATTTTTATTTCAGCAGAAATTCATAAAACAAAACCTAACCAAGATTTTTATGAATACATAATTAAAAAGCTAAATGTAGAACCTCATGAAATATTATTTTTTGAAGCAAAAGATATTAATCTTCCCAAATTTAATATTATTAAAGTAAATAAAAACGATGACTTATTTAATTTAGTTTTAAAAAGCATAAAAGAAAATCAACATTAGTTGATTTTCTTTTTTTATCTTCCTTGTGCCATTTTAGTAACAGCAGTATAAATATAAGAAATCCGATACCAAGTATTTATATCAACAACACCAGTTATTGGAAAATTAAATACTGATTGAAATGTTTCAATACTTACTTTGGTATTATTTCCAAATTTTCCATCTGCAGGAACAATTTTAGGAATACCAGGGTAATTGTTATTTATGGTATTAATCATATTTTGAATAAGCCTTACTGGTTCCCCACATGAACCAACACTTAAATTATACCCTGGAAAAGATGTTGGAAGACCTACCATTTCTTTTGCTTCATCTAAAACTATATTACTAGGGTAATATCTTCTAAGAATTTCTAATGCACTAAATCCTTGATCTGCTAAAGATTTCGCACCCCATTGACTAAGCCAACCAGGATTATTGGTATTTATCCCATCATTATATTGAGCAAAGTAGGGGAAGTTTTTATTTTGCTCTCTTATGTAAAATCTAAATATTTCATCAACTATATCTGAAATATTTTGAAATATTGTTCTATTATTTATATATGTTTGATCATATCTTGGAAGCGATGTAATAGTAAAATCATATCCTTGCGACTTATACCATTCAGTATATAGTCTGTTTAATGTAAATGATATTATTGCATAAATATTTGCTTTTATCGCCTCAGTTGGCCAAGTACTATATATTTCACTTGATGCAACATTTTTAATATAATCAGGAAACCTAACAATATAATTTGTTGCACTAGTACTACTTGGAGCACCATCATGAACTACAATATACTCAGGAACAATTATCTCAGGTAAAACTCTAATATCAGAATTATTTATTATATTTCTTTCATTTTCTCTTTTTTCCCACAAAGAATGGGGAGGAATATTTGTAATATTTGGTGCTTCAACTTCTACTGCAAAGGTTGTAAATAAAGATACTCTTGGGCTTAAATAAACATTTTGTAAAGATGTAACCCCTGGAAATATTTGTACCCCATTAATAATTGATGTTTCATAACCAGGACTTGTTACCTCAACTTGATAAACTGAATAAGGTCTTACTTCAGTTTGGGGAGTTAAAGAATATATTCTTGCTGGAGCCCTAAGTGGTATTGTTTCTGTTTTACCATTTATATCTGTTATAAAAGTATCTTCAAAATCATCTCCTCTTACAATAACACTAGCACCACTAATAGGACGCTCTGTATTAGTTTCTAAGACAGTTACAATTAAGTATCCGTTTTCAAATTGCATGACATTCCACCTCTACCACAATATATTCATATTTTTTAAATAGGTACTTATTACTTAAGTAAAAATATAATAGTTAGAGAGGGGAATTATTATGAATGAAAACTTTAATTACTTTGAAAGACAATCACCTTTAGCACAAACTCCAGTTTTAAATAGACCCATCTTAACTTTAGGAGACCAAGGAGAATATGTAAAACTCTTACAACTTAAACTTCAACAACTTATGTTTTACTCAGGAGAAATAGATGGAAATTTTGATAATGAAACACTTTTAAGTGTTAAAGCATTTCAAACAAATAATAAACTTCCAGTTACAGGAGTAGTGGATAATGCTACATGGAGTGCTTTGATATTTTTATATGAACCACTTGCAATCTGCAATGGAAATATTCATATTGTACAACCTGGAGATACTCTATATTCAATTGCGAGAGCTTATAATACAACAGTAGAAGATATTATGAATCTAAATAATCTTACAACAACACTATTACAAATTGGTCAAGAACTTCAAATCCCAACCAAACCTACTATACCAGAAGAAATAATTATTCACATTGTAAAACCAGGTGATACTTTATGGAGTATTTCAAGACAATATAACACAACAGTAGATGAAATAATGAGATTAAATAATCTTACTTCAACTCTTCTTTCAATCGGAGAACAGTTAATTATAAAAGGAGCACCCCAACAAGTTCCAGAAGAACCTGAAAAAGTAACATACACAGTAAAAAAAGGTGACACCCTTTATAGTATTGCAAGAAACTTTAAAACAACAGTAGATGAAATAAAAAGAATAAATAATCTTAAATCTAATCTTTTAAATATAGGTCAAACACTACTTATTCCAAAAGAAACACCTATCCAAGAATTTATTACTTATACCGTAAAAAAAGGAGATACTCTTTATAGTATTGCAAATAGATTTAACACAACAGTTGAATCAATCAAAACCCTTAATAATTTAACAAGTAATTTATTAAGTATAGGTCAGGTATTAAAAATAAAAGGTATTGTTTTATTTTTGATAATAAATTAATTATATTTGGAAACACTATTAATTAAATAAACTATTAAAGGGTGATCTTATGTCAAAGAAAAATGAAAGTGAAAGAAAGACAAGTGATTATTTTTATACTGCAATACTTTTGATATTTGGTACAGGAATAGGATTTATTTTTGGTCTAATTTATGATGAATTTTATTCCTGGGCTTTAATTGGTGGTATGGCAGGACTTTTAATTGGTGCAGTTATTGATATGTATGATAAAAAGTAATAAAAAAGCGGACTTTGGTCCGCTTTTTTCTTTGTCATTATTTGACAAAGAAAATATTAAAAGATACAATTATATTGTATTAAATAGGGGAGGAATGTTATTTTGAAAAAGATAAATTTTTGGAAAGTAGGTATTGTTTTAGTCGCATTTATAATATTTTTAAGCCTTGCTTTTTTATTATATAACTATTATCAAAAACCTATAACTTATGTAACATTTGATTTAAATCCTAGTATAAAATTAAGTGTGAATCGTCAAGAAAAGGTAGTAGATGTAGTACCTTTAAATGCAGAAGGGGATTTATTAGTTGCTGATTTAAAATTAGAAGGGAAAAATGTTTATGCGGCATTAATTCGTCTTCTTAAAGAAGCATTAGATTGTGGTTATATTTTTGAGTTAAAAGATGATAATTTAGTAGCAATAAGTATTGTAGCTAAAGAATTAGAAGAAGATTTTCAAAATAACGTTCTTACCAAATTGAATGAATATATTGAAGAAGAAAAAATACCATTAATTATACTTTTTGGAAACGATAATAAAGAAATTAAAGAACTTGCAAATGAATATAATGTAAGTCCTGGAAAAATGATTTTAATTCAAAAACTTGTATCTTTGAATCCAAATCTTGAAATTTCAGCGTTAGTAAATGAATCTCTTGAGAGTATCAATAAAAAAATGTATGAAGCAAGAAAAACTATTATTAAAGAAAATAAAGAATATAGAAAAGTGATGCTTATTCAAAATAAGAATCAACTTAAAAAAGTTATTAAAAACTTACAAGCAAGAGAAGTTGATGATTCTTTAAAAGAAAGTATTAAAGATTTTGATAAATTAAGTACTAATGAAAGAAAAGAAATAAAAGAAAACTTCTTAAATGAACAAAAAGAAGAGTTACGAAATAATATTGAAAGTAGAAGAGAAAATATAAAAAATGTTTGGGAAAGTGAAGAATTCAATAATATTTCAAGTGATATAAAAGAAAACTTAAACAAATTGAAAAAAAGGGTCAAAGGGTACAGGTATTAACCCTTTTTTTTATACATTGCATATAAATTAATAAGGGTGATTTAAATGAAAGCATTATATTATACAATAGCAAATCTTATAATTAATATTTTTTTAGTAATATTAAAAATTATAGCAGGTATTATTTTTAATTCTGCAGCTTTAATTAGTGATGGAATTCACTCATTTAGTGATTTTTTAACAGATACTCTTTCATTTTTTTCAATAAAAAAGTCATATGAACCTGCAGATAAAGAACACCCTTTCGGACACGGTAAATACGAATATATTGGAAGTTTAATAACAAGTATTATACTTCTTTTTGTAAGTTATGAATTAGTAAAAGAAATAATTTTAAAAGAAGAAATAATAAGACCAAATATATTAGGAAGTTTTATAGTAATTATTACAATAATTATTAAAATTATTATGGCAACAATTTTAATTAAAAAAGGAAAAGAATATGATAATAGTTCTTTACTTGCTAATGGTTATGAAGGAATAAGTGATACATTAACATCAATTATTGCACTCTTTGGAATATTACTTTCTCAATTTAACTATGAATGGATTAAATATGCGGATATAGTTGCAAGTTTAATAATTATTCTAATAATAGTAAGAACTGGATTAAAAGTATTATTTTTAAGTATTAATTTATTACTGGGCGTTGAAGTTACAAGTGAGGTAAAAGAAAAATATGAAGAAATTATTTTAAAATCTCATCCTGAAATAAAAGGAATACATAAAATGATTGTTTTAAAATATGGACCAGCTCATCATATTATTGTTGATATTTTAGTAGATTCAACAATGGATGTTGAAGGTGGTCATGATATAGGTAAAATTGTAAAAGAAAATCTTTTAAAAGAAGAAAAAGTATCTTATGTAAAAATTCATCTTGAACCATATAAAAAGGATTGAGGTGCAATGAGTTTATTTGTAGTCACATTTACACCATATTTTAAAAAAAGTGTGATTAATGAACTTTTACTCGTTGACCCAAAAATTATTGTTAAAGATAAGTTTTCTGATTCAATTATTTTAATTGAAACAGAAATGAAAAAAAATGAGTTTATTAACTCTTTGATTAAATTTGATTCTATTTTTATAAAACATATTATGCCACTAGAAAAGACTTTTAATATTTTAAAGAAATTAGATTTAGATAAAACAATTATTTTAAATGAAGTACAAACAATTGTTTCATTAAATGAAAAAGAAAAATTTGCTGTTCAATGTAGGATTGTAAAATCTAATGTGGATTATAGTGCAAAGGATATTGAGGTATTTATTGGTGAAAGTTTTTATGAAAAAGGAGCAATTCATGAATTTACTTTAGAAGAATTAAAAAATGAAATTATTAATATAATTTCAATATTAATTTATGAGGATAAATGTTTAATTGGATATTCTAATACCTTTGAAAATTTAAATATCCATTCTGATGAATATCGAATTTATTCAAGAGAAAAAACCGAAATATCAAGAGCAGAAAACAAACTAAAAGAAGCATTAATTAAATTTAAAATTGATTTGAAAGGTGGTACTGCCTTAGATATTGGTGCTGCTCCTGGAGGTTGGACAAAAGTATTAGTTGATTATGGTTTTAAAGTAGTTTCTGTGGATCCCGGAAATTTAAATCCAAAGTTAGAAAAACATCCGAATGTTAAACATTTTAAATGTCGAATTGAGGATTTAAAGTTTGATAAATGTTTTGATATTATAGTTAATGATATGAATGTTGATCCAGATATTACATCTTATGTTATGAATTCTTTGGCAAGCACTTTAAAAGAAGAGGGGATTGCAATAGTAACTTTAAAGTTACCAAACCATCCAGAAAAAAGAATATTAGAAGCAAAAAAGATTTTAAGTGAAAAATATGAAGTTTTAAGTATAAAAAGTTTATTTCACAATCGAAGGGAAGTTACAGCATTTTTAAAAAATAAAAAGCCACAGTAAACTGTGGCTTTAAATTTCAAGAGTTTTTTCACTGCTTTTTGATTTTTTTTGAATATTATCTAATTTATTAAAATTATTAATAACATCACAAGTCATAATTAATCTTTCTTCATATTGGAGTCTTCTTTTTTCATTTAACTCATTAAATGGATTTGAATCACATGTTGCATTATAATGTAGATAATAGCGTTCTGCTATTTTATTTTTTAATCTTTTCTTTTCTTCTTTTGTAAGTGAACAAGGAAGAAAGTAATTTTCATTATACTCAATAAATTTAATCCAACAATCAGCATATCTTAGATATTCAACTTGAAGACATCCTGGCAACTTTTTAAAATTTTTAACAGTTGAATTAAAGTATTTTTTAATCTTTTTAATATCTTTTGTATTATTTTCTGTTATTTTAGGTATTAAAGTAGAAATCTTAATATTTGCTCTAATAAGTCTTCTTACACAAGGTGAATTCATAATGTAAAATTGAAACTTTTCTCTTGGCTCACTAGTAATAACATCAATATCAAAAATTGGCTTAGTGGTTTTAAAATTTACAAGTTGAAGGAAATTATGATTAATATCATAATTTAAAAAACTATTTGCAAGAACATAAATTTTAGTATCATTGATATTTGTTCTTACCATTAGCTCCCCCCTAATTGTAGGATATATAATAATATATTCGTTAAAAAATGTCAAGCATTACATGTGCTTGACATTTTAAATAACTATTAAATTTCGCAAGTAAGTTCAAGGGCTTTTTCTTTATCTTTACCTTTATTTTTGGTATTTATTTTTTCTTCTACTTTTGAAAAATAATTTGTAATTTTAATAGCTCTTTCCATAAGACGCATAAATTCATAACGAGCTAATGGATGTAATTCTATAAATTCTACATTATTTTTAGCTTCTTTTTCCCATTTATCGTAATATACTCTTGTATTATGATAAGGCGAAAAAAGGCAAAGATTAAGTTTTAGTGAATTGTCTTTTTCCCATTCATTATAGTATTTATTAGTAATGTTAAAAATATTATCATAATTGGTATCAATTAACATTTTTTCATTTTTGTAAGGTTCTAAAATATCTATACAAATATCAGATAAATATAAATAATAAGTTTTAATAAAAGTATGATCTAATTCGTCAAAATGTTTGATTATTGTATTAATACAATTAGCTAACTTTTTCATTTGTTTTTTTGCTTTTTTTGGAGTATTTATAAATTCATGAACAAATTGATAAAAATTATTATAATTTTCTAATAAATTTTGTATTTTTTCTATTTTTTCAGGGTAAGGCCAATAAGATAAAGGCCAAGAAGAATAATCAGCTTCAGGTGCAATTGAAAATATAAAATCATGATTTCTTTTGCTTAAGGAAACAAAAAGATATCTTTTAAGGAGTAATAAACATTCTGAGCTGTAATCTTTTTTTAAGCTTTCACTAGATAATCTAAGATCGCCATAAAATATACTATTTGCAAGTACATATTTTCTAGCTTTTTTAATATCAATTGATTTTAGTTGATTGTTTTTCATCTAATCCCCCCATAGTTATTAATATTATATTATTGATATAATTAAAAAGCAATTTTGTGCTTTTGACACTAAAAATCATTTATTATATAATTAAGCCAGGATAAGAAAGGACTGTTAATATGATTAAAGTATTAGAAGAAAGCTTAAAAGACGCATTTAAAGCATTAGGATACGACGGAGATTTTGGTGCTGTTACAAAATCAAATCGTCCTGATTTATGTGATTATCAATGTAATGATATATTTAAGGTTGCCAAAATTTACAAAGAAAGTCCAGTAACAATTGGAGAAAAAATAATAAATTTTATAAAAAATAAAGAAAATTATAATTATATTTATAAATCAGTTGAATTTGTTTTACCAGGGTTTCTAAATATAAAAGTTAGTAATAAATTAATTGCCTCTGAACTTAAAAGAAGACTTGATAGCAATAACTTGGGAATTAATAAACCTGAAGTAGAAAAAACAATATTTCTTGATTATGGGGGTCCTAATGTTGCAAAACCACTTCATGTAGGACATTTGCGTCCTGCAATAATAGGGGAGTCACTAAAAAGAATAGCAGAAGCTTTAGGTCACAAAACAATCAGTGATATTCATTTGGGTGATTTTGGTCTTCAAATTGGACAAGTAATTTTAGGATTAAAAGAAAAATATCCTCATATTAAAGATTATGATACCTTATTTTTTACAATTGATGATTTAGAAGAAATATATCCAAAAATGAGTAAAAAGTGTTCTGAAGATGAAAAGGTTTTAGAAGAAGCAAAAAAAATTACCAAAGAACTTCAAGAAGGAAATAGGGAATACCAAAAACTTTGGAAATTAATTTATGATGTATCAGTATCAGATATTAAAAGATTATATAAGATTTTAGATGTTTCATTTGATCTTTGGCAAGGAGAAAGTGATTGTTACAAGTATATTCCAGAGGTAATGAAATATTTAGAAGAAAAAAACTTAATTGAAGTAGATGAGGGTGCAAAAATTATAAGAATTGAAGAAGAAAGAGATACTAAGGAAATGCCACCATTTATTTTAGAAAAATCAGATGGGGCATACTTATATAGCACAACTGATTTTGCTGCAATTTACAACCGTATAAAAACATATAAACCTGATAATATATTATATGTTGTAGATTCTAGACAAAGCCTTCATTTTGAACAAGTTTTTAGAGTTGCCAAGAAAGTTGAAATTGCTAAAGATACAATCCTTGAACACATAAAATTTGGTACTATGAATGGACCTGATGGACGCCCATTTAAAACAAGAAGTGGGGCAATGTTAAAGCTTGAAGAATTAATAAATTTAGTAAAAGAAGAGTTTATTAAAATGAGAAAAGAAAATACAAATATAAGTGAAGAAGACTTAAATATTATTGCAAATGCAATTATAAAATTTGCAGATCTTGGAATGCACAGAGAAAAAAATTATATCTTTGATATTGAAAAGTTTTCCCAAGTTAACGGAAAAACAGGTCCTTATATTTTATATACATATCTTCGAATAAATAAGATTTTAGAAAAAAATAAAAAAGAAAATTATTCTATTTTAGAAAATCCAATTAATGAATATGATGAAGAATTAAGAAAAAAACTATTGGATTTTGAAATTGTTATAAATAATGCTTTTAATGAAAGACTTCCACATTATATTGCAGAATACTTATATAATTTATGTGATACAGTAAACTCTTTATATCAAAATACTCATATTCAATCAATGGAAAATATAGAAGAAAAGAAAAGTTTAATTGCAACTCTTACTTTAACAAATAAAATCATTAAATCATTATTAAATTTACTTGTTATAGATATTCCAAGTAAAATGTAAAAAACACCATAACTTATGTTATGGTGTTTTATTATTTTTGTAAAGATAAAGCATTTTCTTTAGATTTTGTTTGTTCTTTTTTATTTTTTTCATTTTCTTTTTTATTTTTTAAATTAACAATATTTTCATAATTGCATTTATTTTCAACTACAATTTCTATAAACTTATTAGCACTTTCCACATATTTATTTTTTATATAATCTGGCAGTTTATCAAAATCAAAAAAAGTAACCTTAACCAAATAACCCTTTTTTTCAATTTGTTTGTAATAATCTTTTTTATCAATTTCATAAAATGATTTTGCAAGATCAAAAGAAATTTTTTCTTTTGCAAAATCTTTAATTAATGTTGTTCCAACTTTGTCATTTAATAGTTTTTCTAATACTTCATTATTCAATTTTAAACTCCCCCTATAGATATAATTTTTAAAATCAAGGTATATTCTATAGTTAAATAAACCTATAGTTAAATAAACAAAATGTCAAATAAAAAGAAAAAATAAGCATTAAATTTGAAATTTTTTAAAAATTGTCTTAAAATAATAGTGCTTAATACATAATTTTAAATAATTAGCAAAAGATATGTGGGAGGTGATTAGATGAGTCTTATTCCAAGACGGTTCTTCCTTGATAACTTTGATCGCTTCTTTGATGACTTTTTCCCTTCTGATTTATTTTCAACTAATTATTTAAAAGCAGATATTTACGAAAAAGATAACAAATACTTCATTGAAATGGAAATTCCAGGAATGAACAAGGAAGATATAAGTATTGAAACAAATAATGGTTATTTAACAGTAAGTGTAAGTGAAAATAAAGAAGATAATGAAGAAGAGAAAAATTACATCAGACGCGAAAGATATCAAAGTGAGTACTCAAGAAGATTTTACATTGGCGATGTTGAACCAGAAGATATTAAAGCAAAATTTGAAAAGGGAATTTTAAAAATTGAAATTCCAAAGAAAGAAGAAGAGGTTCAACATAAGAAAAAAATTAAAATCGAATAGGAGATAGAAAAATCTATCTCCTTTTTTTATTGTAAAATTATTAAATATTGATAAAATTAATTGAGAAGGTGGTATTTATGAATTGTGTTTCTTACCAAAATGAAAATAAGAGACTTTCTAAAAAAGAAATAGAGCGTAGTATTATAAAAAAGTTTCGAAGACAGATTTGGAGTAAGTTTGTACGCGCAATAAATGATTACAAACTTATAAATAATGGAGATAAAATTGCAGTATGTATTAGTGGGGGAAAAGACAGTATTTTAATGGTCCTTTGTTTTCTTGAACTTAAAAGACATGGGAATTTTGATTTTGATCTTGAATTTATTGCTATGGATCCAGGTTTTAACAAAGAAAACTTAGATAATTTAAAAGAAAATTGTAAGTATTTAGGTATTCCTGTAAATATTTTTGAATCTAACATATTTGAAGTAGTAACTGAAATAAGTAAAGAATATCCATGTTATTTATGTGCTCGTATGAGACGAGGATATTTATATAGCAAAGCACAAGAACTTGGTTGCAATAAAATTGCTTTAGCACATCACTTTAACGATGTAATTGAAACAACTCTTTTAAATGTTTTGTATGCAGGAAACTTTAAAACCATGCTTCCAAAACTTAAAGCAACAAACTTTAAAGGAATGGAACTTATTCGACCAATGTATTTGATAAAAGAAGAAGATATTATTCGTTTTGCTAAAAATAGCGGACTTAAATTTATGAATTGTGGTTGTGAGGTAGCTGCTGGAAAAGTAAGTAGTAAACGGCGAGAAATAAAAGAACTTATTAAAAACTTAAAAGAAGTTTATAACAATGTAGATATTTCTATTTTTAGATCAGCAGAAAATGTAAATATGGATGCAATATTAGGTTGGATTAAAAATGATGAAAAAGTAAGCTTTTTAGATGATTATGATAAAAAATAAAAAAGTTGTGTTTAAAAGAATTTTTCTACATATAATAGTAATACCTAGCGTAATCGAATATCACTCAATATAACCGAACAAATAAACTTCAGGGAATCTAATTTACGATTGGTGTGAATGCCCACCCATTAAGTGCTGTGGGAATCCTAAAAATCATAATGTGATGCCCACCTAGAAATTAGAGGTTAACCCATGAGTGATAGTCGTTTCGCTGGGCTTTTTTATATACTTTAAAGTTTAGTTGTGTTATAATCTCCTTATAAGAAAGGAGTTTTTTAATGAGAAAAATAGGAATATTAACTGATAGTGCTTCCTATCTTAGTGATGAATTACTTAAAAGAGTCGATATTCGCGTTTGCTATTTAAATGTTATTATAGATGGCACTTCATATAAAGAAATTATTGAGATAGATAATGAAACGTTATTTAAAAAGATAAAGGAAGGAAAGAAAGTTACTACAACTCAACCTTCACCAGAAGAATTTTTCCAAGTTTATAATGAATTTAAAAATGAAGGATATACGGATGTTATAAGTATTTTAATGTCATCAAAAGCAAGTGGAACTTATCAATCAGCAGTTTTAGCATCCCAAATGGTAGAAGGGATTAATTTTCACTTTATTGACACACTACAAGGTGCGGTAGGGGAAGAGATTGTAGTAGAAAGAGTTGTTGAACTTTTAGATAAGAAAATAGATTTAGAAGCTATTTTTAATAAAGTAAATAAACTTATTCAAAATATTAAATTGAAGGCTACTGTTGAAGATTTAAGATTTTTTGCAAGAAGTGGAAGACTTAAAATGACACAAGCATTACTGGGAAATATTTTAAACTTTAAACCAATAATTCGAACTAAAGAAGGATTGCTTGAACTTGCAACAAAAATCAGAACAACAAAACGAGTAATTGAAAAATTTGTAGAAGATATTAAAGAAGATTTTAAAAAATGTGAAGAAGAGATGATTGTAAAAATCACTCATGTAAATGCAAAAGAAAAAGCAGAAGAAATAAAAAAACGTATTGAAGAAATTTCTGATAAAATTAAAGTTTCAATTAGTAAAGAACTCGGTCCAGCATACGCAACACATTTTGGGCCTGGTGGTTTTGCTGTTGCGTGGACAACTCTTTAAAATGAGGCGCTTTGAAAGATTTATTTTTCAAATTGGTGAAGAAAACTTTAAAAAAATAAATAATTCTAAAGTTTTAATTTTAGGCATTGGAGGAGTCGGAAGTTATGCGGCCGAGGCTTTAGCAAGAAGTGGAGTTGGAACTTTAATTTTAGTTGATTACGATAAAATTGATATTACAAATATTAATCGACAAATACCTGCATTAACATCTACTATCGGAAAATATAAAACAGATGTGTTAAGTAAAAGAATAAAAGATGTAAATCCTACTTGCAAAGTAATTACTTTTAAGTTAAAATATAGTGCGCAAACAAAAGAGACAATTTTTAATGAACAGATTGATTTTGCAATTGATGCTTGTGATGATATAAATGCAAAGCTAAGTTTTATTGAAGAATGTTTAAAAAGAAAGATTTCTTTTATTTCAAGTATGGCAATGGGAAATAAATTTAGTCCTAAACTTATAAAAATTAGCGAACTTAAAAAAACTAAATATGATCCAATTGCTAAAATCTTAAGAAAAAAACTAAAAGAAAGAAAAATAGAAGGAAAAATTCCAGTTATTTATTCTGAGGAAAAACCAATTCGCAAAACAAAACCAGTATCATCTAATGCATTTCTTCCAAGTATTGCTGGTCTTTATGCTGCATCTTACGCAATAAAATTTTTACTAAAGGAGGTGTAAAAAATTATTGAACAAAAATTATATAATACATACTTAGAAAAATTAGAATCTGGTGATTCTTGTGGTGCAACAGAAACACTTCAAAAATTAGTAAAATTATATTCAGATAATAATGATTATAAACTGATGTTAGGAAAACGCTATTTTAAATATGCAATGTCATATTATAACTCAGCGTTTGTAGCTTCTTCATTAAATATTTTAGACCCCAAAATAAAGAATGAATATAATATGAAAGCAAATAAGTATTTTGAAAATGCTGAGAAAATTTTAGAAGAAGCATACCAAAACGAATACGAAAAACCCAAAAAAAATTGGGCGTTTCTTTTAGAAACATGCGAACTTATTGTTGATTGTTGTTTTTACCAAAATAAACCTCAAAAGGAAGAAAAATATTTAGAAATATGTGAAGTATTTGAAGAAATGCTTTATGATGAATTTGAGCATGATGAAAAAACAAAAGAAAAAGGAATAATTTTAGATTTAATTCAATAAATAAAGGGGAGGAAGAGAATGAAAGAAAAAATATTGTTTAAAAAATATTTAAAAAGTATGGAAAATTGGGATTTAAAAACTGCTTTAAAATTAATTAAAAAATTAGTAAAGCTTAATCCAAATAATTTGGAATACAAATATCAGCAAGCAAAAGTATATTATGAAATTGGTGAAACTCATTCTATTCTTGCATATGATATAGAAAAATTTTGTTCAAAAGATATTATAAATAATGAATATTTAAAAGCAGATTTATATTATGTTCGTGCAGAAAAAATATTAGATAAAATTTATAATTTAGAACTAAAAAAACCAAAAGAAAAACAAAATTATGAATTTCTTTCGAAAGTTTGTGCACTTATAGGTGATTGTTGTAGTGGTCAAGATAAATCTAGAAAAGATAGAAAAAAAGAAGCATATTACAACCTTTCTGCTAAATTTTTAGAAGAAAAAGTGGATAAAAATTTCCAAACATTAGAAAAAGCAAAAGATTTAAAACTTGAACATAAAATATAAAGCTACTTGAAGGAGTGAGATAAAATGAATATTAAAGCTAATTATAATCTTGTTAAAATGATTACTCATATATTAGAACATTTAAAAACACTTGTAATTCATCGTTCGATAAAAGATGATTTTATACCTGAAGAAATACTAAAACCTTTAGAAGAAGCAGATGAACTTATGAAAAACGGAATATATGAAAAAGCATATGGTAAATATTTAAATGCTATTGGTAATGGTTTTAGTGAAAATTATCTTACAACAGAATATTGTAAGCGTCTTGATGTTTCAATTGAAATATGTAATGATGAGTTAAATAAACTAGAAAATAAATTAGAAAAAGAAAATTCATTAGAACTAAACCTAAAATAAAAGATATTATCAAGTGATAATATCTTTTTATTTTTTCATTTTATTTAATTTTTCATAAATTTCTTTTAATATTTTTTCATTTTTACTTTCATCTTTTGGTTTAAAATATTGTTTATTTTTTAAATTTTCTGGAATATATTCTTGTTTTACCCATGAATTTGGATAATCATGCGGATACTTATAACCCTCTGCACTTAACCTAATATGAGTTGGAATTGGTCCAACTTTATTATTTCTAACATCATTTAATGCTTCATTTAGTGCAACCATTGCAGTATTAGATTTTGGTGAAAGTGCCATTTCAACTACAATTACTGACAAAGGAATTGTGGCCTCTGGAAGTCCAACTCGCTCACATGCTTCTACTGCAGCAATAACCTTTGGACCAATCCCTGGATTTGCAAGACCAATATCTTCATAAGCAATAACAATAAGTCGTCTTAAAATGCTATCTAATTCACCAAATTCAATAAGCCTTGCAAGATAATGAAGACTTGCATCAACATCAGAACCACGAATAGATTTTTGCAAAGCACTTAAAAGATTATAATAACCATCACCATCTTTATCATGAAAAACATTAGGTTTTCCAGCAATTTCTTCTAAATGAGAAAGAGTAATTTCTTCTTCTTTGCTTGTAATTGCTGCAACTTCAATTAGATTTAATGCAAAACGATAGTCACCATTTGCAAGTCCTAAAATATAGTCTATTCCTTCCTTTGTAAACTTATATTTTTTAAATTCATCACTTTTTAATACTTTATTGATTCCATAATATATATCATCATCAGTTAATGGTTTAACCTCAAAAATTTGGCATCTACTTCTAATTGAAGGATTAATGCTATGATAAGGATTTGCAGTAGTAAGACCAATTAAAGTAATAAGACCATTTTCTAAATAGGGAAGAAGAAGGTCTTGTTTGTCTTTATTTAAACGATGAATTTCATCCATTACAACAACCATTCCACCTAAGTATTTTGCTTCTTCCACCACAGTATCAAAATCTTTTTTATTATTAATTGTTGCATTAAGCATACGATAATTTAATCCAAGTTCATTTACTAAAGCGTGTGCAATAGAAGTTTTTCCTGAGCCTGGTGGACCATATAAAATCATTGAAATAAGTTTTTTATTTTTAATAAGATTTCTTAAAACTTTACCCTTACCAACTAAATGTTCTTGACCAATAATATCATCTAGTTTTTCAGGCTTAAGACGGTAAGCAAGTGGTTTTTCCATGTTATCACATCCTAAAACAATTATAACACAAATTTTTTCAAAAATTGGTGATATAAATCCTTTCTATTTAATAAAATACAGTGAGACATCTAGATTTTACCAAAAATTATTAAATAGGAAGGAGCGTAATTATGAGTTTAAGTAAAAATGATTTCGAACGAGAACTTGAACGTCTAGAAAGACAAACTAGGGAAGCATTTAGAAGAGAAGAGGAGAGAAAAGAAAGAGTTCGCCAAAGAAGGGAATACGAAGAACGAAGAAGAAAAGAAGAAGACCAAAGAAACGGAAAATATAGATAGAAAGGGTGATGAAATGGAAGTAAAAAATACAGGAAGATGCAAAGAATTACTTGAAATCAAATATTCTTTAGAAAAATTAAAACTTAAAAAAACATTAATTTTAAAACAACTAAAAAATGAGTGGAGTGACAAATCAAAAGAATTTCTTATTGATATTATTAAAATTTATAATCCATATCCAAATGTTCTACTTTTAAATAAACTTTCAAAAGAAGAACTATTAGATAATTTAGATGTTTTTCTTTAAAACCAAGACATTGTTGTCTTGGTTTTAATTTGTTATAATAATATAGGAAATTAGGAGTTATATTGATGTGAAAAAAAGAAAAAGAAAATTAAAATTAAGAAAACTAAGAGTAACAATTCTTCTTGTTATTATTTTAAGTATTATTTATGTAGTAAATAATGGATTTGTTAATACAATAGGTCAAATTATAAATATTTTTAAAACAGAAGATGCGATAAAAAATATTGCATTTGAAGTTCCAGATGAAATATATAGTCCAAATGTAATCTTAATAAATTTAGAAAATGATAAAGTATTACATGAAAAAAATAAAGATGAAAAAGTTTTTCCTGCCTCTCTTACAAAAATAATGACAACAATTGTTGCTTTAGAAAACCTACCTAATTTAAATAAAAAAATTAAACTTACAAATAAAATATTTGAAAAACTAAAAAATACAGGAGCAGCAGTTGCTGGGTTTTCTTTGGATGAAAGTATTCCAATAATAGATCTTTTATACGGAATAATGCTTCGAAGTGGTGCGGAAGCTGCAATTGGAATTGCTGAAGATATTTCAGGTAGTGAAGAAGACTTTGTAAAACTTATGAATGAAAAAGCAAAAGTGTTAAATATGCAAAATACACATTTTGCAAATGTAACAGGTCTTCACAATGAAAACCATTACACAACTGTAAATGATTTATCCATACTTTTGAAATATGCTTTAAAAAACGAAATTTTTAAAGAAATTTTCACAACAGAAAAATATACTACAGCTCCAACTAATATTCATCCTGAAGGACTTATTTTAATTAGTAGAATGCACCAGAAGATATATACAACAAATCTTGAAAACGGAAAAATATTAGGAGGAAAAACAGGTTATACCCCTGAAGCAGGTCTTTGTCTTGCAAGTTTAGCTTCAGTTTATGATAAAGAATATATTTTAATTACAACTGGTGCAAAAGGAAGTAACTTAACTGAACAATACAATCTTATTGATGCAATACAAATTTATAATGGTATTTTAAAATAAAGGAGTGGGATTATAAAAAAGATAATAATTGCTGAGAAAGCAGGTTTTTGTTTTGGGGTAAAAAGAGCAATTGAGATTGCACTTGATACAAGCATTCATACATCAAAAAAAATTTACACTTTAGGTCCTCTTATTCATAACAATGATGCTATTAATTATTTAAAAACTAATAATATTTTTGAAGCAGATGAAAATGAGCTTGACAAACTAAACCCAGGAGACTTTATAATTATTCGCTCCCACGGAATTAGTCCTTTTGTAACACAAACTTTGAAACAACATGGCTTAAATATTATTGATGCAACTTGTCCATTTGTAAAGAAGATTCATGAACTAGTAAAAAAACATTATAATTTAGGATATAAAATCATAATAGTAGGAGATGAAAATCATCCTGAAGTAATAGGAATAAATGGTTCATGTAATAATGAAGCAATTATCACTAAAGATGGTTCAAATATTAAAGATGGTTTAGAAAAAGTATGTATTGTTTCACAAACAACAGAAAAAGTAGAAAATTTAAAAAAAGTAGTAGATATTGTATCAAAAACTGCAAAAGAGATACTTACTTTTAATACAATTTGCAATGCAACAAAAGAACGCCAAAAAAGTGCTGAAGAGCTTGCAAAACAAGTTGACCTAATGATAGTAATCGGTGGAAAAAACAGTTCAAATAGCCGTAAACTCTTTGAAATTTGTAGTCAAAATTGTAAGAATACAATTTTTATTGAAAACTGTTTAGAACTTGAATTATCAAAAATTATAGATGATAATATTAAAGCAATAGGAATTACAGCAGGAGCATCTACTCCTGACTGGGTTATAGAAAATGTAATTTTAAAAATACAAAACAATGTAGAGGAGTGTACTTTATGAAAAAAATTATTTTAAGTGCTGATAGTTCTTGTGATTTAAGTAAAGAACTAATTGAAAAATATGAGGTTAATCTTTTTCCAGCTCATATTAATTTAAAAGATAAAGGATATCGTGATGGTGTTGATATTACACCTGATATGATTTATGAAACATTTTACAATGAAGGTGTTCTTCCAAAAACATCAGCAGCAAACCCATACGAATATATTGAATACTTTAAAAAATGGGCAGATGAAGGATATGAAGTAATACATTTTAATTTAGGATCAGCTCTTTCTTCACTTTATCAAAATGCACATCTTGCTGCACTTGAACTTGGTAATGTTTATGCGATTGATTCGGCAAATCTTTCAACAGGAAGTGGAATGCTTGTCATTGAGGCAGCAGAAAGAATAAAAAAAGGAATGCCTATAGAACAAATTATAGAAGAAATTAATAACTTAAAAGGAAAAATTCAAACAAGTTTTATTATTGATACACTAACTTTCTTAAAAGAAGGTGGAAGATGTTCTGCACTAGCTGCTTTTAGTGCCAATCTTTTAAACATAAAACCTTGTATTTTAGTAGACAATACAGACGGAAAGATGACTGTTGGAAAAAAATATCGCGGAAATTTAAAGAAAGTATTAATTCAATATACAAAAGAAGTTTTAAGTCGTGATGATATAGATTTAAGACGTATTTTTATTACTCACTCAGGAACAAGTGATGAAATTATTAATACTGTAAAAGAAACTGTTCAAGAAATGCATAACTTTGAAGAAATACTTGTTACACGAGCAGGATGTACAATTTCGTCTCATTGTGGACCAAATACTTTAGGATTAATCTTTCGGACAAAATAAAAAAGATAATAAGTAATATTTTAAAAGTAGACACAAAAATGTGATCTACTTTTTTAATTTATTTGTTAAAAATAAGTTTGCTCTTTAAAATAACAGAATCTATTTTAAAGCATAAAATACTATATAGGTAGAAAGGAATGAGTAAATTGTACAATTATAAAAATTATTACCCATTAAGAGATTATGGTCCAAATCCGTTTGTAGTAAATATTGAAGATGTAACAGAACAAAATAACAATTATCGAGTAGCACTATGGACAGGAAATCACTTACAACTTACACTTATGAGTATTAATGTTGGAGAAGACATTGGACTTGAAATGCATCCTAATGTTGATCAGTTTATCCGCATTGAAGAAGGGGCAGGGCTTTTACAAATGGGGCCTACTAAAGACAATCTAAATTTTCAACAAAGAGTTTATAGTGATTATGCTTTTATTATTCCAGCTGGAACATGGCATAATTTAATAAACATAGGAAATGAACCAATAAAACTATATTCAATCTATGCACCAGCTAACCACCCATATGGAACAATTCAACCAACAAAAAGAAATACATTAAATAATTAATGTTTTATTAAAGAAAGATGTCATAATATGACACTTTCTTTTTTTATACTAATATAAAATTCGTGATAGAAATAAATAAAGAAGAATATGATTAATATAAAAGTGTTCAACTTATAAAAAAGGAGCTAGATTATGAAAAATTATGTTTTAACTTGCTGTTCAACCGTAGATTTACCAGCTGATTACTTTAAGAAAAGAGATGTACCTTTTATTAGTTACCATTTTATTTTAGATGATAAAGAATACATTGATGATTTAGGAAAAACAATATCATATGAAGATTTTTATCAAAAGATGAAAGAAGGAGCAATGCCAAGAACTTCACAAATTAATACAGAAGAATTTATTAACTTTTTTGAACCATTTTTAAAAGAGAAAAAAGATATTTTACATATTGCTTTTTCAAGTGGACTATCTGGAACATATAATTCGGCATGTCTTGCTCGTGATGAATTAAAAGAAAAATATCCAGAAAGAAAAATTATAATTATAGATTCTCTAGCAGCATCTCTTGGTTATGGACTTTTAGTTGATGCTGCACTTGATCTAAGAGATAATGGAGAAAATATAGAAAAAATTGCTAATTGGCTTGAAAAAAATAAATTAAATGTTCAACATTGGTTTTTCTCAACTGATCTTACTCATTATAAAAGAGGAGGTCGGATTTCACCAAGTTCTGCTTTTTTTGGTAATCTTTTAAATATTTGCCCAATTCTATATGTCAACAATGAAGGAAAATTAATGCCGCGTTTTAAAGCACGGGGAAAAAAGCAAGCGATTAAAAGATTAGTTGAATTTATAAAGGAATATGCAGAAGATAACTTAAATTATGATGGTAAGTGTTTTATTTCTCATTCTGCATCTGAGGCAGAAGCTAAAAAATTAGAAGAATTAATTAAAGAAAACTTTTCAAGTATTAATGGTCCTATTATGATTAATAGCATTGGAGCAATTATTGGTTCACACACTGGACCTGGTACAGTTGCACTTTTCTTTTTTGGCAAAAAGCGAAAAAATTAAAATACCTTTCATAAGTTAAAACAATTCTTGCATACGATATTTAAGAAGGATACGAACTAATTGAATATCAACAAATATCAGGAAGATATCATGCTGATGTGTTAGGTTATGTTGAAAATAGATTAAAATATGAAGATAATCAATTTGTGTTAAAATCCCAACAAATTGCAATATTAGGAAATAATACAACTTAAAAACAGGAAAATTCCTGTTTTTTTTTAAAATAAAAAAAGTAATGCATAACTTTTGCTTTTTAAAAATTTTTATTATATATAAAAATTATAATATTTAAAGGAGGAATAAAATGAATAATTATGAAAAAGTTTTAGAATTTTTTAAAAACTCAAATGAACCCGTAAATGTAGGAATGGTTGTAGAAAAAACAGGGATTGAAAGAAAAGAAGTTGATAAAATTATGGCCCAACTTAAAAAAGAAGAAAAAATAATATCTCCAAAAAGATGCTATTGGGAACTTAAAAAATAGGTAATATATTCTTTCCATATTAGACATATGTTGTTACTGAAAGGAGAATAATATGGAAAGATATATTACTTTATCAATTGAATTACACTTATTTTTTGCACGCATCATGAAAGAGCACAGCTTTTTTCTTGAAGCAGGATTTCCACCAAAATATGAAAAGTTTATAAAAAGAGCAGATTATTACAAAAACGAATTTGAAAAACTTCTTTATGATGTTGCTCGTATAAGTCATGGTTTTGTAAGACCAAGCATAAGAAATTCGCATGAAATTGTAACACCTTACACGCTAAGTACTGAAACAAAAACTGAAAATCTAACAGGTATCCCAATAAATAAAGATATTACAGTTTTTGAAAATAATTTATTTTTGCATAGTACTTCATTAAGACATGAAAATATTGAATCATTAGTAAAAACCTTAAATAATCGTGCTTTAAGTTTAGTAAATGGTCTAATTACGTTAAAAGAGCAAATAATAAGTGAAATACTTGCATGTAGACTATTTAATACTAACTATTTGCTTTTAATTGAACATATTTTAAGAGAGGCAGAATTATACCGAGATTATATAGTTCTTCTTGAAAGTGGAGAAGATATTGAAAAAGAAAATATAAAAAATACTGAACTATTTTGGAATCGTATTATGATGGAGCACGCATTATTTATTCGGGGACTGCTTGATCCTACAGAAGGTGAACTTATTAATACAGCAAATGATTTTGCAAACGAATATAATGCATTAATAGAAGAGGTAAAAATTGCAACAGATGAAATGATGCCAAGTTTAACACAAAAAACAATTACTGAAACAATAAACTATAGAGACTTTAAGCGTGCTGCTACTGAAGGACTTGATGCCTGTAAAATTCGCTCAATTATTCTTCCACTTTTAGCAGACCATGTATTAAGAGAAGCAAATCATTATTTAAGATTACTAGAAACAAAATAAAAAAAGTTTTAAAGGAAAATCCTTTAAAACTTTTTTATTTACAAATTATTTATTTTCTTTAAAAGTTAGCTCTTTTATTTTGATAGTAGTAGATAAAACATACTAAAAGTGCACTAATAACATGCATTATTAAATCTGTCATTGTATCAACAAGTCCACCTTTAACAGTATTTGTTTTTAATATAAGATCAACTAAAAACTCTCCAATTTCCCAAATGGTACTAAAAAAAAGAGAAAAAGAAAGAGCAAAAAGGAAATTCATAAAAATAAATTTGTGATTAGAAGCATTTTTATCTTTTACAAAAACATCCTTTATCATTGAAAGGCTAATAATTGGAAGATAAAGTCCAATTAAAAAATGTAGTAATAAATCCCACCAAAAATACTTATTATAAATTGCTTATTAGGATTTCTTTAATGCTCCCGCCCCTATAGTTCCTTAATCTTTCAAGTATTTTATCCTTATCAACTATTAATTCATTCCCTATAATCTTCCAAGTGATATTGTCAGATGTATTATCCTCTATATATCTATCATTTCCTGTGGCAAATGCAATATAAAAATCTAATAGCACAATTTTTTTAGG
>CAYWJS010000003.1:0-72503 GCA_964458855.1 uncultured Erysipelotrichia bacterium
TTCTACTCTACTCCTCTATTTTTATCTTCTTCATCCGCAAATCCGCAGGTTTTTCCGCATCCTTTGGTATAGCCCACGCCCAACCCAAACGAACAGCGCCCTTAATGCGTCCCTGTTCGCATAAAACTTGAACTCTGCGTGGGGATATATTCCATTTTTCAGCTGCTTGTTTTGTCGTTAAGTAGTTCATTATGAATACCCCGCAGAACATAAATTTCCAATTTTTATTATATGCGAAGAAACGAACAATTTCAACATATTACAACTTTATACATAATAAATAAAGTTTTTTCAGAAAATGAGTATACCTGCATTAAATGTACATCCATCCTGTCTCCTCAACCCCTATAAAAAAAGGCCGTTATCTATTCTGTCAACTCAACCCTGCTAATTTTTGAGCTCAAATTTTACCTCTAAAATAATCGTCGATTTGTTTCCATGTACGTATTTTTGCCCTTTAGGTTGAGTAGACAACTTAGATGTAATTCCGAAAACCCAGTAAAATCAAGGCTTACAGCCGCGACATCAACGCTACCGTCTCAACATGGCTTGAGAGGACAGAATTGATGTCATTTGAGTATGTCCGTTCTCGGAAACATATTTGGTTTTCTTGGCATCTGGCCACCTCCTTTACGGGTATAAAAAAAGCCCTCACAGGTTCATCCCATGAAGGCTTATCCATAACTTTTCACAATACCATTATATTTGGATTTATAATGAATTTCATCTCATAAAAATCTCATATAGAATACTAAACAGCACATTTACTTTTCGCCCATGGCATTCTGCCGTTATAATACTTATCTAGACCATATATTTCCTTGTGTAAATTATAGCATTAAATACGAAAAACACAATTATTTATTTGCAAACGCAAATTATAATTGTGTTTTTAATTTTTTTATGATACCCTTATATTGCAAATCGAGATGATGAATTATGAGTGTAAGCTATAAAAAACTATGGAAACTCTTAATTGATAAAGACATGAAAAAGAAAGATTTAAGAGAAGCAGCTGGTATTAGTACATCTTCTATGGCAAAACTCGGCAAAAACGAAAATGTTACGACCGATGTGCTTGTGAAGATTTGTAAGGCCTTAAAGTGTGATATTTCAGATATTATGGAGATTATTGATGATGACTAAATTAGCTCAATAAAACAGTTTAGCCAAACAAAATTGCATAATGTCTATTTTACTGAATGGAGTGATCTTTTTGTTTAGAATTGATGAAATATTTAAGAGTGAAGAAACGAAACACAGATTAACATTATTTAAAACCGGATATATCAAATGGCTTGAAACACAGTTATTTGAAAAAAACGGCAAGCCTTATCTAAAATGCCTTGCCAGCGATAAAGATCGTCCTGCTAAACCGGAAGAAATCGTTCGTCAGCTTTGGATAAAAAAATTGCTGGAAGAGTATCATTATCCAAAAGAGCGCATAAAAGTTGAATATGCGGTTTGGTTTGGCTCAGGCGTTAGTGACAAAAGCGCAGATATTGTTGTTATGCAAACCGATGGTGAACACCCATACATAATCTTTGAAGTTAAAAAGCCCAAACGTAAAGATGGGCTTCAACAACTAAAGTCATACTGTAATGCTGAAGGCTCACCCATAGGCGTATGGTCGAACGGTGAAGAATTGGTTATCCTTCATCGAGAAGAGCCAAACATTTTTTCGCAAATTTCATCAATACCCACAGTAGATCAAACGCTTCAAGATGTCATCACTGAGCAATGGACGATAGACAAACTCAAACAAGAAAACCGTTTAGTGAAAGAACGTCTTTCTCTTAAAAAAATCATACTCGATCTTGAAGACCTTGTTTTGGCTAATGCTGAGGGAATTGATGACTCCTTTGATGAAGTCTTTAAGCTGATTTATGCAAAATTATACGACGAATGGGCAGCGGCAAATGACCGTACACGAAACCATAAGATACATTTTCGCATCTACAGACAGTCATTATATTGATATTAAATCTGAGTTAGCAGACTGTAATAATTCCTTAATTCCTATAGTCCATAAATGGGCTGAATTTAATAAAGATTTACTTAGATGTTATTTCATTGATTGGAAAAGCTGCTATATTAACCAGAATGTATTGGATGGAACTCAATGGGAGCTTAATGTTACATTTGATAATGGTACAACAATTAAGCGTTATGGCAGTAATGCCTATCCACCCCATTGGGAAAAATTGATTGCGGCGTTTCATAAATACGGATTGCCTATAATTAGATGATTAGAGGTGAAAAGATATGGATTCAAATATTCAATTAAAAAATCAATTTGCCTGGACTTCTTTTTATATGGAGTTTGCTGATAAACTGTTGCCATATAAAAATAATCGTTCGCACCTTCTTGAGTTGTTAAAAGACGTTTATAACGATTTAGGATTGCGCTATCCGTTTATAGAAAAGGACGGTATGCTGATTGACGATATTTGCCCGTTTACCGTATTTGGCTGTTTTAATAAAGGGATTTCCAATGAAAATCGTATTGCTTTGATGAAAGGCATTGGCAGTAAACTCGGTGTTAAGACTTCAGTGCCTACAGAATTTGACGGCATTCCGGTACTTAACAACATGAAGGCTTGGTTTTTCGCCGGTAAAAGTGAGCGAAAAGAAGATGACATTCCCAACCTATGGGACACATTTGAAGCCGGATTAAACTATGCAGACAATCCGTCAGAAGTCTCCAAGTCAGCATTTATAGCCTGTTATGATAAAGTAAGAAAGCAATTTGGAATTAAGTGGAATTTAACTATGGGACTGTATTGGATACGCCCCTTTTCCTACTTAAACCTTGATGATCGTAACAGAAGTTATCTGACACAAGATAGCTCTCCTTATTATGCAAGTATTACTAAAATTTCTAACTTAAAGCAGCCTCCAAGTGCAAAAACCTATTTAGATCTCATTACTGTATGTAAAGAAATCTTTGCAAAGAGCGACAGTCCTTATCACAGTTTTCCCGAACTGTCCCACATAGCATGGGCTACAACAACTTCGGGAGCACGGAATAACAATATCACTTCAACCGCTAATAAAAAAATAGGCTGGATTTTTCAAGGTAATCCTAAATACTATGATGTTATGGGTGCTATTAAGGATCTTGATGTTGTAACATGGAGCGTAAAGCAATACCAAAACCAGATCAAAAAAGGCGATCGCGCTTATATATGGGTTTCAGGCCCTGAGGGTGGCATTGTTGCTTCAGGAGTTATTCTCTGTGACCCAGAAATCAGGGAAAATAATGAGCCTGACCCCTATGATCTTTCTGGCGATATAAGTACAGGAGAACGTCTTGTCGTAGATATTGAACTTACCCAAAAAATAACGGATGCTGTTATTAAGAGAGAAGATTTCTTAGCGGATGAACGCCTAAAAAACGCAAATATTATTTCTTTCCCAAATGTAACAAATTCTAGATTGACTTCCGAGCAGGCCGATGTTATAGACAGCATTATCAACGGCACCTATATACGTATAGAGCCAAAGAATTCAGATGAAACATCAGCCCCTTTAAGACGATACTGGATTTATGCCCCCGGCAGCAATTCTTCCAAATGGGAAGAGTTTTACTCTCAAGGAATTATGGGTATTGGATGGGATGAATTAGGCGACCTTAAACAATACCCCAGCAAAGATGCCATGAAAGCCAAAATGAAGGAACTGTATGGCGCTGAATACTCATATATTAACTCAGTCCTTGCCACATGGCAGTTTGCTAATGAGATTAAAGTCGGCGATATTGTTTATGCAAAAAAAGGCATGCATAAAGTAATCGGGCGTGGCATAGTTGAATCCGACTATATTTTTAACGCAGATCGCGATGAGTATAAACATATTCGTAAAATCAAATGGACACATAACGGGGAGTGGGAACACCCGGGACAAGCTGTCATGAAAACCCTTACCGACATAACTCCTTATACTGATTATGTACAAAAACTAGAAGCGCTCTTTATTGATGATGACTCTGTAGATATTGAAGAAAAAGAAATTGTGTATGAGTCCTACACCGAAGATAACTTCCTCAATGAAGTTTTCATGGATGCCGAACGTTACAATACTTTGGTTAATCTCTTAAAAACCAAGAAAAACATCATCCTGCAAGGAGCGCCCGGCGTTGGTAAAACTTTTGCTGCCAAAAGACTTGCTTTTTCCATAATGGGGCAAAAAGATACAAGCCGCGTTATGATGGTTCAATTCCATCAAAGTTACAGCTATGAAGACTTTATTATGGGATTCCGGCCAACCAAAGACGGATTTGAGCTTACCCCCGGGCCTTTTTACCAGTTCTGCAAAACAGCACAGGATGACGATGAACGGGATTATTTCTTTATCATTGACGAAATTAACCGCGGCAATGTAAGCAAAATTTTTGGTGAGTTGATGATGCTTATAGAAAAGGAAAAACGCGGTGAAAAACTACGCCTTCTTTACTCCAACGAGTTATTTTCTGTTCCCAAAAATCTCTACATTATCGGTATGATGAATACTGCCGACCGCAGCCTTGCCATAATCGATTATGCTTTGAGAAGAAGATTCGCTTTCTTTGAACTCGAGCCTGCTTTTGACTCTGAAGGATTTAAAAAAATTATACAGCAAGCAAACAACCCCAAGTTTAATGCCCTGGTTGAGCAAATTAAAGCTTTGAATGACTTTATCTGCAAGGATGAATCCCTTGGCAGTGGGTTCAGAATTGGACACAGTTATCTGTGCACAAATAGTGAGGTAACCGACGAATGGCTGGAATCCGTTATTAAGTATGAATTGTTGCCTCTTTTAAACGAATATTGGTTTGACGAACCATCCAAAATAGAACAGTGGACAAAAAGGCTGAGTGAGGTTTTATATGATTAGAATTCAAAATATATACTATATGCTTGCTTATGCTTTTCATGTCTTAAATGAAGAAGGCTATAAACAAGTAGCAACTGAAGATTTCGAATATACTTCTGATTTATTTGCAGCAATTCTTTCCAAAGGTATTGCCAGCCAAATCAAAAGGGGATTAAGTAGGGAGTATATCAGCAAAACAGAAGCCGTTATTTCACCTACAGGTAAAATCAATGTCTCAGCCTCCATTGTACAGAATTCCATGCTTAAAAAGAAACTGGTCTGTGATTATGATGAGTTTACAGAAAACAGTTACTTGAATAAAATACTCAAAACCACTGCAATGCTTTTGATACGCTGTCCGGAAGTATCAACGCAGCATAAAAAAGCCTTAAGGAAAACAATGCTTTATTTCAGTAATGTTGATGAAATAAATCCGCGCAGAATTCAATGGTCGAGTATCAGATACCATAGGAATAATGCCACCTATAAAATGCTGCTGAATATCTGCTATCTAGTTATCGAAGGTATGCTAATGACCGAGCAGGACGGTTCCCGAAAGTTGGCCCGCTATGTAGACGACCAGCGTATGCCCAGGCTTTATGAAAAATTTGTGTTGGAATATTATCGTAGGCATTATCCCCAGTTTAATGCTTCATCCACCATTATTGACTGGGATGTCGACGGTGGAGAAATAGAATATTTACCTACTATGAAATCAGATATAACTCTTCGATATCGGGGCAAAACACTCATTATAGACACAAAATACTATAAGAAGACCATGCAGATAAACAGCTTGTTCAACAGCCGAACAATCCATTCTCACAATTTGTATCAGATATTTACTTATGTAAAAAACATGGATTTAGCTCGTTCGGGAAATATAAGCGGCCTTTTGCTTTATGCCAAAACTGATGAAGATATTGTACCGGACAACGATTATATTATCGGCGGTAATCGTATTAGCGTTAAAACTTTGGACTTGAATACTGACTTTTCCAACATATCAAAACAGTTGAACGCAATAGTAGAAAAGATGTTATTATAATCATGTGTTTTATCGCATAAAGATAATAAGCAGTAATACATCCATCCTGTATCCTCAACCCCCTATAAAAAAGGGGGTTATCTAATCTGGTAACTCAACTATTAATTTTCAGGGTGGTTGATATGTTCCCGCAAACAATAAAAATAAGGGTTTCCTGACATTGCCTCATTCGGCAGATCGGCCTCGAGAAAAACTAAATGTCTGGAAACCCTTTATTTACAAGCATTTTTAACTTTCTATTTATCTACCCTTGTCATCAATACCACGCACTCAACATGGTATGTAAATTTATTTTCACCAATTTTTGTAATTATTACGCGTGATAAAATACATTCATTCGCTACCATCTATTGAATCTTTAATAATATCTATATAATTCTGTTCTTTTATATCTGTATATAATACTTCTTTCTTTTCTCCAATATCAGTTGGTAAAAGATTAGTATTATTTGTTAAATATATTTGGGCTTGCTTTACTAATAGCTCTTCATTCCTACGAAAAGCATTAAAACGATTCTTTTGAATAAGTGATGAAAAACTTGGGATTGCTATTGCAAGAATCAAACCCAGAATAACAATAACTGCAAGAAGTTCAATTAAAGTAAAACCTCGACTCATAATGCTTCCTCCTCATTAAGTTTCAAATTAATATTAGCGCAAAAACCATCATAAATAAACATTTGCACTTAAAATAAAAAGCCAAAATTTATTTTTGGCTTAGTTATTTATTTCGTAATGAATTAATTGCCCCTTCTAAATTATTTTGTTTCAATAAATAATTACCAGATACTAAGATATCGGCACCACTTTCAATTGCAAGAGGAGCGGTAATATTATTAATTCCTCCATCTACTTCAATCAAAACATCTAAATTGTTTTTAATAATTTCTTTCTTTGCTTCCTTTATTTTTTCTAAAGAAAATTTTATAAACTCTTGACCACCTTTTCCTGGTTCAACTGACATAATTAATAATAAGTCAATTTCTTTTAATAAGTGTTTTATTTCAGAAACACTTGTTTTTGGTTTAATTGAAATACCACATTTTATTTTTTCTTTTTTTATCATTTTAATTAAATTATAGATATTATTCTTTATTGCTGCTTCATAATGAAAAGTTATAATTTCTGGTTTTATTTCAATATATTCTTTAATTTTTTCTTCCAAACTTTCAATCATTAAATGAACATCTAATTTCTTTTTGGATATTTTTTTTACCTTTTTTATAAGATCAATAGGAAAAGTTTTATTAGGAACAAATTTTCCGTCCATAACATCAATATGAATATATTCACATGAGGTATTATTAAGAGAGTTTATAGTTTCTTCAATCTTATTAAAATCTGTTGAAAGAATTGATGGAGAAATTTTTACCATATTAATACCTCGGCTTTCTCTGTTTTATTTCTTCTGCAAATTTTAAGTAATTCTCATATCTACTAGATAAAATTCTTCCTTCTTCTAGTAGTTTTTTTATATTACAACCATCTTCTTCTATATGATTACAATTGCGATACTTACATTCACTTGCATTATCAAAAAATTCAGGGAAACTGTTACGTAAATCTTCTAGTTCTAATTCATTAAAATCAAGTTTTGAAAATCCTGGAGTATCTGCAACAAGTCCCCCTTGAATATTAATTAATTCAACATGACGAGTAGTATGACGTCCTCTTCCTAAAGTTTTTGAAATAGGGCTTGTTTTAAGTTTAAAATTTTTATCTAAAGCATTTAATATACTACTTTTTCCTACCCCACTTTGACCTGCAAGTACTGTTATTTTATCTTTAAATAAATTATTTAAAAGATTTATATTTTCTTTTGTTTTTGTTGATACCAATGTTGTTTTATAACCTATATTTTCATAGTAATTTGCAAGGCTTTCTAAATTTTTTCGCTCTTTTTCGTTTAAAAGATCAATTTTATTAATAATAACAACCACATCAATATTTTTAAACGTTACTGTTACTAGTATCTTATCTAATAAATTTAAACTTAATTCTGGTTCTTTTGCACTCATTACAACTATTGCTTGATCAACATTTGCAATAGGTGGTCTGATAAGAAAGTTTTTACGTGGAAGAAGTTCCATAATATAACCTTCTTTTTCATTAAACTTCACATAATCGCCAACTAGTAGTTTTATATTATCTTTTCGAAAAACTCCTCGACCTCGGCAAAAATATATTTTACTATCTGCAAGAACCAGAAAATTTCCGCTATCAGATTTTGTTATTATTCCTTTTATCATATTATTCAGATTCATCTTCTGAAATTTCTTCCCCTTCTTCTGGAAATTCTGGTATTTCTTCTTCTGGGGCAAGGGCAATTTGAACTCTTAATGACGCACCTTTTACAATATTTGTTCCTGGAGGTCTGTCTTGCCAAATAACAGTATCTGGTTCATGCTCTAATGTTTCAACATATTCAATACTTAGTTTCAACTCGTAATCTTCAGCAAATGCTTTTACCGCTTCTTCCGTCCAACCCTCTGCCATCATATCAGGGTATTTTAAAATCACATCTGGAATATATAAAGTTATTTCATCACCTGGTTTTAATAAGGTTCCTGGCTTTACAGATTGCCTAATAATTAAATCTGGATTAATACTTTTATCTTTTACTTCTTCTTTTTCAATAAAAACATTCAAACCATATATTTCCTCAAGTCTAACTTTTACAACATCATAATCTTGACCAACATAATCTTCAATTTCAATAGTTAGTTTTCCTTTTGATTCATAAATAATAACTTTTGTATTTTTCTTTACTGTTCTACCAGCTCGTGGACTAGTTCTTGTTACTAATCCCTTTTCAATTGTTTCGCTGTATTCTGATATAACTTCAAGTTCAACATCAAGACCAGCATTTATCAATTTACGCTCCGCTTCAACAACACTCATTCCTGAAACATCAGGTACAACTACTTCTGAAACTTTAAAAATAATTGGAACAATAAAGAAAATTAATAATACTAAAGCACATAATCCAGCAAAAATACTTCCTAAAATAATTATTGTTTTTTTATCTTGATTTCTCAAAACTGGTCCCCTACTTTCTAAAGTTTTTGTCTCTTCTGTTTTTGTTTGTTCTTCCTTTGAAACTTCTTTTTCTTTTTGAATTTTCTCTAATTCTTGTATTAAATCTTTTGTTTTTCTATTTGTATCAAAATATGCATATTCATATCTATTTTCATTTTCTCTTTGTTCATCAAGAACTGTTTTTAAGTCTTCAAACATTTCTTTCGTTCTATTATAGCGATTTTCCTCATTTTTCGCGCAAGCTTTTAAAATTACATTTTCTACACTTTGCGGAATTGCAGGATTTATTTCTCTTACACTTGGAATTGGTTCATTAATGTGTTTCATGATAACATTTATTGGACTATCTCCATCAAATGGAAGTCTTCCTGTTAAAAGTTCAAACATTAAAATTCCCAAAGAATAAATATCAGATTTAATATCAATTTTATCACCTGATGCACGCTCTGGTGCCATGTAATAAACTGAGCCCATTACTGAATCTGTTCGTGTAAGTTTTGAAGCATTTATTGCAACAGCTAAACCAAAATCAGTAATTTTTACCGTTCCATCTTTTTGAATAATAATATTTTCTGGTTTTATATCACGATGAACTATTAAAGAAGAGTGAGCTTTAGAAAGTCCATCTGTCAACTGTTGCATAATGTCAACAACTTCCGTAATAGTTAAAGCTCCTCGCTCTTTAATCAACTTTTTCAATGTTTTTCCTTCAATATATTCCATAACAATGTAATAATGACCATTATCTTCTCCGACATCGTAAATATCTACGATGTTTTTATGATGGAGGCTACTTGCTGATAAAGCTTCTCTTTGAAATCTTTTTAAAAAGTCTTCATTTGAAGCAAGTTCTCCTCTAAGAATCTTTATTGCTACCTTGCGATTTAAAACAGTATCATTTGCAAGGTAAACATTCGCCATACCACCTTCACCTATTAATCTTAAAATTTGATAACGTTCATTAATCATTGTTCCAATTACAAGCATATTACTCACCTACACCCATTTCAATATAGGCAACTGAAATATTATCAGTGCCACCTTTTTTATTAGCAGTTTTAATTAAATACATAACTTTATCATCTATTTCTAAATTTGCAGTTAAGATATTGTAGATTTCACGATTAGTTAGCATCTCTGTTAAACCATCACTACAAAGTAAAAGTCCATCTATTTCTTTTGATACCTCAAAAATATCCATATTTGACTTTAGTCCTGCCCCCAGTGCTCGCATTAAGACGTTTTTTTGCGGATGATTATGAGCACCTAAGCTGTTAATTTCACCACTTTGAACAAGCATATTTACTAAAGTATGATCTGTTGTAACTTGAAGAATATCTTCATCTTTTAAAATGTAAGCCCTACTGTCACCAACATTACCTACTATAATATAATCACGAGTAATAATGGCAGCAACTAAAGTTGTTCCCATTCCTTCACAACGGGGATCAAGCTCAATTCTATCAAGGATTAAGTTAGTTATCTCTTTTGCTTCTTGTTTTAGCCAAGCAGCAGCTTGCTTTTTATCACCAATTGATTCTAATTTTCCCCATTTGCGACTAATATTGCTAATTGCTATTTCAGATGCAATCTCTCCAGCATTATGTCCTCCCATTCCATCAGCAACTGCCATTAAATATTCACCAGATAAATTTTTTACAATAATAACACTATCTTCATTATGATTTCTTACTTTTCCAGTATCAGTCGCGTAAAAAAAATCCACATCAACCACCTATTTCCTCGTTTCATTAATTCTTAATTGACCACAAGCAGCATTAATATCAGATCCCTTTTCTCTTCTAATTGTAGCACTAATTCCGTGTTTTTTCAAAACATCATAAAATTCTAAATACCTTGTTTTTAATGCTCGCTTAAAACCGGTTTCAGCTACATCATTATATGGTATTAAATTAACATAAGCATTAAGCCCCGAAATTAGCTTTGCAAGTTCTTTGGCATGTTCTAAAGAATCATTAATATCATGAAGTAGAATATATTCAAATGTTACACGCCGATTAGTTTTTTTAATATAATAACGAACTGCCTTTATAATTTCTTCTATTGGATACACTTTATTTATTCTCATTAATTTATTTCGAATTTCATTATTTGGAGCATGAAGACTAATGGCAAGATTTACTTGCAATGGAAAATCACTAAACTCATAAATCTTTGGTACAATGCCACATGTTGAAACTGTTATATGACGTGCTCCAATACCTAAACCTAAAGGATTATTTATAATTTTTATAAATTTCAAAACATTTTCATAATTATCAAAAGGCTCACCAATTCCCATAATAACAACATGTGAAAGTCGTTCATTATTTTTTACTAACTCTTTTTGAACTTTTATTACTTGTTCTACAATTTCCCCTGCTTTTAAATTTCTTACCTTTCCTTTTAATCCACTCGCACAAAACGCGCATCCCATATTACAACCAACTTGGGTTGAAACACAAACGCTTAAACCATAATTATGACGCATTAACACAGTTTCTATTAATGAATCATCTGACAGTCTAAATAAGTATTTTTCTGTTTTATCTTCCGACACCATTTTTTTTACAAGTTCTAGTGATGAAATATAAAAATTTTCTTTTAATAAATCTATTGTTTCTTTTTTTACATTTTTAATTTCCTCGTAAGAACCAATAAAATTTTGATAAAGCCAATTATATAGTTGTTTAGCAACAAATTTTTTGCTTTCTCTATTTAATAAAAACTCTTCTAAGTCTTCTAAAGTTAAGCTATAAATACTCTCCATGAAAGCACCTCTTTTATAAGTAAAATTATATCACTAGTTATAATTTAAAGAAATGCTTTTAGAATATTTTTTAAAAATAAAAGGTGTCACTTTGACACCTTTACAAGCTTTGCCCCATTATCACACTTGTTTCCCCACGAATCAATTAGTTCGTGATCTTTATAAACACATATTATCTCACAATTATTAGCACATACCTTGCACTCAACTCCCCGCGTTATAAAATCTATCTCAGCAAGTGAAAAATTAAATGGTTTAGGACTCGTTGTATCTTTTGCCATAATAGCAACTCCTAAGGCCCCCATTAAATGTCCATTTTTATCAACATAGATTTTTTCACCAAGAATTTTTTCAAAAGCTTGAACAACTCCAATATTTTTGCTTACACCACCTTGAAAAACAATTGGTGGTTTTATATTTTTGCCTTTACCAACATTATTTAAATAATTTGCTACAACCGCCTCACAAAGTCCTGCAATAATATCTTCTTTTGAGTGTCCTATTTGGGCTTTGTGGACTAAATCACTTTCTGCAAAAACTGTACAACGAGCAGCAATTTTGGTTGGTGTTTTTGATTTTTGAGCCCAAAGGCCAAATTCTTCAACTGGAATACCAAGCCTTCTTGCTTGCGAACTTAAAAAAGAACCTGTTCCTGCGGCACACAATGTATTCATAGCATAATCAATAACTATTCCGTTTTCAATTAAAATAATTTTTGAATCTTGCCCACCAATTTCAAAAATTGTTTTTACATCAGGAAAAATACTTAAGGTTCCAATTGCATGTGCTGTAATTTCATTTTTTACAAGTCCTGCATCAAGAATTGTGCCAATTAGTTTTCGAGCAGAACCAGTTGTTCCAACATAACTTATCTTAATATTTTTATCACTTACTTGCTTATAAAGTAATTTTATTAAATTTTTGACTGCTTGAATTGGATTTCCTTCAGTCCAAATATATTCACTAGCAATTATGTTGTTATTTTTATCAACAATTACTCCTTTTGTTGAAATTGAACCAACATCAACTCCCAGTGCATATTCAGTCATATCGCTTTTCCTTTCTCATAAGAAGCATATCATAAAAGGCTTCTAATCTTGTTTTTACACCTGTCTCTGAAGTATGAGCATCAAAACTAAAATATAAAATGGGAATCTTATAATCATTACTTAAATTTTGCAGTATCGGTATTGCATTAACCTCAGGAGTGCATCCAAATGGTTTGATATGAATTATGCCATCAAACTCAAGTTCAGCTAAGATTTTAGTACGAGCAACACTATCAGTTCCATCTGCACCAATTGGATATTTTAAATATTTTCCCGCATTTTTTAATAACTTTTTTTCTAACTTCGCTTTTTCAAATAAAAGATATGTTATATTCATAAATCTTGTTACCTGAATTCCTTTTTGAGCAAGTTCTTTTTCAATAAAATAATTACTAAAAGGCTCCATTAATACATATAACTCTCCTAATACTCCAATCCTAATTGGATTTTTAGGTTTATCTGTTTCTATGCTTTTAAAAAGTTTTAAATAGTTTCTTTTTAACTTTAAAAGATCTATAAATCCTTTAGTGTGTTTTAAATCTTCTAAAAATTTTTTACGCAGTCTTTCAAAACTTCCCTTTTCTTTTTCAAATCACACATTTTCTCGAATATAAAACTCTATTTCATCAAGAATGTAAGCCATTTTAATAGCAAGTAAAACATAATATAAAAACTTAAAAAATGAAAGTTTATTGTTCAATTTTCTAAAACTTTTAAAAAGAGTAATTGGTGTTACTTTTCCACTGCTACAAATATCAATAAATTCAAAATTATAACCTAAATCTTTTAAAATTTGCTCTTGAATTTCTCCATAATAACCAAACCTGCAACCACCACCTGCTTGTAAAATAATATCAGCCCCTAACTCCAGTGCTTCTATATAATTTCCTAAGTTATATTTAAAAGGAATACAAACAAATTCTGGACTATATTTTGCTCCAAGTTCCAAAGTTTTTTTTGTAATTGGTGGCGGTACTAATACTTCAAAATCAAGGGTTTTGCGTGCTAAATACTCAAACACAACATGATAACTTCCCATATGCGGAAAAGTAACTTTTTTCTTTTTCATACTTTCTCCTCCAAAGTTTTTTTGTTTTTAATAATATCAATAAAACTTTCAAGACGAGTATGAAGTCCCGCTTCTCCTTGCAACTCATCTAAAACAATTACTGTAAGAGGTATATTTTTGATTTTCCGAAGACAAATTTCATTAACTAAAGAATCTGGTCCACAAGGAAATGTTGAAACTAAAATAATTCCATCAATTTTATCTTGATATTTACAAATTGCACTAATAAGTTCCTTGTTATAAGTCCAATATAATGATCTTGTTACATCTTTTATAAGACTTTCACATTCAATATCTCCAATAAGGTCAGCATAAATTAAAGTTACACCAAGACTTTCTAAGTATTTAATAATTGGTTTTCCTAGTAACTCATCGTAAGTATTATAAGGATGACTTACAATCATTATTTTTAAATTATCTGTTTCTTCTATTAATTTTTCTTGTTCTAACATAAACTCTTCTTTCTTTTTCTTTTCATATTTTTTTGCCAAAAAGTATGCTTTTGTTGTTTTTAAAACTCCACATCTTAAAAAAAGGCCCATTTTTAAAAATGCCTTAAATTCATTTTCACCCTTTTCATAATCAATGTTATAATCAAGAATTTTTATATTAGGGAACGTATTTCTTACAATATCATACATGGCATTAAATTTAACACAGACAACTTCTCTCTTTCCAAAGCTTACGATTCTTGGAACTAGTATGTAATCAACTTTTTCTTTAAGCCAAAAAACATGTCCCATATAAACTTTGGCAGAAAGACAACTTTCATCAATTGAAAAATTAATTCCGTCCTTTAAAATTTCTTTATTTGTTTTAGGACTCAAGATAACTTTGCAACCAAGTTCTTTAAAAAAACGTTCCCATAAATATTGATATTTATAAAATAAAAAAGCACGAGGAATTCCTATCTTTATTTTTTCCATAAAAAAACACCTCTAGTTTTTATATATTCAAGACTCGTTTAAACTTATAACTTATTGTAAAAAAAAGATGACATTAAAAATGTCATCTTTTGTATTAATTAACATTTAATTTTTTTATTTCATTTTTAATAATCTTTATTGACTGCTTAAACTTTTTAAGTTCACTTTCCGAAAGTTTAATATCAATAATACTTTCTACACCTTGAGAATTTATAACGGCTGGCATTCCAATAAATAAATCATACTTCTTGTTATAGGTAGATACTGTAAGAATTGAATTTTCATCATCTAAAATAGCATTAGTAATTCTTAAAAGTACCATCCCTATTGCATAATAAGTTGCACCCTTTTTCTTAATAATTTCATAAGCTGCATTTTTAACTTTATTAGATATCTCTTCCAGAGAAGAAATATCTAAAATTTCCGTCATTAGGCGAGTTCCCACATAAGCATTTGACCAAGAAACAAATTCACTATCACCATGCTCTCCCATTACATAAGCATGAACATTTTTAGGATTTATATTTAATTTATCTCCAATTAGGTAGCGAAGTCGAATAGTATCTAAAGCAGTTCCTGTACCAATTACTTGGGAAGGTTTAAGATTTGAATGCTTATATGTAAGATAGGTCATAATATCAACAGGATTTGTGGCAACTAAAAAAATACCGTTAAAACCTGATATCATAACTTTCTTAATAATTTCCGCAAAAATTTTATCGTTTTTATATAAAAGATCAAGTCTTGTTTCTCCTTCTTTTTGTTTGGCACCCGCTGAAAGAACAATTATACTTGCATCTTTACAATCTTTATAATCTCCCACTTTTATTTTAATCTTACTTGGTGAGAACGCTAGGCAATGATTTAAGTCCATTACCTCACCTATTACTCGCTCTTTATCAATATCAATTAAAACAAGTTCTGTAACTTTTGTTCTTTGATTTAAAAGTGCATAAGCATAGCTCATCCCCACATTACCGCAACCAATAATTACAACTTTATTTTGCTTAATCATTAACTTTTTTACTCCTAATTAAGTAATTTATTCCCTCTCCTATTAGTCCTAAAATTATACCAATTGCAAGAACAAATAAATATGAAATAATACTTGTTAAATCCGCCCAACCAGTATCATTATTTTTTATTAAAATTATAAAATAATAAGTAATACTAATTACATTTGTAAGCATAAATACAGGGGAAAAAATCTCCATTCCAAAATAACCAAATGAAGAAATTCCCGAAATAACAATTGAAAGTAGGAAAAAAGATAAAATATTTTGAAAAGATAACTTAGGGATTAAAATTCTTTGCCCTATTATTAAAGCTAAAAAGTTAATGATAAAAACAAGTAAAAAAACATATAACCATTTTTTTGATTTTGGTTTTGGAAGCAAAATCATCATAATTACCCTCCTTAAATTTATTATGTCAATATCTAAAAATATCATAACACAACATAATATTATTTTCTTTTTTTATGCATAAAAAAATAACTAAGATAACTTAGTTATTTTTCGAAATACTCAACACCTATTGCTTTTCTTACATTATTTAATGTTTCTTGTGCTACTTTTCTTGCTTTTATGCTTCCTTCTAAAAGTATTTTATATACTTCATCGATATTTTGTTCATATACTTTTCTTCGTTCACGAATTGGTTTTAATTCTTCTTGAAGTACTTCATTTAAGTATTTCTTAACTGTAACATCACCTAATCCACCTTTTTTATAATGCGCTTTTAATTCTTCAAGTTTTTTTCTATCTTTACAAAAGGCATCAAGGTAAATAAATACAGGGTTATTTTTTACATCACCAGGATCTTCAATTCGAATATGATTTGGATCAGTAAACATACTCATTACCTTTTTTTCAATTACTTCTGGTTCATCAGCAAGAAAGATTGCATTTCCAAGTGACTTGCTCATTTTTGCTTTTCCATCAATTCCAGGAAGACGACGAGCTGTTTTGTTTTCTGAAAGAATTGCCTCAGGCATTATTAGCGTTTCCCCATAAATTGAATTAAAGGCATGCACAATTTCTCTTGTCTGTTCAATTAAAGCAAGTTGATCTTCCCCAACTGGAACATATTTTGCACCAAATGCTGTTATATCAGCTGCTTGACTTACTGGATAACAAAGAAAGCCAATAGGAACACTTTTTTCAAAACCTCGTTCCTTTATTTCCGTTTTTATTGTTGGATTTCTTTGAAGACGCGAAACAGTCACTAAATTCATATAATATGTTGTAAGTTCAGTAAGTTCTGGAATTTGTGATTGAATACAAATTGTTGTCTTTTTTGGATCGATTCCTACTGCTAAGTAATCTAAAGCAACTTCTAAAACATTTTCTTTAATCTTTTCAGGATTTTTTGCATTATCAGTTAATGCTTGCATATCTGCAATAAGTATAAATTGTTCAAATTTTCCTGATTCTTGAAGTTCTAAACGTTTTTTTAAAGAACCAACATAATGTCCAAGATGAAGACGTCCTGTTGGTCTATCTCCAGTTAAAACTACTTCTTTTTTCTTACTCATTTATTTCACCTCTTTTATTTCGGCCTCACTTATATTTTAACATACTTTACACTCTTTGTTTTAATTCAAAATATAAAAGCGAAACTGTTGGTGGAAGGGCAAAAAGAATTGGTAAAATATAGCGGAAATAAGTGTTCACAGGACCAGCAACACAAGCAAGAATTATAGAAAGTGCTGGAAGTATTACCGTAATATATTTACTATTTTTATTTACAATTAAAATCACTAAAATTAATAAATAAATCCAAACAATAACACCAATATTAACAATTAAACCAACAATTGGAACATATGGAAATGCTTCACCTATTCCTATTAAAATATTACGTCCAAATTCTAAGGAATCAATGTAGTGATAATCAAATCCATCCTTTACCATATTAGGATTCATTCTATAATAAATATACCATCTACTAGTATTTGGATAAAAATACCCATAAACATTACTTATTGTCGCATCAAAATAAGCACTTGGATGTCTAAAAAACATTTTAAACCAAACTTTAAAATATTGTTTTAGTTCTTCCCTTGTTGTATATTTATTATATTTATTTTTAACTGGATCAGATAAATCCGGTTGGTAGTTCTCTGCTAAGGTGTCATATTCTAAAATGTGATCAATTATTTTTCTTTCTTCTTCTGTTACATCATCACCATGATATTTTACGTATCGTGCAGTTTGCTGAAACGGAATTGATAAAGCTTCTCTTATACTTGTATTTGGGATTTTAAAGTAAGGTAATAAAACATTGTTATAAGCAATATAAAACAAAACATTTACAAAGAAAACTATTATTAATGGTTTTCTTGATTTTGATAAGATAAAAAACAATGCTGGAAAACTTAAAACAATTGTATAAATTCCATTATTTCTAAACAAAGTTACAAGTAAAATGATTAATCCTAAAATAATATAATCTTTTATTGTTTGTTCGTTTTTTAATAAATTATAAAGTTTAATTACATAAAGTACTATTAAAGAACTAAAAATTACATCTTTTACTGCTGTCATTGCATAAAAAGGAAAAACTGGAATTAAGGCATAGATTAAAAGTGCACCAATAACAAAATTATCATGTACTTTTGCTTTTTTAAGATAAACAATAGTATAAGCAAAAACACTTATAACAATTGATAATTGAATAATTGTATAAAGAAATAGCCCAAAATTTTGATTACCTAATGTATACCCAAATTTAAATAATCCTCCAAGTAAAAATGTATGAATTAAGGGATTAAAATTAGTAAGTGTTACAGATTCATCTAACAAGATAACACTATCCAAGTAAAATGTATGAAGTCCTAACATTTCTCTTATTTGGTAACCACCATCATAATTTAAAATTACTGGATAAAAACAAATTATATATGGTAAATAACAAATAAAAATGAAAAGGAAACTAAATAAAAAGGGGTGCTTATCTAAATATTTTGTTATTTTGGGAAAATAGTTCTTAAAATCTCTTTTTGTTACTAAATATCCATATAATAAATTTATTCCTAAATTAAAAAAAACAAAATAGCTAACTAGTCTTGCTAAAGCAATAATAAAAAATAATATATTTCCAAATACTAAGGAACTATCCCCAACCACATCATAACTATGGAATAAAACCATAAAAATACTAAAAATAAATGCTAACAGTGATAAAAGAAATTGAGAATTTACTTTAAATAAATATTTTTTATAAAGAAAAAATACGGAAACAGCTATTAAACAAGCAGTTAATACTCCCGTGTTATTGCGAACAAATTCATAACTTGGGTAAGCAAGTTCAACTGTTAAGCTAAATGCTGTAAGAATGCTTAAAATAAGTGCAATAAAAATTCTTTTGTTTTTCATATTAACCACCCCATCAATTCCCGTGTTTAATAAAAATAATATATTTTTGAATTAAATAATTTACAACAAAAATCACTATATCAACAACAACTTTTATAATTGTAGCATTTATTTTTATTAAATTGTAGATGGAAGATACTAAAAAGCCTGACAAAAACATTTGAATAATTACTAACAAATAATATTGAAAAACTGTTTTTCTTTCAATTGGTTTTCCATATACATTAAAAACAAGATTTTTATTTAATAAATAGTTTATAAATGATGATATAATTCTTGCTAAAATAGTTGCAGCAATAATTATATCTAAACTAGTAATATTTTTTAATAAGTTATAAAAGAAAGTAAAAAGTAAAATATCTACACAAAAAGATATTCCAGCAGAAATAATATATTTTAAAAATGTTTTATAGTTATTTATTACTTTCTTTAATTTTTTCATTTTCTAAATCCCCAACTCTTTTTTTCAAAATACTTAATTCTTGAACTAAAGATACTATTTCCATCTTTTGATGTGAAACAATACTTGTTAAAATAAAACAAATGAATAACAAAATAATAAATCCTAAAAGGAAAACAAAATTTGAAGCAACTTCAATACCTATTAAATTTGCAACTTTTTGTAGAAAATTAGGAATTAAAGCTGCAACAAGCATTACAATTGGAAAACCAAGCCATGGTAAAGCATATTTAATTAAAATTTTCCCTTTTAAAATTAAACGATATACAAAAAACATAAATATTAAACAAAAAAATATTAAAAATATTGTTAATTTTACTGGCATTTTTACTTCCCTTTCCCTTCTGAAACTGTTTTTATAATAATTGCAATACTTACTTTTATCATAAAATATAATGTTTTTAAACTTCGAATTGAACTTCTTCCAGTTTGTCGTTCTTTCATTTCTACTGGAATTTCTGAATGTTTATAATTATTCTTTATAACTGTAACAATCGAAACAGGTTCTGCATAATCAATTAGGTAGTCATGTGCAAATAATTTAATAACCTTTTTGTTACAAGCACGAAAACCACTAGTTGGATCATAAATTCTTGTTTTTGTACACCAATAAATTAAATTAGATAAAAATCCAATTCCTATTCTCCTTGTTTTAGTTGATCTAAATTTGCTTAATTTTTGAACAAAGCGAGAACCAATAACAATATCATAACCTTTATTTATTTCTGAAATTAACTTTTCAATATAGCTTGCTTCATGTTGACCATCACCATCAAATTGAATAGCAATATCATAATCATTATATAATGCATATTTATATCCAGTTTGTACTGCCCCACCAATTCCTACATTAAATGGTAAGTCAATAAAATTAATATTATTTTTAAGACAAACTTCTTTTGTATTATCCGTTGAACCATCATTGATAACAACATAATCCAACTCAACATTTTTTATTTGAAGTTTCTTTAGGTTATTAACAACTGATAAAATACTATCCTCTTCGTTATATGCGGGAATAATTATTAATACTTTCACTTTCACACCACTTTTCTTTTTGAATTTCTAGGAACATTACTTATTCAATTATACCATCCATTTTATTTTTTAAAAATAAAAACCGAACTATTATTAGTTCGATTTATTTTTTTGGTAACCCGTATGGGATTCGAACCCACACATACTACCTTGAGAGGGTAGCGTGTTAACCATTTCACCAACGGGTCATAAAAAATGACTTTTTAAGTCATTTTTTATTATATCTTAAATTTATTTAATTTCAATAAAATCTTTGAAATCTTTTTTCCATACGCTCTCTTCCCAAAAGCTGAATAATATCATAAAGGTTTGGTGTCATATCACGTGTTGTTAAAGCAACGCGAATAACAGTTGTAACATCTGCAACATTCCCTTTATAAGCATCAGGATTTTTTCTATACTCTTTCATTTCAGCAGCATATCCAAGTTTAGAAGACATTTCTTTAATTTTTGCAAACCAAGTTGGTTGATCATCTTCTTCGTTATAATATTCAGTAATAAATGTCTTAAGAATTGTTTTAATTTCTTCTGGATTATTGATTTTTTTAAATTTATAATCTAAGTCTCCTGTAAATAACTCATCATACATATACCATACTTCATCTTTAATTTTGCCAAATGTAACATAATCTTTCCTTGGGTTTTCTCGTTCCCTTTCAATATTAAAAATTTTAATTGAATAATCTGAATATTTCATTAAAAGTTCTGCAAATTCTAAATCATATTCCTTAGCATGCTTTAAAGCTCTTTCATATACTTCTTTTGCCGTAAGACGACTAATAAAATTTTTTGAAATATGAAGAAGTTTTTCAAGATCAAAAAGCGAGCCACTAGTACTTACTTTTTTAAAATCAAATTCAAAGTTTTCAATTGTTGCATCTGGATTACTTTCATACCATTCTTCAAAATTAGAATTTGCAACTGTCATAATATAAAGCAAAACTGCTTCCGTTGGTATTCCTTTTTCATAATAATAACTTACTGCTGCTTCTGGATCTTTTCTTTTACTTAATTTTCTTCTTGAACCTGTCTCATCTATTTTCATAAGGGGTGAAAGATGTGCATATTTTGGTGGTTCAAAACCAAAAACTTGAAATAGTTGCACATGTATTGGAAGTGATGAAAGCCATTCATCCCCTCGAATTACATGCGTTGTTCTCATTAAGTAATCATCTACAAGATGTGCAAAGTGATATGTTGGAAGCCCATCTCCTTTTATTAAGACAACATCCAAATCATTTTCAGGAAACTCTACTCTTCCTTTTACTAAATCTTCAAAAACAATTTTGTTTTCAAAGTTTCCTGGTGATTTTAGACGAATTACATAAGGCTTTCCAGCACGAATTTTCTTTATTGCTTCTTGAAAAGTAAGATTTCTACATTTCGCATACTTTCCATAATAACCAATTCTTGCTTTTACCCCTTCTTGACTTTTTCTTTCTTCTTCTAGTTCTTCTTCAGTACAAAAACAAGGGTATGCAAGCCCTTTTTCTATTAGATGGCGAGCAAAAGCATGATAAATTTCTTTTCTTTTACTTTGAATATAAGGGCCATAATTTCCAATCTCTTCTGTTTCACTAATCATTCCTTCATCAAAGGTAATGTTAAAGTTTTTAAGATCACGAATAATATTTACAATTCCGTTTTTAACACTTCGTTTTTGATCTGTATCTTCAATTCTTAAGAAAAATACACCACCTGTTTGTTCTGCAACTTTCTTAGCAATAAAAGAAGAAAACAAAGAACCAAGATGTACAAAGCCCGTTGGGCTTGGTGCAAATCTTGTTACTACTTGTCCTTCTTTTAAATTTCTTTTTGGATAAATTTTTTCATAGTCTTCTACTGTTTTTGTAATATTAGGAAACAAAATATCAGCAAATTCTTTGTTTGTCATATTATCCCTCTTTTATCTTAAATGCTACCTTATATTATAACAAAAAAAAAGAACTATTAATAGTAATAGTTCTATTTATTTTCATTGGTAGCGATGGAGGGACTTGAACCCCCGACCTGCCGGGTATGAACCGGACGCTCTAGCCAACTGAGCTACATCGCCATCTGCTCTATAATAATAGCAAATTTTTTCAAAAGATGCAATATTAAAAATTTTGCATTATAAAGTTAATTCTTTCGTAAAACCTTTTCTTTTTTTCTTACTATTTTTTTCAAAATTTTCTAATTTAAAAGATGGAACTATAATTGCTTCTGTTTTTTCGTTATTATATAAATCGTTTTTATGATCATCTAAATTAAGTAAAAATAATTGGTACTTTTTTGTTTTTCTTTTTCCTCTCCCCTAATTATGCACTATATAATAACATTCAATTAAATTTAATGCAACCAAAAAAAGAAGTCAAAGAAATGACTTCTTTTTTCTTCTATAACTTTTATAACTTTAATTCCAAAGACTTTCCTTTTTCCTTTTTTTGGTAATGGTAATAAGGGAAACCTTTTTTTCTTTTACAAACTAATTGATATTCTAATTTTTTTACTTGTCTAATTAATTGTTCTTTTTCTTTATCTTTAATCTTCCTTCTGGTTTTATAGCTCATATATAAAACCTCCTCTAAGTCATTACTCGTAGCGCAAAATATATTTATCTTTAAACTTCTCTTTATTTAGTGTATGCGGACTATACTCAGGAAATACTATTGTATCTTGATTTCCATCAGAAACATAACGTGAATCCTTATAAGAGGCAAAAGCATTATCAATTATTTCTGGTGGAGCACCCCAATTAATTTCATCATTTGCTTCATTAGTTGCTCTTATTCTTGGAATATTATAAATATCTATTTTTTCATCATATATTGAGCGACTAAACCATTTTCCTATATTTAACGCTGCTTGCATTTTATAGGGAACTCCATTATATGAACCTGACTTTAAAGCAGGAAAGTTTGCATGATTTGGATCTGTAAGAGAACCATTTGGTTTAGCAAGAACTTGTAAATGACGCCCTGGAACAATGCTTTCTAAAAGTTGCTCAATCTTTCCTATTTCTTCTTCTACTTTTTCATAAGAGACCTTATCTAAAGGAGTATGACTATAAGTATGATTTGCTACCTCATAACCATTTTCAACAAGCCACTTTATTTTGAGTTCTTCATGTGTTCTACCATTAAATAATCCTTTATTTAAAAAGAAAGTTGCGGTAACATTATAATCTGGATATTTTTTCTTAAATTCTTCTAAAATACCTACAGCACATTTTGGATCAATTATAATGTTTCCGTCTTCATCAAATCCTAAAATATTAAAATTATCACGATTTCCATCATCAAAAGTTAAAACAATTGGTGAATATCCAAGTGGTGTTGAAATATTACCACTAATGAAGTCCCCAAGAGTAATCATGCGGTATCCTTCTTCATAAAAAAACTCTAAATCTTTTTTAAAATCTTCATAATAACGGTTATAACCTGCATAATCCACTTGTTCTCTCGTTGCTCGTATTCCATGGTACATCATAATTGGGACATACCCAAGTTCATTAACTTTATACCTTGCTATTTCTTCTGGATCAAGTGAACCTTTTGAAATAACAATTTGTTCTTTTCCTTTAAAATCATTTAATATTGTGTTTGGTTCAATAGTTTGTGAAATTATTTTTCCCTTTGGAACATTAGTTGTATAAATATAAGTTATCTCATAATCTAAGTTTACTTTTTCAGCAAACGCAATAAACTCAGCCTCCCTTTTCCCCACAAAGTTTGGCATTTTAACACGTGAAAATTGATAATACAAAAATACGCCCACTATTATTAAAGTTATAACGAGAAGTGTTCTTTTTAAAAATACCATCTTATTAAATCTTCTTCGCCTATACATTTTACCACCTACCTTATATAATTTCGTTTTAATCTTTTATCTAAGTTAGTTACCACTTCATAATTAATTGTTCCCGCCTTTTCTGCAATTTCATCTACAGTAATATTGGGTCCAATTAATTCAACAGTATCACCTACTAAAACTTTATCATCTACCTCAACCATTAGAAGGTCCATACAAATGCGTCCTACAATTCTGTAATGTTTATCGGAAATTACAACTGGTACATCTTCATACCTTCTTAACCAACCATCACCATAACCAATAGGAATAACTGCAATTTTCGTATCTTTTTTGGCAACATACTTTGGCCCATAACTTACAAATTCGCCTTTTTTTAAGTTTTTAATTTGAACAACATTACTATATAAACTAAGTATTGGTTTTAAATTAAGATCAAGATTAGGTGCTGGTTTTAGACCATATAAAGCAAGTCCTGGTCGAACTGCATTTGTAAAATCTTCTTTCTGCTTTATTAAAGCAGCTGAAGCAGAGGTATGAATATATTTAAAATCATAATCAATTTCATTTAAAATTTGAACAAAAAAATCCCTTTGTTTAAAGTAAAGTTCATCATTTGTATCAACAGTTGCATAATGCGTGTATATTCCTTCTAAGCATAAGTTTTCATTATTTTTTATAATACTTATTGCTTCCTTTATCTCATCAATACTTTTTAACCCCAATCTATTCATTCCAGTGTCAACTTTTAAATGAAGTTTTATTTTTTCTTTTGGAGTTATTTTTTTTAACCAATCAAGAGAAAATATTGTAAGAGTTAAATCATTTTCTAAAGCAAGTGAAATATCACTTGGATCAATTGGACTTAAAATAAGTATTGGTGTTTTTATATTTGCTTTTCTTAAAATGAGTGCCTCACTTATCCTTGCAACAGCAAGATAAGCAACTCTTTCTTTTTCTAAAACTTTGGCAATTTCTACAGCACCATGTCCATATGCATCAGCTTTTACCACAGCAATAATTTTTTTATTAGTATGTTTTTTTATTTGATTTAAATTATAAATTAGGTTTGTTAAGTTGATAACACAATTTTTGTCCATTTTTATACACCTTCATTTTTTATTTTAACATAAAAAAATCTAAATAAAAATCTATGTTACTTACCTTTATTTGCCAAAGACTCATAAATTTTAAATACTTCCGGTAAATATTTATTTATCATTACAGGACGAAAAGTTTTTGTTTCTACACAAACAACAGTTGATGTTCCCTCTACTAATAATTCTCCTTTCTCATTAAAAATTTTATGAGCATATGTTGTCCTTACTTTGTTAAATTCTAAAACTTTTGTTTTTACTTTTACTTTATCCCCAAAACGAGCTGGGCGAAAATATTTTATATTGATTTCCCTTACTGGAAATATTATTCCCCTTTCTTTTACCTCATTTAAAGTAAAACCTAACTCTTCAAAAAAACTAGTGCGTCCTAAATCAAACCAAATTAAGTAATTTGCATGATACACAACACCCATTTCATCTGTCTCGTTATATCTTACACTTAACTCAATTTCATTTTCCATCTTTATTATCACCCTATTTGTATTGTAGCATAAAACATTTTAAGTGTAATAATAAAATTGTTGAAAAAATGTGCTATAATTTTTTTATAGAAGGAGCGTTCTTATGAAAGTTTTAGTATTTGGTGCAGTTTGGTGTCCTGAATGCATTATTATGAAACCAATTTTAGAAGAAATCCAAAGTGAAATAAAAAATATTAAGATTGAATATTATGACTGCGATGAACATAAAGAATTAGAAAAAAAATGGAATGTAAAAAAAGTTCCAACTTATATTTTTCTAAATAAAAATAATGAAGAAGTTGAAAGAAAAACTGGAATATTATCAAAGAAAAAATTTCTTTCTTACATTGAAAAATATAATAACAATTAATGGAGGTTAACATGAAAAAAATATTAAAAGGATTATTAATGCTACTTATTTTTCTTACAATTTTCTTACCAAATATAGCACTCGCACAAGAGAAAAATATTACAATTCATGTCTTTGGAACTTATACGTGTTCAAATTGCGAGAATGCAAAAATGTATTTAAATACATTAAAAGATAAATACGAAAATATTAATATCATTTATTACGAAATAAATGAAAAAGAAAACTCTACATTTTTTAACAAAACCCTTAAGTTTTTCAACCAAAAAACACCAAGAGTTCCTTTTATTGTAATTGGAAATCAAACACTTACAGGTTTTTCTTTAGGTATTACTGATAAACAAATTGAAACAATTATTATTAACTACCAAATAGGCAAAAATGAATATCATGATTATGTTGATGCAATCTTAAAAGATGAAACAGAAAAACTTCCGCCACTTAAAGAAAACATTATTCCAGAAAAAATAAACATTCCTTTTTTTGGAGATATTACTCTTAAAAATTTATCACTTCCTATAATTACTATCATTTTGGGGGTATTGGATGGATTTAATCCTTGTGCAATGTGGGTGCTTTTATTTTTAATTAGTACCCTTTTAGGACTCAATGACAAGAAAAAAATTAAGATTTATGGATTTACTTTTATCCTTACCTCGGCAGTTATTTACTATATTTTTATGAGCGCCTGGTTAAATCTTGCAATTTTTGCTAGTACGTTATTTTGGTTCCGCTTACTAATTGCAATAATTGCTTTTATTGGTGGTAGTATTAATATTTATAATGCTTTTAAAGAAGATGATGGTTGTACCGTAATTGATGAAAAAAAGCGAACAAAAATTTTCACTAGAATTAAAAGTTTTGTTCAAGAAAAACAACTTGTATTAGCACTACTTGGTATAATTTTTCTTGCCATTTCAGTAAATATAATTGAATTATTTTGCTCAGCAGGATTTCCAGTTATTTATACTCAAATTCTTGCTATGAATAATCTTTCACCTATTTTCTATTATTTATACTTAATTTTTTATGTTTTATTCTTTATGCTTGATGATATACTTATTTTCTTGGTTGCAATAAAAACTCTTGAGTTAAAAGCCTTTTCAACAAAATATAGTCGTATTACTAAAATTATCGGTGGAATATTAATGATTATAATTGGATTATTGCTTTTAATTAATCCTAATCTGTTAAGTTTTAGTTAAACTTTACATAATTTGATATCTGTTATTTTAAAAAATTATGTCTTATAATGTGGATAAGAGTATTAAGGGGAGAGGATAATCTATGTTGGAAAAAGTAATTAAAAGATCAGGAAGATTACAAACTTTTAATCGCAAAAAGATTGAGATTGCAATATACAAAGCAATTATTAACACAAGAACTGATATTAGTATTCAAAAAGCAAAAGAAATGAGTGAACTTGCAACAAATATTGTGATTTTTAAATTAAATATGAAAAATGAACCAATTGTTCACTTAGAAGAAATTCAAGATGCAGTAGAAGAGACCCTAATGAATCTTGGTATGACTGATGTTGCAAGAAGTTATATTCGATATCGTTTCCAACGCGAACAAATTAGAAACGATAAAAAGGCAGCAACTACTGTTGAAAAAATGATTAAAAATTATATCAGAGAAGATGATTGGGAAGTTAGGGAAAATTCCAATATAGATTATTCCTTACAAGGATTAAATAATTATATTGTTACTAATATTACAAGAGAATTCTGGTTAAATTATGTTTTCTCACCAGAGCAAAGAAAAGCCCATGAAGAAGGAGATCTTCATATTCATGATTTAGGAATTCTTTCAACTTATTGCTGTGGATGGGATTTAGAAGCATTACTTTTAAAAGGATTTACTGGTGTTAAAAATAAAATTCAAAGTAAACCACCAAAACACTTTAAAACTGCTTTAGGACAACTTGTAAACTTTTTTTATACTCTGCAAGGAGAAGCAGCAGGAGCACAAGCTGTATCAAATTTTGATACCCTTCTTGCACCTTTTATAAGATACGATAATCTTTCATACAAAGAAGTTAAACAAGCAATGCAAGAATTTATTTTTAATCTAAATGTTCCAACAAGAGTTGGTTTTCAAACACCTTTTGTAAATATTACAATGGATATTACTGTTTCACCTTTATATAAAGACAAACCAATTATTATTGGCGGTGAATATAAAGAAGAAAAATATGGTGATTTCCAAAAAGAAATGAACATGATTAACCGTGCTTTCTGTGAAATAATGGTTGAGGGAGATGCAAGTGGAAGAGTATTTACCTTCCCAATTCCAACTTATAACATTACCAAAGATTTTGACTGGGATAATGAAGTTGTTGATGACATCATGAAAATGACTAGCAAATATGGTATTCCTTATTTTTCAAACTTTGTTAATAGTGATATGAAACCAGAAGATGCAAGAAGTATGTGTTGTCGTCTAAGACTTGATAATAGAGAACTAAGAAAACGTGGTGGCGGTCTATTTGGTGCCAACCCATTAACAGGAAGTATTGGGGTTGTTACAATTAACTTACCACGCTTAGGTTATCTTTATAAAACAAAAAGTGAATTCAAAGAAACTTTAAGAATTTTAATGGATATTGCTAAGGGGATTCTTGAAGCAAGAAGAAAATTAATTGAAAAAAATACTCAAACGGGTCTTTATCCTTACAGTGCTTTCTATTTAAGTGATGTCTACGAAAGATTTGGTGAATACTGGAAAAATCACTTTAATACAATTGGAATTGTAGGAATGAATGAGTGTATTAGGAATTTTTACAATGATAAAGAAAATATCACTACTCAAAAAGGTCAAAAGTTTGCAAATGATATTTTAGACTTTATGCGTAAGGTTATTACTGAATACCAAAAAGATGGTGATCTTTATAACTTAGAGGCAACACCTGCTGAAAGTACAGCTTATCGTCTAGCGAAAAAAGATAAAGAAAAATATCCAGATATTATTACCGCTGGTGATAAAGAACCATATTACACAAATAGTAGTCAACTCCCAGTTGGCTATACAGACGATCTTTTTGAAGCCCTTAACTTACAAGATTCACTACAAGCAAAATATACTGGAGGGACAGTATTCCATGCTTATCTTGGAGAAAAGATTGATGATTACCTTGTAACAAAAAATATAATAAAAAATATCTTTAGAAATTATACTTTACCTTATTTTTCAATTACTCCAACTTTCTCAATTTGTAAAGATCATGGGTATTTAAATGGTGAACAATTTAAATGTCCAGAATGTGGTAGTGAAACTGAGGTTTGGACAAGGGTTGTAGGATTCTATCGTCCAGTACAAAACTTCAATAAAGGAAAACAAGAAGAATATAAAGATCGCCTAGAATTTGTTGTAGAAACGAAGTGATGAAAATGATTTTTGGTTTAACTAAAACATCATTTGTTGATTATCCAGGGGAAGTATCATTTGTTATATTTTTAGGGGGCTGCAATATGCGATGCCCCTATTGTCACAATAAATCAATTGTTAATAAAGAAAACAGTATCTACGAGTTAAATACTGTTTTAGAAATGATAAAAGAAAGAAAAGGTTTTCTTAATGCTGTTGTTATTACTGGTGGTGAACCAACTGTTCATGGTGAACAATTAATTGAACTAATAAAAAAAATAAAAGCTTTAGGTTTTAAAGTAAAACTCGATACAAACGGCACACATCCGAACTTAGTTAATAAAATTATCAGTAATAACTTAATTGATTATATTGCAATGGATATTAAAAATACTTTCTCTAAATATGAACTAACAACAAATGTAAAAATCAATATTGAGAAAATAAAAGAATCGATTAAATTAATTGAAAGTAGTAATATCCCTTATGAGTTCAGAATGACAGTGAATAAAAATATGCAGTCAGAAGAAGATATTAAAGAAGTGTTTACTTATATTGAAGAACCAGAAAAATTAAAACTCCAAGCATATCGTTATAGTACTGAACAACTAGAGAATATAGAGTTTGAAACTTATAGTGATGAAGAATTAAATAACTTAAAAGAAGAAGTAATTTCAATAAATCAAAAATAATAAAGTATTAATATCATTTAAAATTAATAATTATGTTATCATGTTTATAGATACTTGTTTTTATTAGGATTACGATAGGAAGTGGATATTTTGCAAAATGGAAAAGGATTTACATTAATCGATAATTATGTTATCATGTTTATAGATACTTGTTTTTATTAGGATTACGATAGGAAGTGGATATTTTGCAAAATGGAAAAGGATTTACATTAATCGAACTTTTAGCAGTCATTGTCATTATGGGGATAATCCTTGCAATTGCAGTACCTAGTACAATGAGAATAATAGAAAATTCACAACAAAAATCTTTAGCTAAAGTAGCAAACGGAATAGTTAGAGCCGCAAAATATGAATACCCTCGCGAAATTATTAGAGAACAAGATGCAACAGAAATAATCTTTAATTATGAGGACGGCATAGAGAGTTCTAATGTTGAAGGAGAAAATTTAAAATACACAGGTAAGAAACCAAAAGATGGGATTGTTAAAATTAGCCCAGAAGGTAAAATTGCTATTGCAATCCATGATGGTAGGTATTGTGCAACAAAATCATATTTAGAAAGCGAAGTAACAATAAACAATATCACAAAAGATGAATGCATGAGTTCATTAAGTGAATCAAGAGAAATTGTTGCCACTAGAATTGAAGAAAAACTGAGCGACGGTTTTTTTATTTTTAATTATATGGCTCAATTTTCTAATAATTTAAATTTAACAGTAGGAAAAAAATATGAGGTAATATTAAAAACTGATCAAGGTACAATTAAATTAGAAAACATAATTTGCGAGCTAGATGATACATTTAACCAGTTCCCAACATTGCGTTACACTCCTGGCTATGACGGTGGTCCAGAGGACTTTCATCACATATATGATAAAGGTAAAGAATTTGTAGAAACTACCTTACCACTAATTCAACATATATATGAAACGCATGGACCAGGTTTTTTTGGAGTAAATTTAACAGCATTAGAAACACTTCAAAAATTTTCTGAGAATGGTGAGTCTTGGATACTAGAAATTGGTGAACTTTCTTCAATTCAAGCACCAAATATCGAAGAAATAACAATTATTGAACATTAAAATATCCACCTATTAAGGTGGATATTTTTTGTTTTAATCTTCAAATTGGGAATTATATAGTTTTGCATAAAAACCATTCTTTGCCAGCAACTCTTCATGACGGCCTTGCTCAACAATTTTTCCTTCATCAATTACTAAGATTAAGTCAGCACTTCTAATTGTTGATAGACGATGGGCAATTACAAATGTAGTTCTTCCCTTCATTAACTCTTCCATCGTTTTTTGAATCAAGACTTCTGTTCTGGTATCAACATTACTTGTTGCCTCATCTAAAATTAATATTTTTGGATCAGCAAGAATAGCCCTTGCAATCGTTAATAGTTGTTTTTGCCCACTTGAAACATTATCTGACTCTTCATTTAACTCCATATTGTAACCGCTAGGTAAAGTTTTGATAAAGTTATGAACAGATGCCGCTTTTGCTGCCTTAATAACTTCTTCATCTGTTGCTCTTAAATTTCCATAACGAATATTTTCCATGATTGTTCCTGTAAATAGCCACGTATCTTGTAAGACCATTCCAAAAATTTCCCTTTTTGCTTCATCACTTAAATCATTAACATTATAGCCATCAATTAAGATTGAACCTTCATTAACAGGATAGAATCCCATCAGTAATTTTACAATTGTTGTCTTACCAGCACCTGTTGGTCCAACAATTGCAACTTTTTCACCTGCTTTTAACTTAATATTTAAACCTTTGATAATTGGTTCTTCTGCTTTATAACCAAAACTAACATTTTGAAATTCAACATTACCTTTAATCCCATCTTTAATAATGTTTTCTTTTGCTATTTCCATTTCCTTTTCTTCCAAAAATTCAAATACTCTTTCTGCTGCTGCTATCATTGATTGAAACATATTCGAACCATTGGCAATTCGCACAATTGGATGAGTAAAACTTCTCATGTATTGAATAAATGATTGAATATTACCTACTGTAATCGTTCCTTGAATTGCGTAATATCCGCCTAAAATTGCAATAATTGCATACCCTATATTAGCAACAAAGTGCATAATTGGATGCATTAGACCTGATAAAAATTGACTTTTCCAAGCTGATTGATAAAGAACTTTATTGTCTTTTTCAAAACTATTTATCATTTTCTCTTCAGCATTAAATGCTCGAAGAACTGTATGTCCCGAAAACATTTCTTCAACTTTTCCATTAACAAATCCTAAGTAGTCTTGTTGGGCTTTAAAATACTTTTGTGATTTTTTAATTACAAATATTGTTAAGAAGAAAGAAAGCGGAATCATTAATAACGAAATTAAAGTCATTGGAACATTAATTGAAAACATCATGATAACTACTCCAACAATAGTTACAACTGACGTGATAAACTGCGTTGCAATTTGATTTAGACTCTGTGTTAGAGTATCAATATCATTTGTTACAATTGTTAGAATTTCCCCATGAGTTTTCTGATCAAAATAACTCATCGGTAAACGATTTATTTTCTCACTTAAAGCTTTGCGCAGATTAAACGATACTTTCTGTGAAATACCAGTCATAATGTAGCCTTGAATATATGAAAAAACTAAACTCAAAATATAAAGTCCAAGGAGTGTAAGAAGAGTTGTTGCAATTTTTGCAAAATTAATTCCCTCTCCTCCTGTGTACTTACTAATTACTCCTTCAAATAAAAGGGTTGTTGCATTCCCCAATATTTTTGGTCCGATAATTGAGAAGATAGTACTACCAACAGCAAAGATAATTACAACTAATAACCCTACTTTATACTGAGAAATGTATTTCATTAATTTTTTAAATGTTCCTTTAAAATCTTTTGGTTTTTCAAAGGAGAATCTCCCACCACCCATTGGTCGCATGGGAGCACTACTTTTTTTATTTTTCATGTCCTAACTCCTCCTCTGATAACTGTGATAAGGCAATTTCACGATAAACTTCACAAGACTCTAATAACTCATTGTGGGTACCTATTCCCACTACTTTCCCATTATCTAATACGATAATTTGATCAGCATTTAAAACTGTACTTATTCTTTGTGCTACAAGTAAAATTGTACTATCCTTTATTTCTTTATTTAAAGCTGCTCGTAAGTTTTTATCAGTTTTAAAATCAAGAGCTGAAAAACTATCATCAAAAATAAATATTTTTGGTTTAAGTGCAATTGCTCTAGCAATTGATAATCTTTGTTTTTGTCCCCCAGATAAGTTAGTTCCACCCTGACTTACTTGAGCTTCATACTTATCTTCTTTACCCTCAATAAACTCTGTTGCTTGGGCAATACTTACAACACGATCAATTTCTTCATTATTTATGTTTTCATTACCAATTAAAATATTTGATTTGATTGTTCCTGAGAACAACACTCCCCTTTGTGGAACATAACCAATATTTGCTCTTAAATCACTAATTTTAAGATCTCTAATATCAAGTCCATCAATTAAAATTTCTCCACTTGTTACATCATAAAAACGTGGTATTAAATTAATTAATGTTGATTTACCTGACCCAGTTGAACCAATAATTGCGGTTGTCCCATTACCTGCTTTAAAAGAAATATTCTCTAAAACATTTTCTTCTGCTCCAGGATATTTAAATGATACATTTTTAAATTCAATTATTCCTTCTTTAATTACATTTTTCTTTACTTTTTCTTTTTCCTTAATTGATAAATCCGTATTTAATACTTCTGCAATTCTTTTCATCGAAACCCAAGATCTCGGTAAAATCACTGACATAGCTGAAAACATTAAGAATGCCATTATGATTTGCATTGTATAAGAAATGAAAGCAATTAAACTACCTACTTGCATCGTACCAGCATCAATTCTACTTGCTCCCACCCAAATAATTAAAATACTAGTTGCATTCATAATGAATGTCATCATTGGCATCATAAATGTCATCACACGATTTACAAAGAGATTAGTTTTCATTAAATTATGATTAGCTTCATCAAATCTTTTTTCTTCAAATTTTTGATTAGAGAAGGCACGAATTACAGGTATTCCCGTTAATATTTCTCTTGTTATTAAGTTTAATTTATCAATTTGATTTTGAACAATTTGAAACTTTGGAAGAGCAACAACTAACAATGTAATTACTAAAATCAAAATTGCAAGCACTCCAACCCCAATTACCCATGACATTGAATTACCACTTACCTTGGTATAGGCCCCAATACCAATAATCGGTGCATAAATTACCATTCTAAGTGACATTACAATTAACATTTGTATTTGTTGAATATCATTTGTACATCTTGTGATAAGTGAAGCAATTGAGAAATGTTCTAACTCTTGATTTGAAAAACTCATTACTTTACTCACAATTTTGCTTCGCAGATCCCGACTAAAACGAGCTGCCACTCTTGCTGCTAAATATGAAATAGTAATTGCGACCACCATAATCAGAAAAGTAATTCCTAACATTTTCAAACCTGTTGTAATAATATAATTTAGTTGCAATCCATTTGTATCAATTCCTATGACTTGATACTCATTCTTTAAATAAGAGATCGAAACTTGCTTCACTAATTGTGGTTCAAGATTTTCCATCTTTTCATAAATTCGAGTTAAGATTTCATTTAATTCCTCTTGTCCCATTAACTTAAATACATCTAAAAGAGTCATGCCCTCCGGAATCTTTGGAATACCAAAACTCTCAAGCAACAAAAGAAAACTAACATCATTAGATGAAAACATGTTAACTAAATATATTTGATACTCAATTTTTTCATTTAGTTCTGTTCTTTCTTTCTCACTAATATCCTTTAAAAGATATAAATCATTCGTTTCCAAAATAGGATAATCTTTTAGATAATCTTGATCACCTTTTTTTATTAATAAATAATTCTTTAAGATAGACTCATCATCCTGAGTAAATAAAAGGATTTTTTCTAATTCTTCTTTTCTAATAGCTTTGGGAACCGAGTCTTCAATTCCACCCTGTTGAATTCCAACATTAACAATTCTTGCTGTATAATCTGGCAATTGTAAGTCAAGCATTGCTTGTACAAATAAAAACGTTATTACAACTAAGATTGGAAATGCTGATTTACTTAATATTTTAAATATCTGTTTCATTTTCTCACCTATCACATAAATATGTTATACCTTTTCATTATATGGTATTAAATCCAAGTTCTCAACCTATAAAAAAACTACTAATACGAACATTAGTAGGTTTTTATTTTATTTTAATTATGGTGCCAGTGGAGGGACTCGAACCCTCACGAGTATTACCTCATCGGATTTTGAGTCCGACGCGTCTACCAATTCCACCACACTGGCAAGTAATGCAAAATAATAATATCAAATTATTAGCATTACTACAAGATATAATTATTCATTTTCTAAATCATTATCATTATTCTTCTCTTGATACTTTGACATAAATAAATCTACTTCATCACGAATTTCTTCTTCAGTAAATTCTTCTAGTTTTGGTAAGTCATCAATTGATGATAAATTAAAGTGATCTAAGAATTCATCAGTAACACTATAAAGTGTTGGTCTTCCTGGTGTATCTGCTCGTCCTACTTCTTTGATTAAACCTCTTGCAAGTAATTTAACTACAATTCCATCTGAATTAACTCCTCTAATTTCTTCAATTTGTGATCTTGTAATTGGTCCGTTATAAGCAATTATGATTAGGGTTTCTAATGCTGCTTGACTTAAAATATTAGTGTTTGGACTGTCAATTAACCTTTCATAATATTTTGAGTGTCCTGGTTTTGTAGTAAGTTTATACTTGTTTCCCAAATAAACAAGTTGTACCCCTCTATTTTCACTTTCATATTCTTCTTTTAATTTATTAATTAATTCTTTAGTTGTTGTCTCATCTGTTTCTAAAACATGTCTAATTCCAGCAAGAGAAATTCCTTCTTCTCCAACTAAAAATAAAATTCCTTCTAATACTGCTTTTAGATTATCCATTTACTTCACCTTCTTTTAAGTTAATTAAAATGTCATCAAAATTTTTGTTTTGACGAAGTTCAATAACATTGTTTTTTGCAAGTTCTAAAATTGATAAAAATGTTGTAATAATATAATCTTTTGTTAATATTTCAAACAAATCTGAAAAATTTACTTTTTTATCTTTAATAAGCCTATTTTTTATTTCTTTCATTCTTTCTTCTACAGTTATACCTATTTTTGTAACAGTTGTTTCAAGTGGCCTCATTAATGCCTTTCTTCTCATTAATTTTTGAAATGCACTCATTAAATCATAAATACTAATATCACTAGAAAGTGGTGGTATATCTTTCATATAAGGTGTTAAATCACCCTGTGGTCTTGTGTAATATAGTTGTCTGTTTTCACTTAATTTTCTAAATTTTGTTGTTGCTTCTTTATATTTTTTATATTCAAGCAACCTTCTTATCAATTCTTCTTTTGGATCTTCTTCATATTCATCAGATGTTTCTAACTTTTCATTTGGAAGTAAGAGTCTTGATTTAATATAAATAAGTTCAGCTGCCATTGTTAAGTATTCTGATGCAATTTCAAGCTCTAACTCTTCCATTGCTCTTATATAATTTAAGTACTGGTCTGTTATTTCACTAATTGAAATATCCCAGATACTCATTTTTGCTTCTTTTATTAAATGTAACAGTAAATCAAGCGGTCCTTCAAATTCATTAATTTTAACATTATATTCCACAAGTTAACACCTCGTAATTATTATAACATAAAAAAGCCACTTATAAAGTGGCTTTTTTATGATTTTGGTTTAAATAAAATTGCAACTAAAAAAGCAAAGAAGATGGCACTGGTTATTCCTGCTGTTGTAAGGTCAAACATTTTCATAGCAATCCCAAAAAAACCATATTGATCAGTGTGATCTAAGGCACTATGAATCAAGGAGTGACCAAAACTTGTAATTGGAACAAGGGCTCCTCCACCACCAAACTCAACAATTCTGTCATAAATACCAAAAATATCAAGACCAGCACCTAAAACAACAAATAAACTTGTAACATGTCCAGGCGTAAGAAGTGTATTTTCCAAAATTAATTGTCCAATAACACAAGTAATTCCAGCTACTAAAAAAGCATTTATATAATCCATTATATCGCCTCCAAACTTACTGCATGAGCAATACAAGGAATAGTTTCTTTTTGTTGAATCATAGTGGGACTAAAGAGAGCCCCTGTTGCAACTAAAAGAATTCTTTTTAATTTCCCTGTTTCTAATCTATTTTTCAAAAACCCAAAAGTAACTAAAGCAACACAAGCTGAACCACTACCCCCAGAAAATACTTCTTGGTTTTTCAAATCATAAAGCATTAGTCCACAATCATTATAATTTTTAGAAATATCCAATTTATATTCCTTTTTTAAATAATCAACCAAAACTTTACTTCCAATATCACTTAAATCTCCTGTTACAATTAAATCATAATAATCAGGTGTTCTGTTTGTGTCTGTTAAATGTTGATTAATAGTATCTGCTGCAGCAGGTGCCATAGCACCTCCTAAATCAAAGGGATTATTCATTCCCATATCAATTACTTTTCCTATTGTTACTGATTCAAGCTTAATTTTTGCTTTTTTCTTAGATAAAAGAACTGATGCAGCACCTGTTGCAGTAAAGGTTGCTGTCTGTGGTTTTTGTCCTCCATATTCATTAGGATAACGATATTGACGTTCAGCTGTAGAATTGTGGGATACTGTTGAACAAATTACATTATTTGCATTTTTACTATTAACTAAAATACCTCCAATAATTAAACTTTCCACGATATTTGCACAAGCTGCATAAACCCCTAGAAAAGGAAACCCAAATTCACGAGCAACATAATTAGAACTTACATTTTGGTTTAATAAATCCCCTGAGACAAAAAGATCAATATCAAATTTTGTAAGATTAGTTTTACTTAAAACTTTAATAATACTTTCTTTTAATAATTTTCTTTCAGCAAGTTCATAGTTTTTCTCTTCGCAATATACATCACTAAAAGTTTTATCAAAATATTTACCAAGTGGTCCCTCACTCTCCATTGGACCTGCTATAGTTGTAGCTTCATTTATATAAACACCATTTTTAAATGTTATTGTTTGCTCTCCTTGTTTCATTTTATCCTCCCATCACAAAGTATCTAATTATTCCAAAAATATATGCACTTACTACTCCATAAACAATTACTGTTCCTGCTAGCTTAAACATATTTGTACCAATTCCGTAAACTAAACCTTCTCGTTTATGTTCTAAAGCTGCACTTGTCATAGAATTTGCAAACCCGGTAATGGGAATAATTGTTCCTGCTCCTGCCCACTGCCCAATTTTATCAAAAACACCAAAACCAGTTAAAAAACTTGCAAGAGCAATGAGAGTAACAATCATTGGAGTTGATGCTGCTTTTGCTGAAATATTTAAAACTTTGCTATAAAATTGAATAAGAAATTCAGCAAAAACACCAATTAAACCACCTACAATAAATGCTCTAAATACTTTTGTTCCCATCTTTTTGGGGGGATAAAAAGTTTTTACATAATCTTTATAACTTTCTTTTTTCACATAATCACTCCTCAATTGTTAGTATGTAAAAAATATCTTTAAAAATACAAAAAAGATTACACAATTTGTAATCTTTTTCGTAAATCATTTATTACTTTGTTTTCCATTCTTGATACTTTTACTTGTGAAATTCCGAGTCTTTTTGCAACCTCAACCTGAGTTTGTTCTAAATTATATCTCATTTTAATTAATAATTTTTCAGTTGGGTCAAGCTTTTCTAATTCTTCAGTCAGCTCTAGTTTTTCAAATTCACGTTTTGCACTCTCATCTAAAATTGTATTGTGAAGTGTATTAGTCTCATTATCATATGCTTGATCCATACTTAAAATATATTCTTTTGATTCAAGTGCATCCAAAATTTCACTCTTTGAAACTCCAAGATAATTAGTTATTTCATTTATAGTTGGAGTTCTCATATATTTTTGAGTAAGAATTTCTGTTGCTTCTTCTATTTTTTGAGCAATTGCAATAATATTTCTATTATATTTTACAAGTCTTTCATTTCTTAGGTATTGTCTTACTTCACCTAAAATTATAGGAAAAGCATAGGTTGTAAGTTTTGCTCCATGTGCTTTATCATAATTTTTTACAGCTTTAATAAACCCTATAACAGCAACTTGATACAAATCATCCTCATTATAACAGGTTCGAAACCTATTAATAATAGAATAAATTAAACCCTCATTACTTTTAATTAGCTCAGCTAAAGCTTCTTTTTCATTATTCTTAGCCCTCTCTACTAATTTATCTACATTTTGTTTAGACATTTTCTAAAACCTCAGCTAATTTTAAATTTTTGGTAATTATAAGTTCTGTTCCTTTATTTGAACTATTTATTTTTAAATCATCAGAAAAAGTTTCAATAATTGTAAATCCCATTCCTGACCTTTCTTTATCAGGCTTTGATGTATACATTGGTTGTCTTGCAAGTTCAATGTTTTCAATTCCACAGCCTTCATCTTTTACAACGATTTTAACACTTTTATCTTTTATACTAACTTCTAAAATTACTTGTTTTTCAGGGTCTTCTTTATACCCATGAATAATTGCATTTGTTACAGCTTCTGAGATAATTGTTTTAATTTCTAAAATTTCATCAACAGTTGGATTTAAAGGGGCAATAAAACTACTAACAGCCATTCGCGCAAATAATTCATTTTCACTTTTTGCATCAAAAATAATTTTTATTTTATTTTCCATATTAAACCCCCATTAACTCTATCGCCATAATTTCTGAATCTGCTTCACAAACCAAATCAAACAAGCCACTCATAGAAAATAAATTTCTTAAATGCGCGTTTAAGCCACAAACAACAATTTTCCCGCCCCTACTTTCAACTTGTTTATATCTACCCAAAATTACTCCAAGCCCACTGCTGTCCATAAAGTTAACTTCTCGAAAGTTTAAAACTAAAAACTTTATTCCGTACTCATCAATAAGTGGTGCAACTTTTTTGCGAAATTTTCCAGCACTGTGATCATCTAATTCCCCGCGAATTCTTACAAATAAAATTCCCTTCCGAAACTCCATGTCTATATCCATTTTATTCCCCCTTCGGAAACTACTTTATCATAGTTTTTTTAAAATGGTTTATTTTCGACAAAAGAAGTTTTTTTGTATAAAAAAAATGGACTTTTAGTCCATTTTCTTATTTAAAAATATTCATTCTTGATATAATTTGCATTCTCTCTCTCAAGTCGGTGGCACCCTTAAAAAGCTTGTTAAGAGTATGGCCAATATAAATATTGAAAAATCCAACAATAATTATTGCTAACATAATTAGTAAGTTTGAAATACTTGTAATTAAATCAGGAATAAATATTAAAACTAAACCAATAACAAGAATAAATAAATTATAATATTTTTTGATATCACCCATAATTTTGTTAGTAGTAAAAAAACCTATTATTGATTTCAAAATTAACCAACTACCAATAATTTGTACTAATAAATTAATATTATCTGTTCCAACTAAATACAACAAAGAAACAGCAATTAAAATAGAAATTATATTATCTGTTATTGTAACCCAAAGCTTTTCACTAAAATCTTTCATTTTGTAATTAATTATTAATTTTTCAATTGCTTGACTCATAATTAATAAACTAATAAAAATGATAATAAATTGAGGTCCCATATCTGGATTGAAAAATAATCCATAAAGACCAAACGCAATAAATACAATTCCTTTTATTATTCTTAAAGTTCCGTTCATTTTTAACCTCCTATTATTTTATTTTGGTACCAAACATTTGCAATATCAGCACTTGAGCTATATGGGTCAGGTACTGGACGTTCAATATTAACCATAACTGGTAAATTTACCGCCGTTCCAAAAGCGATGCAAGTTCCAACTTGTAAGTAAGTTAGCTTATCAAGAATTGCTGTTGTAATATTTGGGACCATCTCTCGCATATAAGCTAAATCACGTGGGTGGTTTATTCTAAATAATATGACATTTGAACATTGTGAAACAATTGTTTCACTTACTTCAGATGGGCGTTGTGAGACAAGTCCTAAGATAATTCCGTATTTTCTTCCTTCTTTAGAAATCCTTTCAAATATGTTATAACCTAAAATCTCAATATCAGTATCTTTTTGAGCATAGCGATGTGCTTCTTCCAAAATAATATGAATTGGAAATGATGTTCTATCTTTTAATGATTTTGTATAATTAAAAAACATTTTTGAATATATTTTTGTAATAACTTTTGCAAACCTATCATCAACACCATGAATATTAAAGTTAATAATTTGCGCCTTCTTTTCTCCTTCAATTAAAACAAGGGATTTTATGTATTCCTCTAATGAATTATATTCAGTTTCTCCAAAATAGTCATTATATGAACCATTAATTATTGAATCAAGTCGAACTTTTAAAACATTTGTGTAATCATAAACACTATCACTACTTAATTCACCTTCAGAAATAATTGCAAAATCTAAAGCTTTTTTGAAATCCTGCAAATCATATTTTACCAATTTATCAACATAATTTAAATCAAACTCTTCTTTAATAAATTGACTAAAAAACTTAGTAATTAACTCCATCTCTCTAAGTTTTCCATGTTCATCAATTAAAAAGCATTGTTTTAAAGTCCTAATGACACCTGGCTGTACAATTTTTGCTTCTAAATTAATTTCTTCTGTATTAAAATTAACTAATACTGAAAACACTCGATCACGTGCCGTTGAAGATGAACCTGAATTAGTTAAAATTGTCATTATTGCTTTTGCTAAAATGTGATTTTTTAAATCATTTGCTTCCTTACTACCCAATTTAAAGACTTTTACTAGATTAAGTGCTTTTTCTAAGATTGGAAGTTGAATATGGCGGTCAACACCCAAAAGTAATGCCCAATCATCAACATCTAAAAGCCATACCGGAATTTTAATTAATCGATCAGTATCTGTTGTATCAGCAGTTGTATAAGATTTAAAATTTAATTCTGGATTAATTTTTGAAAGCTCACTAAAAGCTTGGTGATATTCACCATAAGCATCAAAAATAAAGATATTAGCATTGTATGGTACACCCTCTGTTTTAGAAAATACATTTTGGAGAATTCTTGCTACTGCATTTGATTTACCACTACCTGTATTACCAAAAATAGCAAAGTGATTACTTAAAAAATCATTTACTCTTAAATATATTGGTAAACCAAAAATTGGTGATGTACCAAGTTCAAGTTGTTTTCTCTTGTCATATAAATTAGATCCTAAAATTAATTTCACTTCTGACTTTTTAGCAAACCTAACAGTTGCTGCAAAAGACGGATTAACAGATGTTCCAAATTTAAAACGGTCATCAGAAAACTCACCTACAAAGGAAGCATAGGCATAACTTTTATCTCCTTTTTTAAAAACATCTTGAATTTCACCAATAATTTGTGATTCTGCTTCTTCAAAAATAATAAAAACATTAATTAAACTTTTGGCACGATTTAAATCAAAATTTAACTCTATTTCAACAATTGAATCTTTAATTGTCAATATCTTCCCAATCATTAAAACCACTCCTATGGTAATTTTAACACTTTTATAAGGAAGATTCAATTAATATCTTTAATATAAAATACCCTCTAAGAGGGTATTTTACCTGTTAACATTTCTACTAAGTAGCGGTTAAATAAATCCCAAATATTTGCCTTTTCTATTTTTTCTAAGGTAATTACTGGTACTGAAAGCAATACTTTATTATTATCTATAACATTTAAAGTACCTATTCTTGCTCCTGCTTTTAAAGGAACAGTAATTTTATCAATTTCTAATTTATAAGTTACATTTCTTTTTGGTTTTCCTTTTTGATTTAAAATGTATAAATCATCTTCTAGTACTGCTTTAACTGTTGTTTTTTTAGCTTTTGCAACAAAAATTTCCTTTAACACTTGCCCTTTTGATAAAGTTTTTTCAACTTCATATTGCTGAAAAGCATAATCTAAAAGTTTCGTTGTTTCATAATTACGATAACTTTTATCAGCAATTCCCATTACTACTGATATAACACGTAAGTTATTCCTTTTTGCAGTTGCAGTTAAACAATATTTTGATTTTGTTGTATGTCCGGTTTTTATCCCGTCTACCCCTTCATAGAAACGAACTAAGTTATTTGTATTTACAAGCCAAAATTTTTCATCTGTATCTTGTCTTAAATAATCTTCATAGATTGATGTGTATTTTAAAACCTCTGGATATTTTAATACTAATTCCCTTGCCATTACTGCAAGATCATAAGCAGATGAATAATGGTTTTCTTCATCAAGACCTGATGAATTTACAAAGTTAGTATTTTTTAAACCTAATTCCTTTACTTTTTTATTCATTTGTTTAACAAATTCCTCTTCTGTTCCAGCTACTCGTTCTGCTAAAGCAACTGTGGCATCATTAGCACTAGCAATTGCAACTGCTTTAAATAAATCCTCAACACTCATTATTTCACCTGGTTCAAGGTAAATTTGACTTCCACCAAAAGAAGCAGCATTTGCACTTACCTGAATTTTTTCATCCCAAGTAAGTCCACCAGATTTAATATCTTCTAAAATTAACATCATACTCATTATTTTTGTCATTGATGCTGGTGCAAGTCTTTTATGAGGATCCTTTTGGTAAAGAATTTCACCCGTTGTTACTTCCATTAAAATTGCACTTTCTGATTTTGGTGTTAAATCAAGCGTTTCTCCTTTTACTGGAAGCGGCATCATTAAAAGAATTAACACCAAAATAAACATTTTCCTTTTCATACATAACACCTCAATAAATGTTATGCTTAAAAAATTGTAAAAATGAATCATATTTTTCTACCATAAATATAGCCACCAATAATTATAACTCCAAAAAATAGTGACAATTTAATCAATAAATGTTGTGAATTATTATTCTTTTCATTTTGAATGTTACTTTCTTTTAGGGTTTCTTTTTCTGTTGATTTCTTGCTTGTATTTTTAAGTAAGTTGTTTTCTCCAAGCGAAACAGTAACCGTTAAAGTGTCGTTTTTTCTTATTTCAGAGGGAAAGATATTAATTATTTTTCCTTTAGGAACTTTTTCTAAATATTTATAAAGAAGTTGAGTTTTAACATTTTTGTTTTGTAACCATTTTTCCAAATCAGAATATTTTTCAAATTTTGGGATTTTTATTTTTCCACTTGAAATGATTACTTCTAAAACATCATTTTTATTAAGAACTTTTTCATCATAAGAAAGCACTTTATTTTTCTCTTCTAAACTCTCTACTATTTTATATTTAACATTTATTCCCTGTTTTTTTGCCCATGTATTTATTTCTTCTTTAGACCACTCATAAATATTCGGTATAGTAAAATTTCCTTTCGATAAAAGAACTTCAAAAGTTTCACCTGTATTTAGCTTTTGCTTATTAACGTCAATTACTGTATCTTTGGGTTCAATGCTTTCTATTATTTGAAATTTAGGATTAACCCTATTTTGAAATGCCCAACTTTGAACTTCTTCTTTTTTCCAACCTATCATATTAGGAACATTTACTTCTTTTGGTAATACTTTTAAAGTTAAATTTATTTTAAGCTTATCAATTAAAATACTTATTGGTTGAATTCCTATTTTTTTAGTATCAACTTCTTCTTTTATCTTAATACTATTTTTAGGATTTGTACTTTTAACATAATCATAAATATTAAACTTATCTCCCCAATATATTTTTATTTCATTTTTAACTTCAATTTTATCTCTTGTACGAAAACGATAGAAAACTTTTTTAGTCGTCTCATCTTTTATATATGGAGCAAGCACATCATTTTCATAAGTGTCTAAATAAATTTTTTCAATATTGTAATACTTAAACATTTTTTCGCGCACACGATACTCTTTTTCAATTTTTACTTCTCTTATTAATGATGATGTTACTTTCTCAAGGGATTCTTTCCATGGTTCCCATTTTGGATTTACTAAATTTTCTGCTTTTACTTCGTGAGTAAAACTATATTCTGAATAATAGTTGCTCATAAATTGATAGTTTCCTTTTATTTGGGCATAAATTCCAGAGTCTAAAGAGTTAGAATCTAAAAAATTAAGAGTGTATTTTTTAGTTGCAGTTCCTTTATCATATAAATAAATTTTTATTTTTATTTCATCAATATTATAAAATGCTTTCAAATCAATTAATATTGTGCCATCATTTTCTAAAAAAGACATGTTTTCCTCTGCATTATTATTGTTTATAAAGTCTTTAAACTCAGGATTACATTTAGTACAACTTACACTATAATTTATTTTTTTATTATTTACATAAATATTTATTTCGGGAATTCTTAAAGCATTATATGAGCCTCGAACATCAGTAATATAAATATATCTTACTTTTTTCATGTTTCGATATTTATAAACATTTCGAGTATCTATTTCATTAAACTCATTTTTTAAAATCTCTTTTTTTTGCCAAGAACTAAATTCTCCCCAAATAAAATCATCATCCAAACGATAAGGATATTCTTTTGGATTTTTCCCATTATAATAGTAATCATTTGTATAATTAATCTGTTCTTTATACCACTTCCATTTTATAATACTTTGAACATTAACAAGCTCACTTGGTATTACTTTTTCTTCACTCCAATCACTAAAATTACTCCATTCGGTATAATAAACACTACTTTCTGCTTGTACTTTTATTGGTTTTAATAAAACAAATAATAGTAACAAAATTTTTAATACTTTTTTTACATTCATTTTTTCACCTCCTATTTTATTTTTCTTTAAAATCTTTAAAAATCTTTCTCAAATAAAAAAATACGGCTTTTGCCGTATTTATCTAACTACTCCGTGAATTATTTTTAAAGGTTTTGCACGTTTTCTCGTAATTTTATATGCATATGTTACAAGTTTTAGAGCTTCTTCACATTTAATATCATTTACATGAAGATAAGCAACTGGTGTATCTTTTGTTACTCTATCCCCTACCTTGCAATTTAAAACGACTCCAACAAGTGGATCAATATCATCTTCTTTTTTATTTCTACCTGCTCCTAAAATTCTAGCTGCTTTACCAATATTTAAGGCATTTAGGGATGCTACATACCCCTCTTTATTTAAGTACACTGGAATTATTCTTTTTGCTTTTGGAATTAAATCTGGATTATCAATCCACTTTACATTGCCACCTTGATATTTTACAAATTCTCTAAACTTTTTAAAAGCCTCTTCACTTTCAAGCTTTTCTTTTAAAATTTTTCTTGCTTCCTTTTGATTTGGAGCAATTTTACCTAAAACAAGCATTTCAGAAGCAAGAGCAAGAGACACCTCTAAAACATCTTTTGGACCTTTACCTTTTAAAATATCAATTGCTTCTTTTACCTCTAAAATATTTCCCACAGCATATCCTAATGGTTCATTCATATCAGTAATATAAGCAACCGTTTCTTTACCTAGATTTTTCCCAATTTCAACCATGGTATTTGCAAGAATTGTTGCATCAATTTTATTTTTCATAAATGCACCATGTCCAACTTTTACATCAAGTACTATCTTATCTGCACCACCTGCAAGTTTTTTTGCCATTATACTTGATGCAATAAGAGGAATTGAGTCAACAGTTCCTGTTACATCTCTTAGAGCATATATTTTTTTATCAGCAGGAGCAAGATCTTCTGTCTGACCAATAATTGCAATTTTTATATCATTTACCTGTTTATAAAAATTTTCTAAACTTATATTTGTTTTAAAACCATCAATTGATTCAAGTTTATCAATTGTTCCTCCAGTATAACCAAGACCTCTACCACTCATTTTGGTAAATGAAAGCCCCGTGCTTGCAACAAGTGGTCCAAGAACAAGTGTTACTTTATCACCAACTCCACCTGTTGAATGTTTATCTACTCTAATTCCTTTTATTTTACTTAAATCAATTGTTTTTCCACTATTTAAAATTTCTTCTGTTAATTTAATACATTCTTCTTTACTCATTCCGTTATAATATATTGCCATAAGAAGTGCACTCATTTGATAATCTGGTATCTCATCAGAGGTATAATTTTGAATAACATATTCAATTTCTTCAGAAGTCAAAGTTTCCCCATCACGTTTTTTTTCAATAATATCAACCATTCTCATAATCATTACCTCTTTCCTTTTATATTATACCATAAAAAAAGATACCCCTAGGTATCATTTTTTTAATTTTTTATCAATTAATTTTACAGTGTTTTCTAAATTATTTACTAAATTATTATACAAATTTGGGTATTTTTTTATTTCTTGTAAAATTTTTAAATCAACATCAGAAACTTTTATTTTATATTCTTCTGAATCTTCAGAAACTAAATTAATTTCCCTTCCCAATAAATAATCTATAGTAACTCCTAAAGCATCTGCAATATCAATTAAGGTTTCAATATTTGGAGTTCGATTACCATTCTCATATCCTGAAATTGATACTTTTGTTACATTTACAAGATTTCCTAATTTATTTTGAGTTAAACCATGTTTTTTACGAAGTTCCTTTAGTCTTTTTCGAAACACTTCCATCAGTATCACCCTTTATTAACTACATTTTTATTGTAAGTTAACAAAGAGTAAATTTGGCAAAAGTTAACTAATAAGGAACTTTTTGCTTGAAGTTAACTTCTGGTTTACCTATAATATTATTAGAGGTGAATATAATGTGTTATGTTAAACTTAAACACCTCCGTAAAAATTATGGCTACACACTTGATGATATGGCAAAAAAATTAAAAATTAGTAAAACTTATTATTGGCAGATTGAAAATAATAATCGAAAGCTTTCCTATGAAATAGCTTTTAAAATAGCATCCATTTTTAACACAACGCCAGATGATATTTTTTATGAAGATTTTAAAATAATAAAAAAATTCTAGTTTACCCTCCTAGAATTTTTTTAAGTTATTTTCAATTATTTCTCTTATTTTAAGTGCTAGATCATTACTTCCAAGATTTTGATATTCTTCTTTAGTAATTGGTTTGTCAAAAATAATTGTAACTTTTGTCTTTCGCGGAAATCTATTTTTAATATCCTTTGCACCAATTATTGTAACTGGAATAATTGGAGCATCAACTTTTGTTGCAAGACGAAATGCACCTAATTTAAACTCTAATAACTTACCTGTTTTACTTCTTGTTCCTTCAGGAAAAACAACCATTACTTTTCCATTTTTAATTTTTTTAGATGCAACATCAATTACTTTAACACTTTCCCTAATGCTTTTTCTGTTAATAAATTCACTTTCAGTAATTTTAACAAGATCACGAATAAAAAATATTTTTTTCAATTCTATTTTGGCAAGAAAACCAGAAAGCACACCAAAAACTTGAAAAAATATTACATCAAAATTACTTTGATGATTTGGTGTAATTAAATACCCACCATCACGAGGTAAATTTTCTAAACCTTGAATGTCAAGTTCAATACGAAATAGTTTTAAAGCTATTTTTGCTAAAAAACTAATATATTTTTGACGTTTTTTAATTGGTAATTTCTTATATATCTTAAATGAAGCTAAAATTAAGATTATCAAAACTAGTATTAAAATTAATAAAAATATAAGTGTATTTATTAATATATCCACCTTAATCTACTCCTTTATATAAAATTATTATAACACAAAAAAATAATTTCCTTTTCGGAAATTATTTTTTACCACTACTTAGAAATGTAACCTTTTCCGCAACTACTTCAGTTGTATATTTTTTATTATTTTCACCATCTTCAAAGACCCTAGACTGGATTCTTCCTTTAATCCCAATAATATCTCCTTTTTTGCAGTATTCAACGGTCGATTCAGCAATTCCTTTCCAAAGTACACAGTCAATAAAATCTGTTTCATATTCTCCTTCCAGATTTTTAAATGATCTTGTTACTGCTAAAGTAATATTTGTAACTTTTTTCCCACTTTCCGTTTCCCTTAGTTCAGGATCTCTTACTAATCTTCCTACAAGTACAGCTTGATTTAACATATTTTCCCTCCCTTTCGCAATAATAATAAAAACTTTAAAACAATTTTGCAAATAGCAAACTTTAAAAAATTGAATTAAAAATATTGCAAAAATTGAAGTTTTGCCTTACAGAATTTAAAAAATGGACATATTTTAATGTCCATTTTTTAAGTTTATGCTTTTGGCTTAATAATAAAACTTGTCATATTTTCTTCTTTAAATAATTTTGCAAATTCACTTATTACTTCATCATAAGTTAAATCTTTTACAATATCTATTTCTTCAAAAATATTAATTCCTGATAAATATTTTCTCGTAAAAAGATTTGCTACTGTTTCAATATTATCAAATAAAAGTAGATTTTGTGTAATCATTGCCTGTTTTTCTCGCATAAATTCTTCTTCTGTAATTTTTCTATAATTTTTTAAAATACTTTTTACATTTTTAATAAATTCTTCTGGTTTAAGAGTATTACCATCAATAATAATTACTCCTGTATCACGATTTATTAAATAGTCAAAACTAAACGTATCATTAATTATTTCTTCTTTTAAAAGTCTCTCATAATTATCAGTACTAATAGACAATAGAGAACTTAAAACAAGATTAATAATAACTTTTTGATAAAAAGTTTTCTTTTCATCACCAAATATTTTTACTGCAACTCCCGCCATTGGAATATTTACATCCATTTCTTTTTCTTTATGCACATTTCTTACTTTGTTTGGTTCATTTATTCTTTCTCTTTTAATTTCAACATTTTCTTTTCTTAATTCTTTTTGTGACTGATTTTTTATAATTAATTTCATAATTTGTTCTGGATTAAAATTTCCTGCCACAAAAAGCATCATATTTTGTGGATTATAAAACTTCTTATAACATTTTAAAAGCAAATCCTTATTAATTTTGTTGATTGACTCAATAGTTCCCAAAATTGGAATATGAATTGGATTATTTATATATAGATTTTCAAGCAAACCATAAAAAAGTTGTGCTTCTGGGCTATCATTATACATTTTTATTTCTTGGGCAATTATTCCTTTTTCTTTTTCTACGTTTTCATCAGTAAAATAAGGTTCTTGAACAAAGTCTAAAAGTATTTCTAAGTTTTTTTCTAAATTTTCAGTACAAGTAAACAAATATGATGTTTGACCAAAAGATGTGAAAGCATTTGCATTTGCTCCATTTTCTGCAAAATCAAAGAAAACATCACGGTCTTTTTTTTCAAATAATTTATGTTCAAGGAAGTGAGCTATTCCTTCTGGAACTTTTATTATTTCTTCATCTTCTAAATTAAAACTATTATCTACTGAACCAAATTTTGTCGTAAAAATAGCATAAGTTGAATTAAAATTTTTCTTTGGCATTAAAAATACTTCTAAACCATTAAAAAGTTTCTCATAATATAAAGTTTCTCCTAAGTTCTTATATTCAAGGCGCTCCATTACGATTCACCCCCAGTTAGAAAAAAGACGGAATCCTTTATAAGTTTTTTTGCTACACCTCTTACATTCTCAAAAGTAACATCATTTATTTTTTTAATATACTCATCTGGATTTATAAATTTATGAGCAACTGACCATCGAAAATAGTAATTAATTGGTCCTTGATATGTATCAAGACTTGATTTTAATGAGTTAATTATTGCAAGTTTTGCTTGTTCCAATAGTTCACTTGAAAAATCACCATTTATAATTTTTTCAAGTTCTTCGTCAACTACCTCTATTACTTTATCTTTTTTATCAGGATCAATTCCAGTATGAACAATTAAATTTCCAACTAAAGCATCGTATTTACTGTAAATACTATAACAATAAGATTTTTTTTCACGAATATTAGTAAATAATACTGAGTTAGGAATACCACCAAAAATAGCATTAAATACATTCATTGCAAAAAATTCTTCATCATCTATGTTAACATTACTACGATAACCTATATTTAATTTTGCTTGGCTAACGTTTTGTGTCTCTGAAATTTCTTTTACTTTTTCTATTTTCTTTTTATTTTTATATATTCCTTCAAGTTCCTTTAAATTATTTTTGAATGGTAAATATTTTTTGATTAATTTTATAAATTCGGTTTCTAAAACATCTCCAATTACATAAACTTCTACACTATCATTTTTTATTACATCTTGCCAATAATCATACATTTCTTCGCCAGTAATATTTTTAATTTTTTCAATACTTTCTTTAGTTAAAAAAGGAATTTCACCTTGATACATTATTTCATATAACCTTTGCATCGAATATTTAGTTTTATTATTATAAGTTGCTTCAATTTTTTCAATTAATAATCTTTTATTTTCATTTAATATTTCATCACTAAATTTATTATCACTAACATTAGGATGAAATATAAATTGATTTAAAGCAGCAAAACAATTCTCATAAATATCATTTAATTTAATAAAATCGTGATGAGGTAAAGTTAAAGAGATATTAATACTATTTATAAGGCCAATGCGAGAAGAATTAATAAAAAAATCTGTGGCATTAATTTCTTTTAAATGACGCGCTAAAAGTTTGCGTAATGGATATTTTTCTGATCCACTATGAAGAAGAAAAGGTAAGAGAGAACGCTTTTCAATCTCTTTTTCAAAATTTTTCCGGTTCAAGCGGACACTAACTGTTATGCCTTTAAATTTTGTTGTTGGGATAAAAAAAACTTTCATGCCTGAAAATTTTGTTTCTTTAATTTTCATAAAGTCACCTCATACTTATTATAAACAAAATTGAAAAAAATAATCAAAAGGGACTAAATTAGTCCCAAAGCAATTTCAATCATTTCAGTAAATCTTTTTTCACGTTCTTCACTAGTTGTTTTTTCTTTTGTTACAAGTGAATCAGAAACAGTAAGTAGACAAGCTGCTTTTTTGCCTAAGACATTTGCATTATGAAAGAGTGCAAACGACTCCATCTCAACAGCAATACAACCATGATTTTCATAAATTTTTTTATAAGCATCTTTATCTTCCCTGTAAAATACATCTGAACAAGAAACCTTTCCTTCAATAATATTTATTCCAAGTTCTTGTGCTTTTTCCTTTATTTTTTGATTTAATTCTAAATTTGGTTTTAGTTCGCATGATTTAACATTGTTTTGTACCAAAGCATAACTAGATTCACTAAAAGATTCCGTAACTAAAATAACATCATATAAATTTAAAGCTTTTGTATAAGCACCACACGAACCAATTCTAATGATATTTTCTACATCATAAAATTTAAAGAGCTCATAAGAATAAATTCCCATACTTGGAATTCCCATACCCGATGGAAAAATTGTAACTTTTTTCCCTTTATATTCACCCGTATATGCGGTCATACCTCTTACACTATTTACAAGTTTATAATTATCTAAAAAATTTTCAGCAATAAATTTTGCTCGTTTTGGATCTCCTGGCATTAATACTGTTTTTGCAATATCTTCTTTTTTCGCCTCAATATGTGGTGTCATTTTATCCCTCCTAAAATTATTATAACACCTATTTAAAAAACAAAAAACCTTTAAAGTTAGTATAAACTTTAAAGGTTTATAACTTTTATTCTTGTTCATTAAGTTTAACAAGAACTTCTCTTGGTTTAGACCCTCTTTTTGGTCCCACAATCCCCCGTGCTTCCATTATATCTATTAATCTCGCTGCACGGTTATAACCTATTTTAAATCTTCGTTGAAGTCGAGAAGCACTAGCTTCTTGTTCTTCAATTACAAATTTTACTGCATCTTCATAAAGTACATCTTCTTCATCAGCAAAATCTTTTTTTTCTTCAACTGATTCTATTTCAAGCTTCATCATATTCTCATCATACTCAACTTTTTGCTGTTTTTTTACATAATCTACTACTTGTTTGATTTCCATTTCTGAAACATAAGAACCTTGAATTCTAATAGGTACATTTTGCCCCATTGGAAGGAATAACATATCTCCCTTACCAATTAATTTTTCAGCACCCGTCATATCAAGAATTGTTCTTGAATCAATACTACTTGAAACACTAAATGCAATACGTGATGGTATATTTGCTTTAATAAGTCCTGTAATAATATCAGCTGATGGACGTTGTGTAGCAGCAATCAAATGAATCCCTGCTGCTCGTGCCATTTGTGTAATCCGCATAATTGACTCTTCTACCTCTTTTGCTGCAACAAGCATCAAATCAGATAACTCATCAATAATTACAACAATAAATGGAAGTTTCTTTTCTCTGCCAACATAGGCATTATAACCAGCAATATTTTTACATCCTATCTCCGCAAACAATTCATAGCGATGCTCCATTTCTTGAATAATTTTCTTAAGAGCAATGCTTGCTTTTTTAGGATCAGTTACAACAGGCATTAAAAGATGAGGTAACCCATCGTAATAACTTAATTCAACAATTTTAGGATCGATTAATACAAATTTTAATTCATCCGGCCTTTTATGCATAAGTAGTGAAATAATTATTGAATTTATACAAATTGATTTTCCGCTTCCTGTAGCTCCCGCAACAAGAAGATGAGGCATTTTACTTAAATCTGCATGAATAGGTTGTCCTTTAATATCACGACCAAGACCAATTATTAGTTTATCTTTATCAAAATTTTCAATAGTCTCTAATACTTCTCGCAATGTTACAATTTTATTTTTTTCGTTTGGAATTTCAATTCCAATTGTGTGTTTTCCAGGAATTGGTGCTTGAATTCTAACATCTTTTGCAGCAAGTGCAATTGCAATTTCTCGATTCAAGCTTACTACTCTGCTAACTTTAGTACCTGATGTAATTTCAAGCTCATATTGTGTTACAGTTGGTCCAACATTGGCAGCAACTACCCGTGAATTAATACCAAAATCACGTAGTAGGCTTTCTAACTTTTCAACTACTTCTGTTATTGTTTTTTGATTAGCAATACTATCACCATCATCAACACCACGTTTTAATATGTTTATTGGTGGTAACTGATAATCACCCATCTCTAAAAATTCATGTTTTTCTTCCAAGTCTTTTGGAGTTTCTGATATAGTTTCAGGTTGGATACTTTCTTCTTTTATTTCTACTTCTTCTTTTTGTTTCTTTAGCAAATCATCAATACTTGAAATAATGATTTGACCTTCACCTTTTTCAAATTCTTGTTCAGCTTCTTTTACCTTTTCTAAATTTTTCTTTCGTTTAGAAGATACAAAATTGTAAATTTTTTTACTTACTTTTATTATAAACTCCGTTAATGATTTACCAGTAATCAACATAATAGCAAATATCATTAAAGCAAGGGTTACAATTTTTGCTCCTTCTTTACCTGTTGCAAAAGAAATAATTGATAAAAATATTGACCCAATCATTCCTCCCCCAACAGGAATTGTTCCAGGGCGACTTAAAGCAAGAGTTATTTGTTCCCATGTTCTACTAATTATATCAAGGTTTTCTTCACCATGATTAACATGACTCCAAACTGTTATTGTGATAATTAAAAAATAAAAACCTATTAATTTTGAACTATAAAAATTTGGCCATGCTTTTTTTATCATTAAATAAATTCCCAAAACTATTGTTGAAAGTGGTACAATAACATACCACGAACCTACTAAAAATTGAGAAAATTTAGACAAAATATCTCCTAACCAACCAAATGGACCAAGAGCAATTATACTAAGGAGAATTAAAATCATCCCATTTAGTTCAACATACAACTCCTTATTTTTTTTCTTCTCTTGTTTTCTTTTCTTCTTTTTAGACATAAGGAACACCTCAATGTTATTATAACATAATAATAGATTTATTAATATGAAAAAACACAAGATTACTCTTGTGTTTTATATTTCTTGGGTAATACTAATAATCATTGGACGAGCTTTTGTTTTGTTATATAAGTAATCGCCAACAACTCTTCTGATTTCCTTTTTTGCTTCATTATAATCGATGTAGTTGTTTTTGATATTTTGTTCAATAACTTTTTTTGTTAATTTTTGTGTGTCATTAATTATCTCTTGGTTATCCTTTAAAAAAACAAAACCTTTTGTTAATACTTCTGGGCCAGATATTATTTTCTTTGTTTTTTTATCTAAAACAACACTAATTACAACAATTCCACCGTTTGCTAAAACCTCACGATCTTTTAAAACAACATCTCCCAAGTTATCAGTATTAATTCCATCAATTAAAACATCACCAACTGGTACTTTATCTACAATTGGCATTAGTTTCCCATCTTTAAATTCAACAACATCACCATTATCAACCAAAATAATTTGATTCTCTTTCATTCCAAACATAAGAGCTGCTTCTTTACTTGCAACTTGGTTTCTATATTCTCCTCGAACTGGCATCAAATATTTAGGTTGAATTAAATTTATCATCATAAGCAAATCTTCGCGTGATGCATTATATGAATTAAAATATTGTTTTGGCAATTGATAATACTTTGTCCCCTTTTTACAAATTAAGTCCATAATTGATGCCATCATTACTTCTGCACCCATTAAAACTGGATGGAACAATACAAACGCATCAGTATTTTTTAGTTTTATTAATTTATCATGATCATGTGCAATTTTGTTAATTGTATTGAAAAGTTCAATTGAGTCATCTCCAACTAAAATAACTGCTTTATCACTATTTATATCATTAATTGAACCAAATAATTTTTTATTAAACTTTAAATATTTAAGTTCAATACTACGATCAACTAAATTTTTAAACTTTTTACCAACTATTATTAACTTACGATGGTTAAGTGCTACTTGGTTCATTACTTCTTGGATATAATAGTAATTTGTTGAAAATGTAGAAATTATAATACGCTTATTATGGGTTGCAAAAATATCTTCTAAAAATATTTCTGGATGATCAAAAGTTCCCGCATGTGATAAGTTATCAGTTGCTGTAGAATCAGTAAGTAAACAAAGCACTTGTTGTTGTTTTCCAATATAGGCAAGCTTTCCAATATCAGTTTGATAAGTTCCTACTGCAACTGGATTAAAAACAAAGTCTCCCGTATAAATAATATTTCCATCACTTGTATTTATTACAAACCCCAAAGCATCTGGGATTGAGTGACTAACTTGAATAGGAAAAATACTTACATCACCAAAATCTATTTTTCGGTGTGCTTTTATAACATTTAAATTAGTAGCATTAATTACTGTTTCTTCAAGTAGTAATTTTAATATTTCAATTGTTAAATTTGACCCGTAAACAGGAAGATTAGGAATTAACTCAAGTAGTTCTGGCATTGCACCAATCGCATCAAAATGACCATGAGTTAAAAAGATTCCTTTTATTTTTTCTTGATTTTTTTCAATATAAGTAAAATCAGGAATTATTTTATCGATTCCAAATTGACCTTCTGGAATTTTAAGTCCAGCATCAAAAATAAACATTTGTTTTTCGACTTCTACAACATACATATTTTTTCCTACTTCATCTAATCCACCAATAGCAAATATTTTTATCTTACTCATTATCTAACCTCCTTTCTTTTTGTTTAAACCTTTTAAAATTATACCATATAATCTTAAAAAAGATAATTATTTGCTCATAAAAAAAAGCACATATTGTGCTTTTTTTATTTCATTGCTTTTTTTATTTTTTCCTTTAAAGAATCAGTAATATCAACTAAAGGAAGTCTAGGAACTCCAACATCAATTCCTTTTTGGCGTAATGCAAATTTGATTGGAGCTGGATTTGGTTCAGCAAATAACAACTTAATTATTTTTGAAAGTTTATTCATCAACTTTTCATTTTCAGTCTCTATTACTTCTCTAAGTTCAGGACCAATAATATGACTTGCAACACTTACAACACCTTCTGCCCCAAGTTTTACAAAATCAAGTGTTGTAATATCATCTCCACTATAAACGTAAAGATCAGTATGTTCAATTAATTTTTTTACTGTTTCCAAATCATTGTGGGAGTATTTCACAGCTTTTACATTTTCTAGTTTTGCAAGTTTTACTAATGTTTCATATTCAATATTTACAACTGAACGACCTGGAATATTATAAACCATTATGGGGGTTCGAACAGCGTCACTAATTTGTTTGAAATGTTCATAAATTCCTTCCTGACTTGGCTTGTTATAATAAGGGGCAACAACTAAAAATCCATCTACCCATATTTTTTCAATTTTTTTTGCAAAGTGAACAGTTTCTTTTGTATTGTTAGTTCCTACTCCAACAATTAAAGGAATTCTTCCTTTTAAAATTTTCTTTATATATTTTACAAATTTAATTTTCTCTTTTTCATCTAAAGTAGGAGCTTCTCCTGTTGTTCCAAGGATAACTAAACTATCAGTACCAGTATTAATTAAGTGCTCCACTAATTCTTTTGCCACCTCATAGTTAATATCACCATTTTCTTTAAACGGAGTAACCATTGCGGTTACAAGTTTACCATACATATTTATCCTCCTAATTTAAAGTAATCATGAATAAGATTTAAGGATTTAGCTAAATCTTTTTTTTCTACTAATAACCAAACTGTAGTATAACTATTACTAACATTTAAAATATTGATATCATTTTTTAATAAATAAGAAATTGCTTTAATAATAAAATTGCTGTTATAGTTTGGGTTGTTATTTACAAGGGCAATTTTGGCACATTCTTTAACAAGAGATACTTTTATTTCTTTTTTTTCAAAAGTTTTATTTAAAATTTCACTATCTATATCATTAATAACAAATTTTATTTCTTTTGGTGAAAAGACTAAAAAATCTATTTCTATGTTAAATTTCGAAAGAATTTTGAAAAATTCATCCTGTTTTAGGTGAAGATTGTCTTTAAAATTAATTACTAAATATAATAGATTTTCAATTGAACCTAAACCAATTATTTTTTTCTTTTTATAATTTATATGTTTTACAACTGTTCCTGGATCATTGTTTAAAGCTGAACGAAGTTCAATTTCAATATTATGCTCTTTTGCATATTCAACTGCTTTATAATGCACTACTTTTGCTCCTTGATATGACATATTAATAACTTCGTCGTAACCAATTGTACGAATTAGTCTTGCATCTTTTACTTCTTTTGGGTTTGCTGTCATAAGACCTTGAACATCAGAATAAATTTTTACTCTTTTGGCACCAAATTGGTGTGCTAAAACAACTGCTGAAAAATCACTTCCTCCCCGCCCCAATGTTGTTACTTTTCCCTCTTCATCTATTCCTTGAAACCCCGGAACTACCAAAACATCATATAAATCTAAATATTTATTTAAATATTCTTTATTTACTTTTATTATATTTGCATTATTAAATTCACTATTTGTTGCAAACCCAAGTTCATAGGTATTAATGGCAATGCTTTTTATATTTTTATTTTTTAATTCACTTGAAAGAACTACCGTAGAAATTGTTTCACCAACACTCATCAATAAATCCATTTCTTGCAGACTGGCATTTGGGGCAAGACGTCTTAAACTATCTGTTGCATAATAATCTGGATACCTTCCAATAGCTGAAACAACAACAATTACTTTATTGTTTTGTTTTATTAAACTTTGAATTATTTTTACAACTTTTTCTCGCATTTTTTTAGTTTTTAGACTTGTTCCACCAAACTTTATTACTTCAACATTCATGATTTATTTTTTCCTTTAAGCAAATTTTTTGAAATTAAAAGTTCTGCAATTTGAACTGCATTAAGTGCCGCGCCCTTTAACAAATTGTTAGAAACAACCCAAAGTGCGCAAGCATTATTATGCTTTAAATCCATACGAACACGTCCAACATAAACAAAAGGACTATCTATAACATCTCTTGGTACTGGATAACTTTGTGTTTTTGGATTATCTATTAAAATTACTCCTTTGGAACTATTTATAATGCTTTTCAATTTAATTAAATCCATTGGTTTTTCAGTTTCAAGATAAATACTTTCAGAATGACCCACTTTTACAGGAACCCTTACACAAGTTGCACTAATTTCAATGCTTGGGTCTTTGAAAATTTTTTGTGTTTCATAAACCATTTTCATTTCTTCTTTGGTATAATTATTATCCAAAAATTCATCTACCTGAGGAATTACATTATAAGCAATTTTATAGTGCTTAATGTTTGATTTAATTGGTAAAATTTTAGGTTCTGTATCACCTTCAATTTGTGATTCTAGTTCTAAAAGAGCATCTTTTCCTGCTCCACTAACAGCTTGATAGGTAGAAACAATAATTTTTTTAATTTTATATTCTTTATGAATATTATTTAAAGCAACTACAAGTTGAATAGTAGAACAATTTGGATTTGCAATAATTCCTTGGTGGTAAACTAAATCTTCACCATTTACTTCTGGTACAATTAAAGGAACTCCTTTTTCCATGCGAAAAGCACTTGAATTATCAATTACTAATACTCCTTTATTACGTGCATAATTTACATACTCTTTTGCAAGACTGCTTAATACCGCAAAAAAAAGAATATCAATTCCAGAAAACGAGTCTTTTGTAAGTTCTAAAACATCTATTTCTTGATCCTTAAATTTTATTTTTTTACCAAGACTTTTTTCACTTGCAAAAAGTTTTAACTTTCGTATTGGGATACTCGTTTTTTCTAAACACTTTATTATCATTTCTCCAACTAAACCTGTTGCACCAACAACTCCTATTACATAGTCTTTACTCATTTTTAAACTCCTGTAAAACCGGTTGCAGTTGGCGTCCTTGTAATGCTTCTTCAATCGTTGGAATAATTAAGTCAAAATGCGATGATAAAGATTGTGGTTTAGCTTTAAAGTTGTCTTGCCCAAAAGGAACAAGATAAATATTTTTTCTATTTAGAAGTTCCATAATATTTACACCATTTGCACCAAGTCCATCATTAGTAGTAAATGCTATAACAACCGGCGAGTTATTTCTAAGGGTTGCTTTTGCTGCCATAATAACGGCACTATCAGTATGACCATGTAAAAGTTTACTAAGAGTGTTTCCCGTTGCAGGTGCAATCACAAGAATATCAAGAGGTTCAATAGAACCAAATTTTTCTGCTTCAACTATTGTACTTACTACTTCTTTTTTAGTTATTTCTTCAAGTTTTTTTACAACTTCTATCGCTTTTTTAAATCTTGTATCGGTAGTTACTACTCTTTCACTTGCAATTGGTACTATTTCATGACCCAAATCTACTAATTTTTGAATCTCATCATAAACCTTATCAAAAGAACAATGAGATGCAGTTAGAGCAAATCCAATTTTAGACACTTTCATCACTCCCCTCACTAATAATTTCAAGTATTGCTTCCGCTAAAATTTTCCCTGCTGTTTTAGGAGCAACAAGTCCAGGTATTCCTAATACTAAATCAGCTTTTAAACCGCGTTTTTTGGCATACTCAAAATCTACTCCTCCTGGTTTGCTTGAAATATCTAAAATAAATGTATTAACATTTACCTCATCTAAAATATCTCGCGTTATAACAAGAGCTGGTACTGTATTAATAATAATATTTGCATCAGAAATTTTTGCTTTTACTTTCTCAATATATAGAGGATTCATTTTTAATTCTTTAACGCGAGCATAATTTTTTTTGCTTCTAACTACTACTGTTACATTAGCACCTAAATTTTTTAAGGTTCTTGCTAAAGTTTCCCCAACACGACCAAACCCAAAAACATAAATATTAGAACCAAAAATTGTGTAATCTGTATTTTCAACAAGCATCATAATAACGCCTTCTACTGTTGGAATTGAATTATAAATTGCAACATCATCACGCTCCATTAAAATATAAGCATCACGGTTTGCAAATTCTAACATTTCTTCTAATCTTTTGGTTTTAATTCCAGTAAATATTTTTACATTTTCTTTTGTATTACTAAAAAAATTAAGGGGTAATATAAAGTCTTCATTAGAAAATAAAGTCCTAACTTTTCCTTCATCTGAAACCCCGTTAACTGGTAAAATTATTACATCATAAATATTAATATTTAACTCTTTTAAACTAACTTTTCTTGCCTCAACAAATGATTGCATAAGTTGATGGAATCCTAAAAGATGAATATTTGCTTTTTTTTCTTTGAAAATTCTAATCATTTCCAGTTGTCTTTGGTCGCCACCAACAAATAAAACATTCATTATAACACCTCATTTTCTAATCTATTGTATGAATAATGGTGGCTTTGGTTCTCTAACGATTAGAACTTAGGTGTTCTTTTAAAGGCATAATTTTGAGTTTTTTTACTTTTGCTACTTCCTTAATAACATTTAAATACGTGTCAAGTTTTTCATCATTTGGAACATGAATTATTACTCCAGCACTTATTTTTTTTATAAGTTCAAGTTTTAAAGAATTATTAGAAAGCATACTTAATTCTTTTAAAAAAACAGTCGGAAGAACAAATTTTGTTTTTGCATTATCAATTGTTTTCAAAAAATCAACATCATATTCTTTTTTTTCATTGCTTACATAAAGAGGTTTGTTCATTGTTAGGGTATTAATATCATTTTTAGTACTTACAATCTCTTCTTTTTTAGTTGCATTAATTTCAAGTTCATGACCATTAATATAAAGACGCATTGCATCTACCTTATTTTTATTCAACCAATTCTTACTAATAAAAAAAGTTGCTTTCAAATCATACTTTATAAGTAGTTTAAAATGTTCTTCTATTTCTTCATTTTCATTTAAATAAAATATAATACTTGCCCCTTCTTTCTTTGGGTTTCCTTCTTTAATTATTTTTTCTTTATAATTCCATATTGTCTTTTCTGGTGTTGTTTCTTTTAAAACTAATAAATCCACATCAAATTTTCCCTTTTCTTTCATTACATAATAACTTTTATTTACATCTATTTTGATTCCATTATAACCAGGAATAACTTGATTATTGGAAATTAAATATGCATTAAAGGCTTCTTCATAGTATTCATCTTTTAATTTGTTTATTTCAATCATGATTGGATCTCGATTTTTCATAATAGTTACAATTTGGTCAGTGGTATAAAAAGAACCTAAAATAAGAATTGTTAATATAAAAAATTTCAATGCTTTTTTCATCTTATCACCCATTAAATTATATGAAAATAAAAAATAAAAAAAACCTATTTAAAAATAGGTTTTTTTACTCTAATGTTAAAGTTTTTTCTTTTTCTTTATATCTTGTGTAGGCGTTATCTTTTGCATTAAGTTCTGGTAATAAATCATGAATAAAGGTAGCTAAACCATAATCTAAATCGCTTCCCAAATTTTTTACTGTTTCTGAAAACTTCTTAGATAGATGTGATACTCCATGATGATGAGCAACTTCTAAAACTAAATTGCTTGAAACTTCTTTACAGTTAAAAAATTCTCTCAACTTATCTAGTAATTCTTCGCTACATTTTTTTCTTAAATAATTATTATTTAAAATATATATAATTTCATTTGCAAGTTGAATTTTTTGGGTTTTATCTAAATCTTTTTTTACACCCTCTACATTATTATAAGGATAGTTTTTTACATACTCTTCAAAAAAATTAATTGAAGAAAGAAAATTTATTACTTTTTCAGCATCATACCCCATAAATTTACCACCACTTTCAAAATTTTACTATATATATTAATACTTGTATTATGAACTGTCAAGTTTTTACAATATTTTTAGTTGCTTTTAAGAATTTGTTTGCTTTAAAGCTTCTTTTCGTGATAAATTTAGTCTTCCTCGCTCATCACGCTCAATTACTTTTACTAAAATTTCATCACCAATTTTTACAACATCTTCTGCTTTTTCTACTCGTTTTTCATCTAATTGAGAAATATGAATTAGTCCTTCACAACCTGGCCACAGCTCAACAAATACTCCAAACTTTTCAATGCGGATAACTTTTGCACTATATATCTCTCCAATTTTTGCTTCTCTTGTTAATTCTTCAATTATTTTTGCTGCTTTTTCAATCATTGCATAATCATGGTGATAAATTATAATTCTTCCATCTTGTTCAATATCAATCTTAACATCATCTGATTCCTCAATAATTTTGTTAATTACTTTTCCACCTGGACCAATAATATCTCGAATTTGATCTGGATCAATTCTTAATTGTTTAATTTTTGGTGCATACTTACTTAACTCTTTGCGTGGTTCACTAATTGTTTCATTCATATTTTTAAGAATTTCCATTCTTCCTTTTCGGGCTTGTTCAAGTGCGTCTTTTAAAATTTTTTCGCTTAATCCTGAAATTTTAATATCCATCTGTAAAGCACAAATACCATTTTTTGTTCCAGCTACTTTAAAATCCATATCTCCTGATCGATCTTCTATTCCTTGAATATCAGTTAAAATTATATGTTTTTTTCCATTACTTATAAGTCCCATTGCAATACCTGCAACTTGGTCTTTAATTGGTACCCCTGCTGACATTAAAGCCATAGAAGCAGCACAAATACTTGCTTGGCTACTTGAACCATTACTTTCTAAAACCTCTGATACAAGTCTAATTGTATAAGGGAATTCCTCTTCTGAAGGAATTACTTGTAAAAGAGCTCGTTCTCCTAAAGCACCATGACCAATTTCGCGTCTGCCTGGTGCTCCATATCTTCCAACTTCTCCAACACTGAATGCTGGGAAATTGTAATGGTGCATAAAACGCTTATCTTCTTCAACACCTAAACCATCTAAAATTTGGTGTTCACCAAGTGCTCCAAGCGTACAAACACTTAATACTTGTGTTTGTCCTCTTGTAAATAATGCTGAACCATGAGTTCTCGGTAAAATATCAACTTGTGAGTTTAAAGCACGAATCTCATCTGGTTTTCTTCCGTCTGGTCGAATCTTTTTCTCAATAATTAATTTTCTAACTTCTTCTCTTTCAATATCATCTAAAACTAATATTACTTGTTTTAAAATTTCTTCAAGCTTTTCATCTTCACTATACTCATTTTCAATTTGTTCTAAAACTTGTTCTCTTATAGCGTTTAATTTTTCTTCCCGTTCTTTTTTCTCTTTTGTTTGAATTGCTGTTATTATTTTCTCTCTTGCAATATTTTCCACCTTATTTTTCAAAATGTCATCTGCTTCAAACATTTCAAAAGCAAATTTTTCGCGTCCTACTTCTTTTATTATTTTATTTTGAAATTCAATTAACTTCTTAATTGCCTTATGACCAAACATAATTGCACTCAATATATCTTTTTCTGGCACCTCTTTTGCATCAGCTTCTACCATGTTAACTGCATCCGTTGTTCCTGCAACTGTTAAATTAATATCACTTTTTTCAAGTTCAGAAGGAGTTGGGTTAATTATAAACTTACCATCAATCCTTCCTACTACTACTCCTGCTACAGGACCATTAAATGGAATTTCAGAAATTGAAAGTGCTAAAGAAGATGCAAAAAGGGCAGTCAGTTCCGGTGATTTATCTTGGTCAACAGATAGTACTGTATTTACTACTTGTACTTCATTACGAAAACCTTCTGGAAATAATGGACGGAGCGGACGGTCAATTAAGCGTGCTGTTAAAGTTGCATGCTCACTTGGACGTCCTTCCCTTTTAATAAATCCACCCGGAATTTTTCCCACAGCATAAAATTTTTCATTATATAAAACTGTAAGTGGAAAAAAATCTAAATTCATTTGGTCTTTTGAAACTGTTACAGCAGTTAAAACAGCTGTATCACCATACCTTACTAAACAAGCAGAATTTGCTTGTTTGGCAAGTTCTCCAATTTCAATAACGATTTTAGTATTATTAAATTCTAATTCAAACACTCTTTTCTCCATAACAATCTCCTTACTTATATAGACTACATCTTTTATTATAATACCATAAAATTTAAATAAATAGAAAATAAGTTGCTATAGCAACTTATTTTCTTAATTTTAATTTATCAATTATATTGCGATAACTATTTATATCCTTTTTCTTTAAATGTTCTAATAATTTGCGACGATGCCCAACTTTTTGAAACAACCCTCTTCGTGAATGGAAATCATGTTTATGTGTCTGCAAGTGTTTTGTTAAAAGTTCAATTTCCTTAGTTAAAAGGGCAATCTGTACTTCTGGTGATCCTGTGTCACCTTCGTGTTTTGCAAACTTTTTTATAATCTTTTCCTTTTGTTCTTTTGTTAAAGCCATCTTTTTACTCCTTTCTTTATTTTACCCCTAAATCCAAGTTTAACATCGGAGTATAAGTTAAACCTCGAAATAGGACAAAACTATTATAACTTATTACTTAATTATAATCAATTAAAAATTTTTATATACCTCGCATGCAACTATAAGTATTATTATTTTCTTTTTTATAAATAGCAAGTTCTTCATAATTATCATTTAAAATCAGTACTATATCATCTTTTATATTTAATTTAATTTTTGCTCCGTTTTTTACCTTTTTTTCAAGCTCTTTTTTTACAATTACTTGTTTGCAATTTTTTAGTGCTTCTTTAATACTTAATAAAGTGTACTCTTTTTTTTCAAGTTTTTCTAAAGTAATACATTCATTTAAAGTATACATTCCTTGTTTTGTCCGAACAAGTCTTCCTAAATGAGCGGGATAACCCAATCTTTTTCCAATTTCTGTTACAAGGGTTCTAATATAGGTTCCTTTACTAACATTACATTTAATTTGAAACTTTAACGTTTCATTTTCTAAAACTGGGTTATTAATTAAATCTAAACTATAAATTGTAACTTTTCTTTTTGGGCGTTCAACTTCAATGTTTTTATGTGCATATTCATATAACCTTTTACCCTTTACACTTACCGCTGAATACATTGGAGGAGTTTGTTCGTGTTCTCCTAGTAAACTATTTAAAACCTCTTCTATTTTTTCTTTTTCTATTATCTTTTCCACTTTCTTTTTTAAAATAATATTTCCTGTTTCATCCTCTGTATCTGTTTCAATACCAAGAATAACTTCAGCAATATATTCTTTATCTAAAAGAGTTAAAAATTGGACTATTTTTGTTGCTTTTCCAACACACAAAACAAGTACACCTTCCGCATTTGGATCCAGTGTTCCTGTATGCCCTATTTTTTTTATCCCTAAAATATTTCTTGCTTTCATTACAACATCATGACTTGTCATACGCTTTGGTTTATTTACTAACAAAACTCCATTCATTAGTATCCCCTTTTCAACAAAAGAAAGGAAATTATTTTCCTTCCTTTTCTTTTACTCTTTTAATTAATTCATTAAACTCATTGAACTTATCTAATGAATCATCATACTTAAAAATAAGTTGTGGCATTTTTCGCATTTGTACTCTTTTTGCAATTTGACTTCTTAAAAATCCCTTTATTTCTTCTAGAGATTTTGCAATTTTTTCTTTTTTATCATCATTTAAAACCCGATAATAAATTGTTGCATATCCTAAATCATTAGTTACTTCAACTTTAATAATAGAGACAAACTTTAAATCTTCAGCTTTTACCTCATTTAATAAAATTGTTGCAATCTCTCGTTGAATTTGACTTCCGTATTTTTCATATTTAAAGCTCATTTTACCACCTCTATTTATGTTCCACTTGAACTAGTTCATAAGCTTCAATAATGTCACCTTCTTTGATGTCGTTGTAATTTGTAATAGTTAAACCGCATTCGTGTCCCTTCTTTGCTTCTTTTATTGAATCTTTTCCGTGTTGTAGACTACCAAGTTCACCAGTATAAACAACAACACCATCACGAATTACTCTAACCTTACTATCACGTTTTATTAAACCATCTAAAACAAAACAACCTGCAATTGTTCCCACTTTTGAAAATTTAAATAATTTTCTTACTTCTGCTTGTCCTAAAACTTGTTCTTCATATTCTGGGTCAAGCATTCCTTTCATTGCTTTTTCCATTTCTTCTGTAAGTTTATAAATAACATCATAAAGCCTTATTTCAACACCGCGTTCTTTTGCATAGTCTCTTGTTTTAGCTGATGGTCGGACATTAAAGCCAATAATTATTGCATCTGAAGCTTGTGCTAAAACAATATCACTTTCCGTAATTGCCCCAACTGAAGCACGTACAATATTTATCTTTATTCCTTCTACATTAATTTTTTCTAAAGCACTTCTTACTACTTCAACACTTCCATTAACATCAGCTTTTACAACAACATTTAAAGCTTTTAGTTGTCCTTCTTGAATTTTATCAAATAAATCTTCAAGTGTTACAACACTTTTAGTTTTTTGTTGTCTACTTAAGAACATTTTCTTTCTTTGTTCAGAAATTTGGCGTGCTTTCTTTTCGTTAGCAAAAGCCATAAATTTATCACCAGCATTAGGAACTGAGTCAAGTCCTGTTATTTCAATTGGTGTACCTGGACCTGCTGAAACAATTTCTTTTCCTAAATCATTAGTTAAACTGCGAACTTTTCCATAACTTACACCTGCAACAATTGGATCTCCAAGTCTTAAAGTTCCATTTTCAACAAGAAGTGTTGCAATAGTTCCTCTTCGTTTATCAAGACTAGCTTCTAATACTGTTCCAATTGCATAACGTTTTGGGTTAGCTTTTAATTCTAACATATCAGCAATTAGTAGAATATTATCCAAAAGATCATTAATTCCGTCACCTTTAAGTGCTGATACTTTTACAAATATTGTATCGCCACCCCACTCTTCAGGTATTAATCCAAGCTCTGAAACTTCTTGCATAACTTTTTCTGGATTAACACCTGGAAGATCCATTTTATTTACAGCAATAATAATTGGAACATCTGCAGCTTTTGCATGATCAATCGCCTCTTTTGTTTGCGGCATTACTCCATCATTTGCAGCTACCACAATAACTACGATATCAGTAACACGTGCACCACGTGCTCGCATTTCAGTAAATGCCTCATGTCCCGGAGTGTCCAAAAATGTAAGTTTCTTTCCATTATATTCAACTTGATAAGCACCAATATGTTGTGTAATTCCCCCTGCTTCTTCTGCTGTAACATTAGATTTTCTTATTGTATCAAGTAAAGTTGTTTTTCCATGATCAACATGCCCCATAATTGTAACCACAGGAGGTCTTTCTTCTAAATCTTCTGGATTATCAGTTATTTTAATTTCTTCAAATTTAACTTCATCTTGTTGAACCGCTAAATTCTTATCGTATTCGAGTGCGATAATTTCTGCTTGTTCTTCTTCAATTACATTATTTGCAGTAGCCATAACACCAAGATCCATTAATTTTTTGATAACATCAGACGCTTTTACATTAAGTACACTTGCAAATTCATTTACTGTCATCATTGGTTTATAAACTACTGTGTTTTTATCAATTTCAGCTGAAACTTGTTCTAAATTAGAAATTAGTTTTTCTTTACTTTTATACATACGTTTTTTTTCTATTTTTGTTTTTTCTATCTCTTCATCTTCATCATCACTACGTTTTATACGCTTAGAAGTTGTTTTTGTTGCTGGTCTTTTTTGGTCATACTTATATTTTCGATTAATTTCTTCAATTAACTCTTCATCACGAATAAAGTCATCTGCTTCATCATCAAATTCAGTATCATTATCTTCTCCACCAACAATATTAAAAGCATTATCAAGCATAATTATTGCATCTTGATCTAAAATATCATCTTCTGTAAAGACATCTATTCCAAGTTCTTCACACTTTTTTAATACTTCATCAACCGTTTGGTTAATATCATTTGCATATTCTAATACTGTCATCATATGCATCACCTAACCTTTCAAAAGTCTATTTTTAGTTAGACCTTGAATCAACTAAATTCTCATTTACAATTGAAACAAGCTCATCATAAATTTCTTCTGGCACATTTGTTTCTAAGTGCTTATCTAATACTTTTGTTTTTCTTGCTTGCTCAATTACTTCTAAATCTCTTTTTACATATGCTCCTCTTCCATTTTTCTTTCCTGTTAAATCAACAAATACTTCATTTTCTTTGTTTTTAACGACTCTTATGAGTTCTTTTTTGGGTAAGCGTTCATGCGTTACAACACACGTGCGTAAAGGAATTTTTTTATGACGCAAGTTTATCTACCCCCTTTATTCGTTTTCTTCTTGCTTTTCCGCTTCGTTTTCTGTTTTTATATCAATTCGATATGATGTAAGACGCGATGCTAAACGTGCATTTTGTCCTTTTTTACCAATTGCAAGTGATAATTGATCATCACTTACAATAACAAGTGCCTGTTTTTCTTTTTCATCAAGAATATCAACACTAAGTACTGTAGCTGGTTTTAAAGCATTAGCAATAAATACTTTTGGATCTTTATCCCATTCTACAACATCAATTTTTTCACCATTTAATTCTTTTAAAATTGCATTAATTCTTTCTCCTTTTGGTCCGATACATGTGCCAACAGGATCTACGCCATCCTTATTTGATAAAACAGCAATTTTTGTTCTACTACCAGCATCACGTGCAATTGCTTTAAGCTCAACTGTCCCATCAAATATCTCTGGAACTTCACGTTCAAACAAGCGTCTTACAAAACCAAAATGACTTCTACTTAAAAGCAAAAGTACTCCTTTAGAAGTTGGCTCAACCTTAAAAAGATAAGCTTTTATTCTTTTTCCTGTTGGAAATTCTTCATTATTTATTGTTTCTGACCTTGGTAAAATCGCATCAGTTCTTCCTAAATTAACATAATAATTAACATTATCTTTTCTATTAACTGTTCCTGTTACAAGTTCTCCTTCTTGGTCAATAAACTCTTGAGTAATGCTTTCTCTTTCTGCTTCTTTTATTTTTTGAATTATAACTTGTTTTGCAGTTTGAGCAGCAACTCGTCCAAAATCTGCTGGTGTAACTTCCTTTTCGTAAATATCCCCTAAATTTAGTTTAGGATTAATTTTTTGTGCCTCTTCTAAAGATATTTCTGTCAATTTGTTTTCTACTTTTTCTACTACTATGTATTGAGCAAAAACTTTAATTTCACCAGTTTCACTATTAATATCTACTCTAACATTAGTTGCTTGAACAAAATTTTTCTTATAGGCACTTGTAAGTGCTAGTACCATTGCCGATAAAATATATTCTTTATCAATTTTCTTTTCTTCTGCTACTTCTTCTAAAGCTTTTAAAAATTCATCAGCTTTCACTTTAACTTACCTCCTAAAATTTTACTGCTAATCTAATTTTTGCTATATTTTCATAAGGAATTTCATACTCCTTATTTTCATCACTTAAATAAATTATATTATTTTCAAATTTTTTTAAGTAACCATAAAATTCTTTTTTCCTATCTATTTTTTCATATGTTGAAACATATATATATTTGCCAATTGCAGCATTTATTTCTTCTTCATTTATAAGATCATGCTCAATTCCTCTTGTTGTTACTTCTAAAAAATATTCATGAGGTATTAAATCAGCTTCATCTAAAATTGGATCAATTGCTTCAGTAACCTTTACACACATATCAAGATCAATTTCCTCTTCTGAATCAATAATTACTCGTAAAAAGGTGTCCTTTCCAACCTTTTCGTAAATAACATCAAATAAATTTACTCCTAAATTTTCTAATATTGGGCTTATTAGTTTTGTTACTTCTTTTTTAATATCCATAAAATTCGCTCCTTTTTTCAACTAATAAGGAGTGGTGTGTCCACTCCTCTTGTTTAAAATTCACTAATATTATAGCATAAAACTTGATATTTACAATAGAAAAACAAAAATATCTATTTTACAATTTAATATATATAAGTTATAATGAGAAAGAAATTAAAGGAGGAGTTATGAAAACTAAGTTCAAATCAATAACTGCTTTTCTTATATATATTTTTTTGCCAACTATAATGTTAAATCTTTATGGAGTTGATAAAACCTATTTTATTGGAGAGAGCATTTACGTTACTCAATGGTTATTGATATATATTGATTTTGTAACTGTAACTGCTCTTAGTTTACTTTTTAAAGAGGAATTAAAATCTGGATTTGAAAAATTTAAAAATGATTATAAAACATTAATTCCTAAATTATTAAAAATTTGGTTTTTGGGTATCATTGGTATGATTACAATGAGCTTTTTTGTTCAGATTATAGTTGGGCTTGGAGATATTTCAAAAAATGAAGAAATAATTCGTAATGTAATTGATATAATTCCTATTTATTCAGGAATTGCTGCCGTTTTAATTGCTCCTATTACCGAAGAATTAACATTCCGGGAAGCAATTTATAAATTAACCACTAATAAATTTTTATTTATCTTTATTAGTTCATTTTTATTTTCTTTTATTCACATTGCAAATGATAACTTTTTGCAAATTTTACCCTACTTTGCAATGGGAATTGCTCTATCATATGCCTATTATGAAACAAAAAATATTTTCTCCTCAATATTTATTCACATATTTCATAATCTAGTCCAATTAATTTTGATATTTTTAATCTAAAAAACATCTCATTATGAGATGTTTTTTTTAAAATGGAGTTTTAACAAGACGGGAACCTTGCCTTTGCCTAGGGTCATCCTTGCCAAAATACGGAAGTACATCAGAAATCCCTGCAGATTCTGTAATATACCAATCTCCACCAAAACCAACAATCCGATTACCACTGTTTGCCATATAATAATCTTTATAATAACTAAAATCCTTATTTTGATTTACTTCTATAGCCATTTGTACAAATGGATTATTTGGATCAAACCCCATTTCAACTACATAACCTGAATTTTTAGTATTTATATAATTTACAGGTTGATAAGCTCCATCAAATATATCAGATTCATATTCTTTGGCATTACGAGCTACATACGCTTGATAATTTTTTATATTAATCCCATCAAGTAGCTGTCTTAAATTTCCCCAAAGATTTTCAACCCCTCTGTATTTCATTGCACTACGACAATAATCATGAGATCCATAATAAGGAGTCGGTTGGGAACCGCTTGGTGTTGAAACCTCATCAGTTACTCCATTTGTTGCTGGCGAAATCTCGTCATAACCACAAGTAAATCCACGCATAACACTTTGACTATGAAGCGTAGCAAACTCGATATAAAACAATGTTTGAAAAATGTCTACCACATGAATATCTATAAGTTGGTATCCTTTTTCAGTTGCGGTGTTATTTGCTTTTGCAAGGAGTCTAAATTCATCAATAGTTTTATTGCTTACTGGTTTTTTCCCAGACTTTGATTCAAGTCTTGTCTCATCTTCGCTTATAGTCCCTAGATATTTTCCAACTAAAATATAATCGTGCTCTACACCTACTTCTTCATC
>CAYWJS010000004.1:0-27194 GCA_964458855.1 uncultured Erysipelotrichia bacterium
GAATTTTTAGAATTAATGAAAACAATATAAAAAGAGGAATTATTTCCTCTTTTTTTATTTATAAAATTATTGCAATTAATCCGCCAGAACCTTTATTAACTATCTTTTGTAGAGTTTCTCTTATTTTATAGCGAGCGTTTTCTGGCATTAATGCAAGTTTTGCTTGGATGCCTTCTTTTATTACAACATTTAGGCTTCTACCAAATATCTCAGAATCCCAGATACTATTTGGATCTTTTTCATAATCTTTCATGATGTAGTTTATTAGTTCTTTACTTTGAATTTCGCTTCCAATGATTGGTTCGAAGGTTGATTCTACATCAACTCGAATCATGTGGATAGAAGGTGCGACTGCTTTGATTTTTACTCCATAACGAGACCCTTGTTTTACTATTTCTGGAGGTTCTAGAGTCATATTTTTTAGAGTTGGTGATGTTACACCATAACCAGTTTGACGAACCATATTTAGAGCATCTTTAATTTGGTCATATTCTTCTTTTGCTTCATTAAAGTCTTGGAAAAGTTTAAGTAGATCTGCTTTGCTTTTTACATCTACTTTAATAATATCATTTAGTACTTCTTTAAATAAGTAATCTGGAGCATAAAGACTAATAGTTACTATTCCAGTTGATGTATCAACTTCAGAAAGAATTGCTTTTTTAATGTATTCGCAATCTGCAAAATGCTTAGTAATTGTGTCAACATCACGAATCTTATTAATTTCTACTACACTTTCTCTGATTTTATCCATGTAAATTTTCTTAAGCCAGTGATCTGGGTTTAAAGTTGCAATCCATGATGGCATATTAACAGCAACTTCAAGTACAGGAAACTCATATAAAGCTTCTCTTAAAATTGAATAGACATCATTTTCACTCATATTTTCAAGGTTCATCGGAAGAACTGGAACATTATGTTCAGCTCTTAAGTTTTCAGCAATTCTTTCAGTTTCAGGAAGCATTGGGTGTGATGAGTTTAAAACAACTATAAACGGTTTTCCTATTTCTTTTAATTCTTCAATTACTCTTCGTTCAGCTTCAACATAATCACTTCTTGAAAGATCACAGATTGAACCATCAGTTGTAACTACAACCCCAATTGTTGAGTGATCTCTTATTACTTTTTCTGTTCCAAGTTCTGCTGCTTCAATAAATGGTATTTCTTCATCATACCATGGTGTTCTTACCATTCTTGGACCATTTTCATCTTCATAACCCTTTGCATTTGGAATAACGTATCCTACACAATCAATAAGTCTTACGTTTACATCAAAATCATCAATTCTAATTGTTGCTGCTTTGTTTGGAACAAATTTTGGTTCAGTTGTCATTATTGTTTTTCCTTGGGCACTTTGTGGAAGTTCATCGAGTGCTCTTTTTCTTTCATATTCATCTAAAATATTAGGAATAACAAGGGTTTCCATAAACTTCTTGATAAAAGTTGATTTTCCTGTCCGAACTGCTCCTACTACCCCTAAATAAATATCACCTTTAGTACGCTCAGCAATATTATGGATAATTTCAACTTTTTGCATATCCTTACCTACTTTCTTTTTAATTTTCAATATAATGTATGTGTTTCTACTTCAAAATATGAAAAAAACCTAAGAATTATTCTTAGGTTAGATATATTTGTCAACATCTTTTGGAACTTTATCTTCCAAAATAGTTTTTACTATTTTATCTTCTTTTTCCTTAGAGACTTCTTTGCCTGCAATATTGGCAATTTGTTTGATAAAATCACGAACTGTTTTTTCATCTTTTAAATTTGCTCCTTGTATCTTTTTTGCCATATCTAAAATTGTTTCTTTACTTACATTTGTTTTTTCCTCAACCCTTTTGAAGAAAGTGTCTGAAAATCCCATAAAAAAACCTCCCTACTTTAAAGTATGCAAGTAAAGAGGATTGGGTGCGGTTAAGTTACTCAATTTCTGATTTCAATTCTCGATTCATAAGTTCTTTAATTGCTTCATCAACATCATAGTTTTCGTAAAAAACTTTGTAAACTGCTGTTGTAATTGGCATTTCAAAATTAAGGTTTTTTAATTCTTCATATACTGCTTTGGCAGTACGAATTCCTTCAACTACCATCTTTGATTTATTTACTGATTCTTTTGGATCTTCTCCTTGTCCAACTCGATATCCTGCCATAAAATTTCGACTGTGAGTACTTGTTGCAGTAACAATTAAGTCGCCAATTCCAGCAAGTCCTCCAAAAGTTTCTTTTAATGCACCATGATGTGTTCCATATCTTATAATTTCTGCCATTCCTCTTGTAATAAGTGCAGCTCTTGTATTATCTCCATATCCTTTTCCCGCAATAATACCACTGGCAAGTGCAATTACATTTTTAAGTGCTCCACACATTTGTACCCCACGAATATCAGTAGATGTATAAACTCGAAGATAATCGTTATTAAATAAATATTGGATTTGTTTTGCAAGTGTTTCACTTTCACTTGCACTTACAATTGTTGTAATTTGCCTTAAAATAACTTCTTCAGCATGTGATGGCCCAGATAAAATAACTATTCCTTCGATATGTTCTTTAGGGATTTCGTCTTCAATAATTTCTGAGACAAGTTTATTTGTATCTGGTTCAATCCCTTTTGCAACATTTACAAAGATATATTTATCTTTTAATACTTCTTTTAGTTTTCCTAAAACCTCTCTTATTGCTTTTGTTGGAACAGCAATTACAATAATTTTTGTATCTTTTATTGCATCCTCAAGTGATGTAGTTGGAAAAATTGTATCTGGAAGTATTACATCTCCTACATACTCTTTATTTGTATGATGCTTATTAATTTCTTCCTTTTGCTCTTCTGAGATTGTCCAAAGAGTTACTCTAGCGTTATTGTCTGCTAAGACTTGGGCAAGTGCTGTTCCCCAACTTCCTGCTCCTAATATTGCAATGTGTTCCATATTATTCACTCCTGTTTTTAAATATTAGTTTAATTGGTGTTCCTGTAAAATCAAAGTTTTTTCTAAGTTCATTTTTAAGAAATCTTTCATAAGTAAAATGAAGTAGTCTTTTATCATTAACATAACAATTAAATGTTGGAGGACAAACCCCTGTTTGAGTTGCATAATATATCTTTAGTCTTTTTCCCCGTTTCATTGGTGGAGGGTTTATAGCTAAAGCATCACTAATTACTTTATTTAAAAGACTTGTTTTAATTTCTCTTCTGTAGTTTTCGTATACTTTAATAATTTCTGGAAGAAGTGTATGAACTCTTTTTTTGGTTAGTGCTGATAAAAATACAACTGGTGAATAAGAAATAAAATTAAAAGCTTGTTTTATTTGTTCTTTGTATTCATTCATTGTATTTGTATCTTTTTCTACTAAATCCCATTTGTTTACAACTATTACCGTTGCTTTTTCTTTTTCTTGGGCAATTCCTGCAATATGAAGGTCTTGTTCTAAAATTCCTTCTTCTCCATCAAGAACAATTACTGCAACATCACTTCTTTCAAGAGCATTTAAAGCACGGATAACACTGTATTTTTCAGTAGTTTTTGAAACTTTCCCAGGCCTTCTAATTCCTGCTGTATCAATAATCGTAAATTTTTCTTTATTATAAGTAAAATGAATATCTATTGCATCTCTAGTTGTTCCAGGAATATTGCTTACAATAACACGTTCTTCATTAAGAAGAGCATTTACTAAAGAACTTTTCCCAACATTTGGACGTCCTAAAAGACAAAATTTAATCCCCTCTTCTTCGTTAGGTTCATATTCTTTAACATATGATATAACTTTATCCAATAATTCACTCATTCCTGTTCCGTGAATTCCACTTACGGGAAAAATATCTGAAAAACCTAATTCATATAGCTCATAAATATTTGCTTTATGTGTTTCATCATCAATTTTATTTGCTGCAACAATAATTGGTTTTTTTGTTTTTCTTAAAATATCTGCTACAACTTTATCACTAGGAGTTATACCTTCTCTTCCGTCTACAACAAAAATTATTACATCCGAATCTAATATTGCAATTTCTGCTTGTAGTTTTATCTCTTCTTTAAAAGGAGCATCACTTAGTTCAATACCTCCTGTATCTATTACATTAAATGTTTTATTTTTCCAAGTTGCAGTTGCATAAATTCTATCTCTTGTAATTCCTGGTATATCTTCAGTAATTGCAAGAGAAGAACCAATAATACGGTTAAAAATTGTTGATTTTCCAACATTTGGTCGACCGACAATTGCAACAGTTGAGTACTTCATAACTATCACCTAATTTCTCTTAATAATTATATCATACATTTTATGTTTTTCCCGTATCTTTTCACCTTTAATACATCTTCTGTAACTATATTTCCGTATTCTAAAAATCTATTTAAAAGAAAGGAATCATTATCTTTCAAATCAATAAAATAATAATATTTATCTTTATAAAAATAAATATCAGTTATTAATTCTTTAGGTATAATTTCAATTATATCTTCTGCCTCAAGAATTATTTCTGGAAAAAAGTTAAAAGTTATTTGAATTTCTAAAAACCTTTCAAAAAGTGAATATGGTTCATTTATTTTTTCAATTTCTATTACTAAACCATAAAAACGAATAATATTTAATTTAACTTTAAAGTTTCCATTAAGTTTAATATTATACAATTCATTTAGTTTTCTTATAAGAAAAATCATTTTCCTTTCTAAAAGTTCTTCATCCGTTGCCATTTTATTAATATCTATATTATACATTAATAAATCTTTTTTATTTAAATATAAATAAATTTTATCATCAAGTATTCTTACCCACATAAAATCACCTAATTTATCTTATTCAAAGAAGAGTATTTTTTTAATAAAAAACTCAAGCTTTATGCTTGAGTTATTTTTGTAGATATTCTTTTATTGCTTGAAAAATAGCTTCAGCATACAATTCGTGATTGGTAGTAAGTTTTTCAAAATCTGGTTTATAACTAAAGTAACCAAGTTCAATTAAGTAAGTTTCAACTCCACGGTTACTATTATAGGCAAGGTTTTTCCTGTATTTTAGATTTCTTCCATCGATATAAGCTTCTGTACTAATTCCTCCTGTTTCACGAATTGCATATAAATAATCAACTTGACCACCTTTTAATTGATACGGTTCATAACCATTACTCATAGCTGTTTTATTTACTTCATCTTGCGTTAAATACCATTTATATACACCTGGATCTAAAGTTTTAAAATGACCTTTTCTTGAATGGGTAGTATTTACAACCTCAACTATTTTATCAGCAATAAGTTTTGCAAAATTGTTATTTCGTTTAATTGAATTATAAACCTCAACTCCACCATAATCCATAAGATAATCTGTATTGTTTACGTGAATATCAAATGAATATTTTGCATAAGAGTTATGAACTTGCGTAACACGTCCTTGTTCACCATAAGGATCTTGACATCTTAAATTAGTGTTTGCACATTCATAATGCCCTGGAAAATAATCATCATCTCTTGTAATAAAGACTTTAAGACCAATACTTTCTAACTTTTTTTTTAAAAGTAAACCTATTTTTAAAACATTGGTTGATTCTACTTCATTAGTACCCCAGAATTTATCTTCTGTTCCAGAGTCTGGTGCTCCATGTCCGGGATCTATTGCAATATCATAAATGTTTTCATCACTGCTTTTTTTTACTGTTGTCATCATATGTGTAATAATTCCCTCATCTTTAGTAATAGTTTTAAAATAAAGTGTTATTTTACGAACTCCGTCTTTATTTTTTATTGTGTAATACTCTAAATTATCATAAGCAGTTCCATTTTGAATTTTATAATAAAAAGGGACTATTTTATCTTCTACCTTTTTTTCTACTTTAACTAAAGTAAAATATTCTCCAATTTTAAAATCATCAAGAAAAATTCCCTCATTAATAACTTCACCAGTAGAAAGGATTGAAAAAGATTTGTTTTGGAATTCATAAATTTCGTATTCACTTTTTTTGTTTTTAAGTACTAAAGAAATTTTTTCTGCATTAGTTAAGTCTTCATTTATTTCAAGTTTTAAATTTAAAAACTGACCATGTGAAAAATATTCTTTTAAAATAACAGGCGTATCTTCTACTTTTGGAAAATATATTTTTTCTTTTCTATTTAAAAAAAAACAGCCAAAAATGATAAGAAGAATGACTAAAAAACTTATATTCTTAACATTATACTTTTTCTTTTTTGAATAATTAATCATTTCATCATCCTCTCATAATCATAAAAATTATAACATATTTACAAAAAGAAAAACAAATAAAAGGGTTTAAATATTAAACCTTTTATTAACCAATACTATTTTCAAAACTCATGCGTAATAATTGATTTAATTCAACTGCATATTCCATTGGAAGTTCTCTTGAAAATGGTTCAATAAATCCCATTACAATCATTTCTTCTGCTTTTTCTTTATCTATTCCTCTGCTTGTTAAATAAAACAGTTTTTCTTCTGAAATTTTTGATACAGTTGCTTCATGTTCAATTTGTGCAGTTTCATTTTCTAAGATATTTACTGGAACTGTCTCAGAAGAAGATATACCATCCATAATTAATGTATCACATTCTACTTTGCTTTTAGCATTCTTTGCATCTTTTCCCATTTTTACAATTCCTCGATAAATTGTATTTCCACCATTTTTGGAAATAGATTTAGAAATAATTGTGCTTTTTGTGTTCGGAGCAAGATGAATCATTTTTGCTCCTGCATCTTGAATCTGATTTTCTCCTGCAACTGCAATTGAAATGCAAGTTCCTTTTGCACCTTCTCCTTTTAAGATTACTGCTGGATACTTCATTGTTGCTTTTGAACCAATATTTCCATCAACCCACTCCATTGTGGCACCTTTTTCACAAATTGCTCTTTTAGTAACTAAATTGTAGACATTTCCAGCCCAATTTTGAATTGTTGTGTATCTACAAGTAGCATTTTTCTTTACAAATATTTCAACAACTGCTGCATGCAGTGAACTATCAGTATAAGTAGGTGCTGTACAACCTTCAATGTAATGAAGTTCTGCTCCTTCATCAACTATAATAAGAGTCCTTTCAAATTGTCCCATACTTGGGCTATTAATACGAAAATAACTTTGTAAAGGTAACTCAAGTTTTACTCCTTTCGGAACATATATAAATACTCCTCCACTCCAAACAGCACTATTAAGAGCAGCAAATTTATTATCAGTATAAGGAACTAGTGTATTAAAATACTTTTTAAAAAAATCAGGGTGTTTTTTTAAAGCGGTATCAGTATCAAGAAAAATTACCCCTTTTTTTTCTATTTCTTTAATCATATTTCGGTATACTACTTCACTTTCAAATTGAGTAGATATACCAGCCAAATACTTTTGTTCTGCCTTAGGAATGCCTAACCGATTAAAAGTATCACGAATTTCTTTTGGAACATCATCCCAACTTCTTTTTACTTCATCAGTTGTTTTTAGGTAATATTTAATTTTATCAAAATCAATTTCTAAATAATTGATTCCCCAATCTGGGTTTTTACGATTTATAAATTCTTGATATGCTTTTAGACGAAACTCAAGCATCCATTTAGGTTCTTTTTTTTCTTTAGATATATTTTTTACAGTTTGTTCATCTAAACCATAATTTGTTTTCATGTTATCACCTTTTTTAAAAGATAACCTAATTATACAAAAAAACTACTAATATTAGTAGTTAAATGATAATTTTTTTGTTATAAAAACACGCGAAAATCTTATTTATGTTTTTAAATTCTTAAACACCACCTATTTCACCTTTTAACCGTAAGAAAATTTTTCTTAGAGAATCAACAGGAATAACTGTAAGAGCAAGAAGTAAAACAAATAAAAATTCATAGTAATCTAGGCCTGTTACTCGAAATAGTGGACCACCATAATAAATTAAGCCAACTTGAACACCTGCAACAAAAAACATAATTCCTAAAAATCCCTTGTTTTTTAAGATGTGGGCAAGTAAGTTTAAGCGGTGCGTTCTTGTGTTAAAAGCATTAAAAATACTCATAAAAATGAAGAGTGCAAAAAAAGCAGTCATAAAATAAAGATCATTGTTGCCATCTCGAAAAATTGCTTTTATATAAGGCGTTTTTAAAAAAATAATACAAAGTATTAATGAATAAATACCAGTAAAAATGATTTGATTTATCATGTAATTATTTATTATCATTTCATCTTTTTTCTTTGGGGGTTCTTCCATATACTCTTTAAGAGGAGGTTCTCCGGCAAAAGCAAGCGCTGCTAAAGTATCCATAACCATATTTATCCAAAGCATTTGAATTACTGTAATTGGCGTATCAATTCCAATGAATGGACCAATAATTGAAATTCCTACTGCACAAAGATTAACAGTAAGTTGAAAAATAATAAACTTTCTAATGCTTTTAAAGATTGTTCTCCCATAAAGTATTGATTTTGTAATTGATAAGAAATTATCATCTAAAATTACAATATCTGATGCTTCTTTAGCAACCTCTGTTCCACTTCCCATTGAAAATCCAACATCAGAAGTTTTAAGTGCCGGAGCATCATTTACCCCGTCTCCTGTCATACCAACTACAAGTCCTAATTCTTGTGAGATTCTTACTAATCTACTTTTATCTTGCGGAAGAGCACGGGCAACCACCTTAATTTTAGGAAGTAACAATTTTAACTTTTCATCACTCATTTTTTCAAGTTCTTCTGAGGTAAGTATTATATCTTCTGCTTTTAGAAGACCTATTTCTTTTGCTATTGCAACTGCTGTATCTTTTGCATCTCCTGTAATCATTACAACTTGTACACCTGCACCTCTTACAAATTCTAAGGATTCTTTTGCTTCTTCTCTTATTTCATCTCTAATTCCTATAACTCCAACAAGATTTAAATTTTTAAGGTTTATGGGTGTTTTAACTTGGTTTTTTGTTGTTGCAAGAGCAATAAATCTTATAGTGCTTTTAGACATTTCTTTAATTTTTCTTGTTAAAATATTATTATTAAATTTTTTTATATTTCCTTTTTCATCATAATAAAAACTACAAGCCGGAAGAATTTTTTCTGGAGCCCCCTTAATTAAGTAAAGTGGACCATCAATATTTATTTTTGTTACTGACATTTTTATATTACTATCAAAAGGGATAATTCTTTCGCGTTTAAGATCTAAATTATCAGTTCTATAATCTTTAATAAATTCAAGTAGTGCACGATCTGTTGCATTACTTCCAATTGCCTGTTCTTTCTCTAAATGAGCATCATTATTATAAAGAAGTGATAATCTTAAAATGTTAAAAAAGTCTTTATAAGGCGTAATTTCAGCCAACTTAAGATATTCCTTACCAGAACCACTAATAAAGTTTTTAACTTCTAGTTTTCCTTTGGTAATTGTTCCTGTTTTATCAGCAAACAAAATATTTATACTTCCTGCAGTTTCAATTCCTTCTAATTTTCTTACTAGAATATTATCTTTCATCATTTTCTTCATGTTTAAGGATAAAACAAGAGTAATCATCATTGGAAGACCTTCAGGAACTGCAACTACAATTACTGTAACAGCAAGTGTTATTGCATGAAGTACATATCCAAAAAAGATATGAAAATTAGAAATTGTAGACATAATTTTTTCGAGATTAAAACCATTATCAATAACAACAACATTAAAAAGATACGCAATGGATACTAAAAGAGCACCAAAGCCACCAATTTTACTAATCATTTGGGCAAGTACTCGAAGTCGTAATTTAAGTGGACCTTCTTTGTTTGATGCTTGAAGTTCTAAAGCGATATTTCCATAAATTGTTTTATCACCAACAAGAGTAACAAGCATTCTTGCTTCGCCACTACAAACAATACTTCCGCGGTATAATTCATTTTGACTTATTGTTTTTATTTTTTCTTTTGGTTCACCATCTAACGCTGACTCATCAACACTAATTTTACCTGATATTAAAATACCATCTGCAGGTATTTTATCACCAGCTTGAAGTAAAACTATATCACCACAAACTATATCACCAACATAAACTTGTTTTAAACTCCCATTTCGATATACTTTGGATTTCATTTTTGATGCTTCTTCTTGCAAACGCTTAAAAGATTCTTCACTTCCATATTCAGATAAAGTTGAGATAATTGAAGCCATTAAAATTGCAATTACAACTCCAATTGTTTCAAACCAATCAAAATCTTTTATTAAGAATAAAGTTTTAATTGCAAGAGCAATAAGAAGGATTTTAATAATTGGATCTCCTAAGCTTTCAATAAAAAGCTTAAAAAAACTATTTCTTTTTATTTCAGTTATTACATTTGATCCGTACTTTTCTCTTGATTTTAGAACTTCTTCTTCTGTTAACCCTAGTTCAGTTATGATATGAATCCCCTCCTATAAAATAATATTAGGAGGGGACAAGATATATAACTTTTTAGTCAAACAAAAATAGACACTAAGTGTCTATTTTAAGAGTTTATTAATTCCGTTCCAAGCAAGAGATGCACATTTAATTCTATTGGGTTGCTTGGAAACGTTTTTATAAACTATTGCTTCTTTTAAAAGGTTTGCATCAAATGGTTCACTAAGCAACATATTATTATAGTTTTCAATTATCTTTTTTGCTTCTTCAAGTGTTTTTCCTTTTAAAAGTTCACTCATAATTGATGTAGAAGATGTAGAAATTGCACATGCAACACCATCAAATCTAATATCTTTAATAATATTATCTTCTATTTTCACCTGTAGATATATATCATCAATACAGCCTTCACTTGCAAGATGAAGTTTTTCATAAGCATCATCATCTATAAGTCCTTTGTTTTTTGGGTTTTCATAATGTTCCATAATGATTTCACGTTGAATTAGTGGATCATCTAAAGTAGGCATCTAAAAACTCATCTCCTTTTTTACAAACTTCAATAAATTTATCAATTTCTTCTTTTGTATTATAAATGTAAAAACTAATTCTACAAGTTCCAGTTTGTCCTAAATGAGTTTGTAATAGTTTTGAACAATGATGTCCTGCCCGAACACAAATACCATAACTATTAAAATGTGTAGCTGCATCTTGACTGAAAACCCCTTTAATATTAAAGTCAATAATCCCACTTTCTGTTGTTTCGTTATAAATTTCTATATTTGGAAGTGCCTTCATTTTCTCCAAAGCATATTTTTTAAGTGCTAGTTCATGAGCATAAATATTTTCCATATTAAATTTAGATAAATAATCTATTGCTGCACCAAAACCTATAACACCTGCAATATTTGGAGTTCCCGCCTCTAGGTTGTGAGGAAGTTCTTTTAAAATATATTCTCCTGAACTATCAAAACGAACATTCATTCCTCCACCATAATTTTGGGGTTTTAAGTTTTCTAAATATTCTTTTTTCCCATATAAAATACCCACTCCAGTTGGACCACACATTTTATGAGCTGAAAAAACTAAAAAGTCACAATCAAGATCTTGTACATCAGTTTTAATATGAGGAACACTTTGAGCACCATCTACAACAACTAAAATTCCTCGTTCGTGAGCAAGATGTGATATTTCTTTAATTGGTCGAATATCACCAATTACATTAGAAATATGTGCAAGAGAAATTACTTTTGTTTTATCAGTAATTGCTTCTTTTACATTTTCAAGTGTTACTTCTAAATGTTCATTTAATTTAATATAACGCACAACAATACCTTTTTCTTCTTTTAATTTAAACCAAGGAAGTACATTTGAAGCATGTTCTGCTTCACTGATTAAAACTTCGTCACCTGGTTTAAGATATTCTTGAAAAAAACCTGAAACAATCATGTTTAATGATTGGGTAGAATTTAAGGTAAAAACTATTTCTTCTTTTGCTTTAGCATTAATAAAACGTCTTACCTTTTCTCTTGCTTCTTCATACTTTTTATCCACTTCATGACTTAATGAATAATCTCCCCGATGGGCATTTGCACTATACCTTAAATAGTAATCATTTATTGCTGCAACAACACTCATTGGTTTTAAACTTGTTGCAGCATTATCAAAGTAAATTAATTCTTTTTCCCTATTTAAAATTGGAAAATCACGCCGAACATCTAACATATTTTCACCTACTTAAAGTTAAATTAATTTTTTCTTGAAACACTTTCTTAATCTTTTCATTAATATTAAAGATTCCTAAAATATGAGCATTTATAAGTAAATTTGTTGCATCTTTTTCACTAATTCCCCGTGATGTAAGGTAAAACATAACATCTTCATCAATTCTTCCGATTGCTGCTGAATGAGATGCTAAAACCTCATTTTCATATATATATATACGTGGTTCTACTATTGATTTCGGTTTTTCATCAAAGGTAAGTATTTTTGTTTCTTGATGTGCGGTTGCACCTTTTTTTCCTTTTAAAATATGACTATTTATTCGTGCTTCAATCACTGCCTCTTTTAAAGTAATACCATGAATAATAAGATTGCTAGTTGCTCTTCTTTCTTTGTGATAAACATTAATTTCATATTTATGTTTAAAAAAATCCTTTACAATTGGAGCAAGATTAAAACTTATATTACTATTTTCTCCTTCTAAATAAATATTTATATTTTCTTCACCTAAATCATGAATATTAAGTGAATTAAAAGTCAAATTAGAATTTTGGTTTAAATAAATTTCAAGGGTTGCTATAGTTTTGTCTTGAACAACTCTTGTTATATTTACATTTATTCCTTCATTAACAATTATTTTTAAATCACTATTAGATTCCAGAAAAAGACTTATATCCTCATTTAATGAAAGAATATTATTATTAATAACAAGATTTGTATTATTTTCGATAATATTTCCATCCTTTATTACTAACCTATTCATTTTTCTTTACCTCTTTTGTTGGACAATGAAAAATCTTTAGGTTTTTTTCTTTGACATCTTCTATAATATTATATTTTTTACGAATAAAATCAAAACCTTCAGTACCTATACGTTTTGCTAAAGAAAAGCTTCCTGTCTCCCAAATTGTACCAAATATCATAACATGAACATGAGTTGGATTAATATAATCTAAAATTTTTTGATGGTGAGTAATTATTATAATTGCCATTTCATTTTTTCGTTTTTTAAACTCTTCCATTATATTTTCTCCAACCATTTTTAGTGATTCAACATCAAGTCCAGAATCAATCTCATCTAAAATTACAAGATTTGGTTCTAAAAACTTCATTTGTAAAATTTCATTTTTCTTTCGTTCACCACCAGAAAAACCAACATTTAAAGAGCGACTTGCCAAATCATTTGGCATATTTAAATCATTTATTAAATTCTCAAGTTTTTCAGCAAAACGAAATAAATTTATGTTTTTATTATGAGCATTTAAAGCAGTTCTTAAAAATTCAGAAGTTGTAACCCCATTTACTTCTTGTGAATATTGCATAGCAAGAAAAATTCCTTTTTTGCTTCTTTCTGCGGGTTCTAAATCATTTATTAGTTCTTTATTAATCATCATTTTTCCTGCTGTAATCTTATATTTTGGATGCCCCATAATAACATTTGCAAGTGTTGACTTTCCTGCCCCATTTGGCCCCATAATAACGTGTATTTCGCCTTCTTTAACAGTTAAATTTAAATTTTTAATGATTTCTTTATTATCAATACTTACAAATAAATTTTCTATTTCAAAAAGTAAACTCATATTACTCTCTCCTATCTGAATAGATTTTAGCAAATAAGCATTTATTAAACAAATAATATAATAAGTTTTTTGTATAAAATAATAAGTTTTGACCAATATATAAAATAGGTACTCGCAGTTCCAAATATAAAAAGACACATTTGTGTCTTTTTATATTTTTGGTAAAATAATAATGAGGTGATATAATGGATTGTATTTTTTGTAAGATTGTAAAAGGAGAAATTCCAAGTTATAAGGTTTATGAAGATGAAAAAGTTCTTGTTTTTCTTGATATTTACCCAACAAATAATGGACATATGTTAGTAATACCAAAAGAACACGTTGAAAATTTACATGATATTAGTTTAGATCTTTTAAAAGAAATTAATACTGTAACAAAGAAAATGTATAAATTAGTAGAAGAGGGGCTTTCTGCAGATGGGGCGACAATCATTCAAAATAATGGTTCAGCACAAGATGTAAAACACTATCATGTTCATGTTGTACCACGTTTTAAAGATGATGGTGTTAAACTAACAGATGCAAATTTTGAAAAGTTAGATTTTGAAGAAGTATTAAAAAAGTTAAAATAAAAAAGAGCTTTCGCTCTTTTTTTCATTTAGCATATAATTGCTGCCCCAAGTACGATAACAAGTAAAATGTATAAAACTAATATAATTAGATAACTTTCTCTTGGTCTGCAGGCATGGAAATCAGTCATAAGATAATCCTCCTTTATTTAATTTAAATATAAGCACCTAATATGATTACTAAAAGAATGAATAACACAAGTACAATTGCAGCACCTGAAGCATAACCATGTCCCATAAAACATTCCTCCTTTTTTTTCTTTCAACATATTTTATGGTTAAACAAGAAATTATGTGAATACTTAGACCTAAATAACGTTAGATTTTTTTACTAAATTTCAAAAAAAACTCTCATAATAGTATTTATTTATGAGAGTTCATTTTTTATTTAGTTTTAGCTCTAATTTATTATTCCTCTTCAGGTAGTTTATCTACTGATTCCATATTATTTATTGCTTCTTGTAATGCATCATCTACTGCTTCTAAATCCTCAGCAGCATCAATAGCTACCAAACCATCATTATAATGGTTTGTTAATGTATTCCAATTTTCTGTTGTGTAATCCTCTTTTTTGAAAGTATTATAAAACTCTTCTAATTCTGCTAGTGCTTGTAGTTTCTTATCTTTAAGTGTATCTTCAACAATTGGTTGCCACTTTGCTATTAAAGTCGCATCTTCTGAAATCTCTTTATCAAAATCATACTTTTCTCCATTAATTTCCCAGTAAAGAAATTCGTACCCTTCCCTAATAGGTGGTGTTGGTTCCTTTGGAATCCCACTTTTTTTAATGGTCTGTTCTGAAACAATTATTCCATCAATAGTCTCAAATTTAATGACAATTTTTTTTCCGCAACCAGTGATAATTAATGCAAGAAATAATAATAGTACCCCTAAAATAGTTGTCTTTTTAAAACTCATATTGTCACCCCTTACTATTATATTTTTGGTTTAACATTTTGATAACTCGTTGTCAAAAAAAATAGAATTATGTTTTTGGACCAATATTTAAAGCTAATTATTGCTATTTTAATAAGCAAGTGTTATTATAATAAAGAATACTAATTTGGGAAGGAGATTTTTGTAATGAAGTTGAAAATGACATTGAGAGATGCAATTTACCTTGGAATAATTATTCTTTTGTTAATAGGATTGTACTTTAATAAAAAGGAACGCATTGTAACTTTAGAAAATGGAGAAGAAGTTTTAGTTTCAACAACAAAAGGGCAACTTACTGCTAATGATTTATATGAAATGTTAAAGAAAGGTGATTCTACTAGTAGTCTACTTACTCTTATTGATATGCATCTTTTTGGGGATGAGTATGAAGTAGATGAAGAAATGAAAAGAAAAGCAGATGAACATATTGAAATTTTTAAAAGTCAATTTGGCACAAATTATTTAATGGCTATACAAGTATATTATGGTGTTGAAACTGAAGAAGAATTTCGTGAAAATATTATTTACACTGACCTAAAACGCGAAAAAGCTGTGTTGGATTATCTAAGAGATTCATTAAAAGAAGAGGAAATAAAAGATTATTATAATAATAAGATATTTCCAGAGATTAAAGTAAGTCACATTTTAATTGCACCAGATATGGATGAAATTGAAAATGATGATGACTTAACTGAACAAGAAAAGAAGTCAGCAATAGAAAAAAAAGAAGAAGAAGCTTACAAGGAAGCAAAAAAAATTATTGAAAAACTAGATAAAAATGTTAAATTTGAAGATTTAGCAAAAGAACATTCAGATGATGAAGGAACAAAAGAAAAAGGTGGAGATTTAGGTTACATTGATAAGGAGTCTCCGCTTGTAGAAGAATTTATTGAAGCAGCATATAAACTAGAAACAGGAAGTTATACAAAAGAACCAGTTAAAACTGAATATGGTTATCATATTATCTATAAAACTGAAGAACGCGAAAAACCAGCTTTAGAAACAATTAAAACTGATGTAGAAGATAAGGTTTTACAAGAAAAATTACTGGAAGATGAAAAATTATTTATAAAAACTTTGTATAAAATAAGAGAACAATATGAAGTACAAATATATGATGATTTAATGCTTGAAAAATATAAAACATATAAAAATGAAGTTTTAAAATAAAAAAGATGCAGAACCCTGCATCTTTTTTTTATTCAATTTTATGGTTGTATAGATTTCTTCCATCCATCCCAAAAATTTTATCTGTAAATTCACCTTTTTCAACATCTTTAATAGCTTTTCGCATAATAGCAACCCGTGAATCTATTAAATCAATAAGACTTAGTATTTCAGCTTCTTTTATCATTGGAATAATTGGTGAACCATATTCTAGTTTTCCGTGTTGCGCTAAAATCATGTGTGATAAAACTAAAACTTCTTCTGTGTCTTCAATTTTTAACTCTGAAGCAATTTTTATAATTTCACTATAACTAATTGCAACGTGTCCTATTAGTTTACCTTCTTTTGTGTATTCATTAGCAGGTGATTGTTTTAATTCAATAACCTTTCCAATGTCGTGAAGAATTACACCTGCATAAAGCAAATCAGAATTTAGGTCTGGATAAACTTCACATACTTTTTCTGCTAAATTAAGCATACATTTTACATGATATGCAAGCCCTGACATATATTCATGGTGTATTCTAATTGCTGCAGGATGTGAGAAAAACTTGTCTTTGTATTTATCAACTAATCTTCTTGTAATTCGTTGAATATTAATATTTTTTATTCTTAAAATATAAGAATATATTTCTTCTTGTAGACTTTGTTGATCTACTGGTGCAGTTGGTAAAAAGATTGCTTTATCAACTGTTTTAATCTCTTCAATTGAATTAATCTTAATTTGTAAATTTTCCCTGTATTTTAATACATCACCAGTAATTTTAACAACTATTCCTTTTACAAATTTTTTCTCATCTTCTTCTGTTGCATCCCATAGTTTTCCTTCAATAACACCTGTTGCATCTTGCAAAGTTAAAGTAAGGTACGGACTACCATTAGATGCGGTACCTTTTTGAACATCACTAATTAATAAATAAATATCAACTTTCTCGTTTGCTACAAGTTCAGAAACTTTTTTCATTAAAATCACCTTCTTCTATAAAACGGTTAATTAATTCAACCTGAAAACCACTGTTATATAAACTGGTTTTTAATCTTTTTAATAGTTCATAACTTTTATATTTTTTAGATAATCTTTTTAAGATTTTTTCTGCTTTCTTTTTTAAAAGTTTATATTCTTTTTCTTCATCAACTAAGAAATCATAACTGTTAATAATAGTTTCTACTAAATCTTTAGAAAATCCTTTATTTAGAAGATTCAAAAATATCTTTTCTTTTAATTTATAAACTGGAAATGATTTATTCGTTTTAATACTTTTATCTATTATACTAATTATTTTTTCTTTTTCTAAATTTTTATCATATTTTGCTAAAACTTCAAAAATTATATCTTCTGAAATTTCATGACTAAGTAGTTCTTCTTTTATTTTTAATGGTCCTTTATTAGTTAAAGCAAGTTGGGTATTTAAATAAGCTATAGCAAAATTTTTATCGTTTAAGTAGCCTTCTTCTGTAAGTCTTTTAATAGTTTTTTTGATATCTTTATTTTCAAATTTAAAACGTTTCAAGTATTTTTCTAGCTCATTTTTACTTCTAAGTCTTAAACTTAAATATTTTAATGATTTTTTATAGCATTTAATTTCTTCGTTAAAAGTTTTAATTTTTTCAAGTTCAGTCTTCTCAAGTGTTTTTTTAGTAAGCAAATTAAATTTTAAAATTGTTTCATCATAAAGTATTACTTTTTCGTCATCTAATTCTACTTCATACATTCCATTTTTTAGTTTTTTAAATTTAACTATGTTCATTGTTCACCTCATTGAAGATTAATTACTCAATTATAATTAATCCAGCAGCAATTTCTTCTAAAGCACGACCAAGGCTTTTTTTCGTTTTATAAAAATTTTCTTCTTTTTGAAGATATCCTGTTCTGTCTATTTCTCTTGCTCGATTTGCCGCAACAGATACTAATTTATAAAGAGAATCAGCTTTTTCTAGTAATACATCAATAGAAATCTCAAACATTTAGACCACTCTCCTCTAAATTTGTTTGCAGCATATTACTATTATTATCATAACCTATTTTGGAAATTCTTTCAAATAATGTTTAAAATTTTTAAAAAAGTAGGATTTCCCTACTTTTGAACTAATTCTCTTAACTTTTTTAAAATTTCCACCATTGCCCACGTATCTTGTTTGCAATATTTTAGTAAATCATTATAACTTTGAGAAAATTCTTCCTTAGTCATATATGGAAATTTCGCATAAGTAATAAGTGCTTCTGTTCCATTTTTAACAGATAAATTATTATAACTTAAATCAGTAAGAACCGGAAGAGTCTTTTTAATTGAATAAGAGCCACTAAAGTCTTTATGATAGTAATTAACCTTCTTTGCTTCTTCTTTGTCAAAACCTAAACTTTCATAAAATTTTGTATTGTTTCTAATGATATATAGTAAGTCTGTTGTCATATTAATCATTTTTGTTAATTTTTCATTATACTCAGGAAAAATTTCACTTAATTCTTTTAAACGCCCTGCTTCAAAACTTACGTTTTGTGCTAAAATTGTGCCACCTGATTCAGTATCAATATATTCACATAATTTTTTTATTAACTCTTCACGTGTGTCTTCGTAAAAACTTGTTGCTAAAAATTCAAAGTGATCTTTACCTTTATTGCAAACACCTGGTGCTCTTTCAATATGAAGTGAAAACTGGAATGGTGATTGCGTATAACATTTTTCTCCTTTGAATCTTGGCAGTGGGGATGCAAATGTTTCAAAATCTAAATGATAAATTGGATAAGTTAAGTTATTTAACGCTAGCATTATTTTTTCTTTATTAATATAAGGTTTACCAGAAATAAATGCTTCACGTTGAATATGATGATTAGAATTTGTAATCCAACTTTCTGGAATATCAAGCATATGAATATATCCTGCATTAATTAAATCTAATCCTTTAATTCTTGTTCCATCTTCAGTTTTAAATCCTTGTCCGTTATTCATATAATTTAAAGATGAATTTTCTTTAGGAATATGCTTAAAACAAATATCTACAAATTTACATTTTCCTCTTTTTTTATATTCGCAATGTGCACCTAATGGACATTCTTTTAAATCCATCTCTAAAAGGTATTTTTCAACTCTTTTTTTATCTTCTAAAACAAGTGGTTGCATCTCTTTTGTAAGGTTCGTAAAATCAAATATTGTAATTATATCATCAGTATAAACTGGTTCATTATTTTTATATGTTCCATCAAAAACATATTCGTGGTTTAAAACTGCTAAATAATAATTAATATTATTAAGATTAAAATCAGTTTTTTCTAAAGATTTTTCAATAATCATTCTTTGCAGGGCAAGATCATAAACATATTTTCCCGTTTCACTGTAGCGATCCATTAATTTATTCTTATTTTTTTTGTAGTTATCCATTGGCATTTCTAATTCTGGGCGCCAGTTTTTTAATTCTTCTTTTAAGTGATAAATACCTTTTGTATCTTGATAAAATATTGAGTATTTTTCTTTTCCATGATAACCCGTACTTAAACCAACTAGGTATTTATTACTAGTTGTTGCCTTAACCTCAATAATATTAATCTTTCCTTCAGATTCATTATAAATGTCTATGTAACACAAGTATTTTATTCCGTTTTCAGAAAACTCAAATGATTTTTGAGAGAAGGTGCTTTCTGCATATATTGATACACCAGGAAAGAGTTTTTCAATTTTTTTGCCAGCAAGCTCTTCAATTTTTTTGTAATATGGAAGCATTACCATCAACTCTTCATCTACCCTATCAATTAAGTCTTCTTCACCTTCTTCACCTTCTTGATACATTGAAGAGAGAATCTCGTTTATTTTTTCTTCTAATTCATCTTCTAAGTATTCTTCATATGTTATATCAGCATAAAGACGCTCGCGCTTTACTTCATCTAAGGCAACATAGCGTGGGCATCTGCTATAATTTATAAACTGTGTTTTACTTACAGCCATAATTACCTCCTAAAACAAAAGGACTTCTTATTAGAAATCCTCTTCCCCCATTTCTTTTCTTAATCCTCGGTTACCTAATAGGTTATTGGTAACAACTGTTTCTATTTCATCAAGTGCTTTATTACTAATATTTGATACAACAATTACTTCTTTAATAGTATCAATTATAACTTTACCCCAAAAGAGACCTTTTTTAATAGTAATATCATTGAACATATCTTTTGAGATTGATTTTAAAAATGAACCGATAAGTAGTCTTTTTTGACTCATTATTAATCTTTTGTTAGTTACTGTTAAAACCATTGTTGTTACAATATCTAATTGTTTTCCTCCTCTTTGGGCAGGGAAAGCGTAAATTACTTCTTCATCATCATCAATAAATTCTTCTGCTACTTTGCAATGCTTTTTTATACGCCAAGCAACAGTTCCTGGATACTTTCTTTTAAATTCTTTGGCAAATTCATATATTTTCTTCTTTTCACTCATCTTTTGCACCTTCCTTATCCTTTCATATTAATTGTATATATTATCTTTTTAACTGTCAAATAAAAAAACCCATAATGGGTTTTTTTAAAACATACAACAGCTTCCACAATGTCTCTCTTGGCAAGTGTTAATGTTTTTGCATAAATATTGTGGCTGATAAGTATGAGTAAACATGTGATGATTGAATACTCTTGTAATTACAGGGCAAATGTGTCTAATTTCGTGATTAAAGCAGCGATGAACATTTCGTATTTGTGGAGTATGGATAATAGGTTGTGGACATCCCCCAAAAAACATATACTTCACTACTCCTTTCCTATTCACTGTATTTTATTCATAGGAAAGAAATATAACAATTATTTTGCCCCAAAAACAATAATTTTAAAAGCCGTTCTTTAAAGTGAGTTCATAATCTTTTTTTAAATTATTTTTACCACTAGTATTTAGTAAAATCTTAAATGCTTCAGTATTTTCTTTTTCTTTAGCCTTAGAAATTCCCTTTTCAATATATTCATCTTTTATTTCGTGAAAATAGTTTTTACAAATTGCTTTTAGTGCATCATTATTATCACAAGCAATCGCATGAGAAATAACATCTTCATTGTCTTTACTTAATGCATTTAAATCTACATTATGTTTTTCAATAAACTTAATAATATTGTTTGTATTTACATTATCTTGAATCATATCTAAAAGTTCATCTATCTTTTGGGAATTATCCATAATTTCCCCCCCTTTATTTTTTTAATATTCTACTAAGAAGTGGATTATTTTTCAACATTTTCATCATTTTTTTCATTTCTTCAAATCTTCTTAATAAAAGATTTACCTCTTCTACAGTAGTACCGCTTCCTTTGGCAATTCTAATTTTTCTACTTGCTTTTATAATTTCAGGATTTCTTCTTTCCTCTTTTGTCATGGAATTTATAATAGCTTCAATTTGTGAAAGTTTTTTTGGATCAATATTTACTTTATCTAAACCTAAATTACTTGCACCTGGAAGCATTTTTATTATATTTTCTAAAGGTCCCATTTTTTTAATTTGTTTTAGTTCAAAAAGAAAATCTTCTAAATCAAATTTTCCTGATTTTAGTTTTTTTGCTAAATCTATTGCTTCTTCCTCTTTTATTGTTTCTTCTGCCTTTTCAACTAAAGAAAGAATATCCCCCATACCAAGAATTCTTCTTGCCATTCTTTCTGGATAAAAATAATCTAAATCTGTAAGCTTTTCTCCTGTTCCAACAAACTTTATTGGAACATTTGTAATATGCCTAATAGATAGTGCAGCACCTCCTCTTGCATCACCATCAAGTTTTGTAAGAATACTTCCTGTAATATTAAGACGCTCATGAAATGATTTAGCAACAAGTGCTGCATCTTGTCCCATCATTGCATCAACAACAAGTAGAATTTCTTCTGGGTTAGTAAGTTTTTTAATTTCTTCTAGTTCCTTCATCATTTCTTCATCAATAGTAAGGCGACCTGCAGTATCAATAATAATATAATCATAATTATTAGTTTCTGCATATTCCAAGCCCTTCGTAATAATTTCTTTTAAATTTGTTTTTTCTTCACTATAAACAGGAATATCTAAACTTTTACCAACTGTTATAAGTTGTTCTCTTGCTGCTGGTCGATAAATATCAGCAGCAATTAAAAGTGGATGTTTATTATATTTTTTTCTTACAAAGTTAGCAAGTTTTCCTGCTGTTGTTGTTTTTCCGCTTCCTTGAAGACCAATTAATAAAGTAATTGTTCTATTTTTACCAAATATAAGGGGTGCCTCTTTTTCACCAAGAAGTTTAATAAGTTCATCACGTACAATTTTTACAAGCATTTCCCCCGGAGTAAGACTTTTTAATACTTCTTCACCAAGAGCTTTTTGTTCAATATTTTTTAAAAATTCTTTTACTACTTCATAATTTACATCAGCTTCAAGAAGTGCAAGTCGTATTTCACGCATCATATCTTTAATATTTGCTTCTGTAAGCTTTCCAAAACCTCTAACTTTTCGAAAAATATTTTGTAATCTTTCCGTTAATGCTTCAAATGCCATCTTTTCACCCTATTCTAAGTCTTTAAGTTTTTTTATAATTTTTTCTGAAATATTTTCTTTTTTCAAATCTTCAATAATTTCTTTTAGTTTTTCTCCTTTTTTCATAAGTCCTAGTTTTTCTTCATAGTTTTTAAATATTTTTTCAATATTTTTTATTTGCCGAAAAACTGCATTTCTACTTACTCCTAAGTTTTCTGCAATCTCACCAAATGATAAATCTTCTTCGTAATAAAGTTTAATATATGTTTTTTGTTTAGGTGTTAGAAGTTCCCCGTAATAATCATTTAAAATAATTATTTCATTCTTTTTTTCTAACATAAGATCACCTTCTAAATTAGGTCTTTAAATAACCCATATAAATATTTTTCAATTGAAAACTCTTCTAAATCATCAATTTTCTCACCAAGTCCAACATATTTTACTGGAATATTTAATTTATCTTTAATAGCAAGAACAATTCCACCTTTTGCTGTTCCATCAAGTTTTGTTAAGATGATTCCTGTAACATTAGTTACCTCAGAAAATCCTTTTGTTTGCATAATTCCGTTTTGTCCAGTTGTTGCATCAATTACAAGTAAAGTTTCACTTGGTGGATTATTTAATTCTTTTGTGATTACACGATTTATTTTTTCAAGCTCTCGCATTAAATTATCTTTTGTTTGAAGACGTCCCGCAGTATCAATTATTAAAACATCATAGTTTTCTTTCTCTCCTAGTTTAATTGCATCAAAAACAACACTTGCAGGATCACTACCTACCTCTTTTTTAAAAACAAAAATATTTGTTTTTTCTCCCCATTCAATAAGTTGTTCAATTGCCCCTGCTCTAAATGTATCTGCTGCAACAAGCATTACTTTTTTTCCTTCTTTTTTAATTTTCATTGCAAGCTTTACCGCACTTGTTGTTTTTCCTGAACCATTTACCCCAACCATCAAAATAACTGTTAAACCATCTTTATTATATTTAATGCTTGAATCCAAACTTTGATCTGGATCATATATTTGAGCAAGTTTTTTAACAATAAGTTCATAAATATTTGTGTGTTTTTCCTTTTTTATATGTTCTTTTAACTCATCAATTAATTTAAGAGTTGTCTCCACACCAACGTCTGCTAAAATTAAGACTTCTTCAAGTTCATTGAAAAAGTCATCATTAAAACTTGAAAATCTATTTGTTAAATCTTTTAACTTAGAAAAAAGATTTGTTCTTGTTTTTTTAAGACCACTATCATATTTTTTAAAGTTTTCATCTTTTTTAAATTTGCTAAAAAAATTCATTATCTCACCTCAGGGTTTATTATAACATAACTAAACTAGATAATAAAAACTGCTTTCTTTACTTAAGAAGAAAACAGTAAGTAAACTTATTTTTATTTGCAAAAGATTGTTTTATATTTCATATTTTTAGGGCCAATATAAATATCTTTATTTCCTTCAACGGTATTACATTTTAAAATTGTAATACCATCAGAGCTAAGTTTATATCTGTTACTAAACCAACTTTCTGTTTTAAGTTCGCGATAAATAGTTGATCCACCATCTCTATATATTTCCGCTACAACAAAAAGTCCGATAAATCTTCAATGCTCATATTATTTTCTTTTAAATAATCTTTAAGTTCATATACATTTTTATCTTTAATTATTTCTACTTTATCTAAACAATATAAATAGATATTTTTATTATTTTCGGTAAAATATAACCCTACTTCATCATTACAAATATTCTTTTTATCAACTCTAATTATATTATAAGTAGTATTAATTATATATTCAGGTTTTTTAGGACTTTTCGAAAAAATAAAAGAGACATTTCAATATCTGGATAACTTTTCCCATTTTTCCAATTAGAAATTGTTTGTCTTGTAACACCACACTTTTCAGCAGGCTCTTCTTGAGACATATTTTTCTTTTTTCTTAAATCAACTATTTTTTCTCTAAGATTCATGCTTCACCTACTTTCAATGAAAATATAGCATAACAAAAATTATTAATCTATTAAAATTGTTTTACATTCTAAAAAAAATTGCAATTTTTTTGCGTTTTTTTATAATTATTAAAACATTGCAAACTATTTTATTAGACTTTTTTTAAAAAAACCTTTATAATTGAGTAGGAACTTTACTCTTTTTTAAAATTAATACGAAAGGAGGTACTTAATGAGGTTTCTAAAACCATATGAAACCGCTGTTTTTGCATTAGGTGGGCTCGGAGAGGTTGGAAAAAACATGTATTGTATAGAACATCAAAATGAGCTTATTATAATTGATGCGGGAGTTATGCTTCCTGGGGAAGAACTTTTAGGAATTGATTATGTAATTCCTGATTTTACTTATTTAAAAGAAAATGAAAGTAAAATCAAAGCTCTTTTTATTACTCATGGGCATGAAGATCATATTGGAGGTATTTCATTTTTACTTCAATCTGTTAATATTCCCGTAATTTATGCACCAAAACTTGCAGCGGGATTAATTAATAAAAAATTGGAAGAAAGAAAAATTGGATTTAAGAAAGTAAAAGTTTTTGATGAAAAAACAACTTTTAAATCAAAACACTTTGAAGTTTCATTTTTTAGAACAACTCATTCAATTCCTGATTCTTTTGGAATTAGTATAAATACTCCAAATGGTGTAATTGTTACAACTAGTGATTTTAAATTTGATCTTACACCTGTTGGACCAGTTGCAAATTTACATCAAATGGCTGAACTTGGGAAAAATGGAGTAGCACTTCTTTTAAGTGATAGTACTAATGCGGAAATTCCTGGATTTGGAATTAGTGAGGGTCTTGTTGATAAAGAGGTTTCGGCAATATTTGCAAGAGAAAAAAAGGGACGAATTATTGTTGCAACTTTTGCATCTAACATCTATCGTTTAAAAAATATTATTGATATAAGCCGTAAACACGGAAAAAAAGTAGCTGTTTTTGGACGTAGTATGGAAGCATCAATTGAAATGGCGGTAAAAGAAGGATATATTTCAGATAATCATACCTTAATTGAACCAAAAGACATTAATAAATATAAACCACATGAATTAACACTTCTTTGTACTGGTTCACAAGGTGAAGCTCTTGCAGCACTTTCTAGAATTGCAAGTGGTGCACATAAACAAATTCAAATTATGCCAGGTGATACAGTAATCTTTTCATCAAATCCAATTCCTGGGAATACTGCTGGTGTAAATAAAACTATTAATAAATTGTATCGATTAGGAGTAAATGTTTATACAAGTGCTTATGAACAAGTTCATGCTTCAGGGCACGCTTATCAAGAAGAGTTAAAGTTCATGTTACAACTTATAAAACCAAAATATTTTATGCCAATTCATGGTGAATATAGAATGCTTAAAGCACATGCTGATTTGGCAAAGGATTGTGGTATTAACAAAAATAATATCTTTATTATGGAAAATGGAGATGTTTTAGCACTTTCAAGAAAACGTGCACATATTGCAGGAAAAATTCCAGTTGGTGAAGTTTATATAGACAACAGCGGAATTGGTAATATTGGAGATACTGTTATTAAGGAACGTCAAGCTTTAGCAAACGATGGCATTATTATTGTTAATATTATTATTAATAAGAAAGATAACAGTTTCATTGCACCAATAAACATTATGACTCGCGGATTTATTCATGTTAATGATAATCAGGAATTAATAGATACAATTAAAACTAAAGCAGAAAAAGTTATTATAAATAAACTTAAAACAGGTAAAGTCCAAACAAAAGAATTGAAAAATGAAATTATAAATGAAATAAGTAAATTTACTTATAAAAAAATGCGGCGTAATCCAATGATAATTCCAATAATTATGGAAATATAAAAAAACACCTTTTATAAAAAGGTGTTTTTTATTATTCATGTACAATCTTATAAGCATTATTTACATTAAAGTAATTTGCATCAATTGTTAAATCATCTAAGAAATAAATAACTTGAAAAACTTGGTTCTTATTATTAATCCAAATTTCTGATTTTACATCCTCATCAATTTCTAATTTATCATATTCTGTATTTTTAATTAATTCTTTTACAAACTCTTTATCAACTACTACTTTATATACTTTAAATTTATTTTTCCCTAGTTTTTCTTTAGTTGACTCTGTTATTTCAACAATATTTATAAGAGCATCTAAGTAAATATGAGGATTACTATATTTAACCTCACTTGCATCCCTTCCATATTTACCATTTTCATATACTTTTCCATCTTTTATTATAGTAACAGCATCTTCTTCTTGATTAGAACCAGGTCTTCTTGAAAATCTAATTTCAAATTCTTCATTCATGTAATTTCTTACATAAATTATTTCATTTACTTTTTTATCTTAATATTTTCCATAAATTCTTAAATCCAAAGTATAACCATTAATTTCATTAGGACCTACTTCCATTCCTTTATAATACTTAGATAAATTAACACCGAAGCATCCAACTAA
>CAYWJS010000004.1:27294-53388 GCA_964458855.1 uncultured Erysipelotrichia bacterium
CTACTTCCATTCCTTTATAATACTTAGATAAATTAACACCGAAGCATCCAACTAATAAAAATAAGGTACTAAATAATCCAATTCTTCCTATTTTTTCACCCATATCCCCCTCTTTAATTTTCTACTTTCGTCCACGTTCCTGTTTGTGTCCCCACATATGTTCCAGCACCACCTATGGAATATGCTTCTTTAAAACTGTTGTTACCTAACATGTTATTTCCTATTGAAACTCCTGAACTTTCAATTATTATGGTCGAAATATTATTGTCTCCAAATGCAGATCTTCCAATTGTTGTTACACTATTTGGAATATTAATATGCGTTAATTGATTCATATAAAATGCCTTTGCTTCTATTGTTGTAACACTTTTTGCAATTTTAACATTTGTTAGTTGATTTCAATTAAAAGCACCATAACCTATTGTTTTAACGCCATTAGGAATATCAACTCTTAATAGTTGGTTTTCTGCAAATGCTTCTGATCCTATATAATTTAAACTATTAGGAAGAGTGACACTTATTAATTGGCCATAAGCAAAAGCTTCATCGCCTAAACTTTTGACACTATTGGGAATTTCTACACTTGTTAATTGATTCCATCAAAATGCTGCCAAACCAATTATTTCAACAGTATTAGGAATTATTACACTTGTCAAATTTTTACTACCAAATGCTGTATCATTTATTATTTTAACTTCTACTCCATTTTTTGTACTTGGAATTACTACATCAGATGTACATAGTGGATTTTCATTTCGATAATTCATTATTGTTTGTGTTTGTTCATTAAATTCAAAACAAAACTCTGGTGTAACTGCTCCTCTTGTTAACACTTGCACTGTTTGGTTTAATCCTAATTTTGTTACTAAAATTTTTGTTTCATCTGGGTCAAATATTCCACCTTTTGGATTATTTATTGGAGATTGGATAGAACCTTCTGTTTGTAATCTTCCAAGTGGTATTATTGCAATTTTTCCTTCTGGATTACTTGGATGTTCTTCCCATTCAAGTTCTGTTTCGTTCTGCAACAAATATTGTTCTCCCGCTTTTTCAATAAATTTCAATTGATTTTGAAAACTTTTTTCTTTGGAATCTTCAATAATTTTTGCAACACTAGGAATTGCAAAGGAAAGAATAATACCCATTATTACTATTACTGCTAAAAGTTCAATTAATGTAAAGCCTTTTCACCTTATATCAGAAAAATTAAAAATTATAGATAATTTTTTATTATTGAAAGAATCTCTGATCTTCCTTCATTTGTTTTGCTAGAAAAAGAAATTAATATATCATCTTTTGTAAGATTAAGTTTTGTTTTTATTTCTTTTTCATTTTTTATATAATCACTTCTTTTTACCTTATCTTTTTTTGTAGCAACTAAAATTACATCTAAATTATAATACTTTAAATAATCATACATTAATTTATCATCTTCGGTTGGTAAGTGCCGAAAATCGATCAGAAGAAAAACTGCTTTGAAGTTTTTGCGTGAGTTTATATATTCTTCAATCATTTTTCCAAATCTTATTTTTTCTTTTTCACTTACTTTAGCAAAACCATATCCTGGAGCATCAACTAAATAAAATTCATCATTTATTAAATAGAAATTTAAAGTTTTTGTTTTCCCAGGAGTACTTGATGTTTTAGCGTAGTTTTTTCTATTTACTATTGTATTTATAAAACTACTTTTTCCCACGTTAGAGCGCCCCAGTAATAAAAACTCTGGTTTTGTATCTTTTGGATATTGATTTTTATTTGTTGTAATTTTAGTGAGTTCTACTGTGTTTATTTTCATCTAGACCACCTATGATTATTATAACAAATTTAAAAATAAAAAAAGTAAACAATGTTTACCTTTTTAAGTATTTTGCAAGTTCGATATACCCTGAGTCATCCCAATATTGCCAGCGTTCATCATCGTTAAAACATGCTAAAGTTTTAGTTGCTCCTTTTGGAATAAAGATTTTGTCATAACCCCAACCATATTCACCTTGTTTTTCTTTTGCAATTTCACCTTCTGTAATAGACATAAAAACTATGGGTTCTTTGCCATATTCAGTATAGACAAGTGCTTCTGTAAAATAAGCTCTGCGATCATCAATTCCTTCCATTAATTTTAAAATTCCATCTTCACCAATTGTTTCTTCAACATATTTAGCATACACTGATGGAAAATTTTTTAAAGCAGGAATTATAAGTGCTGAATCACTTTTTAAAACTGAGGTTTTTAAATAATCTGAAGCATATTTTGAGGAAAATTTAGCAACTTCTTCTTCAGTATCTGCTTGAATTTCTGGGCAATCAATTTTTTTGGCTTCAATTTCAATACCTAAAGGCTCTAAAAACTTTTTGGCTGCATAAATTTTATATTTGTTGCCCGTTACATATATTAATTTCATTCTTACCTCCTAAAATAATACTAATTGATTTGTTTCTGGTAAATCTTTTGTAATTCCCATTAAATTCATCTTATCAAGAAGTGTTGATGAAATTTTCCCGCGTTTTTGTAGGTCTTCTTTACTCAAGAAAGGACCTTTATTTCTTTCTTTTACAATTTGTTCTGCAACAGTAACTCCAAGACCGTCAATTGTTCTAAATGGTGGGATTAAAGTTTTTCCATCCTCTGAAATTATAAAGTTATGGGCATCTGATTTATAAAGATCAACATTGCCAAACTTAAATCCTCTTGCTGTCATTTCAAGGGCAACTTCTAATACTGTAATTAGAGCCTTTTCTTTTGGTGTTGCCTCATACCCTTTATTAACTATCTCTTCAATTCTTCTTTTTATTGCATCATATCCTTGAATCATCGCATCAATGTCAAAATCCATTGCTCTAACACTAAAATATGAAGCATAAAACATAATTGGATGATAAACCTTAAAATATGCGATGCGAAGAGCCATAATAACGTATGCAGTAGCATGAGCTTTTGGGAACATGTATTTTATTTTTCCGCATGATTCAATATACCACTTAGGAATACCATTTTTTTTCATAATTTCTACATATTTTTGCCATTTTTCTTTTTCTCTTGATGGTTTTCCTTTTCTTACAAATTCCATAATTTCAAAAGCTGTTTCTGGTTCTAAACCTTGATACATTAAGTAAACCATAATATCATCACGGCAGCCAATTGTTTCGTTAAATTCACATATTTTTTCTTGAATTAAAGTTTGTGCATTATTTAACCAAACATCAGTTCCATGAGATAATCCTGAAATTTTAACAAGTTCAGCAACTGTTTTTGGAGTTGTTTCTTCAAGCATCTGAATTACAAAGTCTGTTCCATATTCAGGAACACCAAGTGTTCCTGTTGTAAATAGCGTATCTTTCTTTTGAATTTTATCAGCTACAACATTTAGTTTTAATGGCTTTAAGCCAAGTGCTTCTGCAGAAGAAAATAGACTCAATACTTTTTCATCAGAAAGAGGAATATTTTTTGGATTAATACCTGAGAGATCTTCAAGCATTTTAATAGTTGTTGGATCATCATGACCAAGAATATCAAGTTTTAAAAGACTTTCTTCAATTGCATGATAATCAAAGTGAGTTGTATACCAACTTGATGTTGTATCATCAGCAGGATATTGAATTGGTGTGAAGTCATAAATATCTAAATCTCTTGGAACAACTATTATTCCTCCTGGATGTTGTCCAGTTGTTCTTTTTACACCAGTGCAACCTAAAACAAGACGTTCAATTTCAGCTGGTCGGAAAGTTTTATTTTTATCTTCTGCAAATCCCATAACAAAACCATAAGAAGTTTTATCTGCAACTGTTCCAATAGTTCCTGCGCGAAAAGCTTTAGTCTCTCCAAATAATTTTTTTACGTAATTGTGAGCAATTGGTTGATATGTACCAGAGAAATTAAGATCAATATCTGGTACTTTATCTCCTTTAAATCCTAAAAATGTTTCAAATGGAATATCATGTCCATCGCGATGCATTTCTGTTTTGCATTCTGGGCAAAGTTTTTTTGGTAAATCAAATCCGCAACCATAGACTGAACCTAGTTGCTTTCCATCTTCTTCAAAAATTGAATGCTTACAATTTGGACAAACATAATGTGGTGGAAGTGGATTTACTTCTGTAATTTCAAGTAGGGTTGCAACAAGTGAAGAACCTACACTTCCGCGTGATCCAACTAAATAACCATCATCTAATGATTTTTTAACTAATTTATGAGAAATGTAATAGATAACATCAAACTTATTGCCAATAATGCTTTCTAATTCCTTTTTAATTCGTTCTTCAATTATTTTAGGAAGAGGATTTCCATATATCTCATGTGCTTTTTCATAAACCATATCTGTAATAATCTTGTCTGAGTTTTCCATAACTGGTGTATATAGTTTATCTTTAATAATTTGAATTTCTTCTATCATATCAGCAACTTTATTTGGGTTTGTAATAACTATTTCTTCTTTGGTTTCTTCATCTAGAAAACTAAAATCATTTAACATTTCATCAGTGGTCCTAAAATGTTGTGAAGGAATATTTGTAATTTGGGCATTATCTAAAGGATGTCTTCCCCCACCAGGAGATGGAGTATTAATAAATACTTCGCGATAAATTTTATCTTCAGGACGTAAATGATGTACATCTCCTGTTGCACACACTAGTTTTCCGCTTTCACGACCTAAAGTAATAATTCTTTCAATTAGTGACTCTACTTCTTTTATGTCATTGAATTCTGCTTTTTGTACTAAAGCATCATATACTTCTAATGGTTGAACTTCAATATAATCATAAAATTTCATGGCATTAATTATTTCTTCATCGCTGTTATGTCTTGCCATTTCAAAAATTTCTCCATTTGAGCAAGCGCTACCAATTAAAAGTCCCTCACGATATTTTTCAATTTCACTTCTAAGTATTTTTGCCCCCTTATGATAGTACTTTGTATTTGCAAGGGAAACTAATTTATATAAATTTTTTAGGCCTTCATTGTTTTTTGCAAGTAAAATAATATGATTGTTACGTGCTGTTTTATGAATTTCATCTTTATTAACTAAATTTTTTATTTCATTAATTTTTGTAATATTTATATCTTTTAGTTCACTAATCATTTTAGAGAAAACAAGTGCAGTAGCTTCCGCATCATGTACTGCGCGGTGGTGATTTTCAAGTGTTACATTATAACGATTTACTAAATATTTTAATCCGTGACGACCCCAAGTAGGATTTAAATTTCTTGAAAGTTCAAGTGTATCTATTACTGTGTTTTTTAGTTCTGGTAAATTATATTTTGTACAAGCAGATTTTAAAAATGAAGTATCAAATGGAGCGTTGTGTGCAACAAGTGGAGCATCCCCAATCCAACTAATAAATTCTTTTAATACTTCTTCTTCGCTTGGCATTCCTTTTAACATTTCATCTGTAATATTTGTTATTTCAATAATTTTATCTGCAAGTGGACGTTTTGGATCTACTAGTTGTTCAAAGCGGTCAATAATTTTTCCATCTTGTAATTTAACTGCTCCAAATTCAATTATTTTATCATCTCCACCTGCATTAAATCCTGTTGTTTCAAGGTCAAAAACAACAAATGTTGTACCTTCTAAAGGGCAGTCAGTTTCATTTTCAACAATTTTAACTGCATCATTAACCATGGCAAGTTCTACACCATAAATTACCTTAAAATCATTTGCTTTTGCAAAATGATATGCATCAGGAAATGCTTGGCAACAATTATGGTCAGTAATTGCAACTGCTTTATGTCCCCACTCTTTTGCTGTTTTAATTAAGTCTTTTACATCAACAACACCATCTAATTGACTCATTTTAGTATGCACATGAAGTTCAACACGTTTTTTTGAAGCATTATCTTTAACTTTTTTTGTTTCTGAATCAATTAAATTAATATCATTTACATTTAAAACATAATCTTTAGAATAACTATCATAGCGAATATTTCCTTTTACCTTTAACCACATGCCAGAATAAATTTTATCTTTTAAATGTTCAAATTTAGTCCCTTTATCAATAAATAGTTTAGCGTATATACTATCGCTATAATCAGTTATTTTTAAAGTAATAATATTTCTTGAATTTCCATTAGCAGGCTCAAAAAAGTCTACCCCAAAAAGATATCCTTCAACAACAATATTATTCATTTCCATTGTAAGTTCAGAAATTTTTGTTGGAGCACCTTTAATACTTTGACCATATAAAATATCAGTTACTACTTCTTTTTCTTTCACTTCTTTTGGTATTTCAACTTTTTCTTCTTCAATTGAAAAAGGTTTTTCTACATTAATAACATTTAAATTAATTTTTCCAAAACCATAATTTTTATATAAAGTAAGTATTTCGTTATAGCACTTATTTAAAATATCCTTTTCAACAAGATTGTATGCTTCAATGTTAATTGTTTTTCCTTGAACATTAATTGCCCTATCTGAAAACACTACCATAACTTGTGATACACATTTTAATTTTTTCAAACAAACTGGCCAATAATCTACAAGTAACTTTTCATCATAATTTTTAACTGGCATAATTGCAAGTTCAATATCTTGAATATCAGAAAAAGTATTTTCTAATCTATCAACAAAAAGAGAATAAATGTCAGGAGGTAAAATTTCCTTAAGTTCTAAATAAATAGTCCACTTTTGTCCTTTTCGAGATGTTTTTACCTTGACTAATTTACCCTCTTTAAAATACTTTCTTAAATCATCTTCAAGATTTAACTTAGTAAATAGAATTTCCAACTTGTCCATCAGTACCACCAACTTGATTATAACATAGAAAAAATTAAAAACTACAAATAAAAGTTTTTTTTTCTTTTTTTAAAAAGGGGTAAATTTTTTGTAAAATTTCTTGTTTTTCTTGTTGACATTTATTGTAAAACGCTTTACAATAGAATTACCCGAGAAACTCATCGGGTTCAGGGCTCACTAGTGGTAAACTAGTGAGTTTTTAAATAAAAAAGAGGATAATTAATCCTCTTTTTCTTTATAATTTTTACACAAAATTTTTAAATCATCTAATAATTTTTCATAGTCATAATCTAAAGGTAAACGAGCACCACAAGCATATTTATGACCACCACCGTGATGTTTTTCTAAAATCTCTTTTATGATTGGTCCTCTTGATCTTACAGAAACTCGATATCTATTTTTTGCTTTATCTTCTACTATGAAAATCCAAACAAGATATTTATCAACATTATTAAATTTATTAATCATATTAGTTGGTGCTCCAGAGTCAACATTTAGCTTTTCTAATATTTTATCAGGAATGATAATATAAGCTAATCCTTCTTCAGTAACTGTTAAGTTTTCTGCAATATAACCTTGCAGTCTTAACTCTTCTAGTGGACGATAATATAGTTTATCATATAACGCATTAATATCTATTTTTGTATCTTCTATTAGGCGTGCTGCTAAAGAAAAAGTTTTTGGTGTTGTATATTCATACATAAAACGATTAGTATCAGCAACAAGACCTAAAAAAAGTTTTTCTCCTACTTCTTTAGATAGTTTTAATTTGTTTGCATAAGCAAATTCAATTATTAATTGGCAAGTACTTGATGCATTTGAATCTACTATTTCAAAGTTTGCAAATTCTTCTACACTTGGATGATGATCTACTCTTATAATAAAATCTGCTTCTTTAAATCTTTGATCATCAACACGATTTGCATTTGGTGTATCTAACACTATTGCAAGTGCACCTTTAAATGCTTCATCAGGTATGTTATCCATTTTTGCAATATATATTAATCGTTCGGCATTTTCACCTGCAAGATATACTTTTTTCTTAGGGAAATTTTTATTAATTAGTGCTCTTAAACCTGCCTGTGCTCCTAACGCATCGGGATCTCCTGATTCATGACGATTAAGAATAATAGTATCATATTTTTTTATATATTTTAATAACTTCCGATACATTTTAGTTCTCCTTAATTAAATTATAAACATCACGCATAATTATTATTTCTTCATCAGTTGGTATTACAAAACATTTAATTTTTGATTCTGGTTTTGTAATTAAAGCATCTTTTCCACGAACATTATTTTTTTCTTCATCAAGAACAATACCAAGAGCACTAAGTCGATCAGTAATTACTTTTCTGAAAACTGGTGAGTTTTCACCAATTCCAGCAGTAAAACATATCGCATCTACTTCTCCATTAAGTAATACATAATATCCACCAATAACTTCTGCAATTTTTCGAGCATAAATATTTACTGTAAGGGTGCACATTTCATCGCCTTCTAGGAAACCATTTTCGATCTCTCTTGTATCACTACTTAAGCCAGTAATACCCAAAAATCCACTTTCTTTATTTAATTTATGCATTATCTCCTCAATTGAAAGATTTTCTTTTTTCATTATGTAAGGGATAATTTCTGGGTCAATATTTCCACATCTTGTTCCCATTGGAATACCAGCAAGTGGAGTAAATCCCATTGTTGTATCAATTGATTTTCCATCCTTTACTGCTGTAATACTAGCACCATTTCCAAGGTGACAAATTATAAGATTACATGTTTTTTTATTTAAAAGTTTTGCACAATGTTCACTAACATAACGATGACTATTACCATGAAAACCATATTTTCTAACTTTATGTTTTTCATACCAATGATATGGAAGTGCATAAAGATATGCTTCTTTTTCCATTGTTTGGTGAAAGGCAGTATCAAATACAACAAAATGTGGAACCCGACAAAAAATATTCATGAGAATTTTAATTCCTTTATTTGCATGAGGATTATGAAGAGGTGCTAAATCTTCTATTTTCTTTAGTTTTTCTAAAACTTCCTCATCAATTAATGTAGTTTGTGTATATTCAGGACCACCATGAACAATACGATGTCCCACTCCGCGAATTTCTTCAATATCTTCTATTATTTTGTAATCGCGAAGTCTTTTTAATACTTCTTCTACTGCACTTTCATGAGTTTTAAAGTGCATTGTTTCTTTTACTTTTTTATCATCATATTTGATTTTAATAATTCCATCCTCTAAGCCAATTCGTTCTACTGCACCATTTACTATTAATTTTTCACTTGGCATCTCAGAAATTTGAAACTTAAAAGATGAGCTCCCCATATTTACTGCTAATATTTTCACAACTATTCCTCCATTTTTATTGTTATGTCACCCTAATTATACACGAAAATCTTAAATTTGTCTTATTTATTTAAAAAGGAGGTGGTAAAATCCACCTCCTTACAACTCAACTTATCGTCCTTGTCCTTGGCCACCTAGTTGGTTTTGCGCCATGCGAACTAACCTTTTTGTTATTTCACCACCAACAGAACCATTTAGACGAGATGCAGTATCAGGACCTAAGTTAACTCCTAGTTCATTAGCAATTTCGTATTTCATTTGGTCAATTGCTTGTCTTGCACCCGGAACAACTAGTCTGTTGCTTGAACCTGTATTATTTCCTGGCATATTATTCACCTCCTACACTAATAGGATGTGAATATTCGACTTTATCATACATTTTTTTTAATGGTAATTACTACTATAAAAGCACTTTAAATTGACCTTTATTTTCCTTTTTTATGATAATTGTTTTTGTGTTATTTACACATTCTAAAAGTAATTCTTCCCAAGAAAATTTACTTTCTAAAGCACTTGCTTTTTCAAGTTTTGGACGTGTTACTGGATGAGGTGGAACAAAGATTGTACAACAGTCTTCATAAGGTTCGATACTAATTTCATAAGTACCTATTTTTTTAGCTAAATTTATAATTTCAAGTTTATCCATTGTTGCAAGTGGGCGAACAACTGGGATTTTTACAGCACTATTAATAACATTTATACTTTCTAAGGTTTGTGATGCAACTTGCCCAATTGATTCCCCATTTACTAAAATTAAGCAATCATTTTTCTTTGCAATCTCTTCACTTATACGATACATCATACGGCGCATAATAATCATTAAATACTCATTTTTTACATTTTTATATAAAGCTTCTTGAAGTTTAGTAAAAGGTACAATATGAAGTTTTATTTCTTCAGCAAAATTTGCTAGAGATTTACTTAGTCTAATTACTTTTTCTAAAGCACGTTCTGATGTATGGGGAGGAGATTCAAAGTGAATTGCTTCAACAATAATTCCTCGTTTCATCATTAAAAATCCTGCAACAGGAGAATCAATTCCTCCACTTAACATAAGAAGTGCTTTTCCACCTACTCCATAAGGATAACCACCTAAACCTGGGATAGATTCTAAATATATATAAGAATATTTTTCTCTAATTTCAATAAATAAAGTTATATCAGGACTGTGAACATCCACTTTGATATTTTTAATGTTTTTTAAAATATGTCCACCAATTTCTCGGCTTATTTCAGTACTTTTCTTTTCAAATTTTTTCCAACTTCTTTTTGTTTCTACTTTAAATGTTTTATATACTTTTTGAGATAATAATAATAGTGCTTCCTTTTTAATATCATAAAGATCTGTATCTACTTTTTTAGCGGGAGAAAAGGCAAAAATTCCAGGTATCATTTTTAAGCGACTTATAACTTCATTTTGATTTTTTTCATTAATATAAACATATATTCGATCATGTGTTTTTTCGATTTTTATATTTTCAATATCTTTTAAATTCTTTGAAATATTATTAAATAAAGTATTTATAAAAAACTTTTTATTATCACCTTTAGTATAAAGTTCCCCATATTTAATTAAAATTAAATCATAAGCCACTATTATTTTCCCCCTTTAGTAAATTTTAATTCATAAATTGCTTTATTAAGTTTTGCTACAAATTCTTCTATTTCTACATCAGTTGTTTTATATGAAAGGGAAATTCTAATTACACTTTCGCGAAGTGCACTATCTATAGGAAGAGCACTTATTACTCTTGATGGTTCATTCTTTTTTGAACTGCAAGCACTTTTTGTAGAAAGATAAATTTTTTCTTCTGATAAAGCTGTAACAAGTGTTTCAGGTTTTATACCTGTAATACTTATTGAAAGAATATGAGGAATTGCTTTTTCACTTGAAATTATTTTAATATTTGGATTTTGTTTTAAAAGTTCCTTTAATTTTATATTTAAAGATTCTACTTTATTGTATTTTTCATTAAGATTTGTAAGTGCTAAGCGAAGTGCTTTACTAAATGCTACAAGACCAGGTAAATCTAGAGTTCCACTTCGATAAACTGAAAGGCTTCCACCACCGTGCATAAGCGGAACAAGTTCAACATGTTCTTTGCAAATTAAAATTCCACTGCCCTTTAAACCATAAAATTTATGAGCAGACATACTTACAAGATCAATATTTGTAAAATCAATATTTATTTTTCCAATTGCTTGTGTTGCATCTACATGGAAAAATATTTTAGGATATTTCTTTAAAATATTTCCAATTTCCTCTATTGGTTGAATTGAACCAATCTCACTATTTACAGCCATAATACTAACTAATATAGTATCTTCTCTTAATGCTTCATTTAATTTATGAATATCAATTATTCCTTCTTCATTTACATCTAGGTATGTAACATCAAACCCAATTGCTTCTAAATAGCGAAAAACATTATAAACAGAATCATGTTCAATTTTTGTAGTAATAATATGTCGCCCTCGCGATTGATAGCGAAAAGCAACTCCTTTTATGGAAAGGTTATTTGCCTCAGTTGCTCCACTTGTATAAATTATTTCTTTTTCTTTAACACCTAAAAGAGTTGCAATTTGTTTAATTGCTTCTTTTTCTAATTTTTCACACTCTGCACCAAATCCATGAAGAGAGTTAGTATTTCCAAAATATTTTTCACTTACTTCAACATATGTATCTAATACTTCTTTTTCTGGTTTTGTGGTTGCAGTATAATCTAAATAAATCATATTACCACCTCAGTAAAAAAACCCTTTACAGGGTTTTAGTTTTAAATAGTTTTAAAAGCCTTGCATATATCCCTGGTTCAACTTCTTCAATTGCATTAATAGAAGTCTCTAGTGATAGTTTGTACTTACCTTGAAAGAATAATACTTCGGCTTTTGTAAGTCCTGTGTCAAGATTAGCATATAAACTACGATAACGATTTCCATAAAGAATTGCCCGTTCAGCAAGCTCTGCAGTTTTTACAAAACTATTAGTAGTGTTATAAAGTTTAAATACTAAATCTCTTGCTGTATCAACACGAATATTTAGTGTTTCAATACTAATTGAAGTTTTCTTAAGTTCATTTAATACTTCCTTAATAGCATCCTGTGCTTCTTTAAGTTGTACGTAATAAGAAGTAGGGATAATTGGCAAGCGAAAATCTATTACTTTTCGTTTTGTGTTATTTAAAATCTTTGTTATTTCTTCAACTTGTTGTTGTGCACGTTTTTCATCTTCACTTAATGAATATAAGTTTTCTAGTAATTTTCGAATATTTTCTTTTATGTTAAGAGCATTAGTTAATAAGTTTATCAAACGTTCATTTAAGTCTGAATATGGTTTTTTACCACCTTTATAATGTCTTTTTAAACTTTCATATTCCTTAAATAAAACTTCCTTTTCATCTAAAAGATTTGCAAGGCGTTCACTATTTTCTTCACTAAAATCATAATTTGTTTTAATCCGATCAATTTGTTGTTCTAATTCTTTAATAATATCTTTTATTTCTTCAACTGTGTAATCAAGATTTCCAATATCTTTTAAGAATGAAGCTTTTGCTTCTTGTTCGCGAGTAAATTCACCCATTACTATTTCACAATAATCAATAATTGCTTTAAGCTCAACGGTACTGTCTTCAATATCAAGAATATTTAATTTATCTAAAACTTGCTTTACTGTTTTTCTTGATTTTTCAAGATTTTTTTCAATTTCTAAATGTTTTAAATTAAATCCCGCATTTAAAAGTTTTTCATATTCACTTTCAATAATTGCAAGATTTCTTGGAATAATAATCTTTGCCATTGTAAGTATTTGTGGAACTTCATCTAACAGGCCTTCAAAAAGGTCAATTCCTGCCTCAAGTGCGCCAACTACTTCTTCTGCTTTATCATAATCGTTAGCATCCAAAATCGCTTCAAACTTTTCAAAACCACTAGCAATATTTTCAATATGAGCAATTAAAACCTTTTTAATATCTTCATAATTATTTTCTGTTTTTGCATAACGATCTTTTAATTCTCTAAATCTTGCTTTTAGATTAGTAATAATATTGCGATTGTTTTCTTCAGAAATGGTTACTTTTTGAATTTTTTCTAAAAGTTCTTTTCCATGTTCAAAAACTTCTTCTATTTCTTTATCTATTTCGATTATCTTTTCGTCTAATTCTTTATATTTTTTATTGTCTAAAAGCACATCTAAATCTAAAATATGACTAATTAAATCATCAAGTTCTTGTGCTTTAAATTTCTTATGTTCTTCTTTCCATGCTTTATATTTTTTTTCTAATTCTTTGTTTTTCTTTATTAAAGCAAGGCGAGCAAGTTCATGGGAAATAGGAAGATTCAAAATTTGATCTTTTTTACTTTCAAGTTCAGCAATTTTATTTAAATATTTATTTTTTGTTAGTTTTTGATTTATAAAGTAAAAACTAATTATCCCAATCACTATTAAACTTATAATAATTACAATGATAATATTATCCACAAAAACACCCCCGTGTTTTTAAAAAACAACAATGCTATTCTAAGTATATTCTATCATATAATTTGTATTTTTGGATTATTTTTTGCATTTTTGTAATAATTTGTGATAAATTAGAATAACAGTTGACTAAATTTATTGTTATATATATAATAATTTAGTAAACATTTGGCAGCTTAAACATTTCCTATATAACGTGTTTGTAACCTTTTTAGGTTGTTGCCGTGTAGCCATGGCTGCTGGTGAGGGCATTTGCAACAAACTCCCTGTATACGGAAATGTTAGGCCCATTGTTTTTACAAAAAACAATGAAGGAGGAAAGATATGTCCCGTTATATCGGACCAAAGTGGAAAATTGCAAGGCGTTTAGGGTTTTCTATTACGGAAACTGGAAAAGAATTAAAAAGAAGACCTTATGCTCCTGGGCAACATGGTCAAGCAAGAAAAAAACTTAGTGAGTATGGATTGCAATTAAGAGAAAAACAAAAAATTCGTAATATGTATGGTCTAAGTGAAAGACAACTACGCAATACATTTGAAAAAGCTCGTAATATGGGTGGAATTCATGGTGAAGACTTCTTAAGACTTTTAGAATCTCGCCTTGATAACCTTGTATACAGAATAGGTTTTGCACCTACTAGAAGAGCTGCAAGACAACTTGTAAATCATGGACATATTACGGTAAATGGTAAAAGTGTTGATATTCCATCTTATCAAGTTAAACCTGGTGATTTAATTTCTGTTAAAGAAAAATCTCGTGATATGGCTCTAATTAAAAATTCACTTGAATCAACAACTTCACGAGTAGAATTTATCAGTTATGATGATAAGAAAATGGAGGCAACATACTTAAGAATGCCAGAACGACACGAGTTAAATCCAGAAATCAACGAAGCTTTAATTGTTGAATTCTATAGCAGATAATAAAAAAAGATTAGTTTGAAACTAATCTTTTTTTAATTACTTGAAAATAATTTGTACTTAAAATTTTTTCATTAATATCTAATATGTTATTTATTTTTCTATTAATTTTTGAAAGGTAGTCATCACTCACATTTTCCCCTTTTGATATTTCACCATCTTTATAATAAACCTCGCCATTATACCAAGAATATTCACTGAAGAATACTAAACCTTTATAATTTGGAGAAAATATATTTTTTCCAACAAAGTATTTTGATTCAAACTCTAAACCAAAAAGTGCAGCAACTGTTGGAACAAAATCAAGATTTGAATTAACCTCTTCTACTTTCATAGGTTCATTAATATCACTACTCCAGATAAAAAATGGTACTTTATGAAGAAAATTAATATCGTTTGCATTTTTCTTTTTATATATTTCTTCACGATTTGGATACCCATAAGCATAATGATCTGTAATTCCAATAATTACAGTATTGTCTAGTTTTTCTTTTTCTTCTAAAACTTTTAATAACTCTTCAAAGAAATTATCAGTTTCTCTAGCTTGGGCTTTAATACAAATTTTATTTTCATCTTTTCCTTGTTCAATATTTAAGCGTTCTTTTTCTGTAAGTGAAGCATTACATTGTGTACGCTCTATATTATATGGTGTATGTGCAGAATAAGTAATAATAAAACTCATAAATTTATCATGATCAGGAACAATTTTATCTCTTAACATTTCATTTTTTAAAAGATGCGTATCAAGTACTCGTTCTTCTAATGGTATTCTTAATTCATAACTACTATAGTAGTTTTCATAACCAAATGTCCTTGTCATTTGGATTCTATTGTAATAAGATTTTTTATTTTGATGAAAATAATTTGCAGTATAACCAGCATTTTTAAATAGATTTGGAAGAGAATATGGAAAATAATTATTACCATAGCGATTTGATGCATTTTCACTATTTAATGGTGTCATATAACCTGTATTAATCATAAATTCAGCATTAAATGTTGCTCCTCCCCCATAAATAGGAGAAAAATGATTTTCAAACTCAATTCCTTCATCCATTAATTGCCTTACAGTTGGCATAATATCTTGTGTTACTAACCAATCATCAATACTTTCCATTAAAACTATTATTACATTTTTATCTTTAAAACGACCATCCCAAGTACTTGTATAGTCTTCTTCATAATTTTCGAAATAATCATTTAAATAATTAATATCCTTTTTTGTATCTTTTGAAAGAGCACTCACTTTTGATAAATAGAAATCTCTTATTACATATTCAAAAAGTCCTGATATTTGTAAACTTTTTGTAGTATCTGAATATGTATTATAAATATTACGTTTATAAGCCCAGTTATCCCAAGCATCAATTGGTGCCTCTGTACCAAGATTAAGTTTGGCAATAATATAACAAAATATTGCAACAGAAAAGAAAGCAATTGATAACTTTGGACTAGTTTCATTTTTCTGAGGCATAAAGCGAAAAGCTAAAATTGTACTTATTATACTTATTAAAAGTACAAAAATTAAAGAAAAATCCAAATAATCAAAAATTACTTTAAAATAAGCACTTGCTTCACTAGCCAAGCTCATTGATTTAAAGCTAAAGAAAATATTAAAGATTTGATAATGAATGTAATTTGTAACAAGCATTATTTGAAAAAAGATAATACAACTTAAATAAATTATTCTTCTTACTGTTCTTTTTTTAAATAACAAAATAATTGCAATTAAAAGAAAGATCCAAGCAAGGGTAAATAAATTAGGTGATAAATGCAAAAAGGAAATGCTACCTAATTTTGCATTTTTTAACCTAATATAAATATCTAAAATTAAAAAGGATTGCATTATAAATACAATATGAATACCTTTTTTAATATATTCTTTTGCCATAGTAACATCCCTCTTGTTAATTATCCTAGTTGTAATTATAGCATAATTTTAAAATAATGCATTAAAAAAATCTCAATTTAGTAAATACTTATTTATTATTATTTAACTAAATTGAGACTTATATAATTTAACAATAAAAAAAGACAAGAAATAATTTTTATTTCTTGTCTGTCTTTTTTTTATTTATCAAATATTTGATTTAAGAAATAATAAGCAATAGTTGCAATAATAACTGTTCCAAGTGAGTTTAATAAATACATCATATATTGTTTAAATTTTGTTTCTAAAACAAAGTAATTAATAGTTGATGTATATAGGAAAATTAGTCCTCCTAAAATAACTAAAATTATTACAATGTTAATAATATTTATTGCTAAGTGTTTTTTATTATCTGGGTTGTTATTTACAAAGTATAAAAATACTGAAGGTATAATTGCTATTCCTAATGGATTTAGATAATCTGTTAAATCCATGAATTCATCATAACCTGTAATAAAGTTCATTAGTGAACTTAAAAACCAAATTAGACCCACTAAAATTGTTAAAGTAATAATTCCTTTTAATACTTGAGTTGTTACTATACCCTTTCCAAGAATAGGTAACTTGTTATTAAATAAATATAAAAATAAACCTGTAATAAATATTGTACTAAAAGCAGTTAAAATATTGTTTAGATTAGATTCCAAATATAGTGCATAATTTGTAAATAAGCTAAACAATTGGATTGTAGTTCCCATTATTATTAATATTAAAATTCCGTTAAAAAGTTGATTAACAATTGTTTTGTCACGGAAAAACTTATAATCATCACGGTCAATAATAATTAAAGTTGCACCAGGAATGATTATACCAAAGAATGCATCAAATACATTATTTAATAATGCAAAGAATGGTTTTTCTGAAAAACGATAACCAATATTAAAAGCATATTTTATAATGTATTGAAATAAAGAATCAAAATTCCAATAAATTACTAAGAATACTATTACTTTTAAAATTAAACTAGGAATGTCTCCCCTTTTAAAGAGTTTATCTTTTTCTTTGTGAACAAACCAAAATAGAAGTAATGAAATAAGAATTCTACCTAGATATTTAACAATATCAGCAACAAAGAGAATTTTAGGCTCAACATCATAATAACCACTATAAGTTTCACCTAAAAAGTATCCAACAATTGAGTTATAAAGTCCTATTACAGCAAAAAGCATTACTAAAAAAATTATTACTTTTAATACTTGAGTTGCAATACTATTATTTTTAAACATATTTTTCCTCCTTAGAAAAAGAATACTCAAAACTTGAGTATTCAAATTTTATTCAATTTGATTATTAATAATAGTAATTCCAATTAGCGGGATAACAAAATACATAATCGTAGCAAGGAAATGTTTAACCATATCTTTTAGTTCTGCTTCACCACTATAAAATATATAGCTTATTAATGATTGAACAGTAATTATTGCTCCATAAACAATTACTAATAGTAAAACTAAATTAACGATTTGCAAACCTATTGGTTTGTCTTTGAAAAAATTAATTTTCTTTTTTTTCATTTTTTTCTCCTCCTATAACCTTATTTTACCAAACTCTATTAAGTAAGTAAACTATAACTATTTATGTTTTACTAAATAATAGTTCTTTTTTCCTCTTCTTATGACAGTATATTTTCTTTGAATTGCATTTTCTTTTTTTACAATAAAATCTAAATCATTTACAAGTTCTCCATTAACCATAACTGCATTATTGCTAATAAATTCCCTAGCTTCTCTTTTACTACTACTTGCACCACAGTTTACTAATAATTCAGCAAGATTTAGGGTTTCTGAAACTGTAGTACTTGGAACATCAAGAAAAGCCATTTCAATTTCTTCTAGTGTTAAATCTTTAATATATCCTTGAAATAGTGCTTCACTTATTTTTATTGCACTTTCTGCAGCACTTTTTCCATGAACAAAGCTTGTTACTTCTTCAGCCAGTACTTTTTGTGCTATTCGTTCTTCTGGTCGTGTTTTTAAATCTTTTTCAAGTTCTTCTATTTTTTCTTTTTCTAAGAAAGTAAACCATTTTAAATACTTAATTACTTCAGAATCAGGAGTATTTATCCAAAATTGATAAAACTCATAAGGTGAAGTTGTATCTTTGTTAAGCCAAATTGTTCCTTTTTCTGATTTACCAAATTTAGTTCCATCTTCTTTAATTAAAAGTGGCCACGTAAGTCCATAAACCTTTACATCAGGTCCAAGTGTTTTTCTAATATAATCTATTCCTGCTGTAATGTTTCCCCATTGATCTTGTCCTCCTACTTGCAAAGTACAATTTTTCTTTTCATACAAATATTTAAAATCATAAGCTTGTAAAATTTGATATGAAAATTCTGTAAAAGAAAGTCCTGTTTCAAGACGTTTTTTTACTATATCCTTACTCAACATTTCATTAATATTAAAGTTTTTTCCAATATCTCTTAAAAAACTTAAAATATTAATATCTTTTAACCAATCATAATTATTTACATATTCTGCAGGCACAAGTCTTTCAAGTTCATTTTTTTGTAATTCAAGATTTTTCTTTAATACTTCTGTATCAAGTAGTACTCTTTCACCGCTAAGTTTTGGATCTCCTATCATTCCTGTTGCTCCACCAAGAAGAATTATTGGTTTATGACCATATTTTTTAAGTCTTAAAACATTAATTAAACCAAAAAGAGTTCCAATATGAACACTTTCAGCAGTAGGATCAATTCCCAAATAAAAGGTTAATTTTTCATTATTTAATTTATCTATTAACTCTTCAGAAGTTATATCATAAATTATTCCTCGCCACTTTAAATCTTCAAATAAATTCATTATACCCCCACCTTAGTTTTAAGAAAAAAAGCCCTATATTTTTCAATATAAGGGCTTACTTAGAGCCTTTTTAATTACTTTTGCCCTTCTTTGTTTGTTTTATTCTTAGGAGCTGTTTTAGTTCTTTTAACTGTTATTTTTTCATTAGGTTTTTTTACTGTTGTTTTTGTCTCTAATACCTTTTCTTCATTAAATCTTTTTGAAATTTCAGCTGCTAAATCATTTACTTTTACCATTAAATCTTCAGTACTTTCTCTAAGTTGTGGAATTCCTTTTTCGATTGCTAAAACATATAAATCAGCAACTTTTTCTTTTAATAATTCTGCTTTTTCAAATGCAATTTTCTTAACTTCTGCCGCATCAAATTCACTTAAAGCATCTTTTATCTCTTCTAGTTTTCTTGTAAAATTTTCTTTTGTCTCTCCTAAATCTAATTCTTTTATTTTATCCATTAATTCAAAAAATGACTCTTTTACTTCCGCTCTTAATTCACTACCTTTTTTAGGTGCAAATAAAAGACCTAGTAATGCTCCAATACCAGCACCAAAAATGAATGTTTTAGCTTTTCCCTTTTTCCTCATACTTATCCTCCTTACATTTTTTGTCTTTTTTAATATCTTTAAATTTTAAATACTTTGTTACTTTTGTCCCTATATCACTTACAAACTCAATAATTGATCCAATTGTCTCAAATACTTCATCAAAAGTTGATATTTTCATATGTGTATCTTCCACTAAATCTCGTGCTGAATCTAAAAATTCCATCCCTGCTTTGGCAAGTTTATAAAAATTAATTGCAACTACTACTAAAAAGAAAATTAAAGCAATTATTAGTAATACATATAGAATATTAAATACTAAAGTCCAATCCATATTTATTCCTCCTATTTTAATTTTTATACATTTCATCAATTATATCAAGTAAATTTTTTTCTTTTTCTTCATAATCATTTTCTTTAAATAACTCTTCTTGATATATATTATCTTCATTTTGAGATATATTATTTATTTCATCATCATTATCATTATTTTCTTTTTCATGAGTTTTTTCCTCATCATAATTAAAAAGCGTATGTTCTTCTGTAACAACTAGTTTATGCTCATCTGTATCAAAAAGTTTATGTTCGTCAGTATTATCAAATTTAACTTCCAAAGTATCATCAATATCTTTTTCATCTTTTAATAAATCATTATTATGATCATACTCCATATTTTTTTCTTTGAACATTTCATCAGCAAACTTTATTGTAATGTCTTTTCTTTTAAATATTAAAGTTGATGGAGTTTGTTCTTCTTGAGCCCGATAAACTTCTTCAACATCACCACGGTATATTCTACTTCTTGCTTTTTGTAAATCTTCAGTTGGATCTTCTAGTTCTATTTCTTTTTCCTTTAATCCTCTTGTACTTTTTGGCAATTTATAATTTGGATCTAAAAAACCTTTTGTTAAAGAAAATACTGGTTTTGGAATAAATTTTGATTTTTCTTCTTCCATTTTCGCTTCTTCTTTTTCTAAACTTATTTCTGCTGAACTTTTAAACCGATAATCTGCGGTATTACGATATTCATCAGTATCAGAAAAATCTTCTACATTATCATCGATAATTGGAAAACGAAAAGTTTTTTGCGCACCAAATAATTCTCGTTCTGGTACTAATTCTTCTGCTTCCTCTAAATCTTCTTTTTGCTCTTCTAATTCATTCTGAACTTTTTCATCCCCGTCTTCTTCTAAGAAGAAACTTTTCAAATATTTTAACATACCCTTCACCTCAAATTGTTTAATAAATATCCCTACTATTTGGTCTAAATTTGTCAATTATTTTTTCATAAGAACTATAACCTTTATCATCTAGCGTTTTCTTAATATAAGCTTCATTATATTGAATTGAATTTAAAATTACTGCCATATTAACAATTGCTTCAGTAAGGATTGCTTCATCAACGATTGCTTCTACCTTACCATAATTATAACTCATTTCAACAAAATATTTATCTTTTCCCATTTCAAATATTTGTAAATAACTATTTTCATTAAATTTTGCTTTTAAAAAAGCATTATCTGCAAGCTTATAAGAATATTTAGTTTGATAATGAAATCCAACAATATTAACATATAAATAAAATTTGCTTCCTTTATAAGAAATTATATTATTAATATCTTTTTTTTCTTTTAACGCCATTCCAACTGGTAAATAAAAATTATATAAACCTGCTGATGTATTTGTTTCGGTGTGTGCTACTCTAAATACTTCTGATACAAGAGTTGTTATTTTTTCTTTATCAGGAGTATACTTTACACATCCTGTTAAAATAATTAGTAGCAAAAATAAACTTACTCGTTTTAGTTTCATATCATCACCTATTTGCTACTACTATTATAGCAAAGAAATAAAGATAATTAAAAGGTTTTTTTCAAACAAGCTTCGAGTTTATATATTTTTTTTCCCATTTTTACAAACTTATCTTCATATTCAGTCATAATATTATCTTTTAAGTCTTCACTATAAAGATCAAGTGAGACTTTTTTAAAATAAAAATACTTACTTAAACTTTTAAGAGAATACTCAAAAAACTTCTCATTATCTGTTTTTAAGTGAATTTCACCATCAGATTTTAGAATTTTTATATATTTTTCAAGAAACACAGGTGAAGTAAGTCTTCTTTTGACATGCCTTTTCTTTGGCCAAGGATCAGAAAAATTTAAATAAATTAAAGAAATTTCGCCTGATGCAAAAATTTCATCAATTATATTTGCATCCACCCTTAATAACTTTAAATTTGCTAAATTTTCTATTTTATCCAAAGCTTTAACTAAAACACTGTCATATTTTTCAATTCCAACATAATTAATATTCGAGTTATTTTTTGCAAGAGTTGTAATAAATGCTCCTTTTCCCACCCCAATTTCAACATGAATTGGGTTTTTATTTTTAAAAAATTCTTGCCACTTTCCCCGATATAAAAAGGGCTCTTTTATCACATGTTCTGAAACTTCTAATCTTTCTTTTGCTTTCTTTACATTTCTAAGTCGCATATAACCACCTTCACTAGAAATAATACCATAGCCCATACAAAATGGGAATATATACATATAATTATCATGAATATAAAGGAGGAATTATAATGAGAGACGAAAGACAAATGTGTTTCGCAACACCAATGCCTTATATTGATCCCACACAAAGTATGTTTACAATGACACCAATGCAACCAACATTTACACAACCAATGCCACAAATGCCATATCAACCAGAGCCAAGTTTCCAAGGACAACCACAATTCCAAGAAACGTCATCTTTCCCAGAAGAGGATATGATGTTTGAACAAATGAATGCAAGACTTACTAATCTTGAACGTGATGTAAGAGAATTACAAAGACAAGTAAATGTTCTAGAGAGAAGAGTAAATACAATGATACCAACTACACCTAACCAATTTCAAACGCCAATCATGTAAAAAAGCACTTTGTGCTTTTTTATTTTGTCTTACACTTGTAATTTGCTATAATAATTTTAGGTGATAGTATGATCAAAAATATTAGCGAACTTTCTCTTTTTTATAAAATCATGTTTTCTTCTGGTGTTATTCTTCTTGTTATTCTTTTATATAGTTATTTTATTGGAACACGTGGACTTCTTATAAAAAACTATGAAATTAAAAACAATAAAATCCCTGATAATTTTCATGGTATAAAAATAATTCACTTTAGTGATTTTCACTATGGTTTTTATAAAGGAAAAAAAGAGTTAGAAAAAATAATTAAAGAAGTTAATAAATTAAAACCTGATATTATTATTTTTACAGGAGATTTAATTGATAAGGGTGCAAAACTTACAAGTAAAGATGTAGAAATTTTAACAAACTATTTAAGCAAATTGGAAGCAAACCTTGGAAAATTTGCAGTAACTGGAAATCATGATTTAGTACATCAAAGTTATGAAAGCATTATGAATGATAGTGATTTTATCATGTTAGATAATAAGGAAACATTTATTTATAATAATAATTTCGAAAAAATAAGAATTGCTGGAATTGAATATTTAAATGAAAATTCTAATTTAGAGTTTTTAAATAATACTGAACAAGATAATATTTATACAATTGTTCTAACTCATGCACCAGATATTATTATAAAATTGAATACTCAAAATATTGATCTTATGCTTGCAGGACACTCTCATGGTGGACAAGTAAAGATTCCGTTTTTAACAAAACTTTTTTTACCAAATGGCTCAAAAGAATATTATAAAAACTATTATAAAGTAAATAATACTGATTTATATATTTCATCTGGCATTGGAACCTCTGTTTTAAATTTAAGGCTTTTTAACAGACCTTCAATAAATTTATATCGCTTAATAAAAAAATAAAAGCACAATCGTGCTTTTTATTTTTCGATTAATTCATAAAACTTCTTTATTGATTGCTCAGTATATTTCTTAAAGTTAAATTTCTTAACCTTGATTCCAGTTTGGAGAGCAACTTCCATTCCCAAAATCAATCCTTCTGTACTATTTTCAACTAATAGTCCATACCCACCTTCTAAAATACTGCGGGGCCCTGGAATATCAACAGAAATACAAGGCACACCTAAAACCATTGCTTCCAGCAAAACAAGCCCCTGCCCTTCATATTTTGAAGGAAGTACAAAATAATCACATTCCTTCAACAATGGAAATGGATTAATTAGTTCTCCAGTTAAAATAACTTTCCCCATTAAATTATATTTCTCTATTAGGCGATGAAGATTCTTTTCCTCTGGACCATAACCAACTAAATATAGTCGAGCATTAGCATACTGCTTTTCAATATAAGCAAAAGCATGAATTAGGCGTTCTTGTCCTTTTTCTACACTATATCTACCAATATTAATAAAATTAACACAATTTTTATCAACTTTAATCTCGTTTTCTTCTTTTGAAAGTTCTAAAATTCGATCAGTATCAAGAGGATTATTAATAACAATCATTTTCTCACTTAAACGAGGAAAACTACTACTATTACTTAAATAAGATGACTCGGATACAGTAACTAACTTATCAAATGCTTTCTCATAAAACTTAAACAGTAGTGGATAGTGCGCAATTTTTGGTCGCTCCTTCCACTCTTTTTTCATATCACTATGTAAATAAATTATTTTTTTATCACTATTACTTGCAGCAATCAAACCATAATAAGCATAACCATAACCACTATAATCAATTGCAACATCAAACTTACTATCTCCAAGCAAGCGGTATGCTGCTCTCTTATATAAGTTCATCAATTTATCATAAACTTGATCAGAGACAACCTTTCTCTTTTTGAAAGTTGCAAAGAGAGTAAAGAGTTCACTAAATTTAATATTCCAAGCTCCCTGCATAAAAATAATTTTTATGTTTTTATTGCATTTGCTATTGTAAACATTAATTCGCTCTTCACCAATATTATTTCTTAGCAGTAAAAACACATCATATTTTGAATAATCCAAGTGATTTAATAAATTACACATTGATGAAGTGACACCATTATTATGAAAACTTCCACCATAAATCAAAATCTTTTTCTTATTAGATTTTTCATATCGTTCTAGAGCATGGATATTTGTTTTATGAAAAATAATATCAATTACTTTGCGCGAAACTGTCCCATCGTCTTCGGGGGTATAAGTTTTAATAAACTTATTGATTCTTTTACTTACAACCGGATTCTTTAATGCTTCAACTAACTCTGTCGGATTTTTTACAACTTCACCTGGAAGAGAACCCAAATCATATAAACCACGAGTCTCTTCGTACCTTTCGATATCTTTCATGTAAAAGATAATCGGACGTCTCAGTGGCAAGTAATCAAAGAAAATACTTGAATAATCAGTAACTAAAACATCAACAATACTTAACAATTTATTAGTATCAATTTCATTTGAGACTTCAACAATATTACTAAACTTCTCAGTCTCCCCTTTATCAAGGTAATGCCCTTTATATAAAATGTTATATTCATCTTGATAGTTATTTACTAAACTCATAAGCACCTCATTTGCAATTTCAGCCATTTCTTCATTATCACTTCGCCAGGTTGGTGCATATAATAACGTTTTCTTACTAAAATCAATTCCTAACTCTCTTCTTATTTCATCATTATCTTGAAAAGAAAGATCAATTCGCGGTGAACCAACTGTTAGAACATATCCCTCATATAAATCACGTAAATAATAAGCATCACCAAACGTATCAGCCGTAAACTTATTTGGCATCACCAAATAATCAACTTGTAAAAAGTTACGTAAAACATTACTGTAATGACCAAACTTCGCATTATGTTCATGAATCCCCATTTTCTTATAAGGTGTTCCATGCCAAGTATTTATATATACTTGTCCTGGCTTTTTTTGAAAGAAGGCAGGAAAACTTGTATTATTTATTAAATATTTTGCACGACATAAATAATACAAGTATTTAATACTTCCCCTTTTTATATATTTAACATTATCTGTTGAGTCATATTTTTCTACATCATTAACACACCAAATATGTTGATATTTATTTTCTTTTTGTAACTCTAAAAACAGGGCATAAACATTCCCTGTTACACTTTTACCACTATACGATTCATAAAGAATAACATTCTGATCAATTTTTACTCGATCAATTAGAAAACTATAAATAATAGAAGCTTGATATCTTTTATTTTTTATTAATTGCTTAATCCTTGTTAATACTTTTCTAACCATATTATCTTCCCTTTTCAGTGTTATTTTAATAATTCATCATATGCATTTATTGCATCATCTATAGGTCCATCAAAAACAAGTTTCCCATCCTTTAAGACTAAACCTCGGTCACAAAAGTCTTTTGCAGCTTGTGTTGAGTGTGTTACAAAAAGCACTGTAACATTAT
>CAYWJS010000005.1:0-6880 GCA_964458855.1 uncultured Erysipelotrichia bacterium
GCCAGCGGCACCGCTGGGTAGCTAAGTTTGGAAGGGATAAACGCTGAAAGCATATAAGTGTGAAGCCCACCCCAAGATGAGATTTCTCATCTCGTTAAGAGAGTAAGACCCCAGAAAGATGATCTGGTTGATAGGCTAGGAGTGGAAGCGCAGTGATGCGTGAAGCGGACTAGTACTAATCGGTCGAGGATTTAACCTCAGAGAAAATTCACTTTACATTATCTGGTTTTGAGAGAACAATACTCTCAAATGTTTGGTGACGATAGCGAAGTGGATACACCTGTTCCCATTCCGAACACAGAAGTTAAGCACTTTAGCGCCGACGATAGTGCTCTGCGCGAAAATAGGTCGTCGCCAAGCAATTAGAATAAAAGACCACTTGTGTGGTCTTTTTTTGTAATTATCTGTGTTATAATAATAAAAGGTGAAACAATATGATTTATGAAATAATTACAAATAATGAAAAAGAAACAATAGAACTTGGGAAAACTTTAGGAGACTACCTTCTACCTAATATGGTAATTACTTTAGAAGGTGATTTAGGTGCTGGAAAAACAACTCTTACTAAGGGAATTGCAAAAGCATTAGAAATTTCTGATATAATAAAATCACCCACTTTTACAATTATTAATGAATATGATGGAAAAATTCCTTTGTATCATATGGATTTTTATCGCATAGTTGATGATTTTTATTTAGAAGAACTAAAAGAATACTTTAATAGCGGAGGAATTTCTATAATTGAGTGGGGTTCTTTTATAAAAGAATTTTTACCAAATGAATATTTGATGATTACAATTGAAAGATTGGATGAAAATAAAAGAAAAATAAAACTAGAACCTAAAGGAGAAGCCTATATAAAGATTTGTGAGGAGATAAAATGAATATATTAGTGATTGATACATCTCTTTCAATGCTTGGGGTTGCTATTATTTCTAATGATGAAATTTTAAAAGAAAAAATAGTAAAATCAGACCGAAAACATTCAGAGTATGTAATGGAAGAGATAAAAAATATACTTGAAGAAGTAAATATAAAAGTAAAAGACCTAGACAAAATAATTGTGACAATTGGTCCAGGTTCATACACAGGAACAAGAGTAGGTGTTACAATTGCTAAAACTCTTGCTTATCTTTTAGATATTCCTTTAGTAGGTATTTCATCACTTCAAGCTTATTCACTTGCAATAGAAAAAGAAGGTTATATAATACCAATAATTGATGCTCGTGGTAATACTTTTTATGCAGGAGTTTATGATAAAAATTATAAGCCAGTAATACCTGATAACCATTACACAAAAGAAGAACTTTTAGATATGATAAAAAAAATTAAAGGTGAAATTACATTTATTGGTGATGGATTAAATATTATTGTTGATAGTTTAAACGGAGAAAAATTTTTAAATATAGAAATTGTTCCTGGAAAACTAGGACTTTTTGCTAAAGATTTTCCAGAAACAAATGCTCATGCATTAAAACCAAATTATCTAAAACTTACAGATGCAGAAAAGAAATTTAACAAAGGTGGAAAAGATGCTTAAAGAAGGAACAATAAAAGATATTTTAAAAGTTCATGAACTTGAAAAGGAAATATTTTCTCAACCAACATCTCTTGATACGTTAAAAAGAGAATTTGAAAATTCAGCAATAAAATATTATTTATATGAAGAAAATAACCAAATAATTGGTTTTTGCAGTATTATTCTTTCTTTAAATTATGCAGAAATTATAAATTTTGGTGTTCTTCCTTCCTTTCAAGGAAAGGGGATTGGAAAAATTATTCTTTCTTCTATTATTCAAAAATTAAAACAAGAAGGATTTGAAAAAATTACACTTGAAACAAAAAAAACAAATACGCGAGCAATTTCTTTATATAAATCACTTGGATTTAAAGAAATGGGTAAAAGAAAAGGATATTATGAGGGAATTGACGCTTTAGTTTTTATGCTCTCTTTAAAGGAGGATTAAAGATGAATATAATGGCAATAGAAACAAGTTGTGATGAAACAAGCGTTGCAATTGTTCGTGATGGGTATGAGGTTTTAAGTAATGTTGTTTTATCACAAATTGATATTCATAAAAAATATGGTGGGGTAGTACCTGAAATTGCAAGTCGCCACCATGTAAATAATATTACAATAGTAATAGATGAAGCACTAAAGAAAGCAAATCTTAAAAAAGACGATATTGATGCAGTGGCAGTAACTTATGGACCAGGACTTAAATCCGCTCTTTTAGTAGGTGTTGAGGCAGCAAAAGCTATATCTTATGTTTTAGAAATCCCCTTAATTCCTGTTCATCATTTAGCAGGTCATATATATGCAAATAGATTAGTAGAGACTCTTAAATTTCCTCTTATAGCTCTTGTTGTAAGTGGAGGTCACACAGAACTTGTTTTAATGAAAGAAGATTATTCATTTAAAATAGTAGGTGAGACATTTGATGATGCAGTAGGAGAATGTTATGATAAAGTTGCTCGAGTTCTTAATGTGGGTTATCCTGGTGGTCCAGTAATTGACAAGCTTGCTCAATCAGGAGTTCCAACTTATGAACTTCCACTTCCTCTTAATGATGATTCTTTAAACTATTCATTTAGTGGTCTAAAAAGTGCAGTGATTAATCTTGCTCATAATTTAGAGCAGAGAAAAGAAGCAATAATTTCTGAAAATCTTGCAGCAAGTTTTCAAAAAGTTGTTGTAGAAGTATTAGTAGATAAAACAATTCGTGCTGCGAAAAAATATAACGCAAAGCAAATTTTACTTGCTGGAGGAGTTGCAGCAAATAAAAGTCTTAGAGAAACTTTAATACTTGAAGCTGAAAAATTAGACCAAGTAGAAGTACTTATTCCGCCAATTAGTTATTGTACAGATAATGCGGCAATGATTGGTGCTGCAGCATACTTTGCATACCAAAAAGGAATAACTGCTGATTTTTATCTTGATGCAAAACCAAATATTCCTCTAAAGTAGGTGGTTTTATGCTTTATTCTAATTTAATTGAGTCTTTAAAATTTCACCTTAGTTTTTTAGAAGAAATTAAACACAAAGGAAAAATTTTAGTTATTGCAAGTAACAGAGAAGAACTTTATGCGCTTGAAAAAGAGTTTATCATTGAAAAAATTCCTTATTTTCGAGGAAAAAACAATGATGGAACATACAAATATTCTTATCCTCATTTTTTAGAAAAAGAAGAAATTAAACATGTAATGGGATACTTTCAAATTATGGATGGGGATAATGCGGGCTTAGAGCGTATCTGTATGCTTTTATATGGAAATACTCGTACTATTAAAAAAATTATTAAGCATGATGCCCTTGAAATTTATGAGTACTTAGATATTTCTGATAACCAAAAAGGAAGGATTAAAAACTTAATAAAAATTAAAGAAGAAATAATGAAACAATCTAAGTTATATCCAACTTTATCTAGTAAAATCAATTATATTATCAGGCGTCCTGAATTTTTAAGATATTTAAAACGTGATTTGGTAACTCTTGATAATGTGATGAGATTAAAAGAAATAATAGAAGTATTTGAAAAAAGAAAAGAAAGTTTTACTTTTTCAGATTTAAAAAAGTTACAAAAAATAAATAAAAATACACCTTCTAAAAAGCAAGTTCATTTAATAAAACCTACTGATTATAAAGCTGGCTATTATTGTACTTGTTATATAAGCAAAAATTATAAAGAAGAATTAGAAAAATTATTAAAAGAAAGAAAAGTTAGTTCCGATTTAGTTAATTTAATTTGTTATGATGTAAAAGCAAAAAAAATGAAAGAGTTTACAAAAGATACAAGACTTGAAAAAACTTTGGAAAAGAGTATTTAAGTACTCTTTTTTGTTTTAGTTTTATATATTTTATGTTATCCTTAAATAGGAGAAGGTGATTACTCGTGAAAATATTAGATGGATTAAATGATAAACAAAAAGAAGCCGTTTTATATAATGAAGGATCACTTTTAGTACTTGCTGGTGCAGGAAGTGGAAAAACTCGGCTTTTAACATATAAAATTGCTTACCTAATCAAAGAAAAGAAAGTTGATCCATTTAATATTCTTGCGGTAACTTTTACTAATAAGGCAGCAAATGAAATGAAAGAAAGAATTAGAAACCTTATTGGTGATGAAGCAAATACTCTTTTAGCATCCACTTTTCATTCTTTAGGAGCTTTAATTTTAAGACGTGATATTGAAAAGCTTGGATTTTCAAAAAACTTTACGATTTTAGATAGTGAAGATTCAAAATCTCTTATTAAAAAAATTTTAAAGGAAATGAATTTAGATTCAAAACACTATAGTCCAAACCTAATAAAAGAGAGAATTAGTAGTGCTAAAAATGAAATGGTATCACCAAATGAATATAAAAAATTTGTTAATACCGAGTTTGAAGAAATAATTTATAAAGTTTATAAAAAATATGAAGAAAAACTAAAGAAAACTAATTCAGTTGATTTTGATGATTTATTACTTTTACCAATAAAACTTTTTAAAAAAGAAAAAGAATTGCTAAACTATTACCAAAATCGATTTCAATATATTTTAGTAGATGAATATCAAGATACAAATAATGCTCAATACTTACTTGTTAAAATGTTAGGAGCAAAACATAAAAACATATGTGTAGTGGGTGATAATGATCAGTCAATTTATTCTTGGCGCGGAGCAAATTATCATAATATTTTAAACTTTGAAAAAGATTATGAAAACGTTAAAGTTGTTATGCTTGAACAAAATTACCGCTCAACAAAAACAATTCTTAATGCAGCAAATTCTTTAATTAAACATAATAAACTAAGAAAAGATAAAAACTTGTGGACAGAAAATGAAGAAGGCGAAAAAATAATTTATCACAGTGCCTATGATGGAATAGATGAAGCAAAATATGTAATGCGTGAGATTAAAAACTTACTTGATAAAGGTGTAGATCCTGATGAGATTGCAGTTTTATATCGTACTAATAGTCAATCACGCATCTTAGAAGAAGAAGCGTTAAAAGCAAATTTAGAATATAAAATTATTGGTAACGTTGAGTTTTATCAAAGAAAAGAAATAAAAGACTTACTTGCTTATTTAAAACTAGTAATTAACCCAAAAGATGATACAAGCTTACTTCGGGTAATTAATGAACCAAAAAGAGGTATTGGGAAAAATATGATTGATTTATTAGTTAAGAAAGCAGAAAATGAAAATAAATCAATATATGAAGTATTAGATAAAACAAAAGCAGAGGACTTTAAAAATTTAATTGAAAAGTTAAGAAAAAAACAAGGAAAAATAAATTTAACTGAATTTATTGATTATGTTTTAAATGAGACAGGAATGAAAGAATTTTATGAAAAAGAAAAAACACTTGAGGCAGAACTTAGATTAGAAAACCTTATGGAATTTAAATCAATTACAGCAGTTTATGAAGAAGAAACAGGAAATACATCTCTTGAAGACTTTTTGATTGAAAAATCATTAATGATTGAGACAAATGAAACAAAAGAAACAAAAAAGGGAATTAATTTTATGACAATGCATTCAGCAAAAGGATTAGAATTTGATTATGTGTTTATTATTGGTCTTGAAGAGGGACTTTTCCCACATAGTAATTCATTATATGAAGATGCAGAATTAGAAGAAGAACGAAGACTTTTTTATGTTGCCTTAACACGAGCAAGAAAACGCGCCTATTTAGTAAACGCAAGAGAACGTATTAGATTTGGTGATTGGCAAGTAAATCTTCCAAGTCGTTTTATTAGTGAGATTGATAGTACCTATCTATTAGGTACAAATATTCCAGAAAAAAAACTAGAAAAAGAAAAGATGTACCATGATGAAGAAATAAGTTATAAAATTGGTGAGCATGTAAGACACGAAAAGTGGGGTAAAGGAGTAATTATAAACATTGAGGATAATATACTTACAATTGCTTTTCCTGCTCCATTTGGAATAAAAAAAGTGGTAGGGACTCATAAATCAATTACTAAGATTTAGTTAATTTTAAATTTATCGTAATTTGATAGAATTAACGCTAAAAGATACAATATGTCTTGTGGTTGGAAAAAGGAGTAATGGAATGAAATTATCTAACTATAATATTTATCATCAAACTACAGATGGTAATGTTATCATTTTAAATAGTTTATTAGGAGGATTATTTTTACTAAAAAAGAATATAGTAAAATTTTAACGGATTTAGATTTATGCTTTAAGGATAAAAAATATAATGAGATTTTATGCAAACACCAAAAATCAACATGAAATTGAATTTGCGATTTGACCTAAATGACTATAATATGCTTATATTATAGTCATTTTAAAGAGGTGATATTATGAATATAAATAATTTAACAATTACAACCAGAAAGGGAAGAAAATTAATTGAAAATCTTACATTAACTATTAACGAAAATGATAAAATTGCAATTATTGGTGAAGAAGGAAATGGAAAAAGTACTTTATTAAAGGCAATTTATGATAAAAAACTTATTGAAGATTTTTGTGATGTTGAAGGAGAAATTAACTTAAAAGGTGCAAAAGCGGGTTACCTTGAACAGGTATTTGACAAAAAGTGGGATGACTCTTATGTTTATGAATATTTTTAAAAAAATGAACCTGAAGATGAAATCATGCCAGAAGATTATAATATGCTTCAGGCTGTCTCAGAAATTATTTCTAAGTTATATATTAATCCTGAAATAATAGAGTCAGATCAAAAAATTAAAACTTTATCAGGTGGCGAAAAAGTAAAAATTCAGATTGCAAAAATTATGATTAATAAACCAGACTTATTACTTTTTGATGAGCCAACAAATGATTTAGATATTGAAACCTTTGAATGGTTAGAATCATTTATAAAAAACAATAATATTCCTATAATTTTTGTTTCTCATGAT
>CAYWJS010000005.1:6980-23222 GCA_964458855.1 uncultured Erysipelotrichia bacterium
TGTTTCTCATGATAGAAAATATATAAAAGAAGTATGTAATATAGTTTATGAACTTAAAGAGACAGGTTTAGAAAGAAGAGTTGACTTAGAAGAAGGGTAATCGCCCTTTTTTTCTTTTTCTTGTTTTGATATAATTATATTGGTGATATTATGGAAAAATCTCTTGCTAAAAAACGTATTGAAGAATTAAGAAATATCATAACAAAATATGATTATGAGTATTATGTTTTAGATAACCCAAGTGTAAGTGATGCTGAATATGACCGCTTAATGCAAGAGTTAATAAAGCTTGAAAGTCTCTATCCTGAATTTATTACTTTTGATTCACCAACGCAAAGGGTAGGTGGCAAAGTATTAGAAGCTTTCGAAAAAGTTACTCATAAAACTCCAATGCTTAGTTTAAGCAATGTTTTTAACGAAGAAGAAGTAAAAGACTTTGTAAGTAAAATCAAAGAAGATGTAACTTTTACATGTGAGTTAAAAATAGATGGGTTAGCAGTAAGTGTTTATTATGAAGAAGGCAAATTTGTGCGCGCTGCAACAAGAGGAGATGGAATAGTTGGAGAAGATATTACAGAAAATGTAAAAACAATTAAAAGTTTGCCAATGCGTCTTACGCACCCAGTAACACTTGAAGTTCGTGGCGAAATATTTATGTCTAAGAAAGTTTTTAATATTCTAAACGAAGAAAGAAAAAAAGAAGGATTAGAACTTTTTAAAAATCCGCGCAATGCAGCAGCAGGATCAGTTCGTCAACTTGATAGTAAAATTACTGCTTCTCGTAAGTTGGCTCTTTTCTTATATCACATTCCAAATGCAAATGAATTTGGTATAAAATCTCATTATGAATCAATTCTTTTTTTAAAAAACTTAGGGTTTAAAGTAAATTTATTAGGAACAAAGCATGTAAAAACTGTTGAAGAAATACTAGATTTTATTCGTGAGTGGACAGAAAAAAGAAATTCTTTAGAATATGAAATAGATGGTATTGTTATTAAGGTTGATGAAATAGAAGACTATGAAAAAATAGGATATACAGCCAAAAGTCCAAAATGGGCAACTGCATATAAATTTCCTGCTGAAGTTGTAACAACAAAACTTATTGATATTATTTTTACAGTAGGAAGAACTGGTCAAATTACTCCTAATGCTGTATTAGAGCCTGTTCGTGTTGCGGGAACCACTGTAAGTCGTGCAACACTTCATAACGAAGATTTTATTTTAGAACGCGACATTAGAATTGGTGATTATGTTACTATTCATAAAGCAGGAGACATAATTCCTGAAGTAATTGGTCCAATTATAGAAAGAAGAACTGGTAAAGAGAAAAAGTTTAAAATGATTTTAAATTGTCCAGTTTGTAATTCAAATTTAGTAAGAAATGAAGGTGAAGCTGATTATTTTTGCCTAAATCCTCTTTGTGATGCCAAAAAAATAGAGGCTTTAATTCATTTTGCTTCCCGAGATGCCATGAACATAGAAGGCCTTGGAGAAAGAATAATTGAAGACTTTTATAATTTTAACTTTATTCGCACTTTTTCTGATATTTATAAAATTGAAAGATATAAAAATGAAATACTGGAACTTGAAGGTTTTGGTGAGAAAAGCTTTACAAATTTAATTGTTGCAATTGAAAAAAGTAAAAACAATTCATTAGAAAAAGTCTTATTTGGTCTTGGAATTCGAAATGTTGGAAAAAAGATTGCTAATATAATTTCAAAACACTTTAAAACAATTGATAATGTAATTTCTGCTTCTTATGAGGACTTAATTCAAATTCAAGATATTGGTCCAACAATTGCAAGAAATATTGTTTCTTATTTTGAAAATGAAGAAAATATAAAAGAAATTAACGAATTAAAAAAGTTAGGAATTAATTTTGTACACTATGAAAAAGAAATTAAAAGTAATCCTAATTTTCTTGATAAATCTTTTGTTATTACAGGTATTTTAAGTAGAGCACGTAATGAAATAAAAGAAACTATTGAGTTATTAGGTGGAAAAGTATTAGACAGCGTTACTTCAAAAACAGATGTTTTAATAGTTGGAGAAAATCCAGGAAGCAAACTTAAAAAAGCACAAGAACTTGGAATTGAAATATGGAATGAAGAAATATTTTTAGAAAAAGTAGGTGATTAGGTGAAAAAGTTTTTAACTATTGTTTTAATTTTTTTCGTTGTAGGTTGTGGTAAAAGAACAATTGTTAATGAGTATGATTATAGTTATTATGTTGAAGAAGAGATTTATAAAATAAAAAGCCCGTATCAAGAAGGAATTAATCGTGGTTATATTAACTCTTATATAACAAATCGCTTGGATGTTGATGAAATTGAAATAGGACTAATGAGACATTCTAGTCAATATTTTCCGCCTGATAAACTCTTTTTTCAAGAAGGACAATACATAGATTATGATATGGTAGTGAATCTTTTATCTTCAAAAGATGAAGGTGGCCTAAATCCAAAGAAAGATTATACTAAGAAGGTAAATGGAGTAGAGGTAAAACCAAAATATATAAAGTATTTAGTTGAACAAAACTATCTTGATGAAAAAGATGATTTAAAAGGTATATCTTTGGCACTAGTTCTTAATACAACACATAGTTATAAAAATAGTAGTGGAAATATTCAATATGTAAAAGAAGAAACAAGTGTTGCAATAAAATATGCAAAAGCAGAAATTCCAAACCTCTTAAAAAAGATTCGACAAATTAAAAATCTTGAAAATGTTCCAGTTTTAATTCTTTTTTATATTGAAAATGATAGTCCACTACTTCCAGGAAACTATGTTTATAAAGCATACATAAAAGATGGAACAAAAGTAACAAAAGAAACGAATTTAAACGAAGCATATTATTTATATCCATCATCTAACCTTTCGAAGATAGATTTTGAAAATAGACAAAACTTTGATAATTTTAAAAACGATATTGGTACTTATTTTTCTAATTTTACAGCTGTTGTAGGGCGCGGATTTTATGTTGACAACCACCTAAAAAAACTAGTAATAGATGTTGAAGTAATTTTTAAGGGAAAGGTAGAATTAATTGGTTTTCTACAATATTGTGCTGAGCAAATAGAAAAACGTTTTTCGGATAACTTTTATCTTGAGCTTGTTGTAACTTCAATTGATCGCACGGAAGGTGTAATTATTAGAAAAATTGATGAAGACCCAATTATTTATATTTATAATTAGGAGGATAAGATGAAGAAAATAACAAAAGAAGAAGTTTTAAAAGTTTCAAAACTTGCACGTATTTCAATTAAAGAAGATGAAATAGAAAAATATAAAAAAGAATTAGAAGAAGTTTTGGATATTATCTTTTCAATTGAAAAGGTTGAATTTTCTCAAGAAAAAATGATTTCACCCACTGATAATGTTAATATGTTAAGAGATGATGAGCCTAGAAGTCTTTCGGTAGAAGAAGTTTTAAAAAATGCACCCGAAACATTTGAGGACTACATTAAAGTTCCAAGGGTGGTGGAATAAAATGCTTAGTTTAAGTATAAAAGAAATTCATGAGAAACTAAAAAAAGGTGAAATTAAACCCCTTGATTTAGTAATGGAAGCATTTAAAAGGGTAGAAGAAAGTAATTTAAATGCATTTATTACTTTAAATAAAGAAGAAGCAATAAAAAAGGCTAAGGAATTGGAAAATAAAAAGGTTGATAATCTATTATTTGGAATACCTATTGCAATTAAAGATAATATTGTAACAAAAGAAATACGTACAACTTGTGCATCAAAAATGCTTGAGAATTTTTTATCAATTTATGATGCAACAGTTGTTGAAAAAATAAAAGAAAAAAATATGATTATTATTGGTAAAACTAACATGGATGAATTTGCTATGGGTTCAACTAATGAAACAAGTTATTTTGGTCCTGTGTTAAATCCGTGGAATACAAAAAAAGTTGCAGGAGGATCAAGCGGTGGCTCAGCTGCAGCTGTAAGTGCCCGCTTAGTACCTCTTGCTCTTGCCTCAGATACAGGTGGTTCAATTAGACAACCTTCAGCATTTTGCGGTGTTGTGGGGATGAAACCAACATATGGTTTAATTTCTCGCTTTGGACTTGTTGCTTTTGCATCAAGTCTTGACCAAATTGGACCAATTACTACAAATGTTTATGATAATGCTCTACTTTTAAATGCAATTTGTGGGTTTGATAAAAAAGATTTAACAAGTAAAGATATTAATACCCCTGATTTTACTGAAAGAATTGGAAAACCTATTAAAGATTTTAAAATAGCAGTTTTAAACCTTTATATGAGTGATAAGATAAACCCAGAAATAAAAAACAAGGTTTTAGAAGTAATAGAACTTTTAAAAAATGAAGGATGTAAAATAAGTTATATTGATATTGATTATTTAGAATATTCAGTTCCAATTTATCAAATTATTGCTTCTGCTGAAGCAAGTTCTAATCTTGCTCGCTTTGATGGTATTAGATATGGTTACCGTACTAAAAATCATGAAAAAATTGATGATTTATATGAAAATACAAGAAGCGAAGGTTTTGGGGATGAAGTAAAACGAAGAATTATTCTTGGAACATATATTTTAAGCGATGAAAAACTTAAAAATTATTATAATAAAGCCTTAAAAATAAGAAAGAAAATAGCAGATAGTTTAAATCAAATTTTTAAAAAATATGACTTTATTATTGGTCCTACAACAACTACGCTACCTTATAATTTAAATGAAAGTAAGAATAATTTGTCACAAATGGTTCTTGATGATTTGTTAACTATTCCTGCTAATTTAGTAGGAATTCCAGCTCTTAATATTCCGATAGGATTTAGTAAAGATAAACTTCCAATTGGAATGCAAATTATGGGACCAATGTTTTCTGAAAGCAAGATTTATCAACTTGCTAGTAGAGTTGAAGAACTTTTAAATCTTAACTTGCATCCAGGAAAGGATGAAAAAGATTATGAATAATTATGAAGTTATTGTAGGTTTAGAGATTCATGTTGAACTAAAAACAAAAACAAAAATTTTTTCTAATGCCCCAATTGATGCTAAAGGAAAAGTAAACAGTCAAACAACTCCTATAGATTTAGCATACCCCGGAACTCTTCCAACTTTAAATCAAGAAGTAATTAAAAAAGCTTTAATTGCAGCTTTGGTTTTAAACTGCAAAATTAATAAAGTAATGCACTTTGATCGAAAAAACTATTTTTATCCTGATACACCAAAAAATTATCAAATTACCCAAGATGAAACACCAATTGGTTATGATGGATATTTAGAAATAGAAGTTAATGAAACAAAGAAAAAAATAGGGATTGAACGTGTTCATATTGAAGAAGATGCAGGAAAGAGTATTCATGGTGGAGATGCAACATATTTAGATTTTAATCGTGCAGGTGTTCCTTTAATTGAAATTGTAACGCGTCCTGATATAAAAAGTAGTGAGGAAGCACAAGTATTTTTAGAAACACTACGCCAAATTCTTTTATATGCTGGTGTAAGTGATGTAAAAATGGAACTTGGAAGTATGCGCTGTGATGTAAATATTTCTGTAAAATTAAAAGATGAAAAGAAACTTGGTGCAAAGGTTGAGTTAAAAAATTTAAACTCAATTGCAAATGTTGCCCTAGGTATTGATTATGAAAAGAAAAGACAAATAAATCTTCTTTTAGAAGGAAAGGAAATTTTAAAAGAAACAAGACGTTTTGATGAATTAACAGGTGAAACTGTTCCTTTAAGAAGTAAAGAAGAAACAATTTATCGCTATTTTCCAGAACCAGATATTCCTTACCTTGTTTTAAGTGAGGAGTGGATTCAAAGTATTAAAAAGGAAATTCCAATGCTTCCTAATGAGCGAATCTCTTATTATATAAATGATTTAAATCTTCCTAAAAAAGATGCTTTACTTTTAGTACAAGATCCAGATTTAAGTAACTTTTACAACAAAGTAGTAGAAGAAAAGATTAATTATAAATTTGCAGCAAATTATCTATTAGGTGATGTTAAAGCATATTTAAATAAAAATAATATTGAAATTTCAAAGACAAGCCTTACACCCGAAAACTTTAGAAAACTAATAAACAAAATTGAAAAAGGAGAAATTTCATCTAAAATTGCAAAACAGGTACTTGAGTTTTTATATGTTGAAACTACACCATTAGATGAAATTTTAAAAAGGGAAAATCTATTACAAATAAGTGATGAAAATAAACTTCTTGAAATTATTAATAAAGTAATAGATGAAAATGAACAATCATTAATTGATTATAAGAGTGGAAAAGAGCGGGCAATTAAATATTTTATGGGACAGATTATGAAAGAGACAAAAGGAAAAGCAAATCCAGAACTTGTAAACAAACTTCTAATCCAAGAATTAAATAGAAGATAAAAAGAAGTTGTGTTATAATTATTTTTAGATGAGGTGAATAGTAATGGCAAAAAAGAAAAAAACTAGTAAAAAACCGTTATTTAAACAAATAAAATTTGTTAAAAAGATAGATTTTAAAAACATTTTTAAAAAAATAATAGATATAATAATAACAATTTTTATTGGTTTTAAAAATATGATAGTTGCCTTTTTAAAATATTCTTATCGCAATCCTGCTAAAGTCTTTATTCCGCTTGCAATTGTTTTACTTTTAGGTTATGGAGCATATAGTTTTTTTATAGGTGAGATTGGAAACCCTATTTATGGTGATCGATGTGCTGATTTACCAAAAATAGAAGAAAAACTTCTTTTGGATGTTGAAAAGTCTCTTATTAATAATGAACTTGTAAATGATGCATCAGTTAGACTTTCTTGTGCTCTGATATATATTACTGCTGATTTTGAAAAAAATGTTGAAATACAAACTGCTGAAAAAGTTTTAGCTGATACTTTAACATTTTTCTCTGATGAAATAAAAGAAGCTTACGAAATTCAGTTTATTGCTAATAAAAGTGATACAGATGAAAATACAACTGGTTTTCCGCATTTTGGTTCTAAAAGAAAAGCTTCTAAAGCAATTATGTGGGCAAAATAAATTTCAAATATTTTCCTTTTTAAAATATTTTAGATTAGAAAATAATATTATTGAATACATCCGAATGAATTAGACATTAAATGTATTCTAAAATTATGGATACCATACCAAAATTTAATACAGGCTACAGTATTAATGATGACCAGTTTTAGAAAACTAAGTCACATTAAATAAAAAACCCTCTTAATGTTCCAAATATTCATTCGGGAGGGTTTTTTATTGCTTGTTTTTAACCTCATTTTAAAGTACAATTAACTATGGTTATGAGGTGTTATCATGAAGAAAAAAATTTTAAACTTTTTTCGCTTTAATTATCGTGAATATATTAAAACAAATGTAATGTTTATTACATTTGTTGTTGGTGCTTTACTAAATTCAACATTTGTGCGTTTTATAACAGCAGGAAATTTTTTTAGTCTTCGCCCAATTTTTGCTGATTTAATCGTTTTAGTTGTTTTTGGAACCGTTCTTTATTTTATTAGACCAAACAGAAGAATTTATTATGTATTAAGTATTTCCATACTTCTCTCTTTTGTTTGTTTTATTAATGCTGTTTATTATCGTTTTTATGAATCATACACCTCAATTTCCCTTCTTTTTGCAACAACACAGCTAATAGATGTGAGTGATGCAGTAATTTGGTATCTAAAGTGGTATGATTATATTTATATTTGGCACCCAATTACACTTTATCTTTTATATCGTAGACTTTCAAAAGGAGATTATTTTAGTCGCGTTTTAAAAATAGAAAAACCAAAAGAAATTTTAATAAAGACAACGATTGTTCTTTTATTTGTAACTTCAATTTTTACAGTAACATTAACAACAACAGAAATTGGTCGTCTTTATACTCAGTGGAATCGTACATTTTTAGTTGAAAGATTTGGTTTATATGCATACCACATAAGTGATTTAATTAAATCTTCAACTAGTAGACTTTCATCTGTAATTGGTTATGACAATGCTTTAAAAGAGTTTAATGAATTTTTTAAGGAAAAATGGAGTAAAGAATATAAAGAAAATGAATATACAAATATTTTAAAAGGAAGAAATGTTATTGTAATTCATGCTGAAAGTACACAGACTTTTTCAATGTTTGAAACCCTTCCAAATGGGCGAGAAATAACACCTAACTTAAATCGTCTTGCAAAAGAAGGAATGTTTTTTAGTAATTTTTACTCACAATCTTCAACAGGTACAAGTAGTGATACTGAATTTACTTTTAACACTTCAGTTTTGCCAATAAACAACGGAACAGTATTTAATTCTTATCATGATTCTTATTATGAATCATTAATAAAGGAATTAAAAAGAAAATATAATTACTATGCTGTAAGTATGCATGGTAATAACGCAACTTACTGGAACAGAAATGCAATGCATCCAGTACTTGGTTTTGACCGTTTTTTTGCAAAAGATGATTATATTATAGATGAAGAAATTATAATGGGTCTTTCTGATAAATCATTTTTTAAGCAATCAATTGAAAAACTAATAAGCGTAAAAGAAAATCATGATGGTCCTTTTTGGGCAACACTTATTACTTTAACGAATCATACTCCTTTTCGTGATTATAATTATGAGTTTGATTTTGACGCAGACTTTATGGAAGAAACAAAAATGGGAGATTACTTTAAGACTTTAAATTATTTTGATGAGGCACTTGGAGAATTTATTCAAGGTCTTGATGAAGCAGGTCTACTTGAAAATACAGTAGTTATTTTATATGGTGATCATGATGCTCATCTTCCAAAAAAGGATTACATAAGATTTTATAATTATGACTCAGAAACAAAAAAAGTTAAAGATATTGATGATGAAAACTACTATGCTTTTGATTATTATGAAGAAAGATTAATTCGAAAAGTACCTTTAATTATTTGGACAAAAGATGAAATAATTAAACCTCAAGAAATTAAAAAACCAATGGGAATGATTGATTGTGCACCAACTTTGGGTAATATGCTTGGTGCAAGAAATAAATATGAACTAGGAAATGATATTTTTAGTACTGAAAACAACATTGTAGTATTTCCTGATGGAGATTGGTTAGATAGAAAAGTATATTATTATTATAAAAACGAAACTTATAAACCATTAAGTGGCGAAGAATTAACTCTTGAATATATTAATAAAAGAAATGAAGAAGCAGAAAAAATAATTAAACTATCTCGTAATTTAATAATTTATGATTTAATTAGAAGATCAAATGAATAAAAAAGAATAGTTTTATTTTCTTGACATATATTGATAATAGTAATATAATAATTTGGAATTCAATAAAAGAAAAAGCAGATGCACTCGTATCTCACCTTGGTTAGCAAAAGCTAGCGGGTTTTTTAAAAAAAGTTTATAGAATTTTTAGAGTGCATTTATGCACTCTTTTAAATTTTAAAGGGAGGGTATTGTTATTAGTAAATCAAACAAAAATGCCTTAATTAATGATGATATTAATGTTGAAGAAATGCTTGTAATTGGTCCAAATGGGGAACAAGTGGGTATCAGAACTAAAAAAGATGCTCTGTTTCTTGCTGAAACAGCAGGATTCGATTTGGTTTTAGTTTCACCTAATAGTGTTCCACCTGTGGCAAAAATTATGGATTATGGAAAGTATCAATTTGAGCAACAAAAGAAATTACGTGAAAACAGAAAAAAACAGCAAGTAACAGAAGTAAAAGGCATGAGGCTTTCACCAAATATTGATATTCATGACTTTAATACGAAAGCAAATAATACTCGTAAATTTCTTTTGAAAGGCAATAAAGTACGCATTTTTATCCGTTTTAAAGGTCGGCAGATGGCACATGTTGATCTTGGAAAAGATGTAATGGAAAGGTTTTATGAAACACTTTCTGATGTTGCGGATTTAGAAGAAAAACCAAAATTAGATGGTAATCAAATGACAATGGTTTTAGCACCCAAAAAGATGAAATAAGGAGGAATAAAAAATGAAAAAGAAGATAAAGAAAAAGACTCATAAACGAACAGCAAAAAGTGCGAAAGTAACAGCTACTGGAAAAGTTATGCTTCCAGGAACTAATTTCTCACACTTAAAAAATAATAAAAGTAAAAGAACGAAAGCAAATGCAAGAAGAAGGAATATTGCATCAAAATCAAACAGCAAGCGAATTAAAAACGCAATTTAAAAAAGGAGGATAGTAAAATGGCACGAGTTAAACGCGGAAACATAAGAAAAGAAAAACGAAAAAAAATATTAAAGCAAGCTAAAGGTTATTATGGTGCAAAACACCGTTTATTTAAAACCGCTAAAGAACAAGTAATGAACTCATATAGTTATCAATACCGAGACAGAAAACAAAGAAAACGTAACTTTAGAAGTCTTTGGATTACAAGAATTAATGCTGCTGTTCGTGAATATGATATGTCATATAGTAAATTTATTAATGGTTTAAAACAAGCAGGTGTTGAAGTTAACAGAAAAATGTTAAGTGAACTTGCTATAAATGATAAAAAAGCTTTTGAAGAATTTGTAAAAATAGCAAAAGGTGAAAAAAAGACAGAAACTAAAAAAGAAGAACAAAAAGAAACACAACCTAAAAAAGAAGGAAGTACTGTAGGTTTAGAAAATATGACAGTAAAAGAGTTAAAAGAACTTGCAAAAGAACGTGAAATTTCAGGTTATTCAACAATGAAAAAATCTGAACTTATTGAAGCATTAAAATAACTGGTTTATTAACCAGTTTTTTTATGTTATATTTATAATAATCTAAAGGTTATTTGCAATAATATTTGTAATTTGATTTCTTAAATTTTCATCAGCTGCTTTCCATAAAACTTCCATTAAAACACCTAATCCAGGAAGTGTAACTTCTTCGCTTTTTTCAATACTATCTTTAATAATTAATTCAATTTCATTATGATTTGTTCCTTTTAAATTATTTAAAACTGCATTTCTAATATCAATATTAGGTATCAAAAAAATCACCTCTTAATATTTATTGTTGCAATAATTTTTTCCTTTTATTCAAAAAGGTGGAATTTATATGTTTATTAAGTTAGATGATGTAATTTATCCAGTTATTATAAAACATAAAAATATTAAAAATATATATTTAAAAATGGATGATAACTACAATATTATTGTTAGTGCACCCAAAAATATAAAGGAAGATACAATTTATAAAATACTTAAAGAAAATCAAAAGAAAATTATTAACTGGAAAGAAAAAATAGAAAAAAGAAAAAAAATAAATAAAGGTTTTTATTATTTAGGAGAAAAAAGTGCATTTTTAAAACTAAATTCATTGGATCCTAACTTTGATATTGATGCGTGGTATAAAAATCAGGCAGAAATTATTTTTAAAGAAAGACTCGATAAAATATTTAGTCATTTTGAAGAAAAAATTCCTTACCCAAAATTAAAAATAAAAAAATTAAAAAGTAAATGGGGAAGTTGTAGTATAAAAACAAATTCAATAACACTGAATCAAGAACTAATCAAATATAGCATAGACATAATAGATTATGTAATAATTCATGAATTATGTCATTTTATTATTTCAAACCACTCAAAACATTTTTGGAAATATGTAAAAAAATATTCACCAAATTATAAAGATTTAAGAAAAAACCTAAGAAAGGGCTTGATAAAATGATTACCTCAGTAAATAATGAAAAAGTAAAGTATTGGAGTAGTTTAAAAGAAAAAAAATACAGAAATATTTATCAAAAGTTTTTAATAGAAGGTAAAAACTTAGTAGAAGAAGCTTTAAAACAAAAGATTGTAGAAGAGCTAATAGTTTTAGGTGATACTTCAGATTATGATTTTAAAAATACTTACTTTGTAAATGAAAAAGTTATGAAAAAAATAAGTGATATAGAATCAATTCCAACGGTAATGGCTGTATGTCCATATTTAAAAAGAGAAGGTTACGATTTAGAGCGAATTCTTCTTCTTGATGATATTCAGGATTCTGGAAATCTCGGAACCATTATTAGAAGTGCAAGTGCTTTTTCTGTAAGTCTTATTGTCTTAAGTAAAAATACAGTTGATGAATATAATCCGAAAGTACTTAGAAGCACTGCAGGAATGTTTTTTAGCGTTCCAATTATAAGATGTGATTTAGAAGAATTTTTAAAACCACTAAAAAACAAGAATTTTAAAATTTATGGAACAAGTGTAACTAATGCAACAACACTTCAAAATGTTGATAAAAAAACTCCTTGGATAATAATTGTGGGAAATGAAGCACGAGGAGTTAGTCAAAACTTACTTGAGTTTACTCACGAAAATATTAAAATATCAATGAATGAAAAATGCGAAAGTTTAAATGTAGGAGTTGCAACAAGTATTATCCTTTATGAATTTAGTAAGTAGGTGATGTCATGGAATATATTTGTGCAGGATATGTTAGTGGAACTCATGGACTTAAAGGGGAACTTAAAATAATTTCTGATATTGAACACAAAGAGTTAATTTTTAAATCAGGTGAGTTTTTATACTTTAAAATAAATGATTCATATGAAATGTTCCAAATTAACTCACATCGCATACATAAAAATTTTGAACTTATAACACTTAAAAACTATGAAAGTATTGAAAGTGTACAAAATTTTACTGGAAAACATGTATACTTTAAACGTGATAAAAGATTTAAAAACATAGTTTTTTTGGATGAACTAATAGGAATGAAAGTATATAGCAAAACAAATGAATTTTTAGGGACAGTAACAACTATTATGAAAACAAAAGCAAATCCAGTATTAAAAATTGAAGGAGAAACTAAAATACTAGTTCCTTATGTTGATTATTTTATTGAAGATATTAATCTTAAAACAAAAGAAATTATTATTAAAGTAATAGAAGGAATGATAGAATGAAAATTGATATTTTAACACTATTTCCTGAAATGTTTACAGGTATTTTAAATACTTCAATAATTAAAAGAGCAATTAAAGAAGGATTAGTCGAAGTAAATGTTATTAATTTTCGCAAGTATTCAAACGATAAACACGGGAAAGTAGATGATACACCTTATGGTGGTGGTCCTGGTATGATTCTTATGTGCGAGCCAATATATAATGCAATAGAGGCTCTTAAAACTCCTGATACTACTGTTATTATGATGACACCACAAGGTGTTCCTTACAAACAAAAGTTAGCAGAAAAACTAAAAGATTTAAAACACATAATTCTTCTTTGTGGTCATTATGAAGGTTTTGATGAGAGAATTAGAGAAATTGTTGATTTAGAAATATCTCTTGGGGATTTTGTTTTAACTGGTGGGGAAATTCCTGCCATGGCAATTATTGATAGTATTGTCCGTCTTATTCCTGGAGTTATTGAAAGAGATTCAGCGCTTTATGACTCATTTAGTAATTCCTTACTTGAATATCCGCAATATACTCGTCCAGCGGAGTTTAGAGGAATGAAAGTTCCTGAAGTTTTATTAAGTGGTCATCATGAAAATATAAAAAAGTGGCGTGAAGCACAAGCACTGGAGCGAACAAGGAAAAGAAGACCAGACTTATATGAAGAAGCAATGAGGAAAATAAAAAAATAGAATTTATAGCAATAAAAAATCACAATTATGTGATTTTTTTTATTGAAAAAAATAAAAATGTAAATTTCTGGATATGTTACACAAATTAACAATTTTGAAAAATTCTATAATAATATAAAAATATAGAACAAGGAGGGTATTATGGCAAAATCTCGTTATAGCTATTTTAAAAAACTTCTTTTAGCACTAACTTTGGATCACTAATATCTTTTACAACATCATGTGATTTAGGTGAAAGTGAAAAACCACCAGTTGTTTCAATTGAGGATAAAGAGGATGAGGAAAAAGAAGAATTAATTGAAAAAGGAAAAGAACTTGGTATTATACTTGATAAAAATCTTATAGCAAATGTTAATACTGTTAATATATCTTATGAAAATCATTATTTAGAATATTATGTTTGGGCATGGGATTATGAAAGAAATATAGAAAGTAATATAAAGAATGTAATTACTGCCTATGATAATTTAGTAAATAAAGGTGAGGCACCAGATTGGTTATTAGAAGATCCTAAACAAGAAATGATTCATATTGCTAAAAATATGCTTTTATATGAAAATACTACTGAACTTGCATATTCACGTAATGAAGTAGAACATATTAGTGTATTTGAATCAAGTATGATTGAAAGATATTTAGGAAATTTATATATGCTTTGGCTTTGTGGTCCTACTACACTTTATTCTGATCCAAGTAGTGACTTAGTAGTAAGTAAATATTATTCGATGGCAGTTACAATGCGACCGAATACAGGATATATTCCAACAGTTAATTACTCAAAATACGTTATTCCTGAATTAATAGCTGAACAAGAATTAAATAATATACCAAAAGTAAAAAAAGAGTATGTTTTAGAAAAAGTGTTATAAAGTCACCGAACAAGGTGATTTTATTTTTTAAAAACCAATTAGACATTTTTTTTACAAAATTGACTTTCACTAATTATTATATTACAATAATTACGATAGTATATGAAGGCAGTAAGGGGTGAGTTAATAAATGAAATTTGTAAAGAAAAAAGGTTTATCATTAATTGAAACTTTAGGAGTAATAGTTATCCTTGGTATAGTTCTTGCCATTACAATTCCAATTTATAAAAATGTAATGGGTGAAAATGTTGATAACTTATTTAGATTAAATGCTACAAAAATGTTGAAAGCAGGAAAAGAGTATTTTACAAGAAATGATTTGTTACTACCACGGGAAATAAATGAAACAAAAAAGGTATTCTTAAATGATTTAATTGCAAGTAATCTTTTGGAAGAGATTTATAATCCATATAACAAAACGGAAGCATGTGTAAAGACATCATCATTTGTTAGTGTAACACTTGAAAATTTAAATGAATATAAGTATTCAGCACTTTTACAATGCGGAGAAAAAATAGTAATTGTTGATGAAAAAATAGAAACAAACCAAAAAGGTGGAATGATTTTAGCAGTTGGTAAATGGACGGATTGGACAGATGTAGAGTTAGATGTAAGTGGAACTAATATTGAAGTAGAAGAAAGGGAAAAATATCGTTATCGCACATTAACATCATTTATTGATACAAATGAACTTCCAATATTACCAGGAGAAAAGCGTGAATTAGTACAAGAATACAGGTATCAAACATGGTTACAATCAGGTATGGCGCAACTTTGTGAAGATACAAATGGTGATGGACAAATTACAAAAGATGATTGTCCAGTAGAAGGAGAAATTAAAAACTCACGAGTAAGACACCTTAATATGAATTCTTATCGTTTGTTAATAGATTTATATGAAACGGATCCTGAATCAGGTAAGCCTAATATTCTTGAGTCAGAATTTGGTAAAGATATAGAAGTAGATGAAAATGGTGTGAAAGAATATCGAAATTATAAAAAAGCATATCAAATTTGGAAATGGGGACCTTGGAGTGATCCTTATAATGGTGATTTTCCAACAGGTTTAACTTCAATAAGTTTTGATTTTGATTATTCAATAAGTGATGATAGTTTTAGGGAAATTTATGAAAAATATAATTGTAATTTACTTATTAATAAGATAAGTGTTCTTAGTGGAAAAACTTATAATAGTTGTGAAAATTATAATTCATTCGTTTACGATAATGAAAAGAAAGAATTTAAACTTAAGGCTGAGCGTACTAACGAGCATGGCGTAAGTAACGATTACATATTTTATTTTGTAGATAAATATGGAGATCAATCTTATGATATTCAATCAGTTGTTGTGGATACAGAAACATTATACAAATATTATCCTGTAAATTATCATTTTAATTATAAGCCAATAGAAGATATACCACCTGGAACGCTACCAGATTATTCTAATAAGAAAACTTCTTATAAAGTTGTTGATAAACATAAAGTTTATGCAACTGATCAAAACTATCTTACAATAAATGGAAATCAATATTTTGAAGAAAACTATAAAGGCATCCCGGAACAATATCATAATCAATATATAATTGATGTAAGCACAAAAATGTATAAAGTTAAAGTTAAGACAGCTAAATATTTAATTAAAACTACAGGAAATCCAAATAAAGATTTTTCAGAAAAAATTAGTGATGGAATATACTTAACACCTAAGGATGCAGGGTCATATGATTCTCGTTATGGATACTCTAATGGAACACCATTATATCAAAATTTTAACGAAAGAGCTTATAAGTATAAAGATTATTACTATTTAGGATATGATTGGCAGAGGTATAGGATTAGATGTGAATCTT
>CAYWJS010000005.1:23322-44178 GCA_964458855.1 uncultured Erysipelotrichia bacterium
GATTATTACTATTTAGGATATGATTGGCAGAGGTATAGGATTAGATGTGAATCTTTATCTTTGGGATATTCATATGTAAAATATCGTTCAAATGATGCAAATTGTACTTTTATTATTGAAAGAAAATCATCATCAACTTTAGAAAGATTTAGCAATTTAAATACGTACTATACGACGGATTCTGGAAAATTATATGGTTATGCAAATAATCGTAATTCGGATTTTCTTGATACCTTTACTGTTTCTTCTGATTTTTCTGGTTTTAACTATCATGACTATATTGATTTAAATTTGGTTCCAATCGGAAAAGATTATTCATATTTAAAACCTAGAAATTATGTTGGTGATGTCATGGAATATACTCGGTCTGGTAGTGATTATATATATCATTATGGTTTTTATTCTCCTGATGTTTCTTCACCAGATTATGAGAAAGCAGATGATGAGTGGGTACAAGTTCCAAATAGTGCCGTTTTTAAGTTAAGAAAAGATATAAAGAATTCTATTAGTATGTGGCAAAGGCAATCAAATTATTATAAAATTTCTGATTGGCAAACTAAATATGAAAGCAATCATGATGAGGTTATTATAGGTTACAAATATTATACATGGGTAACTTCTGAACAAAGCAACTTAATAACTGAGGCAGAAAAAGCTAATTACCAAAATATTGCACACAAAAAAAATTATGAGTTTATACCAGTTTATAAGTATGTACATAAAGATGCAACTGGTTATTTTTCAGATAGTGAAAAACCAAGTGATTATCCTAATAAGGATAGTGAAAAATCAAGAAAAGAATATCGCTATTATGATAAGGAATATAAATGTACTAGTGAATATTATAAGCCTGGCACTCAACCAACGGGGTATACTATTCGATCTGATTCTATGACAAAAAATCTTTATGGTAAATATATTTCTTCTTCAGGTGTATTTACTGGTGAATATGCTTGGCAAGATTCAGCACCTAGTAATTATGGTCCATATGAATGGCGCTATATATTTCCAGAAATAAGATATAAATACTGTGGGTATTTTAATCCATCACCAATTCTTTGGTCTTCTTGGTCACCGGTTGAACCAGAAAGAAAAGATGCGAGAGTTATAGAAGAGCGCATAACATATGCTTATTATAAGTATATTGAAATAGGAAATATTTACGAAAATGAAGATGAAATACCTGAAGTTGATCAAAGTGTTGATAGGGAAATAGAAGAAATAATAAAGTATGCATATTATGAATATATTAACATCCCTCTGTGGCATAATAGCTTACCAACATTATGCCTTGATGGTTCGGAAAGTTGTACTTGTTCAGTTGCTTCTGAAACTTGTATACCTTTATATGGAAACTTATTAGAAAGTGGAGAATTTAAATTAGGGGAATTTGCTGATACAGCAGAAATTTTTAGGGATTTAAGACGCTATTCAATTTATGATTCAGACTGGTTAAAACTAAAAGGAAATGGAGATAATATAGAATTTATAAAAGATAGTAATGATAATATAATAGAATATAGGTATAAAAGTAAATCTGGCGAGATAAAAACACAAACAAAATCAGATGTTGATGATTATGGGGTAAAAATAAAAGAAGGATATTATTATACAACAAAGGGATTAAGCCCAATTTATAGTAAGTTTGTTCCTGAAGGTAGCGAAGAACAAAAAGGTTTTGAAAATCAAGTAGATACCAGCATTGAAAAGAAAGTAACACTTCCAGGATATATAGAAGAGGTATTATCACCTTGGTCTGAATGGAAAGAATTAACAGATGATGTAAATCTTGATAATTATGACCGATATACAACGCGCAATGTATATAAATATTGGAAATGGACAGATTGGAAGGAAACAGAAAATCTAGATGATTTACCAACTGAAAATATTCAAATAGAATCAAAAAAAGTTTATAGGTACCGTTTAAAAGGTACAAATTAAGGTGGCAAAAATCCTCGTAATTAAATACGAGGATTTTAGAGCGTCATAAAAGTAAAATATATACATATGATTGACATTAGATAGAAAAATATGGTAAAATATCTTTGAATAAAAGGAGGGGATTATTATGGCCAAAAAACAAGAAAATAAGTTTAAAAAGCTAATGGTTGGATTAATCCTATTTTCACTGGCAGGTATTACAACGGCATGTGTACCTGATGAACCAGAACCACCGAAACCACCAGTTGTAATTGATTATGAAGAAAAAGAAAAAGAAGAATTAATTGAAAAAGCTCAAAAGTTAGGAATAACTCTTGATAAGGATTTAACATTAGCAGAAATGAAAAGTATTATCGAAGAGCGAGAATATTTAGTAAATAGAGCAATAGAATTAGGGATTGAAAACCCAATTAGTTATAAAAATACAGACTTAGTTGAAAAAATAGAAGAGGAAGTAGCAAAAGAAGAAGCAAGAAAAGAAAGAGAACGTCTAGAAGCGGAAGCTCTTTCAATAGGTGTTGTATTTGATGAACTTGATACAAATGAGGATTTAGCTAATAAAATTTATTCAAGAAGACAACTATTTGATAGGGCAGCTGTGTTAGGTATTGAATTTGATATCTTAGAGACTAGTAATGAGGAATTAGAGGCTAAGATTTTATGGACTGAAAAGAAAATTGAAGCAGAATCAATAGGTGTTGAAGTAAGTCTTGAAGATACTTTAGAAGAAATCAAAGAAAAATATGATAAGAAAATAGCATTAAACCAAGAAGCATTAGAACTAGGAATTGATACCCCAGAACAATATAAAACAACAGAACTTGGAAACCGAATACTTGCAAAATATATATATTTCCCATATTATTATGTCGTTCTTGATACTCCTGAAAAAATTATAGAGTTTAATAACAATGTAAACAAAGAAATTGATGAATATTATTTAGCGATTGAACAATTAGAAATTGAACAATTATACTCAAGAGAGGAATTAATGAATTATGGAGATTATGAAAAAAGGTTAGAGACAGTAAAATATGTTAATGAACATGTTATTGCGCTTATAAACAAACTTCAAGTGTTTTCCCCGGATTCTTATAAGGATGTGGAATTATATAGGCTTAAAGACATAGTTTATCCATTAAACATCGCAATTCGGTCTGTCATATTTGAACCAATTGGATTTATTTATCATGCTCAGAAAGTAAATATTGAACCGTATGTTATTCCAACCAATTTGCCACAACGTGAATTATTTGCAAATTTAATAAATAATCTAAGCGAAGAAGAAACAATTAATTATTTTATTTTTATTGAAAGTGAAACTGGTAAGCAAGTTATAAATATGATAAAAAAATATGATTGTGAACAATTGATAGAATTACGTGATAGTATTATTGAATACAAGGAAAAAATAGCTCCAGTTGGTGAACTATTTGGTTTTACAATTTCTGAAGATAAAAATTATTTCTATATGCATATTCCAACTATTATGAAAAAATCATATCAATTAGTTGAATTGGCTTATCAAGAAGGTTTAATAGATGAAAATACATATAATTCAATAGATTATTTTGATGCACCAACTTTAGCGGATATTGATAACATTTTCCATCAACATGTAATGGAACAATTGGAAATAGCTAATAGGGAAAAAGTAGAGGCACATAAAAGAGCATTGGTAAAATATCAAAAAGAAATAAGAAATATTGATGAACATGCTCGAATTTCTATGGAAACATTTATAAATGGTTACGTTTATGATATGTGGCCATATCATAAAAGAGTTTATGAATTAATCGGGATGCTTAATTATGCAAATTTTGAAATTGAAAACGAATTTCTTCGTCCACATATAGTTGATTATATGGACATGTTTAATTTATATGAGGAGACAAATATTGTAATTAATATATATGAAAACATGATTTATAATAATAATGTTCCAGAGTGGATGTTACAAGATCCTAATCAACGTTTAATAAGATATTTAAAATATAATCTATTTTATGAAAACACAGCTGAATTAGCTGTTTCTCGTAATGAAGAAGAATTGATATATAATAAAACAATTCCAAATTTTATAGATCGTCATTTAGGTGATTTATATTCAGCTGCATATTGCTTAGTTGATGAAAATGGAGAAGAAAGAAATCCTTTTTGGTATGCATCTTGGTATGAAAGTAGTAGTTCAGCAGTTGGCCATCAGCTTAGTTATTCAAGGGTATATAACTACACACAATTAATTTTACCAGAAATAATTGATGAACATGAGTTGAATTTAAATAATTATAAAAATAATAATCTAGAATTAACAAAAACTTTATAAAAACTTATAATAAAGCATAACATATAAAATGTTATGCTTTTATTTTAAAAATAAAATATTATAAATAAATAAGATTGAAATATAATTATAAATGTGTTAAAATCATAACCTGTAAGGAAGATGTTCCGCTAAAAAAAGTTTTATGAACATCGGATAGAAAGCGAGGGACAGATTTATGAGTAATATTATTGATGAAATTAGTAAGCGTCAATTAAGAGATGATATTCCAGATTTCCGAAGTGGTGATACTGTAAAGGTTCATGTTAAAATAAAAGAGGGAAATCGGGAAAGAATTCAAATTTTTGAAGGCGTAGTTATTGCACGCAAAGGTAGTGGAGTAAGTGAAACATTTACAGTTCGTAAGGTTTCATATGGAATTGGTGTGGAAAGAATATTTCCAGTTCACTCACCAACAATTGAAAAAATAGAAGTTGTATCAAAAGGTAAAGTAAGACGTGCAAAACTTCATTACTTACGTAAACTTTCTGGTAAAAAGGCACGTATTAAACAAAAATTATAATAAGACTCTTTTTAGAGTCTTATTTTTGAATGGAGGGGGAAAAATGGAAAAGAAATGGTCCCAATTTATAATTATATTAATTTTATTTATTGTAATTGTAATAAGGCTTTTTATTATTTCGCCAATTAAAGTATCAGGTCTTTCTATGTATAAAACATATGATGATGGGGATATTTTACTTCTTACAAAAATAGGCTATGAAATTAAACGCTTTGATTTAGTAGTTATTAATCGAAATGGTGAATTAATAATTAAAAGGGTAATTGGATTACCTGGTGAAAGATTAGAATATAAAGATAACCAATTATATATAGATGATGCAAGAGTAGATGAAGAGTATTTAGATGAATTTGAATATACTGATGATATAATTGTTGAAATTCCTAATGATAGTTATTTTGTTTTGGGTGATAATCGCGATATTAGTCGTGATAGTAGAGATTTTGGTTCTGTTCATAAAAAACAAATAGTAGGGAAAATAATTATGAAAATATATCCTTTTAATAAATAATTAATTAGTGGTGGAATTATGGTTGATTTGTTAGAATTTGAAAAAAAGTTATATAAAAAAAATATTACTCTAATTGCTGGAGTAGATGAAGTGGGACGAGGGCCTTTAGTAGGACCCGTTGTAGCAGCTGCGGTAATACTTCCTAAAAATTATAAATTAGATGGATTAAATGATTCAAAAATATTAAGCGAGAAAAAAAGAAATGAATTATATGAAATTATTAAACGTGATGCTTTGGCAATTGGAATTGGAATAATATCTCAAGATGTTATTGATGAGATAAATATTTTAAATGCTACAAAACTTGCAATGATTGAAGCAATTAAAAATTTAAAAGTAAAACCAGAGCATGTTTTAATTGATGCAGTTAAATTAGATATTGATATTCCCACAACAAGTATTATTAAAGGAGATCAAAAAAGTTTAAGTATTGCCGCGGCTAGTATCATTGCCAAAGTTACTCGCGATGAAATGATGATTGAATTAGATCAAGAGTATCCAATGTATGGTTTTAATCGGCACAAAGGATACCCAACAAAAGAACATTTAGCAGCAATTGAAAAGTATGGAATTTTAAAACAACATAGAAAAAGTTATGGTCCAGTAAAATCAATAATAAATAATTGCAAGATAAAATAATATTTTTAAACACACAAGTTTAACTTGTGTGTTTTTTATATGACATTATTGATATTTCATTCGACATTTTTTGGTAATATAAGGTAAAATATTTTCTATTAAAAGGAGCGGATTATTGTGGCTGAAAAACGAGAAAATAACTTTAAAAAGCTAATAATTGGTTTAACCCTATTTTCGCTGGCAAGTATTACAACTGCATGTGTACCTGATGAACCAGAACCACCAATACCACCAGTTATCGATGAAGAAGAAAAGGAAAAGGAAGAATTAATAGAAAAAGCAAAAAGTTTAGGAATAACCCTAGATGAAAATTTAAGTTTAACTGAAATGAGAAAAATAGTAAATGAACGAGAAGAATTGATAAATGAAGCAAAAGAGTTGGGAATAGAAAACCCAATAAGTTATAATAATGAAACATTAATGGAAAAAATAGAAGAAAAAGAAGCGCTTATAGAAAGGGAAGAGTTAGAAAAAGAAGCACGAGCAATTGGTGTTGATTTTACTAGTGAAGATACAAATGGAGAATTAAGAGAAAAAATTAATGTTCGAAGAGGATTAATAAATAAAGCAGAAGAACTTGAAATAGAAATAGATATAGAAAATGATACAAATGAAGAAATAGAAATAAAGATTGAATGGAAAGAAGCAGCACTTAAAGCAATAGGAATAGGTGCAGAAATAGAAGAAACAGATACTTTAGAAATAATAGAAGAAAAATATAATAAAAAGTGGACTCTAAATGTAAAGGCAAGAGAGATATATATTCATTATCCACAACAATATAAGACTATAGAACTTACAAATTTAATAATTGGAAAAATACTATGGGGGACAATAGAAGATATTGACTTAAACACAGAAGAAGGAAAAGAGATATTTAATAATTGTTTAAATGAAGAACTTAACAACTATTTTGTTTATGCTGAAAAGTTAGGATTTGAACCACAATATGAAATAAGTGAACTTGCAAGTTATGATAGTTATGAAAAGCGTCTTGAGTTTATTGAATTATTTAGAGAAAAGTATTTTGATTTTATTAATAAAAATAAAATATTTCAACAAAATTATTCTCATATTATTAGAAGGTATGGCTTAAATGAATATTTTTTACAAGAATTTGAGGGAGATTTACATCGTATTAATCTAGAGTTATCATTTAGAACTACATATATTTATTATGCAAACCTTACAAACAAACCATTTATTATACCATCTGATTTGGTTCAAAGCGAATTATTGATGAATTTAATAAATAGTTTTACAGAAGAAGAAATGCAAGAAATAATTAGATTCCCTCAAGAAATTTTAGCTAATGAAAAGATGAAACAAATATTAACAATTTTTAAAAGTCATAATAGTGAAGAATTAAGAATATTTAATGAAAGTTATATAGAACATCGAGCAAAGCTAGATGAGATTAATAGAATATTTGGTTCTCTTATTAATCCAGGTTTTGGTGACCAAGCTCATAAATATATTCCTTTAGTAATGAAAAAAGCAAATGAGCTAGTTGAAAATTCATACAAAGAAGGATTAATTACTGAAGAAGAGTATAATAATATTGATCTTTTTGATGCAGAAAGATTATCAGAACTTAATCAAGAATTACATGAATATATATTAACAGAGTTAGAAACAACAAGAACTTTAATAGCAGAAGCTCATAAGGAAGCACTAATTAAATATAAAACACAAGTAATGGTACTTGGTTCAACAAATCTAGATATGAAACCATTTATAAATAATTACCTTCATGATATGTGGCCATATAATAAAAGAATATATGAACTTGTAGGAATGTTAAATTATAATAATTTTGAAATTGAAAATGAATATTTAAAAAATGTTATATTTGTAACTAGTAACGGCGAAATGAGAGATTTAAAAGAAGTAACCGATAATTTGATTAATTTCTATGAAGATATGATTATAAATAATGATATTCCTGAATGGATGCTAGAAGACGAAAACCAATTATTAGTTAATCTTTTAAAAAACACATTATTTTATGAAAATACAGATGCTTTTGGTGAAGTTCGTAATGATTTTGTGAAACGTAATTATATTGATATTTATTTGGGTGACTTATATTTAAGTTGGTGTGCTACGCAACGTCCAGGACTTCTCATTAATAAAGATGTATTTTGGCATACAAATCACTACATTATACAACGCAGTACTATTGGAAATAGGGTGCTCCACAGTTCAACAATAGAGTATACAAAAGAAGTGTTACCATTATTACTTGAAGAAGAGCAAAAATTAAGTATACCAACTCAAAAGAAAACATTTGAACTTGAAAAAGTACTAGAAAGGGAATAATTATATTCCCTTTTTAATTCTATTAGAATCACTCTTTAAGAGTGATTTTTTGTTTTTAATATGCTATAATACTTAGCGTAAGTAGGTGAAAAGATGAAACGTAGTGAAGTAGATATTAAGAAAATTTCGCCAATGATGAAGCAATACTTAGAGATAAAAAAACAATATGAAGATACAATTTTGTTTTACCGTTTAGGTGACTTTTATGAGATGTTTTTTGAGGATGCCATTTTAGCATCCCGGGAACTAGAAATTGCTTTAACAGGAAGAAATGCAGGACTTGATGAAAGAGTTCCAATGTGTGGTGTTCCTTATCACTCGGCAAGTGTTTATATTGATAAATTAATTGAAAAAGGATATAAGGTTGCAATTTGTGAACAGGTAGAAGATCCAAAATCAGCAAAAGGAATTGTAAAAAGAGAGGTTTTACAGATTGTAACACCTGGGACTGTAATGGAAATAGAAAGTTTAGAAGCAAAGGAAAATAACTATATTGCTGCACTTATTGATTTTCATCATGCTTATGCAATAAGTTATGCAGATATTTCAACAGGAGAATTTAATGCTCTTTTGATTAGTCATGAACCAATGACAGCAATTACGGAAATATTAAATATTGGGGCAAAAGAAGTAATTATGCCTCATAATATTGATAAAAAAATTATGAATATTTTAAATACTCAATTTAAAATTGTTACAACTGTTTATGATAATTTTGAAGAGATTTCTGAATATAAATATTTATACTCAGATATTGATGATATTCGTTATATTAAAGCGATAACACTTCTTTTAAATTACTTAAATGAAACGCAAAAACGTACTTTAACACATCTTCAAACTGTTAAAGTTCTGGAAAATAAAGATTATTTAAGAATGGATATTCATACAAAAAGAAATTTAGAGCTTACTGAAACAATAAGAATGCAATCAAGGCAAGGTTCACTTCTTTGGCTTTTAGATAAAACAAAGACAGCAATGGGTTCGAGAATGCTTAAAAAATGGATAGAGATGCCTCTTACTGATAAAGATGTAATTGAGAAGCGTTGCGATATTGTTGAAACACTTCTTACAGAGTTTTTGCTTCGAGATGAATTAAAAAGCCTTCTTGTTAATGTTTATGATCTTGAACGCTTAAGTGCACGAGTTGCTTATGGAAATGCAAATGCAAGGGACCTTTTACAACTTAAAACATCTCTTAAAGAACTACCATGTATTAGTGAAATTTTAAAAGCTATTAAGTTTTCAAAAAACATAAATATTTTAACTGATTTGTATAATCTTTTAGAAAAAAGTATTTATGAAAGTCCGCCTATTACAATTAAAGAAGGAAATTTAATTAAGGAAGGCTTTAATAAAGAATTAGATGAATTGAAAGAGGCGAGAAAACATGGGAAAAGTTGGATTTCAAAATTAGAACAAAAAGAGCGAGAAAGAACCGGAATTAAAAACTTAAAAGTTGGTTATAATAAAGTATTTGGTTATTATATTGAGGTTTCAAAGAGTAATATTCCACTTATTAAAGAAGAATATGGTTATATTAGAAAACAAACACTTGCAAATGGCGAGCGTTATATTACCCCAGAACTTAAAGAAAAAGAAGATTTAATATTAGGTGCTGAGGATAAAATAATCGCTTTAGAATATGAACTGTTTTTAAATATTCGTGATGAGGTAAAAAAATATATTCCGATTTTACAAGAAAATGCAAAAATAATTGCTGAAATAGATGTTTTACAAGCATTAAGTTATTGTGCAGAAGAATATCATTTTGTACGCCCAACCTTAACTGAAAAAAGAACAATTAATATAAAAGATGGAAGACATCCTGTTGTTGAAAAAGTAATGACTGATGAGTTTGTTCCAAACGATATTATAATGAATGAAGATACAAATATTTTACTAATTACTGGCCCTAATATGTCAGGAAAAAGTACTTATATGCGTCAAATGGCAATTATTGCAATTTTAGCCCAAATTGGTTCATTTGTACCTGCAAGCTCTGCAACACTTCCTATTTTTGATCAAATATTTACAAGAATTGGTGCAAGTGATGATCTTGTAAGCGGTCAATCAACATTTATGATTGAAATGCTTGATGTAAATTATGCACTTAAGAATGCAACAGAAAAAAGTTTAATTCTTTTTGATGAAACAGGACGTGGTACTGCAACATATGACGGCATGAGTATTGCTCAAGCAATTATTGAATATATTCATGAAAATATACATGCAAAAACATTGTTTTCGACACATTACCATGAACTTACTCGCTTAGAAGAACATCTATCATACTTAAAAAATATTCACGTTAGTGCTCTTGAGGAAAATGGAACTTTAACATTTCTTCATAAAGTAAAGCCAGGTGCAACTGATAAAAGTTTTGGTATTCATGTTGCTCGTCTTGCTAAAATTCCAGATTCAATTATTAATCGAGCAGACGAAATTTTAATGTCTTATGAAAACTCTGATAAAAAACGTGTTATTAGTACTCAACTTAAACTTCCTTTAACAGAACCTGAAGTAAAGGAAAGTGAAATTGAAAAGATTATAAAAGAAATTGACCCATTAAAGACAACACCGCTTGAAGCATTAACAATTCTTTATGAGTTAAAAGAAAAGATTAATAAAAAATAAGTTTAAAGACCCTTATCAAATAATTTTGATATCAACATTAAATTTATAAACCTTAAATATTTGTCTAACACATAGCTTGCTTGCTATGTGTTTTTTATTAATATTTATCAAGAATAGTGCTGTTTTAATACTTACAACATTTGGTAACATGTTTTTTGTATTGATTGTCACAAAATTTTCAAAAAATTTACGTAAAACACTTGACATTTTGAAAATAAATAATGGTTATAATCTAAAATACAATTAAGAAAGACCTCAAGTTTATCAAAAATATGAAAAGGAGGTGAAATGAGTATATAGTTTTTAAATTAAATAACTATATATGATAAAAATTATGAAAGGTGATAATAATATGGAAAAAAATGAAATTTTAAAATATTTATATGAATTGAAAAAAACTTTTACTAAATTATTAGAAGAAGAAAAAAACAAACTTAAATATAGTAAAAAACAGTGGCAAAAATTCTCTTTACCTAATGCAGATAGCGTATATGCTAAAGAAAAATATATTAACAAAAGACTAGGATATCGTGATTTTGCATTTGGATTGGTTGAGTATGCTGGTCAAAATTATGATTTTGCTGAGCAAAAGTTTGAAGAAGTAAATGATATGTTTAAGAAAAACAAAACAAATCCATATCCTAAAGAATTTGGAAAAGCCATTGAAAGATACTTAGGTTATCTAAAATATTATACTTTATACGTTGATAAATATGGTTCTTATGAAGATAGCAAAAATTTACCTGAAAGAGGACTTTATAATGTTGAGAGATTGCTTGCAGCAATAGATAATGATGAATTTCATAAAATTGACTCTTTTCTAAAAGGTTATAATGAAAGAATTATGGAATATTGGAAATATAAATATCTTAAGGATAGTTATGTTCCTAAAATAGCTTGCTTATTTCTTGCAATAGGTATTTATACAGGAGCAAGTAAAGAAGAAATAAAAGAACTTGCTAATGGACTTCTTAATAATGAAGACACTCTAAAACGATATAAGGATAAAATTAGAGAAGATATGCCAACTGGTTTAGCATATGCAGAGTTTTTAGATATGCAAGATTCAGAAAAAGTTAAAGATTATGGTCGTATTATCAAAGTAATAGATTACAGATTAGATAAGGAAATTCTAAAAGATAATGAATCAGAATTAAAAAGAGAACAAACAAAGAAACCTGATCTTGAAAAAACACAAGAAATTAGATTAGATATGTAATATTTCAATAATATTAAAAAGTAGATACAAAATTTGTATCTACTTTTTTTATTTATAAATATTTTTAATAACATAATATAAATTTGTTGATTTTGTATTTTATATATGCAATAAAGATAAAGAATGATATAATATTTAAGAACATGTGAGGTGACAGGTATGGCTAAAATTAAAGTGATGGAATCGAACTTAATAAATAAAATTGCTGCTGGTGAAGTTATTGAAAGATATGCTTCAGTTGTAAAAGAGCTTGTTGAAAACTCAATAGATGCAAGGTCAACTATTATTAAAATTGAGTTAAAAGAAGCAGGAAGCAAAGAAATTAAAGTTGTTGACAATGGTGTAGGAATGGAAGAAGCAGATGCGAAACGTGCATTTTTAAAGCATGCAACAAGCAAAATATTTACAGAAATGGATTTAAACCGAATTATGACTTTAGGATTTCGTGGTGAAGCACTCCCTTCAATTGCAGCAGTAAGTGAAGTAAATTTAAAAACTAGTACAGGAGAAGCTGGTATTAGTCTTACCCTAAAAGGTGGAGAAATAATAGAAGAATCTAGTTCAAGTGCAAGACGTGGTACTGAAATTACAGTTAAAAATTTATTTTATAATACTCCTGCTCGCCTTAAATATATGAAATCATTAAATACTGAACTTACAAATATTATTGATTTTGTAAATAAACTTGCACTATCTCATCCAGAAATTTCTTTTACTTTAATAAATGACGACAAAGTAATTTTAAATACTGATGGTTCAAATAATTTGTTAAAAGTTATAAGTGCAATTTACGGAACTGAAGTTGCAAAAAAAATGATTCCTATTGAATACTCTGATGATGATTTTATAATCAATGGGTTTATTTCATATCCAGAACTTACGCGTGCGAATAGAAACTATATTAATATTATTGTAAATGGACGAGTAGTTAAAAATTATGCTTTGAGTAAAACAATTATTGATAGTTATCACACTTATATTATGCATGATCGCTATCCAGTGGTTGTTTTAAATATTAAGATGGATCCAACACTAGTTGATGTAAATGTTCATCCAACAAAGCTTGAAGTAAAATTTAGTAAAGAAGAAGAGTTAAAAGAAATTTTAACAAGACAAGTTTATGAAGCATTAAGTAAAGAAACTTTAATCCCAGAAATAAAAGAAGATATATTTATAGAACCAAATTATGAACAAGAAAGTTTATTACTTGAACGTGAATTAAATGAAGAGATAACTGAAAAATTTCAGTATGAGAGTGTAGAAGAAACACCATTTTTTATACAAGAAGAAAGTCTTTTATCTGATTTAGAAGTTCCTGATAGAATTCCTGAACTATATCCGATTGGGCAACTTCATGGAACTTATATTTTAGCAGAAAATGAAAATGGTCTTTATTTAATTGATCAGCATGCAGCAAAAGAGCAAATTAATTATGAATATTATCTAGCTCGTCTTAGTGAAGTAACAAAAGATAAAAAACAAATGCTTGTTCCAGTAACACTTGAATATCCACTAAATGAGTATTTACTTTTAATGGAAAGAAAAGAACTTTTAACTAATATTGGTTTTGAAATAGAAGAGTTTGGAATCAATACAATTTTAGTTAAAGCCCATCCAGCATGGATTCGTGATGGTTCTGAAAAAGATATTATTGAAAAAACATTTGAACAAGTAATTTCTAGTGGTAATGTAAGTGTTCCAAAACTAAGAGAAGATCTTGCAATTACTTTAAGTTGTAAACTTGCTTTAAAAGCAAATAAAGCATTATCAAAAGAAGAAATGGAAACTTTACTTAGTGATCTTAGAAAATGTAAAAACCCTTTCACGTGTCCGCATGGAAGACCAGTAATTGTACATTATTCAATTTATGAGATTGAAAAAATGTTTAAGCGCGTTGTATAACCACTTTAAGTATTCTTTTTGGTGGTGAAAATATGAGTGAAATAATTGTTGTTACGGGTCCAACAGCATCCGGTAAAACCCGTCTTAGTATTGCTCTTGCCAAAGAATTTAATGGTGAGATTATTAATGCTGATTCAGTACAAGTATATAAGGGAATGGATATTGGAAGCGCCAAAATAAAAAAGGAAGAAATGGAAGGAATTTTGCACCATTTAATTGATATTAAAGAACCTCATGAAAAATATTCAGTTTATGATTTTCAAAAAGATGCAAAAGAAAAAATCAAAGAAATAAAAGCTCGTGGTAGAATTCCTATTATAGTTGGCGGAACTGGTTTATATATAAAGGCACTTTTATATGATTATGAATTTTATCCAGAAGAAGAATTATTAAATAAAAATTATGATAATTATTCAAATGAAGAATTATACGAGCTTTTAATTGATCTTGACTCACTATGTAAAGATAAAATTCATCCCAATAACAGAAAAAGGATTATAAGAGCTCTAAATTACTTTTATTTGCACCAACAATCAATTAAAACTAAAAAGCATGATAAAATGGTTTATGATGCTAAAGTAATTGGTTTAAAACTTGATCGGAATACTTTATATGAAAGAATTAATAAAAGAGTAGATGAAATGATTAATGAAGGATTAATTGATGAAGTTAAAACTCTTTTTGATAAAGGATTAATGGGAATTAATGCAATGAAAGCAATTGGTTATAAAGAATTATGTGAATATTTTATTGGAAAAATTTCACTTGAAGAAGCAATTAATCTTATAAAAAGAAATTCAAGAAGGTATGCTAAAAGACAATATACATGGTTTAATAACCAAATGGATGTAAAATGGTTTCAAGTTAATACCAAAGATTTTAATAAAACAATTGAAGAAGTTATAAATTATCTAAAATAAAAACTTGCGTTATACGCAAGTTTTTATTACCAAAAGTAACTACTATAAAAACCAAATGGGCGAGGGGTAAAAACGCTTGCAATTGGTCTAAAAATAAGTGAACCAATTCCAAACCCTAATCCAAATCCAAGTCCTGCTCCAAATGGGCCACCGAAAAATCCATAAGGATACATAAAAATACCTCCTTTTTGTTTCTACCTTAATATATTAGAAATTATATATTTTGTTTGTTTTTTTGAAGGAGGTTAATGATTATATTTTTCGGTAAAGGCCAACAACTTTCCCTAAAATAGTAATATTTTTTGTAATAATTGGTTTGTAATCTTTGTTTTGAGGTTGTAGTCTAATGTAATCTTTTTCTTTATAAAAAGTTTTTAAAGTAACTTCATAATCATCAGTCATAGCAGCAACAATATCCCCATTATTTGCAGTATTTTGAACCTTTACAATAACAATATCCCCATCACAAATTTCAATATCTTTCATGCTATCTCCTTTTACACGCAGTGTAAAAACCTCGCTATTTCTTGGAATAAGTTCTGCTGGAAGAGTAAAAAATTCAGCTGGGTTTTGAATTGCTTCAATTGGATTTCCTGCTGTAATCATTCCAAGAAGGGGAACGGTAACAAGACCATCAATTGATTTTTTTGTTTTTTCATCTAAAATCTCAATTGCACGATTCTTTTCTTTTTCTCTTTTAATTACTCCCATACTTTCTAAGCGTTTTAGATGACTATGTATTGTTGCTGTGGAAGAAAGTCCAAGTTCTTTTCCAATTTCCCTTACAGTAGGTGGATAACCCTTTTTATTAGTATACTTTTTTATAAACTCAAGTATTTCTTTTTGTCTTTTTGTAAGATTATTCACAAAGATCACCCCTTACATAAAATATAATAGCATATGTTAAATATTTTTTCAAACATTTGTTCGCATATTTTTCCGTGGAAAATAAATTGACTTTAATTTTGATTAATGTTAAAATATCCTTGCTTATAAAACTGTCCTCGTAGCTCAGCAGGATAGAGCAACGGCCTTCTAAGCCGTCGGTCGGGAGTTCGAGTCTCTCCGAGGACGCCATTTTTGTTAATTAACACTCTTTGAAGTGTTTTTTTTTAAAATGTTTTTAAAAATAGAAAAATATGGTAAAATTTGTCTAAATAGTAGCATACATCATGTGAGATTGTATGCTATTTTTTTAAAATAGGAGGTTATTATGGAAAATTATACTATAGGGTTGGATTTAGGGGTTTCAAGCGTTGGATGGTCAATATTTAATAATGATACTGGAAAAGTAGAAAAGGCAGGTGTTAGGCTTTTTAACCAAAGTGCTGGCGCAGCTAAAAGAAGAGAAATGCGTAATCTTAGAAGGTTGTTAAAACGTAGGAAAAATAGAGTTAACGATATGCTAATGTTATTTAAGAACATTGGTTTTCCAACAAAAAATATTCCAGATGAAAAACTTATTGAAAAAAGAGTTAAAGGAATTAAAGAAAAAATATCAAAACAAGACATTGTTAATATTTTGTGTTATTTAGCTGCAAATCGTGGTTATATTCCTTATAATGATGATTCTGATAAGGTAAAAATTGTTGATCTTCAAGGTAAATTACCATGTGAATATTATTATGAATTGTATAAAAATAATGGTAAATATCGAGGATTAAATTTAATAGTAAAAAACAAGGATAATATTGATGAAATAAAAAAATTGCTTAAAGTACAAAGTAAGTTTCATCCACAAATAACTAATGATTTTATTGATGAAGCGGTTAAAATTATTAGTCGAAAACGTGAATTTTGGGAAGGGCCTGGTGGGATAAACCAATTAACAGGTGAGATAAATCAATTAACACCATATGGTCGTTTTAAAACTATTGAAGATGTAGAAGAATATTTTGAAAACAAAAGAAAAAATCCTGAATATGAGAAATATTTATATGAAGAATTGATTCGTAACTGTGAAATTTGTATAACTGAAAAAGTTGCTCCAAAATTTAATTATTATGCTGAATATTTTAATTTTATAAATGATTTCATAAATATTAGTTTTAACCAAATAGAAGATATTGATAATCAACAGTACATTAAAAAAAGCGGAGACATTTACAAATTAAATAAAGAGGGATTAGAGTTTATAAAAAAATATATTTTAGGTTCTCAAAACATTAATGTTAATATTGAAAAAATGTTCAAAGAAACAATTGGTACTAATCTTGAAAATGTAATAGGAATGCGTAGTAAAGATAAAAATGATAAACCAAAATTATCAACTTTTAGTAATTTTTTATATATCAATTATCAATTTGAGAAAGGGATTAATACGACATTAGAGTGGTTAAAAGATATAGATTTATATAATAGAGTAATATATCATTTAACTGTTGCACCTGGTGGAATAGAAGCAGTTAAAATGATTAAAAATGATCCTAAAATAAAATATTCATTTACAGAAGATGATTTTAAGTTATTGGAAGAGATAAAAAATAAAAAGGGAACAGATTTAAAATATCATTCATTATCTGAAACAGTTTTAAAACGAGCAATTGAAGATATGTTAAAATACGAAATGAATTTTATGCAAGTCCGTAAAAAATTAGATTACGATAAAGATGCTAGAGAATATTTTATTGAAAATTATACTAATAGTGAAGATAAATTATTTCCAGAAATTCAAACAAAATTTGTAGATGATTTAATAGCTTCACCTCAAGTGAAGAAAACTTTGCGACAAACTATCAAAATTATTAATGCAATTATAAATGAAAAAAAATCATTTCCGAAATATATTGCGATTGAATCTACAAAAGAATTAAATAGTAAAGAAAGGAAGAAAAAGTTAATAGCAGAGCAAAAAATAAATGAACAATTAAGAAAAGAGGCAAAGCAAATAATAATAGATAATTTTGGAGAAGAAAAAGTTACAAATAAAAATATAGAAAAAGTAATGTTGTATCAAGAAACAAATGGGCACTGTATATATTGTAATAAACCAATTAGTTTAAATGATGTTATATTTGAAAAAATTCAAGTTGAACATATTTTAAATTATTCAGATTCTTTTGATGATTCTTATGACAACAAAACACTTGCTTGTATAAACTGTAACAGTAACAAAGGTAACAAAACCCCATATTATTTCCTTTTTCCAAAAGGTCAATTTGATAGTTTTAAAGAAAAAGTAGAAAAGTTAAAAATATCATCCAAGAAAAAAGAAAACTTAACTTTCACAGGAGATATAAGTAAATATATGGCAAAATTTATTAATCGCAATTTACGTGATACTGCTTATGCCACCACAGAATTAGTAAAACAAATTAATTTATATAATTATTATTTAGAAAAAAATTATAGTGGAATAAGAATTAATACTATTTCAATTTCAGGCCAAGTTACAAGTAAATTACGTGACAAATATGGATTAGAAAAAGATCGAAATGCAGGTAATTTGCATCATGCAGTTGATGCTTCAATAATTGCCGCAATTACTAATACTGAAATTGGGAAGATGATAATTGAAATGCAAAATGATTCAAAATTTTGGAAAAAATATAAAGTTAAAGCTCAAAATATTTCAAAAGCATTATTAAATGTTAATCTTGATAAAAGTATTACTAGTATTAAAAATCTTAAAGAGGATAGTATCAACATTTCTTGGCAAGTTATAAAAAAACCACCCGGTGGACTATTTAATGCAAAACTTTATAAAATTATTGAAAAAGAAAATCAAACATATAAAATTGAACAAATTAGAAATATCTATGAATTAATCAATGATAACAAAGATAACAAAAAATTAATGGACACTTTATTTAATGAAAACGATAATAGTAAAACACTGCTTTGTTATGATAATGATAGGCAATTATTCAATCATTTAAAAGACATATATGTAAAGCATAAAAGTGAAAAAGGAAACCCTTTTGTTAATTATGCTCGTAAAATTTATAATCTTAGTGAAGAAGAATTTGATTACAATAAATATGGAATACGGGTTCCTTCAAAAAGGGGTAATGGTCCAATAATAAAAAGACTCAGATATTATACAAAAACAAGTAATCCTTATTTTATTAATAAAAAGAATATTAATATGAAAAAACAAAATAAAATTGCTTATTATAGTCTTGCACAATTTTGCACTGAAGTGTATGCTGATTTGGAAAATAAAAAATTTATATTCCTTCCTATTTTTTTAGTTTCAGTAGATTTGAAAAATAATACTCTTAATAGAAATGATAAATATTATAAGGACAATTATCAAAAATATATAGGAGAGCGTAAAGTAAAATATTTAATTAGTTTATATAATGGTGATTATATTGAAGTAGTCAAAAAGAATAATGAAATTATTAAAGGGTTTTATTCATCTTTTGATGTTCATGAGGATCGGGTTGCTTTTAAAAATTCAAAAAAATATTTTAGAGAGGGTGATAAACAGTTAACAGTTTATTCCGTTGATATTTTAGGAAATAAATACAAACGGTTGACTTATTCTGCTTATTAGTGTAAAATTAAATTGCGATATACTTTATATCGCTCAAATAATACAGGGTTTCCTATTATAACTCTTTATGAGGAACCCAAAAGGGCACTACAATAAGTAGTGCCCTTTTATATTTATATAAATATGGCTTTTAGAACAATACTAATTGATAAAGCTGCAAAAATAAATTTAGATTTAAATAACATTGTTATATATTATTATGGTGATTATTATTGGATTAATCTTGATGAAATAAACACAATTATTATAGATGATCCACGTTGTAGTGTATCATTAAAATTACTAACCGAGTTATGTGAAAAAGGAATAACTGTAATCCTTTCAAATTCTTCTCATATGCCAGTTGGAACAATAAATACATTATATAACCACTCACGTGCTGCTAAAAATATATACAATCAAATATCATGGCAACAAGAAATTAAAATTTATTTATGGACGGAAATCGTGAAGGCGAAAATTCGTGCACAAATTAATACCTTAACTAAAACTAATAAAAAAGAAAAAATTAAAATTCTTGAGAATTATTATCACGAAATTCAACCAGGTGACGTTACTAATCGTGAAGGTTTATCAGGTAGAACTTATTTTAAAGAATTATTTGGTCTTAATTTCAAGCGATTTAATAATGATATGATTAATTTTGCACTAAATTATATTTATCAAATAATTAGAGCCAAAATTGCCCAAGAAATTGTAAATTTAGGTTATAGCCCAGCAATAGGAATTTTTCACCGAAGTGAATACAATCAATATAATTTGGCTGATGATTTTATTGAACCTTTTAGACCAATTGCAGATTATTTTGTTTTCAGTATTCTGTCCGAATTTGAAGAAGATTATTTTAATTCTACGTTAAAAGAAGAATTAGTAAATATATTAAATTTCAGGGTATTCTATAATAATTCTGAACAAAAAATACATAATTGTATAAGATTATACTTGCAAAATCTTTTTAATTTTTTGGAAACTGGAGATATTGAAAAAATAATTTTTCCCGAATTAATATGAAATATATTAATTTTTATAAACAAATGAGAATGTTATTAATTTATGATCTTCCGATGAAGGAACAAAGTGATCATAAAATATATAATCGTTTTTATAGAAAATTAAAAAGATTGGGCTTTTATATGTTACAGTATTCCGTTTACACTAAGGTTTTAAATAATGATACTGTATATAAACAAATTTACAATAAACTGAATTATATTATTCCTGAAAAGGGAAGTATTATAATATTTAAACTTACTGAAAAGCAATTCCAAAATATGATTTATTTGCGAGGAGAAAAGAATAAGTTTGAAACAATTGTAGGAGGCCGAGAGTTAGTAGTTTTTAGGAGTGATATTAGTGATAGAGATGACAATTAACAAAGAAAATTATGAGCAATCTTTTTATATTAGCAAGTATAA
>CAYWJS010000006.1:0-3036 GCA_964458855.1 uncultured Erysipelotrichia bacterium
TCTAATGTGTCCATAATGTAGTAGATCAAATGTTCCGTATGTTATTACTCTTTTCATTTTTTGCTCTCCTTATCTTCAATTAATTCATAAAACTCTTCAACTGCAGGTTTATTGTAATTTTCAAAATCTATATTCATAGTTTTAACCTTACCATCTAGATAATCAATCATACCTTGATAAATTCCTTCTTCACTATTTTCAACTAAATAACCATTATATTTTTGAAGAAATCCTCTAGGTCCTTGTATATCGGTTGAAATAACAGGAACTCCTAACGTATCAGCTTCTAATATTACTAAACCTAATCCTTCGTAGAATGATGATAAAATAAATAAATCACATTTTTTTAAAATCGGAAATGGATTTGAGATAGACTTAATTATTACTATATTATCTTTACATTCCAAATTAGAAATAAAATTTATCGTTTCATTATATAATTTTCCATGTCCACCAATTATTATCAAATAAGAATCTTTATTATTTACCCAAAATTTACTAAATGCCTTAATAAGTCTCTTATGACCTTTTTCTGGAGAAAATCGACCAATTGTAATAAATTTCTTAGAATTACTATTTAAAATTTCATTTAATTTATCAAGAGTAATATTAACTTCAGTATCCGAATCAAGCTTTAATTCCTTTTTTGATTTTTCTATTACAGTTTTATAATCATGTATGTTACTTACTAACCTTATTTTATTTTTATCCTCAACAAATGTCTCGGTAGATTTTCTTATATCTTCCGATACAATAGCTACATAATCATAATTATTGTAAGCATACACAAGTGTATTTTTGTGTTGGTTATTTCTTGTTGTTATTTCTGCGACCATATCATTATGTACATATATAATCTTTTTTGCATTTCCACGTGCTAATATATGCATTGATCGTGCTCCATAACCCGAAAAATGAATTATATTAGAAAATTCAATATCATTATAAATTCTATAAAATTCACGTTTAAAAATTTTTTCAATAACTTTATTTATAAATTTCATATTTAAATTCAACTTAAAATATAAAAATGAAATAAATGATTCAAATAAACTATAATTTATTTTCCCTTGAATTGGAATATATTTTATTTGATCAGGTAGATTCAATAAAATTCCATTATGTGGCTCAATATGTTTTTTATAAAATGTTACATAATAATTATATCTATTTAAATCCACATTATTTAAAAGATTAAACAATGATGTTGTTATACCGTTTTTGGCCAAATTCCCTGCATAAATTAAAATATTTTCTTTATTACTAGTTTTATTTAAATGAAAACATTTTATATTTGTTTTATTGTTTAAAATAACCATTTCACATAATTCTTTTGTGACATTCAAATTATCATATAAGCAATATTTTTTTAAGAAGTCTTTATAATTAGTTTTATTTTTACTATTTATTTCAGCAATTAATTTATTAACACTTTTTACTTTTGGAAATGGCAATTCTTCTAAATTTAAATACATTCCTCTATCTTTTAAATATTCCTCTTCATCATAAGTAAATAATATTATTTTATTTTTAGTTAATGCATAATCAAAAAATACACTCGAATAATCTGTAATTAGTATATCAGTTGCATTTAAAAATTCATATGTTTCATATTGAGATGGAAAAGGTTTTATGTTTTTGAATATAGAGTAATTAATAAAATCTTTCATTATTGGATGTAAGTTAACAAATAAAATCTGATTTTGATTTAACTTTTTATCAATTTCAATTAAATGATTTAGGATATTATCTTTATGTTCTTTTGGATTTGAATTTCCTAAAACACCTCTCCATGTGGGCATATATGCTATTACTTGTTTTTCTGATAAAAGCATTTCTTTCCTTACCCTTTTTTTGCTTGTTTCATCATAGAAAATTGTATTTCTTGGATAACCCGTAAGAACTATTTTATTTTTATATATATCCTTAATCATATAATCATCTAATATTTTTTCCATTGTAAATTCATTTGGATATAACAAGTAATCTGACATTAAAAAATTACGTTGAGTATTACCTATTGCATGTGGTTCACCCGCAATCTTTCTCCCCAATGTCTTTAATGGTGTTCCATGCCAAGTATTTAGATATATTTGTCCATTTTTTTTAATAAAGTATGTTGGAAAAGTATTATCATTAAATAAATATTTAGCTGTAGATAGTATCTTACAATATTTTTTAGTGTTTATATTTACAAAATCAATATTATTAATTCCATGTTTTAACAGTAGTTCTTCTATTGAATCTTTGGCATCACTTTTTACAGCAACATATATTTTAAAGTTTTCATATTTTTTATTTTTTGATAATTCTTCAATTATATAAAATATGTTACCATTTATAGTTTTACCATGATGAGATTCAAGTAAAATCAAATTATTATTAATTCCCTTTCTTTCATAATATCTCGTATATATGAAACTAGCTCTATGAGAACTATTTTTCAAAATTTTTTTAATATTCTTTTTAATTAATTTAAAGTGCTTTTTAATTTTTTTCATAAAATTGCACATCCTCACATCTTCAATAGTATCATTTAATTATATTTTTATTGCAATAGTGACATCGAAACTATTGTTATTTGAAAAAGATTTGATTTATTACCCTCTTTGCTGCCTTTCCATCATCTAAATAATTAAACTTTTGATTAAATTTCTTATATTTTTCTTTATATTTTGCTTTGTAACCTTTAATATTGTTAAGAATATCAACAATATCTTTTTCTTTTTTTACAATATCTCCTGGTAACTCTTCTAAGTCTACATAGAAACCTCGAAGTTCCTTTTCATAATGATCTAAGTCATACATGTAAAAAATAATTGGTCTCTTCAGATTTGCATAATCAAAGAAAACGCTAGAGTAATCAGTTATGAGAATATCACTAATTATATAAAGTTCATTTATGTCATCTATTTTAGAAACATCATAAATAAAATCTCCATATTTTTCAAAATCAAAACTATTAGCAATAAAATAGTGTGCTCTAAATAATATCACATAATCATCTTCTAATTTTTCTTTTAAATAATCAAAATC
>CAYWJS010000006.1:3136-40197 GCA_964458855.1 uncultured Erysipelotrichia bacterium
CTCTAAATAATATCACATAATCATCTTCTAATTTTTCTTTTAAATAATCAAAATCTACTTCTGTTTTATATGTATAACCAAGTCCTGATTTGTGTTGATCATCCCGATAAGTAGGAGCATATAGTATTATTTTCTTATTGGCTGGAATATTCAGTTCTTCTTTTATTCTTTTTATATCATCCTTTTTATAGTTGAAAAGAAAATCATTTCTTGGGTAACCTTCTTCAATAATTACATTTTCTTTTCCAAGGTTTTTTAGATCAAAAGCTGTTGAAAATTTTTCCGAAGAAAACTTAGATGGGGATAACATATATGAAATTTTATCACCCTCAAGACTATATTCTTTCATAATCTCCTTTTTTGAAGCTAGTGCACTTTTTGTCTCCGCAATTATATCTCTACCTAATCTTTTTAGTGGTGTTCCATGCCAACATTGAACATAGACTTGCTCATCTTTTATTTTTATTTGTTGAGGTAATCTAGAATTAGTTATCCAATATTTTGCTTTACTATAATACTCAAAATATTTTTGACTGCCATATTTTATAATAATCGCATTTTTTAAAGAATCATTACCAATTCCACAATGTGGACATTTTTGTGTAAACATGTATTCATATTTTTTAGGATCTTTAAAAGCCCAAACAAAAGTGTAATCCTTAAATCTTTCATCTTTCAACATTTCCTCATAAATTACTTTTGGACTACATGCATAACTTCTTCCAAGGTAACTCTCAAAAATAATAAGTTTTTCATCTACTATGTTTTTTTTGTAATGCTTCATATATTTTAGTCTTCTTTTCCAAAATAATAATTTTCTAAATATCTTTCGAAGAAAAGTACTTTTCTTTGATAAACTTGTTATTATTTTTTTTATATTTCCTTTTATTTTTTTCACACTACCAACTCCTACATAATTAAATCTATTATCTTCTTTGTTGATGTTCCATCAAGTACTGAAACATATTTTTGTCTGAAATTTTCTATTTTTTTATGATCATATTGATCATTTTCTATCGCCTTAATTATTTCTTTGGCATCACTGTTGATTACTCCTGGCATTTCTTGATAAAAATCAATAAAAAGGCCTCTATTGGCTTTATATCTATCTATATCATAAACATAATAAAACATCGGAATATTCAATACCGCTGCTTCCATTGATACTGCAGAGTAATCTGTAATTAAGTAATCTGTTATAAACAATAAATCTAACACACTGAATTTACTATCAACAATTATTCCATCTCTAGGTTCAATAACTGTTTTATCAAGTGGATGCTTTTTAATTATTAGACAATAATTATTAAAATTAATACCTTTAATTAATTCATCTATTTCTAATACCTCATTCTTCCGAAATGTCGGTGCATATAAAATTACTTTTTTTGATTTTAATTCTGGATAATTTAATAAAATATTTTCTTTAACATTTATTTGATTACTTTTATCTAATAAGTAATCAACTCTTGGTAAAGCGTATGGTTTAATGATTTCTTCTTTAACATTGAAAGCTGCTGCGAAAAAGGGAATCATTGCTTCACTTCCACTTATCACATAATCATAGTTTTTGTGCATATTCATAAGCTGCGCAACTTCCCTTGTGCTTCCCTCTTTTTTATCAAGGATAGCATGTCCAAACTTTTTAATTGCACCAAGAGCATGCCAAATTTGAATAATTATGAGTTCATCTCGATGTTTTAATATTGATACAGGAATTATATATGTATCAACAATACAAGCACGTGATGTTGCTAGGTGATACATTTCTTGAATTATCTGAAATACGCAATTAAGTTTACTGCGAATTTTATGGTTAAGTATAACTACTTTACAATTTTTATTTCTTCTTATAATTTCATCTTTTAATAATTGAAAATCAATAGATGTTTTTGTATTATTACGACTAATAAAAACTACTTTATTAGTTATTGGTAAAAGTTTCATTATGGAATAAAATACATTAGCAAGGAATTTAAAAAAAAGAATTAAATATTTCATATTATCACTTACCTTACTATTTAAATATAACAAAAAATGCAACTAAATACAACAAAAATCACGCCCTTGTCGAAGCGTGATTCTCTTTTACAAATATAATTCTTTTTGCATATCTTTATTGTTATTTTTGTTTTTATTAAGATATGTTTGTAATTCATCATTATTTATAATGTATGGTTTAAATTTACTTCTTCTATTATCTGTGAAAATCGGAATGTGTTCATCTTTTATTAACCACTTACCATCGTTCTCTTCTATTTGAACTTTTGTAATTAAACTACATGGTGGGACACCTAACTTTTTATATCTACCAGGAGATGTAAAAACAAAGTTACAAATTGAGTAAACAATTCTTTTTCCTTTGTATTCTTCGATTGTACTTAGCATATGAGTTCCGTGTCCTATTACCATATCTGCTCCGGCATCGATAAATTCACGACACATGACTCTTATATCACTAAATTCGTTTGCCCACTGATAATCTATTCCTTGCCAATGAGGATTAATGATAATAACACTTTCTGGATCAATTGTTCGATAATAATTAATTTGTTTAATCATTCTTTTATTATCTAAATTATTTACTCCTGGAGAATTATTTGTTGCCATGAAGTTAAGTTCTGTGTGATATCTTTCTTCTGCTTTCATACCAGTAAAAATATAAACATTTTTGCTTGATTTTTCTCCTACAAGAGTAAACTTATAAGGTTTTTCTGCTTCACCTTGGTTTATACCTGCACCATAGGTATGAATATTATTTTCTTCTAATAATCTTTTTGTCTCTAACATAACTTCACTACCAAAGTCCATTGTGTGATTATTGGCAAGTGAGACCGCATCTACTTTTAACTTTTTTAAGACTTTTAAAGTAATATTTGGGTCATCCCAATTTTGATAACTTTTATTCTCATGTATTGATTTTGGATTATTAGCAAGTACTGTCTCAAGATTTAATATAAAATAATCACTACCTTTAATTGCACCTTTTAATCCACGGAAAAATGACATTGGATCTTTTAAAAGACGCTCTAATTGTTTTTGTCTTTTGGGTTTAGTTAAGTAATACATTCCAAGACTTGTATCGCCAGCAAAAGTAATCGTAAATTGTTTACTCATTTTATCCTCTTTATTTCCTAAATTATGGAAGTAGTTTATATTATAATACTAATTTATTAAAAGGAAAAGAAAAAACGTTATAAAGTGTTTTATAACGTTTTTAAATATTCTCCTAGGTCATCTTTTAGTTCTTCGTGCTCTAGAGCATAATCAATATTCGCTTTCATATAACCAAACTTACTACCAATGTCATAGTATGTTCCACTGAATTTGCAAGCATAGAATGGTTCTTGTTCCATTAAAATTTTCATTGCATCAGTAAATTGATATTCATTACCAACACCAATATGTAAGTTTTCAATTACATCAAAAATACTACTATTTACAATGTAACGACCAAGTCCCGCAATATTTGATGGTGCTTCTTCAACTTTTGGTTTTTCAACAATTGTTTTAATTTTGCCTGTTTCTTCATCTTCAAATTCAATAATTCCGTATTTATACGTTAATTCATGTGGAACTTCTTGAACTCCAATTACATTTCCACCATTTGTTTGTTCATAAACTTCAATTAGTTCTTTAAGTGCAGGTGTATCACCTTTAATTAGGTCATCACCATAAAGAACTGCAAATGGTTCATCACCAACAAAAGCACGCGCTAAACTAATAGCATGCGCAGATCCCATTGGTTCTCCTTGGCGAACATAATAAATATTCGCAATCTTTGAGATACCTTCTACCATTTCTGCTTGTTCAATTTTTCCTGACTTTAAAAGTCTATTTTCAAGTTCGTATGCGCGATCAAAATGATCTTCGATACATTTCTTATAAGGACTTGTAATCAATAAGATTTCCTCAATACCACTTGCAACTACTTCTTCAATAATATATTGCAGAGTTGGTTTATCAACAATTGGTAACATTTCTTTTGGTACAGCTTTTGTTACTGGTAAAAATCTTGTTCCCATACCAGCAACTGGTATTACTGCTTTTCTTACCTTTTTCATTTTAACACTCCTTTATTTTTGGTTGTATATGTATTATACCATATCTAAAAATAAGTCAAAAAATAAAAGGAATAGTAACTATTCCTTTGGATTTAATGCTTTAAGTTCTTCTAAGATGAAAATACCATCTTTTCTAATAAGTTTATCATCAAAATATATTTCTCCTCCTCCATATTCAGGGCGTTGAATTAATACTAGATCCCAGTGAATTGATGAATCATTTCCGTTGTAACTGTCACGGTATGCTTGTCCTGGAGTAAAATGAATACTTCCTGTAATTTTTTCATCATAAAGAATATCTCCCATTGGGTGTTTTATCTCTGGGTTTAAACCGATTGAAAATTCTCCAATATAACGTGCACCTGGATCGGTATCAAAGATTTCCTCTAAAACTTTTTGGTCGTTATCAGCTTTTACCTTAACAATTTTTCCATTTTTAAATGTAAGTTTGATATTATTAAATACATTCCCTCGATAAGGAGATGGGGTGTTATAAGTAATATGACCATTAACACTGTCTTTAACTGGTGCACAATAAATTTCTCCATCAGGAATATTGTGAGTTCCAACACAAGGAATAATTGGCCTATCTTTAATAGAGAATGTAAGATCTGTTCCAGGTCCTTTAATTCTTACTTTATCTGTTTTTTCCATAAGTTTTTTTAAAGGTGCAATGTTTTTCTTAAGTTTTAAATAATCTACGGTCATAACATTAAAAGCAAAATTAGTAAAATCTTCTGTTGACATTTTTGCTTTGTGAGCATCAAGTTCTGTTGGATATCTTAAAAGTACCCATTTTCTTTCGTTAATTCTAATATCTTTTGATTTTTTTATGTGTTTAGCAATAAATTCGTGTACAGTAGCTGAAATATTTTTTGCCTCATAATCATTAGTACTTCCACTAATATTAATAAAAGCCTGGAAAGTTTCTACTTCATGCATAAGAATTTTTTCTTGCTCTTTTATTCGCTCTTCTGTACTTCCTTCAAGAAGCCAAGCAGAAATTTCATTATCAGTAAGTTTTACAAAAGCATGTGCTCCATTTTCTTCTATTTCTTTGATAAGTTCTTTAATAAGGGGTTTAGAGATTAAAGGTGCAGTTATTAAAACATTTTCCTTTTCTTGTACTTTAATTGAATAATTAACTATAGTTTTAGCAAGTTCTTTTAATTTGTCTTCCATTATTTTCAACCCTTTCTATTAATAGAATAACACTTTTTGGGTAGAATTCATACAATAATGTGAAAGGAGGACTTTAAACATGAACGAACAATATACTTATTATAATGGTTATGATACACAGGATGGTGATCGCTTAATTTTTCCGATAATTTCTTCAGGTTTTTTTCCAAGACCTTTTCCGTACTACTCTCCATATTATTACCCATATTTTCCACGCTATCCATTTTACCCAAGATTCGGTAGGTTTCCTAGATTTCCTAGAAGACGTTTCTTTAGATACTAATTAAAAAAATCCTAATTTATTAGGATTTTTTCTTTGGTAAAGTAATAATTACTGTTGTACCAACATTTCTTTTGGAAATATATTCAATTGTTCCCCCATGCTTTGAAATAATCTCACGAGAAAACATTACGCCAAGACCAGTTCCTTTTTTCTTGCTTGTATAAAATGGTTCTCCTATTTTTGCAAGTTGTTCTTTAGTCATACCAATTCCATCATCAGTAATAAAAACCTTATAATTTTTAGATGTTTCTTTACACTCAATTGTAATACTTCCTTTTCTTTTTTCTGGGATGGATTCAATAGCATTTTTAACTATATTTAAAAATACTTGTTTTAATCTATTGTAATCACCTTCAATAAATAAATCATCATCTTTTACTTTATTATGGATTGTAATTTTGTTTTTATCTATTAAATTATCAACTAAAGCAATAACATCTTCAATTACAAGACCCAAATCCATAATATCTAAATTTACTTTAATTTTTGAGGCAGAAAGATAATCATCCATTAAAGCAACTGCCCTATCTATTTCTGATTTTATAATTGGAAGATATTTTTCAGCATGTTCTTTATTTTCAGGATTATACATTTCTAAAAATCCTTTTGCAACCGCAATTGGGTTTTTTATCTCGTGAGTAATACTAGATAAAGACTCGTAAAGTTTCTTACTTTTGTCAAAATCTTTAATTGTAATTTTCATCTCCATAATTCCCTCTGTTTGATAAAGAATTATTTTTACAAGGAATGTAACAGCATAAAACACAACCGCACCAACTAAAAGACTAGCAATTGTTATAAAAAGGTCTTCTTCTGGAATTGTACCTGGGGAATACATAAGTTCTAAATAACAAGTTATTGTTTTAATAATAACAAAAATATTAATAAATTGATTATCTGTAAGTTTTCTTTTATTAAGTTCATTTCCTAAAACGTAATATAGTACATATTCAATAATTCGAAAATATACGTTGCTTTCAAAAACAGTAACATAATAAGAAACAATAATTATTGAAAATATTAATCCTGTTCTGCGATAGCCATAAAGGTAAGCAATTATTATTGGAATATTAATTAGTGATATTAAATAACTAATGTCTCCTAAAAGATGAGTGTAACCATAACGCATAATTAAAATAACAGTACTAGTAATAGCAAGAACAAAAATGAATTCTTTCTTTCTTGAATCTTCAATCTTATTATAAATAACATAAAATAAATAAGAAAATAGTGGAAATAAAATAAAAATGATGGATAATAAAATATTTTCAAAAAACATAAAATTCATATATTTTACCCCCTACTGCACGGTATCATTTTACTTTTTATAAAAGAAAAAATATGTCGAAGAAAATATTATTTCAGAATTTTAAACAAATTCATAATTTTTCTTCTTTTATTATATAACAAATTGTTTCCTTCGACAAAATAAGACAATGCATGGTGTTATTATTATTATAGTGGGTGGTTAAATGATTAAAGTAAAAAATGGTATTTACAAAAAAATTATAGAAAGCGTATTTTTACGTGATAAAGATTTAGTAAAAGAATATATATCAGAATATGAAAAAATGAAAATAAGTAAAAATGATAAACAATATAATCCTTATATTCTTATAATGGGGTATTGTTTACTTGGAAATTTAAAAAAAATGAAAAGGTTACTAGATGAGATTGACTTAAATACTGCATCAAACTTTGAAGAGATGATTTATAATCATTATCTTGGAAATTATTTTGTCTTACAAAACGAACTTAAAAAAGCACTTCGCTTTTTAGAATATGCCAATAAAAGAGTTTATATTTCTTGGAAAAGTTCTTTTTTAAATAATGAATACACTACTATTTATCATGGTATTTTAGTTCATGATTTAGGTAACTGTTATTTAAAACTTGGAGAATTGAGTTTAGCAAATGAATATTTTCATAGAGCAAGTGCAATTTTTAAAGCAACAAATTGTTTAAATAGATATTATCAATGTGAAATTGCAAATGCAAATATTTATATTATTAGAGGACATTATAATGAAGCTTTAAAGTTACTTGAAAAATTTTATACTATTTCTGAATATGAATACTATGGTGTAATTAACTCAGCATATATTTATTATTTATTAAATGATTTAGAAACAGCAAAAAAATTTATGATACGAGCAAAAAAACTCTTTAAAGCACATAATGATAAATATATTGAATGCTCATATCATATTACACTTTCTTTAATTTATGAGGCATTAGGAGATTATGATAAAGCAATAATTCATTTTGAAAAACTAAAAATATTATGCCCAAAAATTTCTGAGACTTGTTCTAAATATTTTATTAAATTAATTGAAGCACTTGTAAAAGAAGATTATTCAGAAAAAACTAAAGATTATATTAATGATGTAGTACTTAAGTATTTTAGAAAGGAAAAGTATAGGAATTGTGTGGATATTTGTAAAAAATATTTAAAAAAGGGTGAAAAAAGAAAGGAGGAGAAAAGTGAAAAGGGTATTACGTAATATTTTTTATGGATTAGCTTTTGTTTTGATTCTTCTAAGTTTTAGTTTTACACCTTTAAGAACTCTTACTGCTTTAGATAACACAGTTCAAAACAGCGGTCCAGGTGGGACAACTCCACCACCAATTGGTTTTGAATTTGAAAATGAGTAATATCAACCTTTAAAGAACTTCATATATTATGAAGTTCTTTTTTTTAGGTAAAATTCGTGAACCTTTAAATTGTTATCACATATTTTAGTAATGAGAAGAAAAGGGGTGGAATATATGTGTGAAGAAAAAAAAGATAGAGAAAGAGGTTGTGTTTGTGAGGTAGTAAGATTTATTCATAACTTACAATCTCAAGTTAAACCAGATCCACGTAAAGTTCATGGTTGTACTCGTCCAACATTAGATGATGATTGTCACGATAAAAATAATACTCGTCCTTTTGTATTATATTTAAAAGATGGTTCTTTGTTTAAAGCATTCTTTGAACATGACTCTCTAATTTTACGTTCACCAATATTTAGGGTTGAAAAAATTGATGGTTGCTGTGCACTACTTAGAGTTTTAAGAATTGTACCTGAACCAAATGCTAAAGAGGCTGATATTACAGTTGCATTTTCCCGTGATGTAAAACTTGCAAAAACTGACTCATTTATTACAGTAGATTTAAATTGCTTCTGTGGAATTCAATGTCTTGAAGATCGTAAAATTAAAGGTATCTAATAAAAAAGGTCACTAATAGTGACCTTTTATTATATTAAAGTAATATCTTCTATTTCATCTATTTTTATCTTTTGCCCATTTTTTAAAATAACTTTATCCCCTTCTCTTTCTACAATAGTTTGATTTATAACTCCATCAGAAGTTGTAATGCTTACAATTGTATCTTCCATAAAAATTGGTAAATTGATTATATAATTTATTTTTTCTAATATTGTCATTTCTGTAAAATCTTTATTAATTTTTATATCTTCTTTTTCCTTTTTTGGTTTATTTTTATTTCCTGAATAAAATACTTTCTGATTTACATTAAGTTTTTTAGAAATGGGAAATGCTTGTACTTTTATCTCACTATTTTTCAAAAGAATCACTCCCTACCTATTTTATGATATGCAAACTAATTTAAAAGTTTCGCTAGTATATTAAACTACTATATTCTATGTTATAATAAAATAGGATATGAGGGATAATTATGAATAATATATCACGTTTTAAAGTTGATAAATGGTTATTTATTAGTATGATTCTTCTTGCTTCAATTAGTATTCTAATAATTAGTTCCGCACAAACAATGCTACCAAGTTATTTACAATCTAATTATGCCTTAAAGCAAGTTATTTGGTTTGTGCTTGGCTTTGTTATTATTTATTCAATTATGATTGTTGATAACGAATTTATTTATCGCTTTGCGTGGCCTATATATATTATTGGGGTTTTATCACTCATTTTTCTTTATTTTGCACCAGCTTCAATTGCACCAATAATTAATGGAGCAAAATGTTGGTTTAAAATTCCAATAATTGGTGGGACTATCCAACCATCTGAATTTATGAAAATTGCTTTAATTATTGTTATTGCAAAAATCATTAATGATCACGGACAAAAAGTTAGTGATCCTTCAATGCGTGATGAATTAATGCTTATTTTAAAAGTTCTTGTTGTAACATTAATTCCTTCAATACTTACATTTTTACAACCTGACACAGGAATTGTTGTAATTTATTTAGTTATTAGTGTTGTTATGTTATTTGTAGGAGGAATTAGTTATCGCTGGTTTATTATTTTTGGTTTAATAGGAATTTTAGGAATTGGTTTTGTACTTTTACTTCATACTTTTAATCGTGACCTATTTATTAGTTTACTTGGAACAAGTTTCTTTTATCGTGTTGAGCGACTTCTTTCTTGGTTTGATCAAAGTGGGATGCAACTTGAAAACGCTTTGATTTCAATGGGTTCTGCAGGACTTTTTGGACATGGATTTGGAAATAATGTTCTATATTTTCCTGAGGCTCATACTGATTTCATTTTCTCAGTTTGGACAAGTAATTTTGGATTTTTAGGAGCTGCTATATTAATTACAATTATTATTTTCTTTGATTTTAAATTAATTCAAACAGCAATGCAAAATGATGAAAAACTAAATGTTTATGTAATGAGCGGAATTATTTCAATGCTTGTTTTCCAACAAATTCAAAATATTGGAATGAATATTGGACTTTTGCCAATAGTGGGAATAACTCTTCCTTTTATTAGTTATGGAGGGTCAAGTCTTTTATCTTATATGATTATGATGGGACTTGTTTATAATACATCTAATGAAAATTTAAAATTTACAAATAAAACAACCTTTTAAAAGGTTGTTTTTATTTACAAAATAATATGTATTTTTTTAAAAAAGCGGAGAGAAAAGTCTTGCAAAGGTTTCAGCCCAATATTTATACCATGGACGTTGTTGCCAAGTTTTTAAATCAATTCTTGTTGAATCTTGTAAATCATTGTTAAAATCCTCAATTAATTTTTGAATTGATTTTCCGTTGTAAAAAAGTGCAATTACTTCAAAATTAGTGTGAAAACTACGAAGATCTAAGTTTGCTGTTCCAACAGATGCAATTTTATCATCTATAATCAAAACTTTGCTATGCATAAACTTTTCATTATAAACATAGATTTCAATTCCTACTTTCATTAAATCTTCAAAATATGATTTAGTTGCAAGATAAACAAATCTTTTGTCTGGTTTACCAGGAACTAAGATTTTAATATCTATTCCACTTCTTGCAGCAATTTTTAAGGCTTGCTCAATATCATGATCAGGAATTAAATAAGGAGTTGCAATTAAAATTCTTTTTTTAGCACTATTAATTGCTTTAAAATAAATATCTTTAATATAAGTATTACCAGTATCTGGACCATCAGCAACAATATGAACACCTTCAATATTTCCTAAAGGGTGTGGTTTATTAATTAAATATTTTTCTTCAAAAAGAGATTCATTAGTTGTAAAAAACCAGTCTTTTATAAATATTAGGTGTAAATCATAAACTGCATCTCCTTCTAAATAAAGGTGCGTATCACGCCAAAAACCATAATATGTACTTTTATGGGCATATTCATCACCAATATTAATTCCACCTAAAAATCCTTTATATCCATCAACAACAACAATTTTTCGATGATTTCTAAAGTTCATTCCATCACGATAAAATGTTAGTGTTACCTCATTGAAAGCAGCTGTTTTTACTCCACTTTGACGAAGTGCTCGTAAAAAGTTATCAGAAAGATCAATGCAACCTACATGATCATATAGAAGTCTTACCTCAACTCCTTGCTTAGCTTTTTTAATTAAAATGTCTTTAATAATATCAGCAATCTTTCCTTCGTGAATAATAAAATATTCAAGATGAATAAATTTTTCTGCTGAATTTAATACCTCAATTAATTTTTCATACTTTTTATCTCCGTTTGTAAGTACTTCTGTCCTTGTATTATAGTTAGGCCCTGTTTTTGTAAAATTTGTAACATAATCAACAAAATTATTAAACTCTTCTTCTTTAAATGGTTTTAAAGAAACAATTGGTTTATAAAGGTGTGGTGCGATTATGTTATCAATTTTTTCTTTTTTCTTATACTTTCTTGTCATGTTATAACTAATTCCAAATAATAGATAAAAAGTAATTCCAATGACTGGAACAAATAAAATTATCAAAAGCCATGATGTTTTTGCTTCACTTCGTTTTTTACTTACTAATACTAAAAAGGCACAAAAAATTGAAAGAGCGTAAGTAAAAAATGTTAAAAATGGGGCCCATGGTTCAGGAATAATTAAGTATAAAACATATAATAGAACTATTACCAAAAAGGTAACAGCAGGAATCAAAATTGATTTTCGCAACTTCTCTCCCCCTTTTACTTCTTATTTTTTATCAGGACAATGTTCACAGTCTAAGCATGATATATTTCTTAACTCTTTGGGAATAAATACTCTAATTTCTTCTTCATTATAACCAACATTAAAGGCTTTTTCGCCAACAATAATTGGTCGTTTTAAAATGCTAGGATTTTTCTTAACAAACTCTACTAATTCACTAATACTCATATCTTCAATATTAACTTTTCCTTCTTTTATTATTTTACTTCTTTCCGAAATTATATCAGAAACTCCATTTTCTGTTCTTGCAAGAAGTTCTTTTATTTCTTCTTCTCTTAAATCTTTAACAAATAAATTAACTTCCCGATATGGAAGATTATATTTTTCTAACCATTTTTTTGCTTTTCTACAAGATGAACAACTAGGAGTTGTATAAATTGTAATCATTATACCACCTCACTAAATTACAATACTATTATAGCATTATTTACCATAAATTTGTAGATTTTCCCTTGTTTCTCTTAAGTTTTCTTGTTAAACTTAAATTAGAAGTAGTGGGGGCGGTAAGGTTTGGATTGGTGCGTTTTTTTTGATGAAAGTGGAACTCATACGAATTCTAATGCATTAATGGGGGCTTTAACTATTCCTGAGAGTATTTATAATACTAAAATATTTAGTAAATATAATGATTTAATGAGGAAAAACAAAAACTTAAATATTCACTACACAGTTGTTAAGAACTTACCACCAGATAATAAAAATGTAAAAGTAATAATTGAACTTTTTACTGAAGTTTTCAAAAATTATAAAGATTATATGAATTTTAATGTTGTTGCTTTTCCTTTTCAAACTTCTTCTGAATATCTTCCTGACGAATGCCGAAAAATTTTTAACTTTTTAATTATGCCTGAGATGGCAATTAGTAATGCTTTGAGTAATGAGTACCGTTCAAGTTTCATCTTTATTGAAAAAAGCACTGTCTATGAAACCCTAAACTTTAAATCATATCTAAAAAAAGAATTAAAAAATAAAAAAAATAATATCTCTTATGTTAAAAAAAGAGAACAAATTGGTGTTGAAATAACAGATATTATTTTAGGGGTAATTCGTGATGTAATTTATAATGAGTATAGTAATCTAGCCCTTAGTCTTTTGGAAATTGATAAATTTAATGAATTTTTAGGAAAAGTAAAATATAAACAATGTGATATGCAAGTAATTCAAGAATATGATTTTCGTAAAAAAATAGATGATTATCTTTTAGGAAATAAAAATAATATAACTATTAAAAATAACGCACCAGAAGAATTCTTAAAAGAACAACAAGATTTGTTTGAAAAAATTTATGAAGTACATCAAAATAATGAAAATAAATTAAAAAAGATTAATTTTGTTACAGAAAAACTTTCTCTTCAAAATAACAAAAAAAATAAAAAATATAAAGACAAACTTATACGAAAGATTAATACTTGTAAAAAATTAAAAGAAGAATATGATGAACTTAAAAAGAATGGTTATAAACTTATTTGTAATATTTTTATTCAAGAAGTTAATCATGAAAGTGATTATAAAAAGCATATTAACTTTTTAAAACTTTCTTATTTAGAATTTAAAAATAAAACTATAAAAGCAGAACAAAAGTTTAATAAGTTAAAAATAGATGAACTTGCAAATGCTTTTTCTAATTGTGCTAATTATAAAAAGGGCCCACTTGAAAATCTCTTAGAAAAGAAATTACTCTAATTTATCAGGTAAACTAAAAGGTTCACTTTTTGTAACAATTCCACCTTGATAATAATAATCTGGAACTTTACCTGGAATAATTTTTAAAGCAACAGGAATATTAGTATCCACTTTAATTCGTCTTGAAACTAAAGGTAGTAATATTTGTTGTTCTATTTCAATTTTAATTGAAACTTCAATTAAAGCATTATTTATTCCGTATGGTTTAATAACAGTAATCATATTACTACCAACACTTCCTACAACTTGAATTTTAACAGGAATTTTAGGACCAAGATTTGCAAGAAATAAATTTTTTGTTACAACACCAAGTGGTATTTCATAAATAATACCCTTTTTTAATTTATTTTCATCATAAATAATAGAAATTGTATTTGGAAGTTCTAATAGTTCAATCTTTCCTTCTTCTATTGCTCTTAAACTAAGATTAATATTATTAACTAACATATTCTGCATTTTATTAACTAAATATGAGTTAAAACTTACACCTTGAATCTCACCATTTTGATCTTTTATAACATCATAAAGCTCATCTAAAACAACGCCTTCAGCAATATGTTTAGAAATTGCTCTGTTTATTACAATATTAGTAAATTTTTTCACTTCTACTTCGGCATAATTAAATAAAATATTAACAGCCCCCCGACCAAAATAACCTAATGTAATAAATACTAAAAAAACAATAATAATTGCAATAATTGTTAATATTTTGGTTCTTTCAATTTGACCTTTAAGTTTTAATTTAGGGGCATGGCTAAACATAGATATCACCTAATAAATTATATGATGGATATTTATGTTTATATAAGGAAAAATAATGATAGAAAGGAGAAACTTATGGAAAAGAAATTAGTAAAAAATATTATGACAGATGATGTTGTAGTTATTAGTAGTGATGCAACTATTTTTGATGCGGCAGAACTTATGAATGATTTTGATATTGGTTTTTTACCTGTTCTTGATGGAGAAAGACTTATTGGAGTCATAACTGACAGAGATATTGTTATAAGAGCGCTTGCAAATGGATTAGATATTGATACTCCTGTTGTTGATATAATGACAACAGAAATAATTTCTACATCACCAGAAAGTACAGTAAAAGATGCAAGTCGCAAAATGATGATTAATCAAGTAAAAAGATTACCTGTTTTAGACGAAAATAATCTTGTTGGTGTAATTTCACTTCGTGATATTGTTATTAATGATTGCGATATTGAAATTACAAAAGTATTAGATGGCATTTACCAAGATACAGATACTGCAGGTAATATTGATTTTAATTCTGCAGATGTAGATGATTTTAGATTATAAAAGCATTGCGAATCGCAATGCTTTTTTATTTTATAAATATTGTTTAAAAATCCAAACAACCATACTTAGTATTACTAATATTAATAAGAAAATAAGAATTCTTATTAAACGATTATTTTTCTTTAAAGATTCTTCAATATAACCTAATTCTTCTTTTTCTTCTTTAGAAAAAGTCATTGTATTAGTAAAAAATTTTCCCGATTCTTCTTCAATATCATCTTTTTTTATTTCAAAAGTTGTTGTATCAAAATCTTCTTTCTCTTTCTTTTCTTCATTTAACTTTATTACTTTTGTTTTTTCTAAATCAGAAAATGTAATTAAATCCTCTTCTGAATCTGCAACAACCATTTCTCTTTTTTCTTGTTCAAATTCTTTTGCCCCATTATTAATTTCTGAAATAATTGTTAAAAGTTTTGTTTCATAATCTACTTCATCATGGTGTTCCACTTCTTCTGGGTCATATTTCGTATCAATATTTAATTCTTTAAGAATGTTATATCTTGTATTATAACGTTTTTTTGTTGGTGTTTCTTCTTTTCTCTTTTTTATTAAATCTTCAAGACTTTGAACCTTTTTTCCCTCTTTCATTACCGTCTCTTCCTTTTTTTCCTCTTCTAACATTAATCCCGTTTTGTAATCTTTTAGTTTATGATATTCTTCTCTTGTCTGAGGCATTTTTTTCAATTCTTCTATAGACAACTTAATTGTTTTTTCTAATGGTACTTGTTGACTTATTATTTCTTCGTCCAAGTCACTTTCATATAAGTGTTGATTTTTCTGATAACGACTTTTATGCACACCTCCATTAAAATACCTTTCCATTCTTGTTTTGGCCACCAATATCACCTCTATATATGATATAAAAGTTTTTAACAATATAAGTATATCATATAAATAAATAAAATTATATACATAATTAGTTGTTTGACATCAGTTTTTCTTTTACATATAATTGTTTTATAGAAAAGGAGGATAATGATGGCTAAATTTGTTAAGGTTGATTTAGATAAATGTATCTCTTGTGGTGCATGTTACGGAATTGCTCCAGAAATATTTGATTTTAATGATGAAGGAAAGGCAATTTCTAAATTTGATGACAATAAGGGAGTAACACCAATTGATGATTCGTTAGATGATCTTGCAGTTGATGCGATGGAAAGCTGCCCAACTGAAGCAATTATAGTCAAAGACGAAGAAATTAAATAGGTGATATTATGGATTATTTTTATATTTATTTATTTGTAGGACTTTACGCTTTAGTTTTGGCAAGCTTCTTTTATTTTAAAAATAAAAAATTAAAAAGTGGTACAAAAAAGATGATTGAATACTCATCTTATATTAGTGAAGGGGCGAAAGCCTTTTTAATTAGGCAAAACAAAATTTTAGTTAGTATTATAATCATTTTCTTTGTAATAATTTTATATCTTATAAATATTGAAACTGCTTATAGTTTTTTATTTGGTAGCTTAGTTAGTATTCTTGCAGGATATCTTGGCATGCATGCAGCAACAAGTGTAAATGGTAAAGTTGCAAATGTAGCTAAAGAAGAAGGAATTGATGAAACATTTAAAGTTGCAATTTCTGGTGGTGCAGTTATGGGACTTAGTGTCGGAGCACTTGGTCTTTTAGGTATTACTATTATCTATTTTTTAACACGGGATACAAATATTTTAACTGGTTTCGGACTTGGTGCATCCCTTACTGCCTTATTTGCTCGTGTTGGTGGTGGAATTTATACCAAAACAGCTGATATCGGTGCCGATTTGGTAGGAAAAGGAGAATTAAATATTCCTGAAGATGATCCAAGAAATCCCGCTGTTATTGCTGATAATGTAGGAGACAATGTAGGAGATATTGCAGGAATGGGATCAGACCTATTTCAATCATTTGTCTGTGCTTTAATTGGAGCAATGACAATAGGACTTACAAAATACGGAACACGTGGAATTTATTTTCCTTTATTTGTTAGTATTATTGGTATTTTAGCATCCATTCTTGGCATTAAAATAATGATTAATATCAAAAGTATGAAACCACATAAAAGAATTCGATTTGGATTATTTATTGCAACTTTTGTTTTAGTTGTTACAACTTATTTTATGAGCGATATATTATTTGCAACTATCGAACCATTTTATGCAATTGCAATTGGAGGAATAATTGGTGTTTTAATTGGTTCAACAACAGAATATTACACATCAGAACATTACAAACCAGTTTTAGGAATTGCTAGTAAATCAGAAACTGGTTCAGCAATTAATATTATCTCAGGAATTGCAACAGGAATGTATTCAACATTAATACCAATTATTTTAATTACAGCAGGAATTTTAATTGCTTACTCTGTTAATGGAATATATGGAGTAGCACTTACTGCTCTTGGAATGCTTGCAACTGTAACTGTAACTGTTACAATTGATGCTTATGGCCCAATTGTAGATAATGCTGGGGGAATTGCAAATATGGCGCGTCTTCCAAAACGGGTACGGAAAATAACTGATGAATTAGACTCTATTGGTAATACCACAGCAGCAATTGGAAAAGGTTTTGCAATTGGTGCAGCTGCTCTTACTTCTCTTGCCCTTTTTGCATCTTACGCTACAGTTTCAGGAGTAAGTGATATCAATATTTTAGAACCAATTGTAATTATTGGTATCTTAGTAGGTGGTGCACTTCCATTTTTATTTAGTGCTTTAACAATAAATGCCGTTGGAAAATCAGCCTTTAAAATGGTAAAAGAGGTAAGAAGGCAATTTGAAGAAATAGAAGGAATTATGGAAGGAAAAAATAAACCTGATTATGTAAGATGTATTGATATTGCAACAAAAGCATCAATACAAGAAATGGCAATCCCAGGAATTATTGGCTTTCTTGCACCACTTATATTTGGTCTTTTATTTGGAATAGAGGCTCTCGGAGGACTTTTAATTGGTGCTCTTGTTTCGGGAGTACTTCTTGCAATATTTATGAGTAATGCTGGTAGTGCTTGGGATAATGCAAAAAAATATATTGAAGCAGGCCATTTTGGAGGAATAGGATCTGAGCCACATATTGCAGCAGTTTATGGTGATACAATTGGTGATCCTTTCAAAGATACATCAGGACCAACACTTAATATATTAATTAAACTTATGCTTATGGTAGCAGTTATCTTTGGTCCACTAATTGCAGAATATGGTGGAATTATTCTAGAGTTAATAAAATAAATATTAAGTAAAACTAAAAAGACAAGAAATGTTTTATTTCTTGTCTTTTATTTTTTGTAGAAGAAAAATACTAAAGCCATCACTATTATATTGATAAGGAAAAATTATTTTAGAATTAATAAGCTCAAAGTTTTTATTTTGATTTAAAAATTCATTTATAATTTCTTCATTTTCTAATTTGTTAAGAGTACAAGTACTATATAGTAGGTATCCTCCTTTTTTTAAAAGAATACCTGCTACATTTATTAGTTCTTTTTGTAAGCTTACTAACTTATAAATATCATTTAAAGTTCGGTTATATTTTATTTCTGGTTTTCTTTTAATAACACCTAATCCACTACAAGGTGCATCAAGTAAAATTTTATCAAAGGTTTCTTCTTTATAAACTTCTGTTAATTTTGTTGCATCATATACCTTCGGTTTAATAATTGTTGCTTTTTCTCGCATTATATTTTCCTTAATTAACTTTATTTTGTGTTCATATAAATCAACAGCATGAATCTCTCCAATGTTTTCCATAAGGGATGCCATATAAAGACTTTTCCCGCCAGGAGCTGCACACATATCTAAAATAATGTCACCTGATTTTGGATTTAAAACTTCCACTGCATACATACTTGCTTCATCTTGGGGACTAATTAGACCTTCTTTATATTCTTTCAGTTTTACAATGGATGAGGAAACAATAATTGCATTTTTAGAAAGTAATCCCTTTTCATATTTTTGGAATAATTCTGTTGCACCTTCATCATTAATATTTACTCTTGCAGTATTAAGTGGAGTTTCCATATTAGCAAAACAAATCTTTTTTGTAATATCAAATCCAAACTGTCTTTCCCATAAATCTATAATCCACATTGGGTATGAAGTTTCAATACTTAGTCGCATTTTTTCATCTTTTATTTCATCTAATGAGCGAAAACCATTACGTATAATATTTCTAAGTATAGCATTTACCATTTTATCTAATTTAGCCTTGCTTTTTTTCTTTGCAATATTTACTGCTTCATTTACAATTGCATAATTTGGAACTTTATCTAAAAATTTAAGTTGATAAACTGACATACGAAGTAAGTTTTGAAACCATGGTTCTGGTTTTTTTATTTTTAAATAAGGCTCAAGATAATAATCTAAAAGCATTATATTTTTAATTGTGCCATACACAATTTCGGTAAGAAGTGCAATGTCTTTTTCATTTAAATTGTTTTCTTTAATTTTTTGGTTTAAAGAAAGATTACTATAAGCACCATTATTTAAGACATCATTAATAATTTCTAGCGCAATACTACGAGTATTCATATAATCACCTACTTGCATACTTTACCGGGAGCAAGAAACTCTTTAACATTACCATTCAATAGTTCTTTTACTGTCATTCTTCTTTTTCCTGCTACTTGAACTTCAACAAGTTCTACAACTTTTTTATCGCCACAAACAACACCAATACTTGTTTTTGTTTTTACAATTGTTCCAGGTTGTTCATCGCTTTCATCATCAGTCAAAGAAACTTTCCACACTTTTAAAATTTGATTATCAATTGTCGTATAAGCACCAGGAGTAGGATCAAGCCCTCGAACATGGTTATACACATCTTGCGATTGTTTTTCCCACTTAATTTTTTCATCCTCACGGGTTAAGTTGTAGGCAAAGGTTACAAGGGATTCATCTTGTTTTATTTTTTTAATTTCTCCTTTTATTAATTTTGGAATTGTTTCAATTAATAACTTAGCACCAATTTTACTTAATTTATCATGAAGCGAACCATAGGTATCTTCAGCAGTAATTTCTATTTCTTTTTGACTTAAAATATCTCCTGCATCCATTTTCAGGGTCATTTCCATAATAGTAATTCCAGTTTTTTTGTGACCTTCAATAATTGCTTTTTGAATTGGTGCACCACCACGAAGAAGTGGTAAAAGAGAGGCATGAACATTTATACAACCATATTTAGGAAAATCTAAAATTTCTTTTGGAATAAATTGGCCATAAGCTGCAGTTACAATTAAATCAGGGTTCAAAGTAAGAACTTCTTTATATTCATTTTTTATTTTTTCTGGTTGCAATACTTTAATGCTATGTTTTTTTGCAACCTGTTTTACAGGTGATGGAGTAAGAATTTGTTTTCTTCCTATTTTTTTATCAGGTTGAGTTACAACTCCTACTATTTCATAGCCATTATTAATTAAAGCCTCTAAGATTGGTACACTAAATTCTGGTGTTCCCATAAAAACTATTCTCATTTTATCACCTTCTAAATATTTATTGGGTTTAAGTCAATATCAACTTTAATAGTTTTACTATCTTGATAATGATCTAATATATCTTTAAGAATTTTTCTTACATTTGTTTCATCCTTATATTTTATTAAACATTGATAACGATAATAATTATTATATTTGAAAAGCGTTGCACTGCTTGGTCCAAGAATTTTTTCTTCTGTTAAACGTGCTCGAAGTATACTTGCTATTTTATTTGCAACAAGTAAGGCTTCTTTTGGATTCTTTAAACTTACCCTTAAAACTCCTAAGTAATAATATGGTGGGTAACCCAAAGCTTTTCTAATGTTCATTTCATAGGCAAAAAATCCTAAGTAATCATGATTTTTTGCAAAATTTATTGCATAATAATCTTTATTAAAAGTTTGAATTATAACTTTACCTTGACTATCTTTTCTTCCTGCCCTTCCACTTACTTGAGCAAGTAATTGAAACGTTTTTTCACCACTTCGAAAATCAGGTAAGTTTAAAGTAGTATCTGCATTTAATACACCAACTAAAGTAACTTTTGGAAAATCTAAGCCTTTTGCAATCATTTGCGTACCAAGTAATACATCATATTCATGATGTGCAAAGGCTGCAAGAATTTTTTCATGTGCTCCTTTTTTTGTTGTTGTATCAAGGTCCATTCTTGCAATACGAAGATTTGGAAAAATACTTTTTAGTTCTTCTTCAATCTTTTCTGTTCCTGTTCCAAATTCACGAAGTGCACTCTCATTACAACTTGGGCAAAGTGTAAGATAACGATCACCAAAACCACAATAATGACAGCGCATTGTATTTGAGGATTTGTGATAAGTTAAAGAAATATCACAATTTGGACATTTATGTGTAAATCCACAATTAGAACAAATTACAAAGGTTGAATAGCCGCGTCTATTAAGTAATAAAATTGCTTGTTTTCCATCTTTTATACAACTTTTTAATTCTTCTGTTAATCTGCGCGAAAAATTAGTTCTTACTCCGCTTTTATATTCTTCTCTTAAATCAACTATTTCAACTGTTGGAAGTTCAATATTTCCTACTCTTTTAGTAAGGGTAAGCAAAGTATAAACTCCTTTATATGCGCGAGCGAAAGATTCTAAAGAAGGGGTTGCACTTCCTAAAATTAGTGTTATATTATGATACTTTGCCCGCCAAAGTGCAATGTCGCGTGCATGATATTTTGGGTTGTTTTCTTGTTTATAAGTTGCTTCATGTTCTTCATCAATAATGATTACTCCTAAATTAGCAAATGGTGCAAATATTGCACTCCTTGCTCCAACTACAATTTTTACTTCTCCTCTTCTAATCTTTCGCCATTCATCATATTTTTCGTTATTAGAAAGTCCACTGTGCATAACTGCAACAAGAGGTCCAAATCTTCTTTTAAACCTTCTTACCATTTGTGGTGTAAGACTAATCTCTGGAACTAATACAATTGCTTCTTTTCCATTTTGAATTACTTTTTCTATTACTTGCATATAAACTTCAGTTTTTCCTGAGCCTGTAACTCCATAAAGAAGAAATGTTTCGTTTTTATTTAAAGAGTTTATAATTTTTTCATAAGCTATTTTTTGTTCATCAGTAAGAACTACTTTTTCTAAAGAAGCATCTATTTCATCTTCAATACGATAAACTTCAACACTAGTTTCTTTTAAAACATTTTGTTTTACTAATTCATTAATAATATTTGTAGAAAAGAGATTTGTAAGTTCTTTTTTTTCAATCTTTTCTTTTTTTTCTTTTAAATAGTTAATAAGTTCAATTTGTTTTTTTGCTTGTTTATGTTTACTTATATAATTTTCAATAAAATTATTATTAGGTGAGAGCGATAGATATTTTTTATATTTCTTTTTCGCAGTTTTACTTCCCCCCGCTTTTAAAGCAGGTGGAAGCATTGCTTGATAAGCACTTATTAAATAAGAAATTGTTGTCTCACCCATATATTTTCCAAGTTTAATTAGTTCATCATTTAAAATAGGAATTTCATCAATTACTTCTAATATTTCTTTAAGTTCATAATCAAACTTTTCATCAGTATCATATATTTTCAAAACAAAACCTTCTGTAGTTTGGTGACCAAAAGGAATTCTAACACGAACTCCTAATTTTATTCTTTCTTTTAAAGAGTTTGGAACAAGATAAGTAAACAACCGATCAATATTTGAACTTGCAAGCCCAACTAAAATCTCAGCAACTTGCATACTTTCACCTTCAATCTATATTTATATTTTAACAAATAATCAATAAAAAAAGTAGATTGCTCTACTTTTCTTTTTTACATTAAACTTTTTATATAGGGGATTACCACTTCAAAGATAAGAACTATTAAAACCATAAAAAATATTATATCCCATATTGTCATTTCTTTTTTTGGTAAGTTGTTCTTATCTTTTTTCATAATAATCACCCTAATCAACTATGTAAGTTTTTTTAAAACATCATTGTAATTAATAGTTTCTATTTTTTCATTATAAATTAATTCTACCATATTTTTAGTCATATCTCTACCAATAATTATTCTTGTTGGAATTCCAATTAAATCTGCATCAGCAAGTTTTACTCCTGCACTTTCATCACGATTATCTAATAAAACATCAATATTATGTTCTTTTAGTTTGTTATAAAGTTCGTCTGCTTCTTTTTCATAGTCATTATTTATTACAATAAGATGAACGTCAAATGGACTAATTTCTTTTGGCCAAATCATTTTCCCGTTTTGGAAGTGTTGCTCAATTACTGCCATTAAAAGACGTGATACACCTATTCCATAACATCCCATAATAATTGGTTTTTGATTTCCTTTTTCATCCATGTAATAAGCATTCATTGCTTCTGAATATTTCGTTCCAAGTTTAAAAATATTTCCTATTTCAATACCTTTGGCAAGTGCTATTTTGCCATCGCATTTTGGACATTTATCATTTTCTTTTAAGTTTGAATACTCAATATTTGCACCATACTCACATTTTGTACAATATGTAATTGTATTTTCTCCAACTTTTTTCATAACCATAAATTCATGAGCTTCATCGCCACCGATTTGTCCAGTTTCGCTTTTAACAATTTTTACATCTAATCCACAACGTTTAAATATTCTAATGTATGCATCACTAACCATTTCATACCATTTATCTAAATCTTCTTTAGATGTATGAAATGTATATAAGTCTTTCATTGCAAATTCACGCCCACGCATAAGACCAAAGCGTGGTCTTAATTCATCTCTAAATTTAGTTTGAATTTGATAAAGCGCAACTGGAAATTTTTTATAAGAGTTTAAGTAATCTCTTACAATGTAAGTTATAACTTCTTCATGGGTTGGACCAAGTGCAAAGTCACGATTATGTCTATCTTTTAAACGCATTAATTCTTTTCCATACTCGCTCCAACGTCCTGATTCTTCCCACAAAGCTCTTGGTTGCAATACTGGCATAAAAAGTTCACTACAACCTATGTTATTTAATTCTTCACGAATAATGTTTTCAATTTTTTTTATAATTTTGTATCCAAGTGGTAAGTATGTATATATTCCAGCTGCAACTTGTTTAATATAACCACCCCGAAGTAACACTTGATGAGAAATAATTTCCGCATCACGTGGATTTTCTCTTAGAGTTGGTACAAATAGCATATTTTGTTTCATTCTATCACCCATTTACAATAATCTTAAAATATCATTCCAAGCAATAAATACAAACAATATCATAAAACCAATTAAACCAATGTAATGAATGTAGTTTTCAACTTCTGGTTTTACTGGCCTACCAAGAAGCTTTTCAATAAGTAAGAAAATTATTCTTCCCCCATCTAATGCAGGAAGTGGTAGAAGATTTACAAATCCAAGATTAATACTAATGTAGGCAATAAAGAAAAGTAAATTATTAAGCCCTGCTTCAGCTTGACTTCCTGCCATTGATAAAATACCAATGGGGCCACTAACATTTTCAAAACCAAGTGTACCAGTAATTAATAGATAAAATGTTCGAAATACCATTTTTACTGTTCCAATAAATTTTTGATGAGTATAGCTTAAAGCAGAAATTAAACCATGTTCTCTTTCAATTAAAGTACTAACTCCAATATAATAGTAATCCATTCCTTCAACTGTTGTTTTTTCAGGAGTAAGGGTTACTGTTTTTGTCTTTCCATTTTCAGTTTTTAATTTTAATTCAAGTGGAGCACCACTAGATGCTTGAATTTCAAAAGTCACTTCATCAAGCGTTCTAACACGAACTCCATTTATATGAGTAATTTCATCTCCTATAATAATACCTGCTTTATCAGCTGGAGAGTTTTCTTGAACATTATTTATTATTGTATTTGTTTTGGTTGAACCATAAAAAAGGCCAATTAAAAATATCAAAATAAAAGCAAGTAAAAAGTTGAATAAAGCACCAGCAATAACTGTAATAAAGCGATGAGGCCAACTTTGTGCTTGAAAAACACGATTTGGATCTACATCTTTATCACGTTCTGTATTTTCACCAGCCATACTTACAAAACCACCTAGGGGAATTGCTCTTATTGAATAAAGAGTTTCACCTTTTTTCGTTTGCCATATAACTGGTCCCATTCCAAGTGCAAATTCATGGCAAAGAATATTTGCTCGTTTTGCAAATATAAAGTGACCTAATTCATGAACAAAAATAACTAAACTAATTACAAGTAAAAATATTACTAAGTCAAATATCATAATTTCATCTCCTAAGATAAAATAATCATAATTCCTGCAACAACAAATAGTATATTATCCAGTCGATCTAAAACCCCACCATGGCCAGGGATAATGTTTCCAAAATCTTTTATTTTATATCTTCTTTTGATTGAACTAAAAACTAAATCTCCAAGTTGTCCTAACAGAGATAAAAGAATTGTATAAAAGAAAATTTCTACAAAATCCAATTGAATCGCATCTAAGTTTATAACACTTAAATAAATTGCAGAAATAACTGAACCAATTAATGTTCCACCAATTAATCCCTCTATTGTTTTTTTAGGACTTATTTCAGGAATTAGTTTATTCTTTCCAAAAAGCATACCTGAGTAATAAGCTCCTGTATCAGTTAAAACAGCAAGTAAAACAGCAAAGAATAATAACTCTAATCCTTCATTTCTTAATCTTAAACGAATTAACATATTAAAAAATATTCCAATTAGTAATATTACATATGTTAAAAATGCTGCATCACTAATATTATATTTTTCTAAGTTATGATAAAAAATAATTGGTAAAGTTATAAGTGTAATAATTAACAGTAACAATTTTATATTTAAAACCATTGAAAATTTATCTAATGATGAAAAAGGTCCAATAAAGGTATTGTTTAAAACTAAAATTATAACTAATACATATGTTACTATTTTCATAAAAGTTGGTAGATTTTTTTCCTTTTTATAAGCTCCAAGTAACTCATAAGTAGAAATAAGTGCCAAAAGTAAAGCAGCAAGGCGAAAAGTATTACCTCCAATAAACAAAATTGGTAAAAATATTAAAGCAATTATTATGGCACTAATTATTCTTGTTATCATCTTTTATCCCTCCAAAACGGCGGTTTCTTCTATTGTATTCAACAATCGCTTGTTCAAGAGCCTTACCGTCAAAATCAGGCCAATAAGTATCAACAAAATAAAGTTCTGCATATGCAAGTTGCCAAAGTAAAAAATTACTTAATCTTAATTCTCCACTTGTTCTAATCATAAAATCAACTGGAGGAAGTCCACTTGTCATTAAGTTTTCTTCAATTATATTTTTATCAATGTTTTCAATAGTTATTTCTTTATTTTGAACTTTTGTGGCAATCTTTTTAACCATCTCTAAGATTTCATCTTGTCCACCATAATCAAGACCAATATTTAAAATAATACCATCATTATTTTTTGTTTTTTCTTTAATTTCATTTATTATTTTAAGAACATCAGAAGATAATCGATCACGTCTTCCCATAAATGTTATTTTTATGTTTTTTTCGTATAGTTCTTTTATATGTTTTGTAAAAAATTCTTTAATTAAATTCATTAAATAATCTACTTCTTCTTTAGGACGTGACCAATTTTCTGTAGAAAAAGCATAAACAGTTACTACTTTAATTCCAAGTCTTTGTGCATGCTCAACAATTCTTTTTAAATTTTTACTTCCTTCTAGATGTCCGTCAGTTCTTTTCATCCCTCTTTCTTTTGCCCATCTTCCATTACCATCCATAATAATTGCTATGTGATTAGGAATGTTTAATTCATTTTCTAGCATATATAATCAAACTCCCAACTGTTTTAATTCCTATTAACATTATAATATAATTAACACTTATAATCTACTTTAAATATTTTAAAGTTTTAAAAAAATCATCTTATGATGATTTTTTTAGTAACTATCAATATTAATTTTAACTTTCTTATTTTGTAATGATGCACTAGCTTGTACAATTGTTCGAATTGCGTTAGCAAGTGCTCCTTTTTTCCCAATTACACGACCCATATCAGACTCAGCAATCATTACTTGAATAATTGTGTACTCATCATTATCAGAACTAAATTCTTTTGCTTTAACGCTGTCTTTATCTTCAGCAACAGCTTTTACTAAACTTTCTGTTAATTCAACTAGATTCATTTTTTCTTACCTGACTTTTCATTATGGAATTTTTCCATAATACCTACTTTGCTGAGAATGCTACGAACAGTGTCGCTTGGTTGAGCACCTGTACGTAACCATTTTAAAACCTTTTCTTCATCAACTTTAATTTCTGCTGGATCAGTTAATGGGTTGTAAGTTCCTAATTGTTCAATAATTTTTCCATCATTAGCAGCTCTTGAATCTGCTGCAACAATGCGATAATAAGGTCTTTTTTTCGCTCCCATTCTCTTTAATCTTAATCTTACTGCCATATTATCCCTCCTTAGCTACTATTATAATTATAACCAAAATAAAATAAGTGTCAACACTTTTTTGTTGACACCTACAAATAGTTTGTATTTATTTCCTCTTCATTAATTTCTACTTCTTCAGGCTCACTTTCTTCCTCTATTTCCTCCCATTTTTCTTCAAAATCAATTGAATCAATCATCATTTTTGTCTCTCCTATTACATCTACTCCGAATTCTCTTACAAGATTAAAAACAATACTTCCATCCTTTATCTCGATATCCTCACAACTTGGGTCTTTTAGTTTTCTTACAATAATATCATATTCATCAGAAATTACTTTTTCTTCTTCTATTTTTACTCTTACTTCATCTTCATATTCTACTTTCTTTGTTACAACACTTGTTTTTGTATCATTATCATAAGCATACCATATGTTAACATCAAAACTTCCATTAATTTTAACAATATCATTATTTATGGTCGCACTATAACTATGGTTTATAACCCAACAACCCAAAACAGTAGTAGGAAGTTCTAAAGCCTCAACTTTATGACTACTTCTAAATATTTTCTTTCCTTTGCCAATAACCGCCTTTGTCACAATTTCTTTGGAAATTCCCATAAGTCTTCCCTCCTCACTCTAATTTATGCTTTATGTTTAGTAAATGTGTCATTAATAAAAAAATACTTTCGTTTAGAAAGTATTTATATTATTTTCAATAATTTGAATGATCTCTTGGGCAATATCATCTAATTCTTCATGACATCTTTTATATTCTTGGTATAATGGATTTTTTTCCAGCTTTTTTTCAATCAATAATAATTTTTTTTCATATTCTTGTTTTGCCCTTTCTTTGTTGAAATGTTCCAAATTAATAATATTTTGTTGAAGCCTTCTTTTTTCATCAAGTAACTTTTTCACTCCTTCGTTTTTTTCTAGTTTATGATAAGCTTTTTTGTAACACTTATATTCTTCTAAAGAAGTTATCATATTAATCATTTTATCAGCTTTTTTAAGAATCTTTTTCTTCAAGATAAAGTTCACCATCCAAAATCCAAGTTCTTACCTTTGTAATCTTTACTGGAACAATTTTCCCAATATATTTTTTATTGCCAATAAAATGTACTAATTTATTAGTTTCTGTATAACCTACTAACTTATTTTCATCTTTTTTGTTTACTCCATCTACCAATACTTCTACTACTTTTCCTTCAGATTTCTTATTGCTTTTTAAAGCATTTTCATCTACTAATTTGTTTAGAATTTCTAGCCTTCTTTTCTTTTCTTCAAGTGGTACATCATCACGCATTTTTGCAGCAGGAGTTCCTTCCCTTTTAGAATAAATAAAAGTATAAGCTCCATCAAACTGGCATTCCTTTACTAAACTTAAAGTATCTTCAAAGTCTTTTTCTGTTTCACCTGGAAAACCTACAATGATATCAGTTGTAACTGTAACATTTGGAATTTTTTTCTTGATTAATTTAAAAAGTTCTAGATAAGACTCTCTTGTGTATCCGCGTCCCATTTTCTTTAAGATTTCATTGCTTCCTGACTGAACTGGTAGATGAATATAAGGCATTAAATTTTTGCCACTTGCAATAACATCAATAAGTTCTTCCGTAAAATCCCACGGATGACTTGTTGTAAAACGCACTCTTGGAATAGTTGTTTTTTGAATTTCTCTTAAAAGAGTACTAAAGCCATAATTTACATCTTTTAAATCTTTTCCATAAGCATTAACGTTTTGCCCTAAAAGAGTAATTTCTTGGTAACCTTTTTTCTCTAAAGCGCGAACTTCTTTCATAATATCTTCCATTTTGCGGCTTCGCTCTTTTCCGCGAGTATATGGCACAATACAGTATGTGCAAAACTTATCACAACCATACATTATATTAATAAAAGCTTTGTGTTTATATTCTCTAGTACTTGGAAGACCTTCAACAATATCTCCTTCTTTGCTCCATACTTCAATAACTTTTTCTTTGCTTAATATTGCCTCTTTTAAAAGAATTGGAAGACGATAATAATTGTGAGTTCCAAAAATAAGATCAATTTGTGGATACTTTGTAAGAATTTTTTGAATTGTTTTTTCTTCTTGACTCATACATCCACAAAGCCCAATAATTAAATCTGGATTATGTAGTTTTAAATGTTTTAATGCACCAATTGCACCATATACTTTGCTTTCTGCTGTTTCTCTAACTGCACAAGTATTAAAAATAATTACATCAGCATCCTCAAGGTTTTCACTTTTTTGATACTGCATTTCTTCCAAAATACCTGCAATTATTTCTGAGTCCCTTTCATTCATTTGACAACCATAAGTTTTTATATAATAACTTTTACCTACTCCAATGTTTTTCATTTCTTCTGAAATTTCATATTGTAATGTTTGTGTTTTTTCTTTGCTTCTTTTTCGTGCTTCTTTTAAGTTTGGAGTAGTAAAGTATTTGCTATAATCTTTTGTTTTTGTCATATTATCACCTCTTTTACAAAAGGTATTATAACACAAAAATAAAACTTTTCATAAAGAAAAGTTTTATCTTAATTTTGGATATTCTGTTGTTGTCTCATTCAAATTCCAAATAGTTGAACTCCATTTTAATCTTTCTTTAATATATGGTGCAGTAATGGTCATTGACTGATTAAGAAGTTCTCCATATTTACAATATTTTTCAGTATTTCCTGTTTTATAACAAAATGAGTTTTTGACTATTTCATCCTCACTTTTATTACTATCCTTTTCAATTAATAAAAGACCTATTAATAAATTGTTTTCATCTTTTAAACCATTTACTATTGTAACAGATGTATAAGAGTTTTCTAATGTTTCTTTGTGGCTTCCAAAAAATCCAACTAAGCCACCAACCATTATACCATCACCTGATATTGTTGTTTTAGAATAAGAATTTTTAATGTTTCCAAAAAGACTTTTTCCTACTAAACCACCTACATATGATGCCTTACTAATCGTTAGATTCCCATCATAATAACAATCACTAATTGTACCACTATGAAATCCAACTAAACCACCTTTGTTTTCAATTCCTAATACTATTTCTTCTCCGTCGTCATCTTTAAGTATATTTCCATCGTAATCTTCTGCTTTATAGGTTGTAGCATTTCCAGGAGTTCCAGTACCTGCTTCAACATAAGATCTTTCAATTTTACCATAATTTGCACCAACTAAACCGCCTACTGAACACATTGTTTTAATAGTTTTTGATTGCATTTTATTTAGAAAATCGAAATATTCTTCTGTCTTTTTTTCTTTTTCCGCATCTGTCTTATCTGAAGAAGTAACATATTCAATATACTCTTCTCTTTTTTCTTTAATTTCTTTTTCTATTTCTTCTAAAAATATTTCGGCAATAGAACATCTTGATTCAGTAATGTATAGCTTACCTGGACGTGCAAATACTTTCATATTAACACTAAAACTCCTACTAATTAAACCATTATTTTGTCCAACTAAACCACCAACATTTTCACTTCCAGTAGCTTCGGCACTACTACTAGAATTATGAATTTCGGCATTAAAACTGTTAACTCCAACTAAGCCACCAATATTTATTCCTCCTAAGTTTCCATAATTTGAAACTTTCGCCTTGCTACTAGAATTGCTAATATTTCCGCCTTCATCATTTGAACCAGCAATTCCTCCTACAGCATTTTGTCCTGATACTTTACCGCTAATATTTTTTAAATTTAAAATAGTAGCTTTACTATCTTTCTTAAGTTTCAAATTATTTTCTAACCTATTAGAACCAACAATTCCTCCTACATAACGAATACCTGAAACTTCTAACCCATTGTTTGTGGTGATATTTTGAATAGTACCATTATTAATACCAGCAACTCCTCCAATATAGGTCTCACCATGAACTTTCAATTCAATGTTAGAGGAATGGTTAGAGGAACCAATTTTACCAGATACTTCTCTTGCATTTTTATTTTCTTCATCATCTGTAACAATTTTATAAGCATTTTTTCCAACAATTCCACCAACATAATTACTACCCTTAACTTCACTATTAGTAATCGTAATACCACTAATAGAACCATAATTTAAACTTGCTATAATTCCAACATTATCATAGCCATAAACTTTTGCATTATTAATTTTTAAGCCGCTTACTGAAGCTTCTCCTCCTAGTTCTCCAAATAAACCATTAACAATATATTCTCTATTATCACGAGCATCAATATCAAAAACAAAATTATCTTTTTTAAGAGAATAACTATAAGTTTCTCTTATTAATAAATTGTTAATAGTATTTTGATTTCCATTAAATTTTCCATTAAACCGTTTCATTGGTAAATAACCCTTACCTTTTGTAAGTTCTGCTTTAATACCTTCAACAACATTATCTTTATTAATATCACCAAATACATTATTATTTGGGTCCAAATAAGAGTTATCATCAAGAAAATCTAATGATTTATCAAGTCGGTATTTGTGGTCAGGCAAAACACGAATACAAAATAATTCTTCAATACTTTTAATAGAGTGGGTTGCTTCTTCATCAAGAATAATATCTTTTAATAATTCACTACAATAATCTGCTCCACGTCCATATATTAAATTATTATTATAAACATCTATTGGTTCAAGAAGTCCCCCTAACGAAGGAGTGTCATCTTTACCTGGGTCTTTACCTGGAGTTGTACCTGGGTCCTTATTTGGATCTTGTCCAGGAGTTGTACCTGGGTCCTTATTTGGATCTTGTCCAGGAGTTGGTTTGTCTTTTTCTGTTTCATATGTATATCGATATTTTCCGCAACGCAAATATTTATCAAAAATATATTCACCATCTTTTAAAATAACAATTACTTCACCTGTACAATTTTCTCCGTTTGGTCCTTTTATTTGATTTTCTTTTAAATATCCTTTTTTAATTAATTCTTCAATTGGTACTGCAACTATTTTATCTTCTTCTGTTGGAAGAATATCTTCATCATGAAAATATTGTTCACCTGCTTTTTCAAATTCATCAGCAGTTTTTAAAAATTGGTCTTTTTTTGTACCAGTAGTTACTCCAATATATATTAGTATTGAAATTATAATAATAAGAACACCAATTGTAACTCCAATTATTATTCTTCCTTGCCTTTCATCCATATTACCACTCCTATAATGTATATTATAACATTTTAATAAAAAAGAAAAAACCCTTTTCGGGTTTTAACGAGCTTCTACTATAAGTTTAATTGCCGTTCTTTCCTCACCATCTATTGTTATATCAACAAAAGCTGGTGTGCAAACAAGGTCTCTTCCACTTGGTGCAACAAAACCGCGAGCAATGGCAATAGCCTTAATTGCTTGATTTAGTGCCCCAGCACCAATTGACTGAATCTCAACTATTCCTTTTTCCCGAAAAACATTTGCTAATGCTCCCGCAACTGAATTGGGATTTGATTTTGATGAAACTTTAAGCGTTTCCATATACATTCCTCCTTTTTATTTTCACTGTTATTATATTCGAGGAAGTAATTTTTATTACAAAAAAATAGTACTAGTTTTCTAGTACTATTTGGCTTCTTCAATTGCTCTTGTTTCTCTAATTACTGTTACTTTAATTGTTCCTGGATATTGCATTTCTTCTTCTATTTTTTCTTTAATCTTTCTTGCTAAATTAATACTTTCTAAGTCATCTATTTCATTTGGTTTAACAATTATTCTAAGTTCACGTCCCGCTTGAATTGCGTATGATTTTTCAACTCCTTCAAAACCATTTGTAATGTTTTCTAACTGTTCAAGTCGCTTAATGTAGTTTTCTAAACTATCACTTCTTGCTCCAGGACGAGATGCTGATAAAGCATCAGAAATTGCAACTAAAATAGAAATTAAATTATTTGGTTCCTCATCTCCATGATGGGATGCAATTGCGTTAATTACAACATCACTTTCACCATATTTTTTCGCAATTTCTACACCCAACTGAACGTGACTTCCTTCTACTTCGTGGTCAATTGCTTTTCCAATATCATGGAAAAGACCAGCTCGTTTTGCAAGTTCAACATTTTCCCCTAATTCAGCTGCCATAATTCCAGCAAGATGTGCAACTTCTTTTGAATGTTGCAATACATTTTGTCCGTAACTAGTTCTAAAATGAAGTCTTCCAAGTAATTTAATAAGCTCAGCATGAGGCTTATTAATAGCAAGATCGAAGACAACTTCTTGCCCCATCTCTTGCATTCTTTGATTAACCTCTTCAGAAACTTTTTCATAAATTTCTTCTATTCTTGCGGGATGAATTCTTCCATCTTTAATTAGGGCCTCTATTGTTAAGGCAGCTATTTCACGCCTTAATGGATCAAAACTGCTAAGCACCACTGCTTCTGGTGTATCATCAATAATTAAGTCCACTCCTGTTACAGCCTCAATTGCTCGAATATTTCTTCCTTCGCGCCCAATTAAGCGCCCTTTCATTTCATCATTAGGTAGGTTTACAACTTTAACTGTATTTTCATTTGTAACATCTGCTGCATATTTTTGCATTGTTCTAACTAATAAATCTTTTGCCTTTTTATCAACTTCAATTTTAGCTTGTTCTTCTTGTTCTTTAATATATTTTGATATTTCTGTACTCATTTGTTCTTCAACACGTTGCATAAGTATTTTTTTTGCATCTTCAACTTTCATGTTGGTAATTTCCTCTAATAGTTTTACTTGACTTTGTAAAACTTCTTCCATTTTACTTTCCATTTCTGTTAATTTTTGTTGTTTAGATTCTAAAAGAACTTCTTTTTGTTCTAAGTTTTCCTCACGAGTATTTAAAAGCGTGTCACGGCGATCAAGATTTTGTTCTCTTTGAAGTAATCTATTTTCTGTATCAACAAGCGCTTGTTTTTGTTCTTTAATTTCTTTTTCTGCTTCAAGTTTTAAATTATGAACTTCTTCTTTCGCCTCTAAAATTGCTTCTCTTTTTATTGAATCTGCTTCTTTTAATGCATTTTCAACTATTTTTTCAGCTTTTTCTTTAGAATATAAACTTTTTAATTTATAGAAAACAAATGCTATGATTATACCAGTTAACAGACCAATTAACCCTAGTAAAATGGAAGTGGAATTAATATCACCAAACATAATTTCACCTCCAATAAATATTTAGTTTTCAAAAATATATATATCATTAAAAATTATTAACAATATAATTTTATTTTAAGTTTCATTTTCTATTATGTCAAGCAAGTAAAAAAATATCGGTATTAACTACCGATATTTATCTTTTTTTGATTTTTTATACCAAAGTATTCAGTAACTTTTTTTTCAATTTCATCTTTTATATTTGGATTGTTTTCTAAATAAAGTTTGGCATTTTCAAGTCCTTGACCGATTTTTTCATCATTATATGAGAACCAAGCACCACTTTTTTCAATAATACCTGACTCTACACCTAATGTTATAAGTTCACCAGTTTTAGAAATACCCTCACCAAAAATAATATCTACATCAGCATATCTAAATGGAGGTGCAACTTTATTTTTTACAACCTTAATACGAGTCCTATTACCAATTAAATCTTCACCTTGTTTAATTGTTTCGATTCTTCTTACATCAATACGAATAGTTGAATAAAACTTTAAAGCGCGCCCTCCTGGTGTAGTCTCTGGATTTCCAAAGAAAACACCAACTTTTTCCCGCAACTGATTTATGAAAATAACAATTGTCTTTGATTTATTAATAATACCTGATAGTTTTCTCATTGCTTGACTCATAAGTCGTGCTTGTAAGCCAAGATGAGAATCTCCCATCTCACCATCAATTTCTGCTTGTGGTACTAAAGCTGCAACCGAGTCAATAACAACAATATCAATTACACCACTTTTTACAAGTGACTCAACAATATCTAGTGCCTGTTCTCCTGTATCAGGTTGACTTAATAATAATTCTTCAATATTTACACCTAATTTTTGAGCATAAACAGGATCAAGTGCATGCTCTGCATCAATAAATGCTGCTTGTCCTCCTGCTTTTTGTACTTCTGCAATAGCATGTAGCGCAATAGTTGTTTTACCACTTGATTCTGGCCCAAATATTTCAATTATTCTTCCACGTGGATAACCACCAACACCTAGTGCAATATCAAGAGATAAAGAACCACTGGAAATAGTTTCTATCTCAAAATGACTTGCTTCACCCAAACGCATAATTGATCCTTTTCCGTATTGCTTTTCAATTTGGGCAAGCACTTGCTCTAGGGCACCTTTATTTTCTTTACTCATAATTACCCCCTTATGACACTTATAATTGTACTATTAATTTATAATAATTTCAACAGTTTTTATCGAACATTTGTTTGTTTTTGAGTTTTCTTATTATTAGATTTGAAAAAAACTTTAGAACATATCTAAAGTTTTTATATATATTTCTTCAACTTTTATTATTACATACTACCTAAAATATATTTTTTGTTATTTAAGTAATATTCTATGCCTGAAACAATTGAAAAGATCATTGACAATATTAAGAAGAAATCTGCAACTTTAATATTAATTAGTTCAAATGGTAAATTATAAAATAATACTAAAATAATTCCGATCATTTGTGAAAATGTTTTATATTTACCATATTTTCCTGCAGCAATAATTTTTCCACTACTACTTGCTATCATTCTAATTGCATCAACCACAATATCACGACCAATTAATACAACCCCAACAAGTGGATGAATCGCATTATCTCCAATTAATAAAATAAGTGTTGTATTAACTAAAAGTTTATCAGCAATTGGATCAATAAATTGCCCAAAGGTTGTAATTAAATTATGTTTACGTGCAAGATAGCCATCAAAAAAGTCAGAAATAGCAGCAATAATAAATATTACACCAATTGTTAAATACTTTGTTGAAACTGGAATTGTTATATTATTACCTTCAACTAAAATAATTGGAAATTCAAGATTAATGTTATGAAAAGGAAAAACAAATAAAATTATAATTAATAATACTAAAATCATTCGAAAAATTGATATTTTATTAGGTAAATTCATTTAAATCCTCCCTTTAACTTCATAATTAAATGAAATATAATATTCATTCTTATTTTCTTTTTCAAAGTAATCTTTCCTAAAGAAAGATACTAACAAATAAAATATTAATAAAACAACAAATATAATTATACCAATTAACAAAAAATTTGAAAATGGCAAAGTTTTTTTTGTTTTTATCAACGGCGCAACAGGAGAAGAAATATCTTTTTCATAAAATTCGTTACTATGTCTTTTTTTCTTAATTTCTTCTTGTTCTTCTTGATGCTTAAAAGGATGCTTAAAAGCTTCTTCTTTATATTTTTTATATATTTCTACTTCATCTAAATTTAAGTACCTAGCGTAATTATATATTAAATATTTAATATTTGATAGTCTATCTAATGATTTTATATCAGCATCTTCCATTGATCTTAAAATGTCTTGAACAACTTTTAAATCTTCACTTGCTTGTTCAAGTGTTAATTTTTTTCGTTTGCGTGCCTCCTTTAATTCTTCGCCAAAATGATTCATAACTCTCACCTAATTTAATTTTACCATGTTTTTTTAAAAAAAACTCTCTTAGGAGAGTTTTTTAGTTTATTACTACTGAATCAATTATTAATTCTACTGGCTCTTCTGAATCATAAGATTCGTAAAAAAAACATTTTAAATTCGTATTGAAAAAACACTGATAATCACCTAGATATATTTCAAGATCCGTATTAGCTTGCTTAAAGCCTATCAATGCAAATAAAATAGAGCCTTCGCCAATATCATCAGGAATTAATACACCAACAACATTAACATAATAATATATC
>CAYWJS010000006.1:40297-42979 GCA_964458855.1 uncultured Erysipelotrichia bacterium
TTCGCCAATATCATCAGGAATTAATACACCAACAACATTAACATAATAATATATCCGGCTAGGGGTTCCACCGCCCCCTCCCCCTCCACCTCCACCACCGCTTGGAGGAGTTTTAGGAAGGTTTAGTTCAACAACAGCTTTTTGTAACTCATCACCAGAAGCATTTGTTCGGTAATAAATAGTAACTGTACTATAATGTTCTAGTAAATAAAAAGATTTAGTTGTTTGCAAAATTTTTAATCCAAAATCACTAGAACTAGTAAAACTTATTTTTGAGTATTCTTCGCCATTAAAAATTTTCCCACCGTCAAGCCCAAAATCATTTTGAAGTTGTAATAAAACATGATGGCTAGTTTCTCCTTCAACAAAAATTTCAGTATATTTTTTACCAGCAATATCTAGTATTGCCCCACCACCAGGGATTTCTTCACCACCACCTGGATTTTCATCATCATTTGGTTCAATAAATGTATATTTAATTTTGTTAGAACCCTCATTAGTAACAGCTACAACTTCTCTATTTGGATCAACTATTTCATTTGTTTTCGGATTTTTTATATCTTTATCAATAAGATTTGCGGAAATCAAATCTTCTAACTTAATTTTAATAGTTTCGAATTCTTGTGGGACTTTATCAGGATTCATTCCTACATATTTTTCTGCTGCATCAAGAATTAACTTTTGTTGATTTTTCCAAGCTTTTTCTTTAGAGTTCTCAATAACAATAGAAATACTTGGAATAGCAATTGCGAGAATTATCCCCATTATTACAATAACTGCTAAAAGTTCAATTAATGTAAAACCTTTTTTATACAAAAAAAATTACCTCCTATATTTATATTAACCAAACATAACTTTTTTATGTTTTATGCAAATTTATCAAATATTTTAAAAAATTTAAAAAAAATAGTGCTTTATAAGCCATGTTCTGTACCACTTGTGTGGTGCTGATTATCTGTCTCTGAAGATTTTAAATCTTCAGCCCCTTCTTAGGTTCGTTTCCCCAGAAAGGGTGCCCCTACCAAAATTTGGGTTTCTCACTTGCAGGGTTTACCGCGTTTCACCCCAGAAGTTTCCTTCTGGTATCGTCACTGTGGCACTTTATGGACCAGACATCATAGGATTTCTCCCTTAGATTCCAGTCCGCCGTCACCTTTCGGTGCCCAAAGTTATGGTTTCCTTTGGTGCAAACACTACAGACATCACAGTCTGTATGAGCATGGACTTTCCTCTACATAAGAATATCTTATGCAGCAACCAGCAAAGCACTATTTTTTACTATAAATTTCTTCTTCAAGACGAGAAATACGTTTTAGAATATCTAAACTACTAACCTCTTCTTGATCTCCTACTTTTTGTGACATTTCTAATCTTTTAGAAATTTCTTTGATGTCTTCTTCTAATTCTTCTAAACGTTCACGAAACTTTTCATTTTTTTCTTCTAATGTTTTTATTATTTTATAAAACACCTGATAATCTCTAATTATTATATCCAAAAACTTATCAACTTCTTGCATTCTATATCCACGAGCATCAATTTTAAACTCTTTTTCTAAGATGTCTTTAGGTGTTAATAAAATTTCATCACGATACATCGTATCACCATCCTATGTATATTAATTGTGCCAAAAAATAATGGTTTTGTCAATTTGAAGGTTTTGGATATTTTAATAGTTATATTATATACTTATAGAATTTTAAATAAAATGATTATACTAAAAAGTAGATTTTTAAAAAAATCAAAAAAGTTAAGTATAAAACTTAACTTTTTTTAAAATTTTATTCTGGTACTGGTATACCACCAATATATAAAGCTTGAAGTTCTAAAGTAATTGAGCCTGATAAATCAATAAACTGCTCAACCATTAGTACCGGAAATAATACCATATTTCCTGTATCTTTTTCAGTAAAGCAAAGATATGCCCACATAAAACTTTCATTTTGATTATAAATAGGTTCTAAACCAACCACTAAATTAACATAGTAAAGTTTATCCGATGAAATTTCAAATGAAGCATCATATTTTTCGCCTGTAATATGTCCATAATCAGTTAATTCATAAATTAATCCATAATGCTTATAACCGCCTTGATAACCTAAATCAAAAGCTTCTGTTGAGCGGAAAGCAAAAAAACCATAATCAAATCTATTTTTAAAAGTTATTGTTATAGAATCTTCACCAAAAGATAATGTTCCACCATATCCATTTATCTCTTCTTGATATTCTGGTAAATCTTCAAATTCATCTAAATCTATTGTTGTAAAAACTACTTCACGAAATTCTCCAAGATGACTAAAATGGTGTACTAATAATTTACCGCTTTGTACTGGTGTTCCTTCCCCAATAAATTCATATGTAATTTTACCATCACCATGATTTGTTATTCGAACTACTTTAGTAGTTCGAGGAACTACCTCATCTGTTCTTGGGTCAATTACTTCATCAATAAAACCTGAATCAATTAATTCTCCTAATGTAATATCAACTGATTCACCCTTTTTTGGCATCTTTTTTCGATCAGATGTCACATATTTTTCTGCTGCATCAAGAATATACTTCTGTTGATTTTTCCAAGCATTTTCTGCAGATTTTTCGATAATGTTTGCAATACTTGGTATTGCAATTGCAAGGATTATCCCCATAATTACTATTACTGCTAGAAGTTCAATTAGGGTAAACCC
>CAYWJS010000007.1:0-40167 GCA_964458855.1 uncultured Erysipelotrichia bacterium
ATGCGCTTTGGTCGCTATGAACTTGAAAGTAATAAGGAAATTATTATTGATAATGTAATAGAAGCAAAAGAGCCAAATCTAATGCATCCCGATCTTAGAAAGATAACTCCAGTTTATGTTACAGGGCGTGGGTATTTAATAGATGAAGAAAATTTTATATTTACACTTAAAGCAGAGGGGGTTATGACGCTTCCTTGTGCAATTACACTTGAGGATACAGAATATCCTTTTTCAATAGATATCGAAATAAAAGTAGCCCTTGCCTTAGAAAAAGATGAAGATGCATATGAATTAGTTAATAATTATATTGATATAGAGCCAATTTTATGGCAAAATATAATAGCAGAGATTCCAATTAAAGTAGTAAGCCCAAATGCTTTTAAAGCTAAAAGAAGTGGTGGAGGATGGCGCTTATTAACAGAAGATGAATTTATTGATGAAATAGCAAATCTTGAAAATGATATTTCAAATGATTAATTTTTTAAGGAGGTGTTAAAAGTGGCAGTACCTTTTCGAAGAACATCAAAATCAAGAAGAGATAAAAGACGGACACATTTTAAATTAGAAGCAAAGAATGCCTCTAAATGTCCAAATTGTGGAGCAATGAGATTACCACACAGAGTATGTCCTGAGTGTGGTTTTTATAAAGGAGAAAATGTTTTAGATACAGATGAAAATTTAGGTGACAATGATAAATAAAAATAATTTAAAAGAGTGAATTTAAAAAATTCACTCTTTTTTTATTTAAAAAAATAAAAAAGATCTTTACAAATTTAAAATTATTTAGTATTATAGTGGTACACAGTGGTAAGAAAATGGTAGAAAGTGTAAGAAAGTGGGGGGATAAACAATGTTCATCGGTGAATATCATCACAACATTGATGAAAAGGGCCGCATGATTATTCCTGCAAAGTTTCGTGAACAACTTGGAGCTAAATTTATTGTTACACGTGGCCTAGATAACTGTTTATTTGTTTATCCCGAAAACGAGTGGAATAATATTGTCCAAAAATTAAAAGGACTACCTTTTACAAAAAAGGATGCTCGTAATTTTACCCGCTTTTTTCTATCAGGTGCTACTGTATGTGAATTAGATAAACAAGGACGTGTCAATATAACCTCTCCCCTAATTGGTTACGCCAATCTCGAACGCGAATGCGTCGTGATTGGCGTAAATGACCGTCTTGAAATTTGGTCACGAGATAATTGGGAAAAATTCTTCAATAAGAACAAAAATTCATTCTCAGATATGGCTGAAAATTTATTTAACACAGATATTGATCTGTAGGTGAATTATGAAACATAAAAGTGTTTTGTTAGAAGAAGCAATTTCTTATTTAAATATAAAGCTAGATGGAATTTATGTTGACTGTACTTTAGGAAGAGCAGGACATAGTAGTGAAATATTAAAACGACTAACAAGTGGAAAACTAATTGCTATTGATCAAGACGCGGAAGCAATAGAAGAATCAAAAAAAGTTTTAGAAGCAATTAGTTCCAACTTTGAAATAATAAAAACTAATTTTAAAAATTTAAAATTAGTTTTACAAGAAAGAAAAATAGAAAAAGTTAATGGAATTTTATTTGATTTAGGTGTTTCAAGCCCTCAACTAGATACAGAAAAACGAGGATTTAGTTATCATACAGATGCACGACTTGATATGCGAATGGACAAATCACAAAGCCTTAGTGCTTATGAAATAATAAATAATTATTCGAGCGAAGAATTAAAAGACATTTTATATAAATACGGAGAAGAAAAATACGCTCCGCAAATTGTAAGAGAGATTGAAAAAAGAAAAAAAACAAAAAAGATTAAAACAACATTAGAACTTGTAGAAATTATTAAAAAAGCTGTACCAAAAAAAGAACAAATAAAAAGTCACCCAGCAAGGAAAACCTTTCAGGCACTTAGAATCGCTGTAAATGATGAATTAAATGTTTTAAGACTTGCACTAAAAGATGCAATCGAAGTTTTGGAAAGTAGAGGAAGATTAGTTGTTATTACTTTTCATTCACTAGAAGATAGAATTTGCAAAGAAATTTTTAAAGAATATAGTGAAATACCTGAAGTAGTAAAAGGTCTTCCAGAAATCCCCCAAGAATTTATGCCAAAGATAAAACTTATCAATAAAAAACCAATTACCCCAACACCTGAAGAAATAAAAATTAATAATCGAGCAAGATCAGCAAAAATGAGGGTAATTGAGAAAATATAAAAGAAAGATGTGAGGGCTATGAAAAAGGTAAAACTTCGTTTCGGACGGATTATGATTTTCTTAATTATTGCAGTGGTTCCATTTGTAAACTTAATATTACAAGGAAAAATTGCAAGACTTAACTATGATGTTGAGGCGATAAAGAAAGATATTGCAATAATTGAAGAAAATAATAACGTACTAAATACGAAAATTAGTGAACTCACATCATTTGAAAGAATTAAAGCAGTAGTTGAAGAGAAAGGGTTAAGTTATATAAGGGAAAACATACTAACTGTAAGTAATAATTAATAAGTAGGTGGTGAAGTTAATATGAGAACTGAAAAAAAACCTTCAAACATATGGCATTATCTCATATTAGCTTCTTTTTTATTGTTTATTTTTTTAGCAATTATTAGACTTGGAATTATTACTTTAAAACAAGAAATTGACAATATTAACTTAGCTGAATTTGCAGCCAAAAGAAATACAAGAGTAAGAACTTTATATGCAACAAGAGGAAGGATATTTGGTTCATCAGGAAATGTTTTAGCCCAAAATGTAACTGCATACAATTTAATTGCTTATCTTGCTGAATCAAGAACAACCAATCCAGCTAAACCAAGACATGTAGTAGATAAAGAAAAAACAGCCAAACTTTTGGCTCCCATTATCAATATGGAAGAAAGTACAATTTATGCTTTATTAACTAAAGAAAATCTTTATCAAGTTGAACTTGGTCCAGGTGGAAATGGGCTTAGTTTAGAGAAAAAAGAAGAAATAGAAGCTTTAGGTCTTCCTGGATTAGGTTTTATGCCTGTTACAAAAAGGTATTATCCAAATGGTGCTTTTGCATCCTATACTTTAGGTTATGCTAAAAGTAATAATGGTTCAATTTATGGCGAGATGGGAATTGAATATTATTTAGATAATCTTTTACGTGGTGTTGATGGTTATTTAGAATATCAACAAGATAAAGATGGTATTCGGATCCCTGGAACACCAGAAATTAGAAAAGATCCTATTTCAGGAAAAGATATATATCTTACACTAGATAGTAATATTCAGTTATTTGTTGAAAGTGCCCTAGAAGATTGTTATAAAAAATATAATCCAGAACTGGTTCTTATGACAGTAATGGATGCGAAAACTGGGGCAATTTTAGGTACTAGTTCTTACCCAAATTTTAATCCAAATATTCGTGATATTACCTCTTATAATGATCCACTTGTAAGTTATAATTTTGAACCAGGTTCAATTATGAAAACTTACACCTTTATGACAGCAATTGATATTGGACTTTATAACGGAGAAGAAAAATTTCGCTCTGGTAGATATGAAATAAGTGAAGATATTGTTATTAATGACTGGGATCGTAAAGGTTGGGGAATGATAACTTTTGATGAAGGGTTTTTGCGTTCTGCTAATACCGCGGTTGTAAATCTACTTAAAAATATTAAACCAAATATTCTTGAAAAATACTTTAAACGTTTTGGTTTTACGACAAAAACTAATATAGAACTTCCTCGTGAAATGCAAGGAGCACTTAATTTTAGTAATATTCATAATTATTACACATCTGGCTTTGGTCAGGGAATGACATCAACAATAATTCAGCAAATCCAAGCATTAACACCTATTGCAAACAATGGACATTTAATTCAGCCATATTTAATTGATAAGATAATTGACCCAGATACAAACGAAATAATTTATAAAGCAAAAGTAATTGATAAAGGACAAGTTGTAAAAGAAGAAACTATTGAAAAAATGAAAGAATTAATGGATGGTGTAATTAATAATCCAATTGGTACAGGTTATCGATATCATATAGAAGGTTATGATATTATTGGAAAAACAGGAACTGCTCAAATTCCTAATGTAGAAAAGGGTGGGTATTATACTGGCTATAATGATTACATTTATTCTTTTGCAGGAATGTTTCCAAAAGATGATCCAAAGATTATAATTTTTAGTATATATAAACGTCCTAATGTTAACTCATCAAGTGGCCTTGCTGAAACTACAAAAGAGGTAATTAAAAATACAGCAAAATACTTAGAAATTTTTCCTAATAAGAATGAAAATAATATTAAAATAAATGAATTTATAGTATCTTCTTATTTAAATAAAGAAGTAAATACAGTTCTTCCAAAACTTATAAATAGCGGAATAGATGTAATTGTTTTAGGAAACGGCGAAAAAGTAATTAAACAATATCCATTTAAAGGTGATTTAATTATTACTAATGAAAAAGTGTTCTTATTAACTAATGATGAAATAAAAATGCCAAATATTATTGGATGGTCACTACGTGATGTAAATAAACTTGCATATATTCTAAATTTAAACCTTAAAGTTGAAGGTAGTGGTTATGTAAAAAAACAAAGTATTAAAGAAGGAGAAATAGTTAATAGTAGCGATGAACTAATAGTAATATTAGATTAAAACAACTAAAAAAGAGATAAAAATATCTCTTTTTTTTGCTAAATTTTATAAAAATAGTATATTTAAATAAATTTGGGGAGAGTAAAAATGAATACAAATGAAAACATTAATGCAATTGAATTAATTGTAAAACACCTGATGGTTATTCATATAATGCGTATATTATTTTAGAAAGCCTTGTTACTTATTATTTTCTTAAATTAAAATGTGATATTGAAAAAAATTAAAAATTTTAAAAAGTTATACGATGATTTAGAAGAACTCCACAAATTATTAACTAATTCTTTTGCAATTAGATATTGCGATATTTATTGCATGGATAAAATAGATAAACTTTTCAGCAAAAATAGAAATTTAATAATAGAAAATTACGCAGAACATAATTATAATAATTCCAAAAAACAATTAGAAGAAATTAAAAAATCATTTTTAGAATTACACTCAGTTAATACCACTTTCTACATTGTGAAATATGGCAATGAAAGACAAAAATTTTTACTAGAAGCCCAAAAAGGTGGAAAAAACAAAATAATTGAAAAACAAGTTTTAGATGAAAATGTAAATAATGAATTTATTTCATTAATTGTTAAAGATTTTGTTTGTAATTATAAATATATACCTAGTAATTGTAAAGTATTAAATAATTTACCATATAAAAATATGGAAGAATTTAATAAAAAGCCTACTAATTATATAATTAATTGCAAAGATAAAAAAAGCAATATGCACACTTTAATTATAGGTAATGTAGATTTCGAATTTGCTTATGATCTTTATAAAGTGGTAAAAGATGAACTTGTGAAGCAAAAACATTTTAAAAAGGAAAATAGTCTAATACTTGAGAAAAAAACTTTAAGATCTTCCAAAATAGGAAGCTTTTTTCATTAAACCTCCATTTTTTTAATATACTTAAGTGGAGGAATAATTATGTTTTTTGAGAAAGTTAATTTTCGAATTAAGCTAGTATTTTCCTTTATTACACTTTTTTTCTTAATGGTTGTTTTAAAAGTTGGTTATATTCAAATTATTGAGTACCGAAAATTAAATACTTTGGCATACGATCTTTGGGGAAGAAACTTGCCCATTGAAGGAGATAGGGGACGTATTCTTGATCGAAATGGTGTAGTTTTAGCAGATAATCTTACAACAACAAGTTTAATTTTAGTTCCAAATCAAATTGAAAATAAGGGAGAAGTTGCAAAAGATTTAGCAAAAATTTTAAATGTAAGTTATGAAGAGATGTATTCTCATGTAAGTAAAGAAACATCAATAGAAAGGGTACATCCAGAGGGAAGAAGACTTTCTTATGATATTGCTGAAAAAATATATAATCTTCATCATAAAGGGGTGTATCTTGTAAAAGAATCAAAAAGATATTATCCACATGATTATAAACTTTCCCATGTTTTAGGTTATGTTGGAATAGACAATCAAGGATTAAGTGGAATTGAACTTGTGTATGATAGTTATTTAATGGGTGAGAATGGGTCAATTAAATATTTTTCGGATGCAAAAGGTGGACGTTTAGAGATGGCAGAAGAATATGTGCAACCCCAAAAAGGTATGGATATTATGCTAACAATTGACTTTCGAATTCAAACAATGATTGAACGTGAACTTGATAATGCAGTTGCTCGCTATAATCCAGATCATGCCCTAATTTTAGCAATGGATCCTAAAACAGGTGAAATTTTAGGAATGAGTGCGCGTCCAACATTTTCTCCAAATAACTATCAAAATTATTCAAAAGAAGTAATTAACAGAAATCTTCCTATTTGGATGACTTATGAACCAGGTTCTACATTTAAGATTATTACTTATGCTGCCGCAATTAATGAGGGTGTAGTAGATATTTTTAAAGATACTTTTTATGATACAGGGGGAGTTACAGTTGAAGGTGAACGCTTAAAATGTTGGAAAAAAGGTGGGCATGGTCATCAGACATTTCTGCAAGTTATTCAAAATTCATGTAACCCAGGTTTTGTTGAACTTGGAATGCGACTTGGTGCAGATCGTTTATTTGATTATATTGAACTTTTTGGTTTTGGTAATAAAACAGGAATAGATCTTAATGGTGAGGGGACAGGAATTATTTTTGAAAAAGAAGACGTGGGACTTGTTGAACTTGGAACCACTGCTTTTGGGCAAGCAGTATCTGTTACTCCAATTCAGCAAGTTACAGCAGTAAGTGCTGCTATAAATGGTGGGTATTTAATGCAGCCATATATTGTTAAAATGATTATGGAACCAGAAACAAAATCAGCAATGCAAATAAATAAACCAGTTATTCGAAGACAAGTAATTATGGAAAAAACAAGTGAAATTGTGCGTTATGCCTTAGAAAGTGTTGTTGCCCAAGGAGAAGGGAAAAATGGTTTTGTAGAAGGATATAGAGTAGGTGGAAAAACTGGAACAGCTCAAAAAGTAAAAGATGGACGTTATATGGTTGGAAATTATATTGTCTCATTTATTTGCTTTGCTCCTGCTGATGATCCAAAAATTGTTTTATATGTTTCCTTGGATAACCCAAAAGGAGTTGTTCAATACGGAGGTGTAGTTGCCGCTCCAATTGCAAAGACTATAATTGGTGGAGTAGTTGATATATTAGGCATTAAACCAGAAAAAACAAGTTTTACAAGAGCCTATAACTGGTATAATGCAAGATACTATGAGGTTCCTAATGTTGTGGGAATGAAAGTAAAAGATGCAATGCCACTGCTTAGAAGATTTAAAGTTGAATTTTCTGGTAATGGTGATATTATTATTGCTCAATCTCCACATGGGGGAACTAGTACTAAAGAAAGAGGAATTGTTCATCTATTTGTTGGCAATGAATAGTTTTCTTTAACTTAAATTTGTAGTATAATGAATTATGAATTAGGAGGAAATTTTATGGAAAGTGTTAAATTAACATTTACAGTGTTACTTGCTGGCTTTTTTGCGGCAGGTATTTTAGGACAAATATTAATACCAATTTTAAGAAGATTAAAATTTGGTCAACAAATTAGAGAAGATGGACCTGCTCGTCATGCCAAAAAAGCTGGAACGCCAACAATAGGTGGTTTAATTTTCATTTTTGCAACCCTAATTGCAATATTATTGCTATGGTATCTTGGATATTTTGAATTTAATTATAATATTTTAATTATTTTTGTAGTTTTTTTAGGTTATGCAACACTTGGTTTTTTGGATGACTTTTTAAAAATTAAAAAAGCCCAAAGTGAAGGTTTAACAATTATTCAAAAATTAATTGGGCAACTTATAATTGCACTTCTTTTCTATTATATTTGGACAATTAGTGGTAATGATACAGTAATTAATATTCATACTTTAAATATTAATATTAATCTTGGTTGGTTGTATGGATTGTTTTTACTTTTTATGCTTGTTGGAACATCAAATGCGGTAAACATTACAGATGGACTTGATGGTCTTACAGCAGGTCTTTGTGTAATTGCTTTTATGACTTATGGTTTAATTGCATGGCGTGCTGTTTGGATTTCAGGAAACTCTGAAATTGCACTGTTTTGTTTTGCTGTTGTAGGATCACTAATGGGATTTTTAATTTATAATGCATATCCTGCAAAAGTATTTATGGGAGATACAGGAAGTCTTGCTTTAGGTGGTGTTTTAGCAGCCATTGCAGTAATTACCCAACACGAACTAACACTAATCGTTGTTGGAGGTGTTTTTGTGATTGAAGTACTTTCTGATATTATTCAAATAATTGTTTATAAGACAACTGGTCGCAGAGTCTTTCTAATGGCACCACTTCATCATCACTTTGAACTTCTTGGTTGGAATGAAGTAGATATTGTAAGGTTCTTTTGGATTATTGGCTTTATCTTTGGCGTATCCGCTATTGTGTTTGGAGCGATTCTATAATGAGCAAGTTTACTGGTAAGAAAATTTTAGTAGTTGGATTTGGTAGAAGCGGATATGCAGCCTCTAAAGTTCTTCTTAAAAATAAAGCAAAAGTTGTAATAAATGATGTAGCCAAAACGCATCCAGAAGAAAAAATTCGTGAAGTAAAAAAACTGGGAGCAGAACTTATTCTTGGTAGAACACCACAAGATTTACTTGATGAAACCTTTGATTATGTAGTAAAAAGTCCAAGTATAACAAATCAACATGTGTATGTAAAAAGAGCAAAAGAATTGAGTATTCCAGTTATTAATGAGCTTGAAATTGCATATTATTATTTGAAAGATAAAGTAAAATTTATTGTTTGTACAGGTACTAGTGGTAAAGCAGTAGTTGCATCTATCATCCATAATATTCTAAAAAATAATGGTTATAATACTCATTTAGTAACAAAAAATGAATCTTTGTGTGATTTTATTGATCTTGTTGAAGAAAATGATATTATTGTTGGAAGCTTTTCAAGTCAACAATTATTTAATATTGATGATTTCAAACCAGATTATTTGGTAATTAATAATATTTTTGAAACAAAGAAAAACAAAGAATTCTATTTAAACTTTAAAGAATATGTAAATATTAAACGAAATATATTAAAAAACCTTGAAGTAGATGATTTGGTAGTTTTAAATTATGATGATGAAGTAACCCGTGACTTAGAAGATGAAATAATAAGTAATATTAAATACTTCTCACTTACAAAACCAGTAGATGGTGCTTATCTTGATTATAAAAGTTTAATTTATAACGGAGAAGTTATTTGTACAATTAATGATATAAAGGCAAAAAATTTCTTTAATATTGAGTGTATTTTAGCAGCTATTATTATTTGTCGTGAGTTTAATATAACAAATGCTGATATTAAAAACTATATTGCTTACTTTAAAGGACTTCCACATCGTTTAGAATTTGTTACAAGTATTAGTGGTGTTGAATTTTATAATGATGCAATTTCAACTGATATTGAATTTACTAAAATGGCTTTAAAATCATTTAACCAACCAATTAATTTAATAATTGGTGGAGAAGACAGCGATGAATTTGTAGATTATATGTTTCTTGCAAATTATTGTAACTTTGTAAAAGCAATCTTTACTTTTGGAGGTATTAGTGAAAAGGTTAAAGCATTTTCAAATAAATATTTTATTGAAACATTTCTAACAACAGATTTAGAGGATGCAACAATAACAGCTTTTAATAATTCAAATTATGGTGATGTTATCCTTTACAGCCCAGGATGTCCAGATGATAAAAGTTATGAAATTAGGGGGAATAACTTTAAAAAGTATGTTAACAATTTAAGATAAGGAGATTACTATGAAAAAAGGAATGTTTGATATTTCCTTATTCATAGCAATAATCTTACTAGTAATCTTTGGAATAGTTATGATATATAGTTCTAGTAGTATTTGGGCTGAGTATAAATTTAACGATGCATTTCGCTATGTTAAGGCCCAAACTTTATTTGCCATAGTTGGATTTATATTAATGTATATACTATCACACGTGCATTATTCGTTTTATAAGGAAAAAGCAAACATGATTATCACTGTTTGCTTTATTTTATTAGTTTTAGTATTAATTCCAGGTATTGGAACAGTTAGAAATGGAAGTCGTAGTTGGTTTGGAATTGGTCCTTTTGGTATTCAACCAAGTGAGTTTGCAAAACTAGGGCTTATAATATTTGTGTCTCGTTATTTAACCAATAGCCAAAAGGAAATAAAAAAGTTTTTTGAGGGACTTTTTCCAGTGTTGGTTATTATTCTTATCTTTTTTGGACTAATTATGCTTCAACCAGACTTTGGTACTGGAGTAGTACTTGTTATTTCTGTTTTTTCACTGCTTTTTGTTTCTGGTGTTCACTATAAATTTTTTACCCAAATTTTAATTTTAGGAGGAATTGGACTTATTGGCTTAATTGTTGCAGCTCCATACCGTATGGCTCGTATTACATCATTCTTAGATCCTTGGCGCGATCCACTTGGTACTGGTTTTCAAATAATCCAATCACTTTATGCAATTGGTCCAGGAGGACTTTTAGGATTTGGTTTTTTAAATAGTAGACAAAAGCATTTTTTTCTTCCTGAACCACAAACTGATTTTATTTTTTCGATAATTAGTGAAGAACTTGGCTTTTTAGGAGTTATAATTGTGGTCGGTTTTTTCCTTTTTATTTTTTCAAAATCAATAAAAATTAGTAGAAATGCAACTGATCTTTTTGCAAAATATTTATCATTTGGCATTAGTTTTCAAATAATTGTGCAGGCGTTAATTAATCTTGCTGTAGTAGTTGGGCTTATTCCTGTAACAGGAATAACACTTCCTTTTTTAAGTTATGGGGGCTCAAGCCTTCTTATGTCGCTTACAGGAATGGGAATAATTTTGGGTATTAGTAGGTACCAAAAATAAATAATTTGTAGTATAATATATCTACAACATTAAATAGAGGTGAGTTATGAAAGTTGTAATTACAGGTGGTGGCACCGGAGGACATATTTATCCTGCAACTGCAATTTTAGAAAAAATTAAAAAAATTGAACCAAGTAGTGAGTTTTTATATATTGGAACTCATAATCGAATGGAAAAAGACTTAGTTCCTAAAATGGGAATTAGGTATGAAGCAATTAAAATGACAGGAATTAGTAGAAAGATTAATCTTCAAAACATCAGGACCTTTTTTTATCTTTTTTTTGGTATTTTAAAGTCGCGAAGAATTTTAAAAAAGTTTAATCCTGATGTTGTAGTTGGAACTGGTGGATATGTTACAGTTCCTGTAATTTATGCTGCAAGCAAACTAAAAATTCCAACATTTATTCATGAGCAAAATGCAACTGTTGGAATGGCAAATAGATTTTTAAGTAAATATGCAACAAAAATTGGGGTTTCTTTTGAAGATACCTTAAAAGATTTTCCAAAGGATAAAGTGTTTTTCTCAGGAAATCCACGTGCAGAACAAGTATATCACTACCAAGGTTCAGGAAAGACTGCCTATGGATTTAGTAAAGATAAAAAACTTGTTTTAGTGGTAAGTGGTTCACTTGGTGCTCGTGTCATTAATGAATCAATTTATAATAATTTAGAAGAAATTTCAAAAAAAGATTATGAAATGTTATTTGTTACAGGAAACGAATTTTATGAAGAAATTAAAAATAATTTAAGAAAATATGATAACATTAAGGTTGTCCCATTTATTGATCTTGCTCAAATTTTAAAAGATGTTGATTTAATGGTAACAAGAGCAGGGGCAACAACAATTAGTGAGATAAATGCAATTGGAATTGCAAGTATTATGATTCCAAGCCCAAATGTAGTAGATGATCACCAAGTAAAAAATGCTCGCAATTTAGAAAAACATGGGGCAGCAGTTGTAATTTTAGAAGATGAGTTAACTGGTGAAAAATTAATAAATGAAATAGATCGCATTATTAATAATTCAGATATTTTACAAAAAATGCGGGAAAATTCATTTAGGCTTGGAGTAAGAGATTCAGCTTTGCGAATCTATGAAGAATTAAAAGCAATCTCAAAAAAACGTTAGAAAAGGTGAACTGTAAATGAAATCTTTAATAAACAAACTACATTCGTTAAATCTTGGCGAAATAAAAGAAAATGAACCCCTATCTCGTCATACTACTTATCGTGTTGGTGGGTTAGCAAAAGTTATGGTTATTCCAAAAGATATAAAAGCTCTTCAAACACTTATAAGAACTTTAAAAGAACATAACACAGATTGGTTTGTTTTAGGTAATGGGTCAAATGTGTTAATAAGTGATAAAGTATTTAATAGTGTTGTAATAAAACTTAATAGTTTTAATCACTTAAAAATAAAAGAAAATGAAGTATTAGTTGGAGCAGGGTATTCAACAATTAAACTTGCATTAGAAACTGCTCGTCTTGGACTTTCAGGTCTTGAATTTGCAAGTGGAATCCCAGGAACTATTGGGGGAGCCATTTATATGAATTCAGGTGCTTATAAAAAAGAGATGAAAGATATAGTAGAAGCCGTTTATATTTTAAAACCAGATGGAAATATGGTTTGGCTTATGAATGAAGAAATGCAATTTGAATATCGCTCGTCTCTTCTTAAAAAAGAAAAAGGCTATATTTGTCTTGAAGCAAAATTGCACCTTAAACCAGGAGATAAAGAGGAAATACTTTCACTTATTGAAGACAGAAGAAGACGCCGTTTTGCTTCACAACCACTTGATATGCCATCAGCAGGAAGTGTTTTTAAAAATCCTGAACACAAGGCTGCCTGGGAACTTATTGATGAGTGCGGTCTCAGGGGCTATAAAATAGGTGGTGCACAAATTAGTGAAAAACATGCAAATTTTGTTGTAAATATAGGAGGCGCAAAGGCAGAGGATATAAAAAATCTAATTGATTATGCACAGGAAAAAGTGAAAAAGGAAACAGGAGTTGAATTAGTAAGAGAAATAGAATATGTCAATTGGTGATGAGTATGATAAAAAAAAGAAGAAAACGCAGAAAGAAGATAAAATTAAGGAAATCGAGAATATTACTTCTAGTTTTCCTTTTTAGTGTTTTCTTTTTTTATGATTTTTATCTTTCATTATTAAAAATTCAAAATATTTATGTAGTAGGTAACCGTTATTTAAAAGATCAAGAGGTAATTGAAATTGCACGCCTTCAAAAATATCCAAATTTTTATTTTACATTAAGTAAAAATATTAAGAAAAATCTTATCAAAAGTGATTTAATTTATGATGCAAAAGTAAAGAAGAAATTTTGGCAAGTAATTGAAATAGAAGTAATAGAAGAAGAACCAATTTTAATTGTTCAAAATACAAATGAAATTATTTTAAAAAGTGGTAAAAAAATACCTTATGATGCAAGGTATTTTGATACACCAATTTTAACAACTGAAATAGATAGTGATTGTGAGTGCTTAGATTTATTTTTTTCAGAACTTTCAAAAATTAACCGAGATATTTTAACGCATATTTCAGAAATTAGATATGAACCAATAGATGATATTGATAAAAAACGTTTTTTACTTTTGATGAATGATACTAATCAAGTATATATAAACCTTTACACTTTTTCAGAAAAAATTAACAATTATAACAGTTTTCTTGAAAAACTAGGAGGACAGCGTGGATATATTTATTTGGATATTGGAAACCAAATAGTTCCTTACAAATAAATAATTAATATTCCTCTTTAAATAATGAAATATTTATTGTATAATATTAATATACGGTTGATAAGGGGCGGTTTATATGAAAAATATATACACTGCTATTGACATTGGGAGTGATTCAGTAAAAATTGTAGTAGGTGAAATATTTAATAATAAATTAAATATTTTAGCTAGTACAAGCACTCCATCAGAAGGTGTCAAAAAGGGTAAAATTGTAAATGAAGAAGAAGTAGTTAACACTATTAAACGTGCTGTTTTTGATATAAATGAAAAGTTATCAGTAGAAATAGATAAAGTAATGGCAGTCATACCTGCTTATGATGTAAAGATTGAAGAAGTAATAGGCTATTCAACAATTAGCAATGAAATGCACAAGGTTACAAGTAATGATATATTAAATGCAATTCAATCATCAATTTATAACCGCCTACAACCAGGTTATGAATTAATAAGTGTACTTCCTTTACATTTTTATTTAGATGATAAGCAAGTTAAATTTCCAAGAAATTATCATGGAAGTCGCCTAAAAGTTGAAGGAATTCTTTTGACAGTACCAAAAAAGAATGTATATTCAATTGTTAATGCAATTGAAAAAGCAGGTCTACAAGTAATTGATATAACATTATCGTCAATTGCTGAATATTATGAATTTTTAAATAACACACAAAATGAGCTAGATATTATTAAGGTTGCTTTAAATATAGGTCATGAAACAACAAATATTGCAATTTTTAATGATAATAAATTAATTGCTACAGAAGTAATACCAATTGGTGCAAGTTATGTGGAACATGATTTGGCTTATGTTTATGCTCTTGATGATAAAAAAGCATTAGAGCTTAAAAAAATGTTTATTACAGCAAATGAAGCAAATGCATCACCAAATGAAGTAATGGAAGTAGTAAATTTAAATGGTGAAAAAATTAGGATTACTCAACTTGATGCAACCAAGGTTGCAGAAGCTCGAATTGAAGAGATTTTGATGATTGCAAAATCTAAAATTCGAGAGTTAACAAATGAGAAAATTAATTATATAATTATTAGTGGCGGAATTACAAAGCTTGAAGATTTTGATGTTATTGCCAAAAGAGTATTTGGAGATATTGCCCATCTTGGTGAACTATCTTACATGGGAGCTCGAGATATTATTTTTGCACCTTGTACGGGTATGATTCAATACTTTCATAATAAATTAATTTTAAGAGGAAAAAGATATTCATTTTTGGGAACTGAAAAAGAAAAAATTTTGACAACGCCAGAAAAAAAATATAGTATATTAGGAAAAGTATTTAGCTTTTTCGTGGAAAAATAGTTGAGGGGGAAAAATAATGTTTGATTTAGAAATGAGTCCAATTGCCAAAGTTAAAGTAATTGGTGTTGGTGGTGGCGGAACAAATGCGGTAAATCATATGATAAAAACGGGAATTACAGGGGTAGAATTTATTGTTGCAAACACTGATCTTCAAGTGTTAAATCAATCCCCTGCGCCGATAAAAATCCAACTTGGTGCAGAACTAACAGAAGGATTAGGAGCTGGAAGTGATCCTAATATTGGTTATGAAGCAGCACTTGAATCAAAAGAAGAAATAGAAGAAGTTCTTCGTGGTGCTGATATGATATTTATCACTGCTGGAATGGGTGGTGGAACTGGAACTGGAGCAGCACCAGTAATTGCTGAAATTTCAAAAAGCATGGGAATTCTTACAGTTGGATTTGTAACGAAACCTTTCTCTTTTGAAGGAAGAAAGAGAATGGAGCAAGCAATAGAAGGAATTGAAAAATTAAGACCACATGTAGATACCCTAATTGTGATTCCAAATGATAAATTAAGACAAATTGTTGATGAAAATACAACGCTAGTGGACGCGTTTAAACAAGTAGATAATGTATTATGTCAAGGAGTACAAGCAATTTCTGATATTATTGCAATTAGCGGAAGAATTAACCTAGATTTTGCTGATATTAAAGCAGTGATGAAAGACAGAGGAAATGCTTTAATTGGTATTGGTTGGTCAAACAGCGAAAACAGAGCAGTAGAGGCTGCTCGTCAAGCTGTATCAAGTCCACTGCTTGAAACAAGCATTAGAGGCGTTACTGATGCAATTGTAAATATTGCAAGCGGAAAAGATTTATCACTTGTTGAAGTAGAAAAAGCAGTTGAAGTTGTACGAAATGCAGCGGATAATGATGTAAACATTGTTTTTGGAACAGTTATTAAAGAAGATATAGAAGACAACTTAGTAATAGTTACAGTTATTGCAACAACTGCACCTGATGCACAAACGAAAGATAATACTTTTAATATCCCATCTTTAAAATATACTGAAAAAAATATTGACTACAGTGACACAGACTTACAACCAGAAAGTGAATTAGATGTTCCAACATTTATTCGTGGTAATAGAAATTATTAATTTTGTTGAAAAAAGACTTACTAATAATTCACAAATTGACACTTATTAAAGTGTCTTTTTTTTTATACTTTTTTAAAAAAGAGGTGAGATAATGTGTTAATTTATGTTGATCTTTTAATTTTAGTTAACTTCTTTTTTGATTTCTTGATTCTTCTTGCAACATCACGTGTGTTAAGAAGAAAAATAAACCTAAAAAAGCATTTAATGGGAGCAGGAGTAGGAGCAATTGCAAGTCTTTCTCTTTTTCTTCCCATCTCACCACTTACTCTTTTTTTAATAAAACTTTTAGTAAGCATACTTATGGTTAAAGTTTCATATGATTGTAAAAAGGTTACAAATTTGTTAAAAAATCTTCTTTTTCTATATTTAGTTAGTATCTTTCTTGGTGGGGCAATTTATTTTATAAATAATGAGCTTTCATATTTTATAAATGCTAATATTTATGTATTTCCTGGCATTAGTATTAATCTTTTAATTTTAATAGTTTTATTTCCAACTCTAATTTATTTTTATATTAAAGGAATGCTAGAGTTTAAGAATAATTATGCGAATTATTATTATGTAAAAATTATCTTTAATAACGGACACACACTTAATTTAATAGGATATCTTGATACAGGAAATAAACTTACTGATCCATATTTAAGACGCCCAATTATTTTAGTTAATACGGAAGAAATTAAATTTTCTTTTAACGAAAATGAAATCCTTTATGTTCCGTATGAAACTCTCAATAATTCGGGCCTTTTAAAGTGTGTAAAACCTTTAAAGCTAATTATTAATGACAAAGAAGTAAAAGGTAGTTTTTTAGTAGGAATTAGTGAAAATAAAATAAAAATAAATGGTGTAAATTGTATTTTGCACCCTAAATTAATTAAGGAGGAATAAGATGAAAATAGTTTTAAAACTTAAAAAATTATTTATTAAACTATTAAATGAAGCAAAAGTAATTTTTTACATTACAGGAAAAAATCAACTACCTCCACCACTTTCTAAAAAGGAAGAACGCAAACTTTTAGAAAGATACCAAAACGGTGATATTGAAGCACGAAATAAACTTATTGAACATAATCTACGTCTTGTAATTTTTATTGCTAAAAAGTTTGATAGTGGCACATATTTAATTGATGATTTAATAAGTGTTGGTAGCATGGGACTTATTAAGGCAATTGATTCTTTCAAACTTGATAAAGATATTAAACTTGCAACATATGCATCACGTTGTATTGAAAATGAAATATTAATGATGTTTAGAAGACTTTCAAAACATAAAAATAACGTAAGTCTATCAGATGTTTTAAAAATAGATTCAGAGGGTAATGAACTTGTATTAAGCGATTTAATTAAAGCATCTGAAGAAGAATTAAGTGAAAAATTTGAGCGCGCTGAAGAAAAACGTTTAGTTTTAGAATCAGTTAAAAGTTTAACTGAAAGGGAATATTCAATTATTAGTAAAAGATATGGTCTTTTTGGCGAACGTAGTCAAACTCAAAAAGAAATTGCTGATGAACTAGGAATTTCCCAATCTTATATTTCAAGAATTGAAAAGAAAGCTTTAAAAAAGCTTGAAGCAAAATTTGATAAAGCATTTCAAAAATAACCTCAATATGAGGTTTTTTAATTTTAATTTATGTTATAATTTACTTATCAAGGTAAAAATGGGGAGTATCCAATAAAAAAGAAGTTTTTAAGTTTATTTTTTATATTGATAATATCTTTAAGTATTGGTTTAATTTTTATTGATATTAATCATTTTTTTCAAATTAGAAGAAAAGTTAATACAAATGATATTAATTTAGAACTTGTTTCAAAGTTAAAAGAAAAAATAGAAGAGGCTAACAAAAATGTTTTAAAACTACTAGATTATGTTACATTTTTTCCTTTTGATCACATTAATTTAAAAATTACACGATGTGCTGGCAGCTTAAAAGATTTAGAAGTATTACAATTAGCACCTAACCAAAATCTTAATATTAAAGATTTAGAAGGTTTTTATGAATACTTAAATTTTTTAGAAGATATTGATTGCTATAGTGATTATTATGATTCGGTAAAATACTTTCAAATAGAAGATGAAGTAAAAGAATTTTATAAAGAAAAAAAAGAAGCTTATTATCAAAAAATTCCTTCTTATGTTTTTTATAAGGGTAGTAATTTAGATTATGTAAGAGAAATGAACAGCTTACTTGAATATGAAATAGAACTTACAGAAAACTTGCTTAAACTTATTGACTACTTACATAGTGAAGTAGGTGAAAAAGAATGGGTGTACTAAATGGTATATTTACTTTTATGAGTTATTTTTTATTTATTTTGTTTATTTTTCTATCTTATTGCTTTCAGTTATTTAATAATCTAATAGTATTTCTTATTTTTTCTCTTATATTTATTTTTGCTACACCTTATATTTATAACAAACTTAAAAACCAAAAGATTATTATTAATAATAAACTATATTTATTAAGTTATTTTTTATTAATGTCATACGGAATTTTAATTACTTTAAGATATGTATTTGATTCATATGTTTATAATAATATTGAATATTTTGTTTTTAAATGTCTGTTATTTATGTTTTTAATGTTTGTTTTAAATATTTTGGGAAAAGTTATGAATGGATATCAATTAGAAAAAAGACCAAAAACTTTAGCAAACCACATACTTATAACTATATTTTTAATTTTTCTTGTTCTAATCAATCAATTATTTTTACTTAAATATTTTAGTTTAATTCAATTTCTTTTTTCCATTATGAATATAATAGTTTTAGTCTATATCCTTATTGCACCTCGTTATTATGATTTTGAAAATGAAAACTTTGCAACAGCATACTTTATAATGGTAATTCTTTCATTTTTAACAAAAAATTATATCTTATTAGTTATTTCCGCAATTTTAGTTTATAATATTTGGAAAGAAACAAAAAAGGCATAAAAAATGTATAAAAAAGCCTCCTTTGGTTAATCATTAACTTGAAGGAGGTTTTTCATGTCATATAATAAAGTTAATATTAGTGGCATGGATACTGCGAGTATTAAATCATTAAAGACAAGCGAGACAATAGAACTTCTAAAAAAATTAAAAGCAGGGGACAAATCAGTACGTGATACATTGGTACTAGGTAATTTACGCTTGGTATTGAGTATTTTAAAAAAGTTTCAAAACCGAACCGATAATTTAGATGATTTATTTCAAGTAGGATGCTTGGGGCTTTTAAAAGCGATTGATAATTTTGATTTATCCCATAATGTAAAATTTTCTACTTATGCTGTTCCAATGATAATAGGAGAAATTAAAAGATATTTAAGGGACAATAATATTATTCGTGTTTCAAGGTCTCTTAAAGATATTTCTTATCAAATATTAAAAGTAAAAGATGAACTTACAAGAAAAAATAATCGCACCCCTTCAAATAAAGAGGTAGCAGAAATTTTAAATATTTCAGAGTACGAACTTAAACGTGCAGTTGATGCAATGCAGGAGCCTGTTTCAATATTTGATCCAATTTACAGTGAGGGGGGAGATACAATTTATATAATTGATCAGTTAAGTGATGAAAAAACAAGTGATGATAATTGGGAGTTAAGTTTAGCACTCGAAAAAGGACTTGATAGTCTCTCAAAAAGAGAAAGTGACATTATTAGAGAAAGATATTTTGTGGGGAAAACGCAAATGGAAATAGCAGAAGAAATTGGTATTAGTCAGGCACAAGTCTCACGAATTGAAAAAAGTGCTTTAAACAATATTAAAAAATATCTTACATAAAATAACATTTGGGCATTTATCACATATATTATGATAGGTGGTATTATGCGCTTAAGTGAAATTCAAAATAAAGAAATTATAAATATTGCAAATGGAAAAAATTTAAGACATATTTTAGATTTAAAAATTGACCCTGAAACAGGGAAAATAATTTCAATAGTTTTAAGTGAATCACGTGGTTTTTTCCGTTCCTTTTTTTCCCGAGATGAAATTGAAGTTCCGTGGGAACGAATTGTGAAATTTGGAGAGGATGTAGTAATAATTGATTATCACTATTATGTAAATGATTTTAAAAACAATGATTCGTTATTGTAGAATCATTGTTTTTGCGTTATATTATAAGTAGGTGATAGTATGAAGAAAAACGCATTTTCTCTAATTGAAATAATTTTAGTAGTTGCAATTATAGTAACTTTAGCAATCATTGGAACCCCAGCAGTTTTAGAAATAATTAAAAAAATGAGAAAAGAAAGTTACGAAAATTTAGAGAGTATGATGCAAATAGCAGCTGTAGAGTATTATGATGCAAATAAGGAATTACTACCATGGGATGAAGGTGAAATGGTAATAATTACTCTTGGTGAACTAATAGATTTAGGATATCTTAAAAAAACAAGCGGGGAAAATGATATTAGTAATAAATGTGACAATAAAAACTCAGGTGTAATAGTAATTCGACTTTCAAGTAAGAAATATAAATATACACCTTTTATAAATTGTGATGAGCACCTTTCAAAGATTTATACAACAGATAATTTAATACTAGATATGCCACTTGGAAACACCAATTTTATTGAAAAAGTTAGTAATAAATACGGAATAAATAACGGGACAACAAATGGTGAAGATCGCTTTGGTAATCCTTATGGAGCAACTAGCTTTAATGGAACGAGTAATTATGTTGAAATACCAAATTATAATACAACTTCTAATGTGACAATAACAATTTGGGTTAATACACCAAAAACTGCAAGTCAAATTATAATAGGTGATAATAATACTGCCGCTTTAGGTTTTCATTCAAATTATATAATTGGTTACGGTGGAACATCACACAGGACAGTTGGACTTTATGGTAATAAATTTAAAGTTAATGAATGGAACCATTTGGCAGTAGTTGTAGAAAATGGAACTTTTAAGTATTATTTAAATGGTGAAGCTCTTCCAACGCAGGCAAATACTAACTATTGGTCATGGGTAAAATCAGATTATGCTTATCTTGGAAGAAGAACTATTAAAAGTAGTTCATCACCATATTATTTTCAAGGTAGGTTAGATGATTTAAAAGTCTATGGACGAGCTCTTTCTGACGAAGAAATTTATAATAATTATATTATTGAAAAACATTTTAGTACCCACTAATACTAAAATTATTATTTATTGTTGAATTTTCTTTTAAATAAACTTGCAATTGTTTTAAAAAACTTATAAACTATTTCATAGTGAATAATAATATGTTATAATTATTGTGACGATATTAGATATTAAATGGAGGTATACCATGAAAATAAGTAAAAAAATAAAAGATTTCTTTTTTAATACAAGAGAAGATGAAAATTTAAGTATTGAAGATGAATTTTATAATGATTCAGAATTAAGTGAAGAAGATGCAAAAACTATGAGTTCATTTAAAGCAATTGCAAATCAAGGAAATCATATGGTTTTAACTGAACCACGTGCTTACTCTGAATCACAACAAATTGCAGAACATTTAAAATCTAGAAAGGCAGTAGTAATTAATTTAAAAAGAGTTACTGCTGAGCAAGCAAAAAGAATTATTGACTTTGTAAGTGGTGTAATTTATGCAATTGGAGGAGACATTCAAAAAATTGGTGGAGGAATTTTCCTTTGTACACCAAAGAATGTTAGTGTTTCAGGTGAAATAACAGATGAGGAAGAGGATGTAACAGAAGAAAATCAATAATTATTAACCCTAGGGTTAAGGAATTGGGGGAGATAATATGCCTTACAAATATGGATTAAGTAAATTAATATTTAATGAAGTTCCAAATGGTTATGATAAGGATTCAGTGCGTGAATTTATTGATATTGTTATTCAAGAGTTTGAAAACCAAATTCAATACCGCAAACAATTAGAAGAAGAAATAAAAGCTTTATATGAAAAAACATATAAAATTGAAAAGTTTGAAGAGGTATATAACAAAGCTTTACATACTATAGATGAAGTATATAAAGATAAAATTAAACTTGCAGAAGAAAAAGCAAAAGTAATAATTGATAATGCGAAAAAAGATGCAGAACGTATTTCAAAAGAAGCAAACTACAAATTAGAACAAGCAGAAAAGAATGCTAATCGAATTATTAGTGAAGCACTTTTTCGTGCTAAAGAAATTGAACATGAAGTAGAAAAAATTAGTCGTGACTTAGAACATATAAAACGGCAAATGAAACAAAACATTGATAATGAACTAGCGCTTATTAAATACTTAGAAAATAGATTTTAAAGCGTTGAGAGGAACATGAATAATTTTATCACTTACTAAAGCGAGTTAGGGATGGTGGAAGCCTAACGTAATATAAAATTGTTTATCATCCTCGAGTGTTATTCTGAACCTAAGTAGGAATAGCCGCAAAACTTGCGTTAAAGTTAAAAGAGCACTTAAGTGAACTAAGGTGGTACCGCGAATACTCGTCCTTAGAGCTTAAGTTTTTTTTATAATTTTTTAGGAGGAAGTGACATGAAAAATTTTAAAGAATTATCTGATTTAAAGGTAAGTGAAGTTGAAAAAAAAATTTCCGAAAAATGGGAAGAGCAAAATATTTTACAAAAAACAATAGATAATAGGGAAGGAAATAAAAACTTTGTTTTTTATGATGGTCCAGCAACAGCAAACGGAATGCCAGGACTTCATCATATGTTAGCAAAATTTTTAAAAGATACTTTTTGTAAATATAAAACAATGCAAGGATACCGAGTTTTAAGAAAAGCCGGATGGGATACACATGGACTTCCTGTTGAAATTGAGGTGGAAAAGGAACTCGGATTTACATCAAAAGCTGATATTGAAAAGTTTGGAATAGAAGAGTTTAATATAAAATGTAAAGAATCAGTACTGAAAAATGAAAAAGCATTTCGTGATTATACAAAGAAAATGGGACAATTTATTGATCTTGATAATGCTTATCTAACTTATGATAATGACTACATTGAAACAGAATGGTGGATTTTAAAGAGATTCTTTGATGAAGGTTATATTTATGAAGGCCATAAAATTTTACCATTTTGTACTCGTTGTGGAACAGGTCTTGCATCACATGAAGTTGCACAAGGTTATGAAGAAATACCTGCAAATACTGTAATTGTCCCAATGAAAATGAAAAAAGAAGATGCATACTTTTTAGTATGGACAACAACTCCTTGGACTTTAATTTCAAACGTTGCTTTAGCAGTTCACCCAAATGAAAAATATGTGCTTGCTGAAAGTAGAGGATATAAATTTATTTTTGCTAAAGCATTAGTTTCTAAAATTTTAGGAGAGGAAGCAAAAATTTTAAAAGAATATTTAGGAAAAGATCTTGAATACACTGAATATGAACAATTACTTCCATTTATTACTCCTGATAAAAAGGCATTTTATGTTACATGTGCTGATTTTGTAACAATGGAAGATGGAACAGGTATTGTTCATATTGCACCTGCGTTTGGTACTGATGACTATGAGGTAGGAAAAACATATGATCTTCCAGTTATAAATCCAGTTTCAGAAGATGGAGTATATACAACTGGTCCATGGGAAGGAATAAATGTTTTTCAAGCTGAAGAAGAAATAATTAAATACTTAAAAGAAAATGATAAACTATTTAAAAAGGAAAAAATAGAACACAACTATCCACATTGTTGGCGTTGTAAAACACCATTACTTTATTATGCAAAACCAAGTTGGTATATTGAAGTTACAAAACTAAAAGATAAACTTATCGAAAACAATAAAAAGATTAATTGGTATCCAAGTTATGTAGGGGAAAAACGTTTTGGAAATTGGCTTGAAAATTTAAATGATTGGTCAATTTCAAGAAACCGTTATTGGGGAACTCCTTTAAATATTTGGAGATGTAGTTGTGGTCATTTAGAATGTATTGGTTCAAGAAAAGAGTTAGTAGAAAAAGCTATTGAAAATATTGATGAAAATATTGAACTGCATAGACCATATGTTGATAATGTCCACATTAAGTGTCCAAAATGTGACAACATTATGTCAAGGGTTCCTGAAGTAATTGATGTATGGTTTGATTCAGGAAGTATGCCATTTGCTGAATATCATTATCCATTTGAAAATGAAGAATTATTTAAAGAACAGTTTCCAGCTGATTTTATTTCAGAAGGAGTAGACCAAACAAGAGGATGGTTTTATGTACTTCTTGTAATATCTACATTTTTAACAGGAGAAAGTTCTTTTAAAAACGTTTTGGTTAATGATATGTTACTTGATAAACATGGACAAAAGATGAGTAAATCAAGAGGAAATGCCCTAGATCCTTTTGCGTTGATTGAAGAGTACGGAGCAGATACATTGCGTTGGTATCTAGCATATGTTTCTCCTGTATGGCTTCCAACAAAGTTTGATATTGATGGTTTAAAAGAAGTTTATTCAAAGTTTTTTAATACATTAAAAAATACTTATAATTTCTTTGCACTTTACGCTAATACTGATAATGTTGATCCACGTGAATTTTTCGTGCCATATGAAATGCGTCCTGAAATTGATAAGTGGGTTTTATCAAAATATAATAACTTAGTTAAATATGTTACTGAAAGTCTTGATGAATATGATGTTACAAAGGCAGTTAGGGCAATCCAAAAGTTTGTTGATGAAGAATTATCTAACTGGTATATTAGACGAAACAGAAGAAGATTTTGGGCAAGCAAGTTAGATGATGACAAACGTGCAGTTTATAACACAACTTATGAGGTTTTAGAAGGATTATCAAGATTAATCGCTCCAATTGTGCCTTTCATCTCAGAAGAAATATATCAAAATCTAACAGGTAAAGAATCAGTTCATTTAGAAGATTACCCAAAATATAATTCAGAGTTAGATTTTCCAGAAATAGAAGAAAAAATGGATTTGGTAAGGGACCTTATTAGTTTAGGTCGCGCAGCAAGAGAGGAAGCTAAAATTAAGGTTCGTCAACCACTAACAAAGATAATTGTGGATGGAAAATATGAAAAAACAATTAAAGACTTAGAGGATTTAATTAAAGAAGAGTTAAATATTAAAGAAATAGTTTATGAAAAAAATCTTGATAAATTTATGAATTTTGAAGTTAAACCAAACTATAAAGTAGCAGGACCAATTATGGGACCTAATATTGGAAAATTTGCTGAATATTTAAAGAATAATCCTAATTATGCTCGTGAAGCTACAACTTCTGAATTTATAAAAACAATAACTTTAAACAACACAGAATACGAAATAAATAAAGACATGATTGATATTAGAATCATCTCTAAAGAAGGATTTAATGTACAAATGTTAGAAAATAAATTTGTGATTTTGGATACTACTTTAACAAATGAGTTAATTAATGAAGGTCTTGCTCGTGAACTAGTTTCAAAAGTTCAAAATTTACGAAAAGCTCATGATTTTGAAGTAACTGATCGAATAAGTATTTATCTTGAACCAACAAATGAAGTATTAGAAGCAGTAGAAGAACATTCTGAATTTATAAAAACAGAAACTCTTGCTGATGAAATAATTATTAAATCTGGAATTTTAGAAAAATTTGATATTAATGGTCACGAAGTAGGAGTATTGGTAGAAAGGAAAAAAGGTGAATAAATTCACCTTTTTTTATTTGTAAAAAATATATTATAATAAAAAATAATAACTGGTGGTTATATGTTAGAAATTTAAGCCTACTGTTTAATCCAGTTATTAGAAATGTCCTTAAAGATTTTAAAGCAACAATTATTAGTATTTCTCATGATTGAAAATATATTAAAGAAGTTGTGATACCATTTATAAATTAACACCTCAGGCATTAGAGAAATATATGATTTATAAATAAAATAAAAGTCCAATATTGGACTTTTTTAACTTCTTTTATTATATTTTCATGCTATAATAAATAAAGGTGATACGCATGAAAATATTTTATATTTTGGTAGTAGTTTTTGTTTTTTTAGACCAAATAACAAAACATTTAGTTAGAACACTTATTTCTGTTGGTGAATCAATTTCTATTATTCCTAATTTCTTTTCTCTTACAAGTGTTCAAAATACTGGTGCTGCATGGGGAATTTTACAAGATCAAATGATTTTGTTTTATATTATTACAGTTGCCGTATTAGTTTATATACTGGACTTTTTATATAAGAAAAAAGAATACTCACGTTTTACTTATATATCTTTAGGTTTACTTTCTGCTGGTATCATTGGTAATTTTATTGACCGAATTCTTTTTCAAGCAGTTACTGACTTTTTAGATTTTAATATTTTTGGTTATAATTTTCCAGTTTTTAATCTTGCAGATAGCCTAATTATAATTGGACTTATATTATTTACTATAGGAACAATAAGGAAGCAAAAACGTGAAAAATAAAGAATTTATTATTACTGATGATACTGGTGAAAGAATTGATAAATTTTTAAATAACAAGTTAGAACTAAGCAGAACTTATATCCAAAAACTTGTAAAAGACGGAAACATTTTAGTTAATGGAAAAAAGGTAAAGGTAAATTACCGTTTGAAACTTTCTGATAAAGTAAATGTAGCTATTCCAGAGCCAGAAAAAATAGAACTAAAGCCACAAAAGATGGATTTAGATATTATTTATGAAGATAAAGATGTTATTGTTATTAATAAACCAAGTGGTTTAGTTGTACATCCTGCCTTTGGTCATAAAGAAAATACATTGGTTAATTCAATTTTGGCGCATGCTAAAGATTTAAGTACGATTAATGGTGTAATTCGTCCAGGTATTGTTCATCGTCTTGATAAAGACACTAGTGGGCTTATAATGGTTGCAAAAAATGACTTTGCCCATGAATCTTTAGCACGCCAATTAAAAGAAAAAACAGTTTTAAGAAAATATGTTGCTTTAGTCAAAGGTGTAATACCTCATAATGAGGGGATAATAGATGCACCAATTGGACGCGATCCAAAAAATAGAAAGAAAATGACTGTAACAAGTATAAATAGTAAAAATGCAATAACTCACTTTAAAGTTTTAGAACGTTTTAGCGACTACACACTTGTTGAGTGCACACTTATTACAGGTCGCACACATCAAATTAGGGTACATATGAAGTATATTGGTCATCCTGTTTGTGATGATCCTTTGTATGGAAGTGGTAAAAAGTTAGGAAATAATGGTCAGCTTCTTCATGCAAAAACTTTAGGTTTTAATCATCCTAAAACTTCTGAATACTTAGAATTTACTGCACCACTTCCAAAGAAATTTAGTGATATTTTAGAAAGTCTAAAAACTCAATAATTTAATAGATAAATTATCATTGTTAAAATTAAAATATATGTATTTAACCAAATATATGGTTTTAATAATCTACTAGCTTCTTGTTCTTCCTTTTTTGTTTCATAATATAAATAGAAGCTACTTACAAATAATATTGCTGCAGTTAAAAAACTGAATGCTAAATTGTTTTTAACAAATATAAAAAAACGATATAATTGATAAACTACATAATTTATAAGTAGTGTTAAATAATAATTTCTTGCTTTTGTGTTAAACTTGCATTTTTTATAAATCATAATAATACTAGAAGTAAGATAAATTAAAGCAATTATTGTAATAATATTGAAAATAATTGGTGGCACCATAAACCAAGGAGTGTTTAAATCCTTTAAATATATGGTGTCAGTTCTAATAAATATTAAGGATAAAAGCCAGAATGATAAAACGAAAATGTGGATTCCATATTTTCTCATATCAAATCTCCTTTAATATATTTTTTGAAAGTAGGGATAATCTTGAAATTAAACATGGAAGAAAAAAATGAAATTGTTATGAAATTGTTACATTATTTTATTACTAAGAAAAATTATAAGCCTATTATTATGTCAGGATTAAAAAATGAGATATGGCTTGAAAATTTTAAAAATAAGCATAAAATTGTAAGAATTGTAACTCGTGAGATTTTAAATGAAAATCAATTAAATAATGATATTTTTGTTGCAAAGAAAATAGTCAATAGAATTCGCCTAAAGACATATTCACTTTTTATGTCTACAGTAAATATATATGTAAATAGTTCTGAAAATATTGAAGATATAATAGAAAAAAATCATAAATATTTAAATATTTATGATGAAAAAGAGCTTTCAAAATTAAATGAATATTTTCCAGATGCTGAAAAAGAATTAGAATTTACTCAAGAAGGAATTGAACTATTTATGAAAATCACATCAGATATAAACAAAAAGAATTTAGAAGAATCATACCGAGTGCAAAAGATTTTTAAAGAAAGAAAACCATATGTAACTACACTTTTCTTGTTAATTAATTTATTGTATTTTCTTTGGCTTGAATTTTTTGGATTTGGATCCAATAATATCATTTCTTTAATTGAAGCAGGAGCTTTATACACACCTCTTGTAAGAGCAGGAGAATATTATCGTATTCTTACATCTGTGTTTATTCATATTGGTTTAATACACTTTGCTTTTAATAACTATGCTTTATATATAATTGGGTCCCAACTTGAAATGTTTTATGGAAGTATAAGATTTTTCTTAATTTATATTTTTAGTGGTATTATGGGAAGCTTATTTTCAATTATTTTTGTAAATGAGATAAGTGCTGGTGCAAGTGGTGCTTTATTTGGATTACTTGGTGCTTTAATTTACTTTGGTTATAATAACAGAGCAGTTTTAGGAAGTAGCTTTTTTAATAATGCTGTTACAATTTTAGTTTTAAATCTACTTTTAGGTTTTATTATTCCGGGAATCAATGTTGCCGCACATATTGGTGGCTTTATTGGTGGACTTTTAATGGCAATTACTGTTGGTTATGAACAAAAGAGTGACATATTTAACATAATTAATGGTTTTATTGCAATGCTTGTTTTAACAATAGGAATTGTTTATCTTGGCTTTTTTGAAAAAGGTGTTTATAGAAACGAAGAATTAGATAACATAGTTTATAACTATTATATGAGTGTTGGAGAAACTGATAAAGCAAAAGAATATATGGATAAGGTAACAATGTTTGAAAGCAAATAAAAAAAATCAAGGTTATAATACCTTGATTTTTTTTGTGTTTTTAAAATTATATTTTGCAATACTTTTTAATATATCTTCACCGTATTTATCAATTAACATTTTTGCAGTTTTATCTACCTTGTTTCCTGCACCTAAAGGAAGATTAATTTTTAGTTTATCACTTAATTTTTTTATTTCTTTTAAGAAAATATAGCGACTAATAATGCTTGATGCTGCAACACTTAAATGTTTATTTTCTGCTTTTTCTAAGAAAGTAATATCTTTAACAATAGTTTTTGTCTCTTTTAGGTATTTAAAGTAATTGCTTTCTTTTGCAAACTTATCAACAATAATAAAATCATAATCTTTAACTTTTTTTGTTATATCAACTAAAACTTTATTGTGAAGAATTGCTTTCATTTTATTTAGATTGAAGTTTTTACTGTAGTTTTTATTATATTCTTCATTTGTAACAATAAGTGAAGAGTAGATTAGTTTTTTTAAAAGATGTGGTGCAATTTTTAATATTTTTTCATCAGTTATCTTTTTAGAATCATTAACACCAAGCTTTTCTAACTCTTTTATGTCATTTTTTAATACAAAACAAGCAGTAACAACAATTGGTCCAAAATAGTCTCCTGTTCCAACTTCATCGGAACCAATACTACTTGTATAATACAAATCATCTTGTTTAAATGTATCCCACATTTTTGCTTCTATTTCCGCATTTTTTCCTTGAAATAAAACCTTTTTTGATTCATATGCAGTAATTGTTACATCTTCATCTTTTGCTTGAAACAATACATAAGGAATCTTTTTAGCAACAAGTTTTTCTTGGTAAAAGTTTTTCATTTTCTTTAAGGTTTCATCATTCACAGTAATGGTTTTATACATAAAAGCCACCTCATAAAATAATTATAACACTTTTATTAAATAAAGCCCAAATAAAAAAGAATAGCCAGTTAACTATTCTTTTCTATCTATAAAATCACTCATATTTAAGTCAACTTCTTCATCAAAAAAATCATATAAGTCAAAATCTAATCCGTAATTTAAATGAATGGCCGCATTTTTACCTGTTGCATTTTCAAACAACCTCATACTCATAAGATCTGCTGCAAATCCGCCTAGATATTCTAAAATAATAGATGGTCTCATTTTAACTGCTACATCAGTACTAAATTTTTAAAAGTCCCCATATTTTATTTTTTCAATTGGAACGCTACCTAATAAGTCTTCATGAATTAAATCATATTTTTTTAGGAAAGGACTATTATAAAGGTAAGTACCTGAACATTCAATTGGGTTTAATTCTAATATATCAACTTTAATATTTTCATTTTCTTTATAAACAAATAAATCTAAAATATAATTTTTAGGAAAATCTGCTTTATTTAAAATGTTTACTACTTCGCGTGCTTTTTCAAGTACTTTTTCTGGTGTTTTTTCTAATAAATAATTATGAATACGAGAGATATTTAATATTTCACCATTAACAATAAAAGTACGATATTCTTGATTTCCATATTTATCAGCTATTATTTGGACTTCTTCACTAATAATAAAATCCTCATTTTGATGAACTTCTATAGTTTTTACTAAACTAGAATTTATATTTAAAAGTTATTCTAATTTAACAATATTACTAAAATTTTTTTGTTTAGTTTTAAAAAATACTTTATCAGATTTGAAAATAGAAGTTAGAGCTTCTCTTGCATTTATTAAATCTTTACCACTTGCTAAGATCATTTTTCGTTCAGTTTTTAAATATTTTGGCCAATTTAAGACTTTATCAAAATCTTCTTTATTAGTAATAGATTTACCACCATGTCTTATAATTGCATCTATTAACTTTTCATATTGTAAAATACCTGATCTTGCAAAAATAGTTTTTCCTTTAATATCAATAACATTTTCATCTTTATCTAAAAATAAGTCATTATCTTGATTATAGAAAATATAATTTCCTAATTCTTTTGCGTATTCCATTTCTTCGTAAAATACTCGATCTTTTATTGAATAACAATAATAAATCATAATATTTCTCCTTTTAACGTTTGATATTATAGCACAACTATGATTTTAGTAAAGTCAAAAAATGTAGAATATTCATATTTTTGTTTTTATTATAAGGTATATTTGTTATAATAATTGTGAGGTGTAAGTATGAATTGGTTGGATATAGCAATTATGTTTTTACTTGCCTATGCCTTAGTACGTGGATTTATGCGGGGGCTTTTGGGTGAAATAGTTTTATTTGTTGGTTTTTTTGCAATTATAATTATTGCTTTCTTATTTAAAGAACCAGTTGCTTTATTTCTTTATGATAAGTTACCAATATTAAATTTTGGTGAATTTTTCAAGGGAATTACAGTTATTAATATCTTTGTTTATGAACTATTGGCATTTTTAATTGTTTTTTCTGTTTTATACATAATTTTAAGAATAGTTGAAGCAGTAACAAAAGTTATTACTTGGATTTTCCGTGTTCTTCTTCCTTTTGTAGGACTTCCATTTAGATTTATTGCTGCTGGTCTTAGTTTTGTTCGGATGTATATTATAATTTACTTTATTTTGTTTTTTGTAACTTTACCAGTTTTTAATTATAAATCAGTAAATAAATCAACTGTTGCACCAATTATTGTAAATGAAACCCCAATTGTTAGCAAAGTTTTTAAGCGTCAACTTACTGCGATGGAAGAAATTGCTGATTTAAAAAATAAATTTGATTCAGATACTGATTCAAATACGATTAATTTAGAGGCACTAGATGTGATGTTAAAACATAAAATAGTAACTGTTCGAGTAATTGATAAGTTAGTTGCAAGTGAAAAATTAAAGATTGAAAACATTGAATCAGTTTTAGAAAAATATAGATCTCATAATGAGGAAGAACAAGAAACGGAAAATGAAATTGAAAATGAAACAGAAAACGAATCTGAAATAGAATAAGCATTTTACTTTACCAAAAATTTTAGTGTGATATAATTTACCTGTAAAAAGAAAGGAAGGTTTAATATGGTTGAATATGCAAATAAAGATAATTTTTCTGATTTAATTCGCGAAGGTTTAGTTTTAGTTGATTTTTATGCTGATTGGTGTGGTCCGTGTAAGATGCTTGGACCAGTATTAGATAATCTTGCAGAAGAACTTAAAGGAAAAGTAAAAATAGTAAAAGTAAATGTAGATGAGTTATCTGAAATTGCTCAAGAATATGGAGTTATGAGCATTCCAACCTTAATTTTATTTAATAATGGATTAGTCCAAAAACAAACAGTTGGATTTTTACCAAAAGAAATGTTAAAACAATGGATTGAAACTAACTAAAGATACTTTAATAAGTATCTTTTTTTATTAAAAATAAAAAAATTTTTACAAATGAATTGAAACATATGTTTGCTTATGTTATATCTTTAGTAGCACATATAAGGGGAGAGAAGTATGAATAAAGCAGATCGGATTTTTATTGAAAACATCACCAGGATTTTAAAAGAAGGGTCTACTGATAAAAATGGGAAAGTAAGACCAGTCTACAAAGATGGAACACCAGCATATACGATTTATGTTACACAAGTAGTAGAAGAGTATGATATTAGTAAAGCGGAAATTCCAATTACAACATTGCGTCCGATTCCGTGGAAAAGTGGGGTAAAAGAGATTTTGTGGATTTATCAAGATCAATCTAATGACTTAAAAGATTTAAAAGAAAAATACAATGTTCATTGGTGGGATGATTGGGACATTGGTGATGGAACGATTGGACAAAGATATGGGGCGACAGTAAAAAAGTATAAATTGATGGATAAATTATTGGAAGGACTTACTAAGAATCCATATGGAAGGCGTCATCAAATAGACTTATGGCAAGAAGAAGATTTTCTTACAACAAAAGGTTTGAAACCATGTGCATTTTTAACACTTTGGACTGTAAGAGATCAATATTTAGACTTAACTTTAATTCAAAGATCTTCTGATTATTTGGTAGCAGGACATATTAATAAAATGCAGTATGTAGCACTACAAATGATGGTGGCAAAAGCAACAGGATATATCCCAGGAAAGTTTATTCACTTTGTACAAAATTTGCATATTTATGATCGTCATCTAGAACAAGCAGAAGAACTTTTAAAAAGAGAACCAAGTGATTTAGAACCAAAATTAATTTTAGATACTGATAAAACTGACTTTTATTCATATAGATTAGATGATTTTAAGATGAAAGACTACAAACCAAAGGGGCCACAATTAAAGTTTGAATTAGGCATCTAAATAAGAAAAAAGGGGTAAAAAACATGCCCCTTTTTATTTTTGAGTCATAAAATTTATAGTGAGAACCACCATAAAGGAGGATTTATGATTCAATTTAAAGATTGTTCTTATTTAACTGATGGAGAACTTGATTTAAGAATAAGAGCAAGAGATCCTGGAAATATAGAATATGGCCTTCTTCCTTCTTATCATTACACAATATTTTTGCATAATACAAATACTAAAGTAGGTCATATTGATATTCGAATAGGTTATAATGAAAATACCTATTATATGGGAAGTATTGGGTATGAAATAAAGCCGAGATTTCGGGGAAATAGGTATGCTCAAAAAGCTTGTTTAATTATTAAATTAGTTGCTCTTGCTCATGATATGAAACGCTTATTAATTACATGTGACGCTACAAATATTCCTTCAAGAAAAACCTGTGAAAATTCAGGACTTAAACTAATAGATGTTATAGTTGTTCAAAACAACTATAAAATAGGAAAAAAGGGACCAATAAAGCTTTGCGTTTATGAGTGGGTGTTGGAGTAATTGTGTTATAATAAAAGCGGTGATATTATGCTAAAGGAAAAATTAAAACTTGTACCAAACAAACCAGGATGTTATTTGATGAAAAATAAAAATGGTATTGTAATATATGTTGGAAAAGCAAAGAAACTTAAAAATAGACTTGCAAGTTATTTTCGAGGAAAGCATATAGGAAAAACAGGCATGCTTGTTCGGGAAATTTCTGATTTTGAATATATTATCACAAATTCTGAAACGGAAGCTTTTGTTTTAGAACTTAATTTAATAAAAGAGCACAACCCTAAATATAACATTATGTATCGTGATGATAAAACTTATCCTTATATTATGATTACAGATGAAAAATATCCAATGCTTAAAGTGGTAAGAGTTCTTGATAAAAAGAGTGCCAAAGGTGAACTTTTTGGTCCTTACCCAAATGTTACAGCAGCACGTGATACTGTCAACTTGCTTAATAACATTTTTCCTTTAAGAAAGTGTAAAAATATTCCTAAAAAACCTTGTTTATATTATCATTTAGGTCTTTGTCTAGGACATTGTATAGAAAACGTAAATAAAAAGACAATTGAAAAAGTTGTAACAGAGGTAAGAACATTTCTAAATGGTAATACGACAAAGGTTGTAAAAGAGCTTGAAAAGAAGATGGATGAGGCAAGTCATGCTTTAAATTTTGAAAAAGCACGGGAATACAGAGATTTAATAAGCCAAATTAACCAAATTACTGAAGAACAAAAGGTTGAAACTAAGGATAACAAAAACCGAGACGTATTTGGATATTTTGAAAAAGATGGTTGGCTTTCAATCCAAGTTTTTCACATTCGATGTGGAAAACTTCTAACTCGTCATTATGAAATTGTACCAATACTCGATGAAGTATCTAATGAACTTTTAAAATACATCGGAACATTTTATGAAAATAATTTAATTCCTGAGGAAATTATTGTACCTGATATTGTTGATTTAAATATATTAAAAGATACTATTAGCAAAAATATTATAAGTCCAGTAAAAGGAGTTAAAAGAAAACTTTTAGATCTTGCAACAGAAAATGCAAAAGAGCTTTTAAAAGAAAAACTCGCGTTACTTACACGAAGTGAAAAAAGAACTGAAGGGGCAATAATTGAGCTTGGAGAAATTTTAGATATTAAAACACCATACCGAATTGAAGCGTTTGATAATTCAAATATTTTAGGAACAAATCCTGTAAGCAGTATGGTTGTTTTTATAAATGGTAGACAAGCAAAACGTGAATACCGAAAATATAAAATAAAAACTGTATCTCAATCTGATGATTACCATAGTATGGAAGAAGTGCTTTATAGAAGATATTTCCGAATTTTAAAAGAAAATTTAGAAAGACCTGATTTAATTATTGTTGATGGCGGTTATCAACAACTAAGGGCAGCATTAAATGTTCTTACTTCATTAAATATGGATATCCCAGTTATTGCTCTAAAAAAAGATGAAAAACATAAGACAAGTGAAGTAATTTATGGAAAAACTTTTAAGAATGTAAAAATAGATCCTAAATCTAATGCTTTTTACCTTTTAACTCGCATTCAAGAAGAAACTCACCGCTTTGCAATTAATTATCATAGACTATTAAGAAAAAAAGGGCAAACAGAAAGTATTTTAGATAAAATAAAAGGAATAGGACCTACTCGCAGAAAAAAACTTCTTAAACATTTTGGTTCTTTAGAAAACATAAAAAAAGCAACACTAGAAGAACTTACTAAAATAATTCCAAAGGAAGTAGCTTTAAATTTACAAAAAATAATTAATAAATAGGCAATAATTTTCACTTATGAATTGTTTTAACATACACTACTATGAAAGAACCTCTTGGAAATTTGAGGTGGGGAGGTAGTGTTATGTCTCAAGGGTTACTTACAAAAAGGGAAAGACAAGTTTTTGATTTATTAATAAAAAATAAAACAACAAAGGAAATAGCACTTGAATTAAATATAAGTGAAAAAACAGTTAGAAATCATATTTCTAATGTTATGCAAAAATTAGGTGTAAAGGGTAGAGCGCAGGCTGTTGTTGAACTGTTACGACTTAACGAGTTTACATTATAAACCACCAAAAAAGGTGGTTTTTTCTGTTATTTTTTTTACTTTATATTCATAAATATTTATTAGAATATGGGGTGAAAATATGAAAAAGTATTTTAACCGAAAAATTACAACAATTATTTTAACAATTATTGTTGGTGTTATATTTCAAGTTTATGATAATAGTACAATTTATACCTTAAAGGTTAATCCACGCCAAGAACTGGAATATATAGATGAGGTTGAAGATATAGTTTATCAAGAAATTTTTCTTTTAGATAAAAATGGATATGTTGCAATGACAAAGGTTCCAATTAATGCGAAAACAACAATTGATGTAGCAAAAGAGATAATAGACATTTTAACAATAGGAGGACAAGAATTTAGTATTCCTCATGGTTTTCGTGCACTTATTCCTTCTTTCGCTGAACTAAAAGATATTAGTTATAAAGATAAAGTTTTAACAGTTAATTTTTCAAAAGACTTTTTAGATTATGATCAAAATTATGAAGAAGAACTTATTGAATCTTTAGTATATTCCCTTACCGCTTTAAAAGAAGTAGATTATGTTATTTTAAAAGTGGAGGGAAAAGTTTTAACTGAACTTCCAAAGACAAAAAGAAATTTACCAGCAATGCTTTCCCGTGATATTGGAATTAACAAAGAATATCATATTGTAAATACTAAAGATATTGATAAATATACTGTTTATTATGTTGGAAAAAGCAATGGAAATTCATATTATGTTCCTGTTACAAAATATATTAACAACAAAGAAAAAAATAAAGATAAAGTAAAAATTATTATTGAAGAGTTAATAAGTGGACCATCAATAAACTCTCGTCTTTTAAGTTTAATTCATCCATCAACAAATCTTGAAAACTACACTTTAGAAGATGGAAAAGCAACATTAAATTTTAATAAGTATATTTTAGCTGATATTAATACTTCAGAAATTTTAGAAGAAGTATTATATTCAATAGCATACTCCTTAACAGAAAATGAAGATGTAAAAAGTGTTATCTTTTATGTTGGAGACGAAAAAATTAAAGAAATAAATTAGACCATTTAAAAATGGTCTTTTTTTTGCTATGATATTAGTGAGGAGATAAAATGAAAATACTAATTATTAGTGATTCTCATCGAAATAAAGAAATAATAAGAGAGGTTATTAAAACTGATAAATTTGATAAAGTTATTCATTGTGGAGATTCAGGATTAAAACTAAAGGAGTTAAAAGGAATTTATGCGGTACGAGGAAATTGTGATTTTGACCAAAAAATCCCTGAGGAAATTGTAACAGTTATTGATAATAAAAAGTTTTTTATTAGCCATGGTCACAAATATAATGTAAAGTATGAATTAGACAGATTATACCAAAAAGCAGAAGAGATTTCTGCTGATGTAGTATGCTTTGGTCATACTCATTATCCAGGATATGAAATTATAAATGATATTTTATTTATAAATCCTGGTAGTTTAACACGTGGTAGAGGTTTCATGAAAAACACATATGCAGTTTTAGATACAACAGATTTAAGTGTAAAAATATATAAAATAGAGTAGGTGAATATATGACTAATAATAATTTAACAATTAAAGCAATAAAAATGCTTGCAATGGACGAAATAAGAGAAGCAAAAAGCGGACATCCAGGAATTGTACTGGGTGCAACTTCTATTGTTTACACACTTTATCATGATGTAATGAAATACAACCCAGAAGATCCAATGTGGTTTAACCGAGATCGTTTTGTGCTTTCTGCGGGTCATGGTTCTGCGATGCTTTATGCAGCACTTCATCTTGCTGGATTTAATATTAAACTTAATGATTTAAAAAAGTTTAGAAAACTAAATAGTATTACTCCTGGTCATCCAGAGTATAAAGTAACACCTGGAGTTGATGCAACAACTGGTCCTTTAGGACAAGGCCTTGCTATGGCTGTTGGGATGGCTTTAGCAGAACGTATTTTAGCAAATAAATTTAATAAAGAAAACTTTAATATTATTGATCACTACACTTTCGTATTATCTAGTGATGGAGATTTAATGGAAGGGGTTGCAAGTGAGGCATCAAGTCTTGCTGGGCGCCTAAAACTTGGAAAACTTATTGTGTTATATGATTCAAATAATATAAGTCTTGATGGGCCAACAAGTTTTACATTTACAGAAGATGTTTTAAAGCGATACGAAGCATATGGATGGCAGACAATTGAAATAAAAGATGGAAATAATTTAAATGCTCTAAAGCGGGCAATAAATAAAGCAAAAAGAACTCTTGACAAACCAACTTTAATTAAAGTAAATACAACAATTGGAGAGGGAGCAAAAGAAGAAGGTACAAATGTTATTCATGGGACACCACTTAGTGATGATTCATATAATATTTTGAGGGAAAACTTAGAATGGAATTATTCTGAGTTTAGTGCTCCAATAGCTTGTTATGAAGACTTTGCAGAAATAACGAAAGTAAACACAGCAAAATATAATGCATGGCAAAATTTATTTAATCGTTACAAAAAGAAATATCCTCAACTTGCAAAAGAGTTAATAAGTGGAATAAATCTAGAAATCAATTTTGATTATGAAAAAGAGTTTAAAAAACTAAAAAAAGAAGAAACTATTGCAACAAGAAATGCTCTTGGTAATGTTTTAAATATTATTTGCAAAAAACTTCCTTATTTAATTGGGGGAAGTGCAGATATTTCTGCTTCAACTAAAACATATATTAAAGATGCTCATGATATTTTACCTGAAACAAATTATCAGGGACGAAATATTTGGTTTGGTGTTCGTGAATTTGCAATGGGAGCAATATTAAACGGAATTAGTTTACACGGAGGACTACGTCCATTTGGTTCAACATTTTTAGTATTTAGTGATTATATGCGTCCAAGCATTAGAATGAGTGCTTTAATGGGATTTCCAGTAATTTATATTTTTACTCATGATTCAATTTTAGTTGGTGAAGATGGTCCAACACATCAACCAATTGAACAACTTGCATCTTTAAGACTTATTCCAAATACAGTAGTACTTCGTCCAGCAGATCAAAAGGAAACGATTGGAGCATTTAAAATTGCTCTTGAAAATAAAAAAGGACCAACAATTATTGTACTTACAAGACAAAATGTAAAGACTTTAGATAAAACTAACACATCTAAAGTTAAAGATGGTGCTTATGTAGTAAGCTCTGAAAAAGAAAAATTAGACTTAATTTTACTTGCAAGTGGAAGTGAAGTAGAGCTTGCTTTAAAAACCCAAGAAGAACTTTTAAAACACAATATTGATAGCCGTGTTGTAAGTTTGTTTTCTTATGAGCTTTTCAAGAAAAAACCAAAAACTTACCAAGAAAAAATAATTCCTGAAAACACAAAAGTATTTATGATTGAACTTGGAGCAACAAGTATTAATTTTGGTAAAAACTTTTACCAAATTGGAATTGATGAATTTGCGCGTTCTGGAAGCAAAGAAGATTTATTAAAATATTGTCGTTTTACACCTCATGACTTAGCAGAATATATCTTGAAAGTCTTAAACTAGTTTTGTTTGAAATAAAAGAATATATATGATATATTTATCATGATTGAGGTGTTTTTATGAAAAAGTATTTCATTTTCTTAATAAACCAACAAATTGCTATGTATTATAAAAATAAACCAAGTGTTTTATACAAAACACTTGATGAAATATATCATGGTGATGAAAGTGATCTTAGTTTTGCAATACGTAAATTTAAAAGTATTTCTGGGAAATTAAATACAAGTGGTATTAATGAATATATTTATAATAGTTATAAAAATTTTTCTCATTACAGTAAAGAGAATGAAATTCATATCATAAAAAAAGATGAAGCAGTAGATAAACTTGAAGTTAAAAACATATATATTAGTTTAGAAACAACTGGTGATTTTGAATTTGTTGATGTTTTAAATGAATATAATGAAAGATTTTTTATTGTTAATTTTGATGATGGAAAATATTGTTGGTTGAAAGATTATTTAAACTTAAAAGGAGGAAATTAATATGTGGATGGATATTTTATATATAACAATTGGACTTATAATTGGAGCAGTTTTAGGGTTTTTCTTGGCACGTCATTACATGATGCGCTACTTAAAAAAGAACCCTCCAATTAATGAGCAAATGATTAAAACAATGATGGCTCAAATGGGAAGAGTTCCTAGCCAAAAACAAGTTGCTCAAATTATGAATTCA
>CAYWJS010000008.1:0-35722 GCA_964458855.1 uncultured Erysipelotrichia bacterium
GGTCTCCGCAGGCCTCATCCTTAGCCGCTCTCTCTAACCTACGCAATATCATTTCTTCAGAATTGCCTTCTTTGAAAAAATCGTTTTCAAAACCTACGCTTAGAGTATTCTTATAGAATGCCAGTGTTTTGTTTATGTACTCGAAACAACAACCTTCCATATATCGTTACCTCACATATGTATACTGACCAGTCCGTTTATAGTTCTCATCGTATTTATTATATGCTAAATTGGTCGAAGTTTCCATAATAATTGGAAAAGACCCCGCAAAATGTCATATTTACGCTCCTATCTTTATTTTGAACAACAGGAAAGCCTTTTCCAGCAATAAAGTGCCGAAAAAGGCTTATGGTGGAGACGGAGGGATTCAAACCCTTGACCTTACGGATGCGAACCGTATGCACTACCAACTGTGCTACTATTAGGTTGTCAAGTTAGAGGGCCTCTTGAGCGCCTTATTCGGGCTCCCAGCTAAGTTACACCAACACGTTGAGGGGTGATGAGATTAGTGGTACTTCGAGCCGACGTCTTTTAGCAGTTCAAAGTGGGACAATAGCAAGTCATTTTATTATTTTGTAAAAAAGGGTAAAAATCTGTATAATAAGCTAAAAACTCCCCTAATAATTACCCTAATTCTAACCCATAATTCTTTGTATTTGGTGATAATTACCTGCGATTATCAAACGTAAAAAAGGGTAATTATCTGTATTATTTAGCCTAAAACGAAGGGAACTGGTAAAAACCAGTTCCCTTGTAGTGTGTGAGGCACATCAAATTGATACAATGCACAGATTAATCCGGGGGCTGTGCATTTTCCATTATTCCAAAGGCAATGCATACTGCTGAAGCTGATTTCCTTTCTTGAAGGTCAACTCCAACAGCTCTGCGGCAATCCGCTCGCTCACAACGCGCATAATGTTATCTTCAACATCATCCTTGGATAGAAGATTCATACTGCCGTACCATACGATCTTATTGTCTATAACGGCATAGTGCTCGCAGTTGTCTTCTACGAGTTGAATGTTTATACCGGCGTTGCGTAAATCCTCCATCAACTCAATCCGATGTTCATCGGAACCATATATATACGCATTTGGATGCCAGGTAACAATTGTCACTCTAACGCCGGCGTCCTGCCGTTCACGCAGTAATTTCAGCATTCGCATAACCTTGCGCTTGCCAAGCGTAGGACTCGAAATAACAATATCGCTGAGCGCCTCTTTTAGATCCTGTTCATATACAGGACTATAGCTGTCGGAATCGAATATTGCATTCACAGATTGCTTTCCAACAGGATTATCATCGTAAAGCTTGTAACCGATGCGCTTATACGCCTTCATCCTCTTAGCATACATATTGTCGAACACGGGAATGTTGGCATCGATATAGTCATAAATCATGACATTCTGCTTACCTTCGAAGTCACGGTTCAATCTGCCGGCATATTGCTCCACGACACCTTTCCACGCAACCGGATCTGCCATAATCAATGTATCCAGCCTCGGATAGTCAAAGCCTTCTCCGATTAGTTGCCCGGTGGCAATCAGTATGAGCGTTTCGGCAATCGGGACTGCGTCCATTTGAGCGCGCAACCCTCTCTGTTCTTTTTTTGATTTATTACCAGTCAGCAAGAATACATTGTCCGCGCAGCCCTTGAGCAATTCGTAGAGCACGTCTGCATGGTCGGTGAAACGAGTCAGGACAACCGGAGTGCGCTTTGCCGCGATACATTCCTTGATATCATCAACGATTTGCTCATTTCGGAACTCGTTGCTACGGATGATTTCATAAGCCTCGTTAATATGGAGCTTATCCCGACCGTGAGGACTGACCGCGCGCGTGAAACGCGGCACAATCAGATGGTCAATACCCTGCTCTTCAGCTTTTTCCTTTGCAGTATATTCAAAGCGGACCGGCCCAAGCAGCATCTCATTTATTCTCTCAAGGCCATCGCCGCGAAAAGGTGTGGCCGTTACGCCATAAACATATTTCGCGGGAATTTCCCGCAGGATTCTGCTGACGGTGGCGGAGGCGCTGTGATGGCATTCATCAACGAGCACCATTCCGTAATCCTTCAGCCGTGGGTGAAGTTCTCCCTTTTTATACAATGAGCCCACCATAGCAATATCTACGATGCCGGTGGATGTGTCCTTGGCTCCTTGAATAACACCAACTATGCTTTTGCGTTTCTTGGTGCGTCCAGTCTTCGTTTTATATTCCGGCAACTCCTCGTCAACCGCAAGGAATGTGGAAAGTGATTTCTCCCATTGCTCAATCAGAGATGATGATTCAAGAAGAATCAGCGTGTTGACGCGCCGTTTGGCAATCAGATTGCCGCAGACCACGGTCTTACCGAACGCGGTCGCCGCGCTCAGAATACCGTTGTCGTATTTCATAAGCGCGTCAATTGCTTTTTTCTGACTGACCCTCAGTTCTCCAGTAAATTCTACTTTAATTGCAGTACCGTTGCAGCATTTGTCTGTAATCATAAACGGGATCCCTGCGGCTTTCAATTTCTCAGTCAGATGTTCAAGTAATCCCCGAGGAATGCAAATATAGTCGCCGTCATCTTCGCCAAGGTAGATGTACCTTGAGTTAGTATAATTCGATAAGCCAATGGCGTTATTGCGGAAGAATACCGGATTCGAAAAAGCCGCAATCCGTCTGATTTGGTTTTGAATCCGCGGCTTTAGATTATCCGTTGCAATGTAAAGAAGGTTTGAAACGGTAATGGATACTTTGCCGGATACATCTTCTTTGTATAGCCGCTTGCTTCTTTCCCACGGTTTTGTGGTGTCGGTTTCAGCGGTATCGATGTTATCTGAAGGATTGTCTTCCATCGCGATGTTCCAGTAAAACATCAGCTCGTCCATTTTTGCAGCAGACAGCTTTTCCATCTTTTGCAACGTGGCCCACTGATTCGGATACGCATTCCAATTTTCATCGATAAAGGCACTGTTTCCCTGTTTAAGTGCCTGCCCTTGAAGAGGCAATGCTATGAGGTTACCAAGCTCACCGTCCTCAAGATAATCCTGTGCAGGAAGCATCCGGTCATAAAACCGGAACGAAGTCATGTTGACGGATTCAGCGCCTTTATTCAAAAGCGCAAATCCGAACTTTCTGGCAAGGGCAGCAGAAACTGGAGTATCGAAGAATATCCAAACATGGGCGCCTTTACCCGAGCGGGAGCGCTCAACCAACATAGGAATCCCATTCAGCTTGCCAATTTCACGCAGCGCGTTCACCTCGCCAATCCAGCTGTTATCGGTATTGGCGTAGTCATGTTCGTCTGCACCCTTATCGTGATTATCGAAATCAAAGACAAGGAAACGGCAAGTTCCATCTGGGAAAAGTGGATAGATGCCAATAACATCAGACGCGTCTTCTCGCAATCCACGCAGATGATTCTCAATCTGGGTGCCTTCCAGTTTGGTCCAGCATCGGTTATTACAATCCTTGCATTTCACCTTAACACCAGATACTTTCGGACAAACGCCGCGCCTCCAGAAATTATCACACTGCGGATAATAGCCTGCTTTTCCTGTGGTTTTATTCTGGGAGCGCTTGCTGTAAACGTCTATTCGTCCCCAGAAGTACGAGTAAAACTGCCTCGCGTGATTCCGCGTGATTTCTTCCGGTATGATGCGGGAACCCTGGTCCGGAACAAAAATCGGTTCAGCCTCAGATACACCACCTACAATCGACGGCGCATATTCTATGCCGGCATTCTGCAGGAGCGTTTTGAGATAAGAATTTTCCTGTTCAAGTTCCGTAATCCGGCTTAATAATGTATTATATTCAACCGTGTGTTCCATATACTCCTCCGGCAAGCTGGCCAATTCAAACCCCAATCTTGTACCAGATAATTCTTCGTTCAGATCGAAATCGTGTTCTTTAAAATAGGTAAAAGTAAAACGAAGAATATGTCTTCTGCACTGAATTTTGAGCTCTACTTTTCTAACGCCAAACACGCCTATTCTTCATAAGTAAGCAAAAATTAAAAAAGAGAAAGCTGATCCTGCTTAAAACTCTTAACTTTTCGTTCATTCACCTTATCATTTGCCTCAAGATTTCCAATAAGCAAAGGTGACTTGGGGTCATGTCTGGCATAGCTGTTTTTAACGCTTGCTATGCTGTAATTCGCATAGCAGTATTTACACATGTGCTTACATGTGTTGTATTGACCAACATCGATACTTTCAGCACAGTGGCATTGACTTCTCTGTGTATTATCTTTTTTCACAGAAAGCTTGTATCCCGTAATCCGTTCAATTAAATCAGAATCAATGCAGCATGAGTGCTCAATTCCGATTTGATCCAACTCAATATCTTCTGCACAGGTCTTAAGTTTGATCTGACGGTTTGAAGCAATCACTGAAAAGCACCTGGCAAAGTTCTCTTCCTGAACGGAAGTAATTGACATGTATTCAGCCGCAGCAAGGTAGCTCTTGATTTTATCGTAGATATCAACAAAGCTGAAAACGCATGTATCTGTGTATAGAAATAGTCTGTCAGCAAGTCTTTCAAACTGATCCATGTGCCATGACAAATCATATTTCTGTGACAGTATGATTGGGTCATATCTCCATATTACCCGCTCTTTCCCATAGATTTCAGATATGCGTCGGAAAGTATCAATTCTTTCCTCCTGTGCAGGGAGATTTGGTTCAAGGTCTTGATTGTAAGGATTAAGTGTGAACTGAAAATAGAACGGATAGTCCCTACCTATTTCATCCAAATAAGGAAGTAATGGTGCTGGATTTTTCGACCAGAACACAATGAAGTCCACTACGTCCGGTGTAATAGGAGTCCGGCTGACCTGATGATAATTCATTGGATTTCTGGTCAGAACATATTTCTCGTGTATTCGATTCATAAACCATTCCGTGTAAAACGCCGGAATATCTGTTCTTCTGCTGACACTTAAAATCATAGTTATTTATATATCCTTATTCTAGTTTTGCGGCAAACACCAAGTTTGTTCGGCGCCTCAACAACGGCATTTTTGATATCAATCATGCCACCCCTTCCGCAGGTAAGGGTATTAATTTGGGGCTCAAGAAGTGACTTTCTTGGTATGTTCATCCATACAGATTTGTTTTCTGGGATGCTTCCATCACATACTTTCAGAGCGAATACATCATCGTCCGGATGAGCAATTGCACATACGAAAGCCTTAAAACTGATTAACTCTCCACCATGATTACGAAGGTCACATAAAATGCTGTCTGATCCTGAGTAATCGTATTTTTGAAGCGTATCGTTACGGAACACAGCATACTCAAACGCATGATAGTCCGGCAGACGGGTAATAATATCGTTTTCATACAATTTCTTGCATAAACTGATCCCTTTGATATTTAACTGCGCAGACGCGAATTGACCACATATTTGGTTCTCACAGCAACACGGACTGTAGCAGCACAAACCTTCGCGCAGCAAAACAGCTTTAACTGTTCTAAGAAAATCAGTAAGCCCCTGTTTAGCTGGCTCGATAAAAATAAGACTAGAATGCTTTCCTAAGGCTCTTATCAAATTATGAGCTATATCTTCCAGATAGCAAGCAGATATATGTTCATTGGGGTTAAGCATGTTACTCTCAATAATGAGGTTATAGTAACTATTCTCATTATGGTCGAGAAAATCAGCTGCATCAGCATTTATCGGTTTTATTGAGACGTTGAGATTGGATGGCAGAGAACGAGTATATTGTTCCATAAGCGAATCAAAGATTCTTAGAAACGCGGATTCACGTTCTACAACCGTGATATCTATGTAAAACTCTGTTGAATAGTTGTCGTATGCCAGATACTTGTAAAACTCAATCAGCCCAATCGTTGCTGAGCCCGGCCCGGAACCTAATTCAAGAACACGGCAAGATGGTTCAAGGCTGTCGGTAATCGTCAAGTCCAAAAGCGGACGCCAGATCTTTTGCATGTTTACTGGAAGGTAGTATAGCGCATATGCACGACAATATTCATCATATTCAGTCAACGCAGTTGTAGAAAAAAGCTGTGCAATACTATTCTTCAAAAGCGACTTCTTTTGTTGTGTCAGTTCGTCTATTGTACGAATACTAAACAGGTCAAGTAAACCGCGCTGTATGGTTTCCGGGATATCTGACAGATATTCAATTTTCGATTCAATGGACGATGTATTCATATTTCTCCTCTTATCTGTTTGAGCAGGTCATTGGCCTTTCGCTTACACAAATCTTTTTCTGGTATTTGCTCCAAAATATCGATTGCGTCTCCAATATTGCCCTGAAGCAAGCAGATTCGAGCATGCTCGAATTGCATCCATGGCTGTGCACGCTCAAAGCATCTGCTACATTCGTTTGGATTGTTTTCTAAATAATAGCATATTGCTAAAGGAAACAAGATGTGATCCGGGAACTTAAAACGGGCACCATCATTTCTCAGCTGTCTTGCCATTGCCAGTGCAGAAGTTAACATTTCTACGGCCTCATCAAAGAACGGCAGATACTTTTCCGGAGGATAGTTTCGTAAAAGGAGCCAGTATCCTTTTGCCATTGTCAGCTGAGCCGCCCTATAGCGGATGTCAAAATAACCGGGCTTCTCGTTGATGTTTTCAGCGGTTGGGACATCCGGGCTCATCTCCTTAACAGAATCAATATAGAATACACATCTTTTAATAAGATCTGCAGCCTGATTATTTATCATATAATCTGGAACATCATCTCCACGGAAGTTATGATCGAAATATATATCCCAGTAGCGGCCGATTTGCCGATCATATTGAAGTGCGACATATTGATAAAGCGCTTTTCGATAGTTGTTCCTCTGATTCTTCTTTTCTTTTTCAGATAATTGTTCGTATGATTCTATTAAAATTTCATACTGCCTGATAACCCGTGAGAATTCCTTATAGAACTCAGGATTGTAACGGTTATCCGGAAGTTCATAATGTTTTCTCAACAGATTTGCATATCTATATTGTTCTTTGAAACTGTATGTAGAGGTGTCTATCAACTCTTCATACAGGCTTTTTGCCCTGTCAAAATCCTCCTGGCGGCAGCCAGTTTTATATCGGTCATAGAGGAAATAGGCCAGCGTACTCTTATGCATACTGCTGTATGGATCCAATTCAATACAGCGCTCACAGACTTTGAAAAAGAAAGCTGTGTTTTCTTCCTTTCGCTGCAAGTCCTGTGCTGATGGGCGTTTCATGCTTCTCATTGCCAGTTTACTCAGGGAAAAAGCAAGTTTTGACAGGCATTCCGGGTCGTTCCAAATTTCATCATTTTCAATAAGATTAGCTCGAGGACAGCATTTTAAAACTCCGATCCAATCATTATTACTAACAAGCCCTGTGAGTTTATCCAGCAAATTCTGATTGACCAGATTTTTGTTACCTCCGTTTTTAACATACTTATAATCCCGGATATCATCAAGGAAAACAGCGGAGGGTGCAAATTCGTTTCCGGTAAGAATTCTTTTTCGCCGAAGAATTGTATAGATATTTTTTCTCACAAAATCACAGTTCATTTCTGAGTCAGACAATACTTCGCCATAGTTAATCCGAAGATAATTCTCGTCTGCCGAATACTCCGCGCAGCGAACCGTTTTCGTGTACAACCCAACATCAGCCTTTTTCGATGAATAGAGCAATATTTCCTCGACATCATCAGTGGAAATATCAGCATAGTTCGGATAATACTTTTTTATACGTTCGAGCCATTCTCCCCGGGCGGAAAAATAGCTAGGGTTACTCTGATAGTAAAAATCGGAAATAAGAATATACATCAAATATCTCCTCCGTTATTCCAAAAATTCAGATGGCGTACCATAGCATGTAATATATGCTCTTTTCTGTGCTCTGGTAAGTGCAACATAAAGAAGGCACTTTTCAGCGGTAATGGATTCCTCTTCCGCTGGGGCATCTGTATGATTTATTGCTGAAGCAAGCGGAACGATGCGTTTGTTTACTGCTGCGACAAACATATAGGAGAATTCAAGACCCTTGACACGGTGCATCGTAGCGACACGAATACCATCGTAGTTGCGGTCATCGACCTTGCTGCGCTTAATCTCATATACACGAAGTCCTGCCTGCGTCAGTTGTGCTGTGTAATCGTTCAGAAGCTTATGGGTTCTGGCAACCACACAGATACTCTTAGCATCAACACCGCTTTGAATGAGAGCCTTTATTTCGGACACGATATACGCACATTCGCCAGCGGCATCTTTGAAGTTCTTAACGGTCGGCATATCTCCGTGTGTTAGGGATTGGCATACTTTTCCGTCATCATAATCCTCGTCCAAATCATCAAACATAATACCCTTTAAAAGCGCAAATGCGTATTTTCTGATTTCTTCCGTGGTTCTGTAGTTGATTTTCAGATAGCTGCTCCTGCCACGTACATTAACGCCGCACCTGGAAAGAGTAGCTTTATTTTTATAAATGCGTTGATGTGTATCGCCAACGATGAACATGTCATTCTGATGTTCCAGCCCGGCAAGTACTCTAAGCAAGCGATAGGCGTTGGGACTCAAGTCCTGGCCTTCATCAATCACAATATGAGGGAATACAGTATTCGGAAGATTCTTTTCCGCAATCTTTCTGCATTCGTAATATGCGGTATCGACATCGCGGACTGCTCTGTCACGGAGGATATTTAGATATTCATCGAAAACGCGCCATACCTGCACGCGTTTTTTACGATCGAGCCTTGTACCACGACCAAGCCGGGAAGCTTTCAGATATGCATCCTGTGTAAATGCATCTTGTGAAGCAACAACCTTTGCCCACTCCTCAACATAAAACTGTGCTGTTAGTCCGCTTGTATCACCCGCGAGGGCAATCGCTTCTTCCCAAATACCAGAAAGAGTATCATTATACACAATGGTGGAGTTGTAGCCCTGCTCACGGAGATACTGTGAAACCCACGCATCGAGATTAACAACCTCAATATGCCGCTGTTCCTGCGTCGTACATATTTTGCGGAGGTTTTCCTTGATGTCTGCCGCCAGATTTGCGGTAAATGTTGTGAAAAGGATCGACTGCTTTTCGCCAAGCTTCGATGCAAGCCATTTGGCGCGGTGCATTGCAACCACGGTCTTTCCTGTACCTGCTCCGCCGAGGACTCGGGCAGGACCAGAATAGTTTTTTTCAACAATGCGCCTTTGAGTGGGATGTAGAAATACTCTCCATTTTTCAAGCGGCTCTGCCATGATACGCAGAAGTTCTTCTTCGCCATCGACAACGACGAACGATTTCTGGCTGCCGGCCGTCTGCAGCGCCTCTCCTAGGTTGTCCGTATTGGTGGCGTTTTTTTTGTTTTCCTCTATCATGGCCAGAACATCCTCGATGGGGAATTCATTTGCAAGCCATTCCAGATTTTCATAAGCATCTTCCGGCAGCTGATCCTTACTTGCATAGAAATCAGTCAGGTGAGGAATGTTTTTTACAAAGGTGAGCTGTTCTTCAGGCACACCGATTTTCAGCAATTCTTCGTCAGAATATTCTGCGAAAAGGCAGAACTCGGGTGCAATGGGTTGCACTTCATCGTTTGCATGCTGGATATCGAAAACCTGAATGTTGCCGGTAGCAGAGTTTACCTCACACTTTTTTCGTCTGGCCCAGCCGTATGCTTCATCATGGTGATCAACCCATAAGAGAAGGTATACGCCGGTTTCCTGCTGACGAACAACAATGCCGCGATACGTGTCATCTATCCGCACAGAGCACATTTTCTTATCTGTGGCATCGTTAATTTTTTCATAGTTAATACCGGGAGAGGTGGGGTCATTGCGAAACTTATTAACGAAGTCCGTGACTTTACCCTGCACATGACGCGGAAGCGCAGCAAACGCTGTCAAAAAGTCGGATGATATTGCGACTGTTGCCATTAACTATTCCTCCCTTCAAAGATGGTGATTGCAAGTTCTGTGCAGTCAGTAATAACAGCCCAGCCTTGATTTTCAAATACTGTACGATATTCTTCCTGCTCAGGAAGCAGGTAAGCAATCTTTCTTTCTTCCCATGCCATTTCTGCTTCGGCAATAACCGCTCCCATATTGTCTTCCAGTTCAAATCCAACGGAAGACGGTACCGGAACGCCGATGGCAATCATCTTATCCGCCATCGCCTTTGCCGAATCGTTGATGTATTCAAGGGTATCTGCCCATTCACTGCTTACAGCTTGTCCGGATACTGCCGAGGCATGGTTGCTGTCAGCCACAACCGGTATGGCGTCATAAATATTCTGTGCCAGTCCGTTGGCAGTCACAGCAGCAAAAGAACCAAGGAATTGCATTACATTAAAGAACTGCCAGTAACCGTTCCATTCAACCTCATATTTGTCGGTGCGGGTATCCTCACTGTCGAGAAGCGTAGCAAACACGGAAACCTTTGCATTGGTTTTCTTTGCCTTCATTTCTGAAGCGGAAACCCCTGAATAAATCGACACATGAGAACTGCTTTGCCTCGGAGACCATGCTCCGAAAACAGTATCATTCTGTACAAAAGAATCGGTTTGACTGTTCAGTGCATCCGTAATGGAATCAACGATGTTCTTCCACGCTCCAAATGCATGAGCATCTGTTCGTTTCTTCGGCTCCAGGAGCGAAAATGCATATGCTTTCGCATGAGCCGTAAAAAGGTCCTCTGCATTATCCATTTCAAGATATTTTACAAGAAGCTCCATAGGAGACAGCTTATCTGTTTGCAGTTCCTCTGCATGCCAGCTTGCTACAGAAGGCTGATACATCTGTGCTCCGGAAGGCATGCTTTGCGGAGTGAGTGTCTGTGTAGCATAATCTCCCTGCGCCTGGAATACGGACTGAACATCTTTCCAGCTCAGAATCCACACTCGGAACTTACCGCTCCTGAGGATTGCTTCTCGTTTTTGGGTATCATCTGCCGCGCGATCTTTATGGTACTGGAAACCATCTGTGAAGATGACCACGGGTTTGCGATTACCTGCCTCTCTGACAGGCCAAAGAACGAAATCTGCACGGGATGTCACGGAAACACCAGAGGAAGCATCCAACACTACCTGCGGTTCGATTTCCCATACTGTATTCCCGGCTTTCATCCGGTATCCTTCTTTGCCGTTTACTAAAGCCTTGACCGGATTGAGAGAGCCGTTTTCTGTATGAATGCGGTCAAGAGCCTCAATGAAGCGGCGTTCCAGTTCGCTTTCAAACAGCGAGTTTACCGGGATATTGCCAAGCATAGGAATTTCTTCAATATTGTCTTTTCCGCTGATGATTGCCCTCAGAAGACTGATAGCGGTCTTTCTGGAGATCTGACCTATCTGATTACTCTGGCGATACGCATATAGGCAATGGTAGCAGCCGTCTTTCTGCGGATCATCTTTGCAGGTGCAGTTTTCCAGTACATGGAGTGCTTTTTCAAAGATGTCTACGAGAGAGTCCTGTCTTTGCATCAGCTGCTTCAGATAGCCTGTGCCGCCGGGAACAGAATCGTAAATTACAAGATACTGTTTCCGGTAGTCCGCATCCGCAACGGGAACTTCGCTGACTGTAGCGCGGAGATGATCAACGTTTCCGAAACGCTCTTTCATACCGAGCATAAATGTGGCAGTAAAGGATTCCAGACGAACGGTCGTACTGTCCATAGTAGTTGCCGGAATCAAAATACGAAGCGCCTCGGTAGCAAACTCGCGATACAGGAACAAGCACTCTTCATATGGATCATCACTGTCGGAGGGAGCGTTTTTCGCTTTGCATGTATATGTATGTTCGGGTTTCCCGCTTGACGGTTGAATTTTTCCGCAGTGCTTACAAATTTTGAAGCCTTTACGAACATCTTCTGTACCTGCAACCATCAGCCGTTCACCAACTATGTCGCTTTCGCCGAAGTTGATCTCACGCATAGTGGCTTTGCGAACGAACTCATAGCCAAACGGGAATTCATCGTTATCCATGCGATACGCCTTGGATATATCATGAGCTTCATCCACATCGACAAGCATTTGCTTCGTGTAAAATACGGTCGAACGGTCATCGCTGTCATCGCCAATAAGACTGTTTTTCCAGTCATCGTTGGAATAGACCATATGGACTTTCAGCATACTTCTGAGCTGACCGGAATCTGCCCATGCCGGGCTGCCGCATTGAGGACAAGCGGCAACAGCCTGACCATGAACCTCTTGCTGGGCATGTGAACAGTTCGGGCAAAGACGCCACAATTCGGTCTGTGCGGTTGTAAGGTCAACCTGGTCAATGGTGAGCTTTCTTCCGTCAACATAGAAACTGTTCATTGGGGCAAACTCGCTGATGGCGGATGCAGCACTCCGACTGTATTCATACACCATCTTCTGATATTTCTGTCTGCGAGGCTTTTCCTCCTCAGCTTCCTCAATGGCAGACTCTTCGTCTTTCCTGCGAAGAATGGCTTTCAAAATGATGCCTGCTTCAGGGAAAGCATAGTTCGGCAGCAGTCCCTCATCCGAGAGGAAATTGAATATATCTTTGCTGTTGATCGCACGCACAACATTACCAAGAGCTGTGCGCTCAATCTTTAATTCTTTGATTTCTTCAGCATAAGAAGAGTCCTGCGGCTTTGCCTCAAGGTCCTTGATCATTTTCGTAAGTTGCTTGATATTGGCAGCAAGAGCATCTCTCTGAAGCTTCAGACCGGAAAACGCCTCGTATATCTTCATGTGCATCGGGCTGTTCTGAAGTCTACTGCCCTGTGCAAAAGTGCGCAACTCAGCAACCGTATCCTCATCCAATTGCGAAGAGAACATCTGTACAAAGGTACGGATAAGGCTGGAAAGATTATTCTGAACATATTGCAGGAAATTGAACGGGAACAGATCCGGTGAATGCTTATCTATCTTTGCCAGGCAGGTCTTGACTTTGTCCGGTATGGCTTTTTCAGGAATGCCGTGTCTGATCCAGCAGTCCATACAATAGGCTACGAACTGACGCTCAAGAACTGCGGAAGCCTGCAGAAATACTGTCGGCGGCTCCACCTTACCGGCAATCATATCCATAGGATCAGCATAGAAGTACAGATCATGCGGTCTAGCGTTTGCAACGGCAATCGTAAGCGCGTTACCATCGGTTCTGCCAGCTCGACCGGCCCGCTGCAGGAATTGCGACTGTGCCGGAGGAACGCTGCATAAAATTACTGTGGACAGGTCACCGATATCAATACCCATTTCAAGTGTAGGAGTGCAGGAAAGGACGTTCGTATCCCACGGCTTTTGTTCTGAACTGCTGCGCTTGAAGATCTTTTCAACCTTTTCACGGTCAGCACGTTCCAGAAGACCGGTATGCTCCTGTGCTACTACTCTCACCATATCTCCGGTACTATACAGTTTCCCGTAATACCCAAGAGACGCAGTAGGAGCATCGTGCATACTACCCCCGCACTTTGATCTGATACATGGAGCGTTCTCCCAAATATCAGCGTTTTCTGCTGCAACGGACATCATGGTGCCGCAGTCATCGCAAACAAACTGCTTGACCTCAGTCGTTACAAAAATAAGCTTTTTACTTAACGCCCATACGGTGTAATCGGGATTTCCCGGAAGCTGGACGATGATTCCGGCTTTCTTCAGTTCATCAAAGATAATGAGAGCTACGTCGTCAAAGACGCCTTCGCCAATGAGAAATTCATCCGTGCAGCCGGAAAGCCAATCTGTGTATTTACGAGAGGTTACTTGGTCAAAAGCACCTATACGCTGTCCGGGCTTGGAGGGTACATAAATAAACCTCGGAGTATTACGCCCGGTCTGGACTCCAGGCATCCAGTCTCTTTTTGTCTTTTGATTATTGGATAGGTCAAACGACTGCCCGGTACCGGAATAAATGTCGAAAGCACGGTCATAAAAGGCACCGTTCTGGCGCATAATATTTACATACCCCAATACCATACGCTCAAAGAAGCTCGTATCCGTTTTTGTTAGCGCACCGAGTTCATTTATGACACGCTCCTGAACAACAACAGCGACTTTTTCTATTTCAGATGTGTCAAACGCAAGTGTAGAGCATCCGGATTTTTCAAGGGTACGGCCGATACGGCTGGAGAGCCCGTACTCCAGCATAATTTCGTACTTAGAACGTAGTTCAATATCTTTCAGGAGCTTCTTTTCAAGTCGCCCTGTACCGAAAGTACCGGATTCAGTCATATCTTCATATGCCTTCATCCACACCATATTGGGAGCAATCAGCCTACCGATGTATTCTTCCGTAGTCCACTGAGATTTCCAGTAATCAATAAAACCGTTCTGAAAATCTTCAAGGGATTTTCCGTCACCGCCGTTTTGTGCATAGCGTTGAATCGCACTGCGAAGACCAAATCGCCATGTTCTGGCGTTGAAAAAGCCTGCATGGTGCGCCGCATCCTGTACATTATCAGAAAATGCAAGTGTCTTCTTGTCATCATTGAACTGAGATGCAAATAGCTGCGAAATACTTGCACTGATTGCCGTCGCACTACGGACACCCATCAAAGCAAGGCCACGTCTACTCCCACAAAACGGGCAAACAAACTGTTTATTATCCTTGGAACCGGTGGTGTTTTGAGAAATCGGGAAAACAATAGGAATCGGCTTTGCGCTTCCGCAAGATTCGCATTCGTCTGTATCGTTTTCAGTAATGTTCAGGTGCAGACATTCCGGGCAAAGGTCACCACGAGCCATATTGTACGGAATATTATCTTCACGGCTGTGTGGGAACATCATAATTACTTTGCTGTCACAACGGAAATATAAATTATAGAAAGTCTGGATATCGGAAATCTCCACACCGCTACGCTCATTTTTCAGGGATACCCATCCGGTTTCTCCGCAGTCACGGCAGTTTACTATCGGAAGATAGTGCTTTGCCTGATTTTTGTTCAGATCCGAAGAAAGAGCATATGTGATATTCTCGCCCATTGCGACTTTGGCAACAAGGCGACGGAGTTCACGGAACCACAACTGAATCTGAACCGTCAGGAATGGCCGCAGCTTTGCTTCCGTTCCGATACGGGCATGTGAAATCAACGCTAACAGTGCATTGACTGCGGCGATAGGATCGGTAAGTTCTTTTATCTGAGGATATCTGGTCGACAATTCATCTGCGATGTATGATGCCTGCATATAATTGCCGTCCATAAGTATAAGCATATTCTGACAGAAGCTGTGAATCATCAGTTGCTTTCCCAAATCAAGCCGTGCTTCCGGTGTTGTCATATCCTCAGCAGCTACATCCATCAGCCATGCTTTCGCAGCGGCGTTTAGATATTTGGATTCGTTATCTTCATCAATGAGTTGGTTTAGAATATTGATTTGCTCTTGGGTAGGCACAGTAAAATCCGATGGCTCATATCCAGCAAAGAACTCTGTGGCAGAGAGACGATCCTCGGTTATAATTGCATCTTTCTCAAACGGCTCTCCAAAAACCTTCTCCGCAAATTCACGAATGCCTTCAGCAGAGTCTTTAGAGCCCATTGTTGCGGATGTTCCTATGCAACAGAGATATCCTTGTGGCGTATAAAGCCTTGCTTTGAGACGGCGAAGCAGGCACGCAAGATCTGTACCTTGTGCACCATCAAAAGTATGTAGTTCGTCGACTGCTATGTATTTTAACGTATCCGGTCTGTTATCATCCCAAAGCGGTGCATCGCCGGGTCGGACAAGCAGATAGTCCAACATTTTGTAATTAGTCATAAAAATATCGGGAGGTGAAGAACGCATGGTCTCACGGTCTGTAATAACAGAGTCTTCTCCCATTACTCTGCCGGAACCGGAGTCAACACCGCCGACATACATACCAACCGTAACATTACCCTTCAGTTCCGGGCTACTATAAATCAGCTTAGCGATACGCCCTGCCTGATCTGTAGCAAGCGCATTCATGGGATATATGATAATTGCTTTGATGCCCTTTTCACCACGATGTTGATAGCAGTATTCTAGAATAGGATAGAGGAAGCATTCAGTTTTTCCGGAGCCGGTGCCAGTTGCGATAAGTGTAGACCGTCCATCGTTTCCGGTTAAGCGCTCAAAAGCCTTCTGCTGATGGACATACGGCTTGAACTGGTAATGTATTGACTCAAAACGATCATCTTCATCTTCCGCAACACGGAACGGGAGGCGCACTGCAGCATACGGTTCATGAAAAACCGCATCCGGTGTTTTCAACATTCTCTCTAACGACCCGTGGAAAGATGGGTTCGTCATCGGGAATGTTGTTTCTATATAGTCTGACAGCCCTTGCTGCAGTTGTTTAGCAAGTATGGATGGTAACATACTAAGCCTCCTCGATTCTACAACTTCGTAATACCAGCGTTCCATGAGGATTTGCAGGGTTTCATTGTATTCATGATTGTCCGGCGTGTTTTAAATCAAAGAAAAACATTACCGCTCCTCATCACTTGATTTGTGCTCAAAATCTACTATATGAGTATTGCCAAGAACAGGAACCCGTTCCGGGTAATCTGGAGTCGCATTCCTGTATATCTTTAGCCGGAAGTCTTCAAGTGCTTTATCAATGTCATCGAAAGTTTTTTGATAGACAAGCTTTGTTTCGAATCCGTCTTCTGTCTTGTACTGTACATCAAAAACCTTCAGGCAAATATCGTCAGCCTTTCTCGCACACACGGGAAAGTTTCCTTTCCCGCTTTTCAAAAGAGTAAAATGATAGCATTCGGCTAACAGAAGATTACGAAAGTCCCTTATTTTTTCATATATTTCGGAATACGCAGAATCTCTGATGCCCTTGTTCCGAAATATGAAATCAAGATTCCCATATGCGTTGCCGAGCGCTCCTAAATCAATCGTCGATGCTTCAATGCAGCTATCAATACATTTCATGTATTCTTCCCGGTAACCTTGCATCTGACTATTATACATTTTATCGAGTTCGGCATCGAAATCATCGTCCTCTGTCCATGACATTGGAATATTCTTTTCATACCAACTTATCAGGGCATTTTTGGCATCATCTTTCGCTGTTGGGTCAATAATTTTTCTAAAGTCGTTGCTCCATTCCTCCTGAAAACAAGCGTGGACAAGGTCAGGAGGGGCATCGATATTGATATATTTGACTTTGCGAAGCTTTGTCAGTACATTCCTGGATTCCTGCCAGAACCACTCCATTGCACTGCGCCGTTCAACAAAGTATTCCGTCAGCGACATGATAAACCCAAGAAGTGCGCTGCCGAAGATCGCCATGGCGATATCATAAGCGATACAGGCAGAGGCTTTGCCGATTACAACTGCAATTATGAGAGCAATCACAGCGAATATAAAGGAGATTATGGTCAGCCATTTTTTCCCTCTCATGCTTGTCCTCCGTACTTTTCCTCGAAGAACCTCCATGCTGTATCATAGTCCTGTTCGCGGTCACAGCGGTCGAAGGGGGCATGGTATTCGATGGTACGCTCGATTGGGCCACCGGGCATTGTGTCGTCGATGATGGTGCGGGCAAATACATAACCGGCAGGGGCATGTTTCATGATGCCGTCCCATGGAACGTCACTGCGGCGAATGGGCACAACGACATTGGGATTCTCAAATTCAGGACGAGTAAAACCGACCCCGGATAATCCTCGATTATTGGTAAAGACAACTCTTCCATTAATATCATACCATGTGTCTTTTTCATACTGTTGCGATACTGGAAATTGAATGCGATAAACAGTCTGAAGTTGTTTTAACGAAATACCAAGAGACAATGCTGTTAACACATCCAACTCAACTAATGCTAATCGGCGAAGATAATCGTTACGAACAGGTGTCTCCCATGACCACTCTTTGTTAACAAAGTGCAGGTTTTTTGCCCGCTGATCGTTTGCTGACCATTCGCAACAAATATCGAGCATCGGTCGAACTATATCCCATAACGGAGCATACGCATCACTTAGGCAATTTAACAAAAGAGCACGCACTGCAATTTCATCCGAATACTTGGATTTTATTACAGGTAACATTCCAGCAGTATCTTCATAAAGATTTTGCTTTCCTAGCATCTTTATAAAGTAGTCAAAAGGGACAGATACAAATGTACCAGATACTATTGATAATACCTTAGCACTCCTAAATGTAATGCCAAGAAGTCCATTTGTATGTGCAGTTTTTGGCGGTATTATAGCACTAATGAGAGTTCTCTCCCCAGCAGGATCAAGCATCTTACGAGATACAAGGCGATACTCACCGTCATACTTTGTGCCCCATGCAGTTTCTGGAACCATACTATCATAACGATTTATATCGCATGCTATGGAATAATTAGTTCTTTGGTAATACTTACTTGGAATAATCTCAAGATCGACACAATCAAATGCTCGATGCGTACTACATATGCGCTGGGATGTCTTATAGAATGGATTAGCCACACCAATATGCGCACCTGAATAAATGACATCCTTTACATCACTTGCAAAATGAACATTACGGATAATTACATGATCATTTTGCGCTCCAGTTTCATTCCACATCTGAGTGATATACTTATCATCATTTATTGAAGAAATGCTTGTATCCTGTTGAATGAAACGGTTCAATACTTGGTATAACTCTCTAGAGTGCAGCATAGGAAGCGGAATGTCGTCGGATTCTGCACTCCCCATTACCTTTGAAAGAGCCAAAAGGTTTTTTATTGATATCGACACTACCCTGTGGGGGTGTCCAGATGTTTCCCACGAATCTCCATCTTTTATTCCAGGAACAGTGAGCGATTCTTTTGTCGCATCATAGCACTCGTCAATGGTGTTAGGAATAAATAAGTTTGAAATAGCGTCAAATTGACTTGTGTTTTTATTTGCATATACATTCAAGCTGAATGTTCGTGTATTTCCAATATCAAAAAGCTTCATCTGATTGATGAATGAAAAATGTTTTCTCAATTTAAGGTATGCAATCCTTCGCAATGGAGCACCGTTCGGATCATCAAATATCCCATCAGGGTGAACGAATGCTGTAAAACCATTGCTAGATGAATGATACCACGCTTGAGGTAAAAAGCATTTGTAAAGGTTCGTTTGTTGTCCGCGTAAGTCGTAGTAATTAGATACTGCATTTAAAAACGACTGTTCACCGGATGTTGTTTCATACTCGTGAAAATAAATATCACGGACATTATCATACTCCAAAGACTGCAACCTCTTGCTCGATGTTTCCGTTGCACTCATGTTTTTTATAGCAAAAACTGGCTGCATATCTGAAAGGACATCCTGTTCATTCCATGTGACTTTTACCCACGGCGGATTTCCAATAACAAGATCAAACCCACCACGTTCGGCAAACAGATCCGCAAACTCCAGTTCCCAGTGCATGAAATGGTTCTGCTCTGCAATTTGGCGCACCAATTCAAGTCTCGGCTGCTGCTCACAGAGCTTCGGAATATCCACAACGCCCATTCCGCGGTACTTCTCGGTCATATCCATTACAAGCTGCTCTGCCTCTGACGGAAACAGAGAAAGCTGTCCCATTTTAATTTCTTTCGATACTGCAGCAAAGGTATCAATAGTGCCTTCCAGAATAAAGCCCATGTCAGCGAGGAACTCGCTACGGGAAGGAAGAAGATCTGCTTTTTCAATAGGCCAAAACCACAGAGCGCACCAGTAGTTCATCGCAAACTTCAATCTGGCATAGGGACCAGCATTACGCATCTCTTCAGAAAGATAAAGCTTTTTATAGATCATATCTTTCTCGCGGATGGTGGTGCGGCTGGCTGCGGTTTCCTCAGGCTGCCCGTAGACAGTGAGCGGGTCGGAAGTCTTTTCATCAATGTCCCGGCGCAGAGCAATGACCTGCTCCCAGAGCGCATCTACAACATCAGACAGCCGGAGCGCGGTCTTGATATCGTCGTCCGTGAAGGGCTTAGTAAATTTCTTATTCCAGTCCTTTATTGCTTTGATATCGTCCGAAGCCAAAGATTTGATGACTTTATCAGTATAATTGGACATGCCGGTATCTCCGGTAAAGAAATGATAAATCTGAGTTTTCGGCTTACGCTTTGTACCGACAGGAACATGTTCCGGAGCGGACTCGTACCAATGACTGCCGTTTACCTGAAGCTGAGAGACCGTATAGCACTGCCGACGTGCGCCAATGAGGGAGTTGCCGCAGACAAGCTGCATACCGAACCAAGGTACAAAACCGCCGCTGAAGATCGTATTCAGCCACAGGGACACTTCTGCCAGTTCTACAGCAACCGGATTCAGGTCTATTCCGTAGACATTGCGGTCGGCGATATACATTTTAACGCGCTGAAGCTCATCAAAGCGTTTTTCATAAGAAATAGTTACACCGAGTTCCTTCTGCTTGCGGTCAATATACGCCTCGGCAAGCTGATTGATGGCTTCATTCAAGAAGGCCGCGCTGCCCATTGCCGGTTCGCAAATCGTAAGATGTAGGATCTCATCCGCTGTTTTTCCCTCTAAGAGCTCCTTCAGGGCATATTTCACCAGACACTTTGTCAGAACCTCCGGTGTATAATAAGAAGCGGACTTCTCACGCTCACGTCCGGCAAGGCGATAGATGAAAGTGCCTTTTTTATGCATACGAAGTTTGCCGGCATTTTCACCTGACTCATAGCGAACACGCTCGTCCTCGGTATACTGGCTCAACTCGTTTTCTTTTACAAAATAACCGACATCCAGCTCGTTGAAACGATCACCGGCACGTTTGACCTCATATAGATCATCTTCTGCGATAAAACCGCGGTAACTGAGCAGGGCTTCGTACACCGCGCCCATCTGGTTGATACCGAGGGTGGAGTAAGAAATGCGTCCACGGCGTTCGTTCCTGCGCCCGGAGGGACGGGATACGCTCATTAAATCAATAATGCGGAGCATAACACTGTTGCGGAGCTTTGCATTTGTAATTAGAGGAGTCAATTCCGGGTCGAAGATATGTGCCTTTAGAGGTTCAATGATAAAAATATCGTTTAGGGACTCCGATTCCTGCAATTTGTGCAGTTCTTCTTCCGTAGAAGGATAGCCGGAATAAATCAGGTCATACAGCTTTGACAATGTTTCATGCAGATAATAGCCGTCACCGACAGCGGAGGTCTCTTCGCGGACGGATTCAGCCACATCGCGCAGACTCTCCAGAGAATAGCCCTGAACGTAGGACTGCGCCTTCATTGGGGCGTAGCCAAGCTCCGGACGGGCTTCTATGAACAGCATGAAGAGCATCCGGTACATATAGCGTAGACATTGAATTGTCAATTCTCCGGCATCGACCGGATTTGCATCCAAGTCACGTCCTTGTCGGTGAGAAAGGTCATAAAGAATTTCATTACCGAGTAATTCAATGCTCTCGCGCAGAGCGTATTTAAGATCCTGCGACACGCCGGACGCATGGCGATGGGAGTTTTCATCCAGCTGATCCAGAAGGCTACCGCCTTCAGCAGGACAAAGATTATCCTTGTGCAGCAGAACTGCCATTGCCTGTAGAGTACTTTCCTCATGGCGGGAGAAGATGTCTGTAAGGTCAAAGCTGAGATAGCGCTTCTCATTCCACTTGTTGCGGTCGATCAGCGCAATCTGATGCAGCCCGATGAAAACCAGCCAGCGGGGAGGCTCGTCAATAGCAAAGAGGATTTTTGTTGCCAACTCCTCATTGTCAAGCTCCGCAGAGAAAGCGGAAACAGCGTTTTCGTCGTCTCCGACAGGTGCAGAGATAGCGTAGCCGTCCAGAATAGCGGGTTCGTCCTCTGTGTTCTGCGTAAGGATCACCCACAGCAGCGGTGCACCGTTTGCCTTTGTGACTTCCAGATACACCGGGGCAGCGAGAACATCGTTGATCAGCTCGATTTTCGGAGCGGCTTCGGGATAATCCAAAGCGGCAAGAAACATATCCGCCATGTTTTTTACCATAGCAGGAATCTGGGCAACACTACGACCACGCTGTTCCTTATCATGATATACATAGTACTGACGACCACAATCACGCAGCCTTGCCCAAGGTGTTCTGTACTCATTGGAATCCTTGGATTTTACACGCCATGCAGATATGGTTTCTTCGGCATTTTCAGCAAAAATGGATGCAAAATAGTGGTTGGTGTAATATTCGTTAATGTTGTTGATACCGGTGATATCCATGCTCATGATTACACCCCCTTAAGAACTGCAATAACACGCAGATACGGTTTATCTTCAATTTCCAGAGTATCCTTTACCCAATTGGAAAGCCTGTTGAAAAGTTCTTCTGTTTCCCTTTCTCTACGACTTTTTATGCTGTCGAACAGAGAAAGCTGCTGAATAACCTCTTTGTGCCTGCCTTCCAGCTCAATCAGTTTATCCAGTTCCTCATCGATTTGCGGACTAATACGGGTACGATATTCTGCACTCTTATTGGACATAACCTTTTGCGCTTCAGTAATAACACTAGGAAGAAGCGCTTCGGCCATTCTAATACCATCTTCAGTCAGTAAATTTCTATTTGGCACATCATTTCTTCCGTATCGGCTCTTTGTAATGAGTTCTTCCATTGTCAAAACACCTGAAAAGACATTGTTTATGAAATGTAAACCAAACCATTCATCCACCACAGGAGTGGATTTTCTATTTGGAATGATACCGGAAACTATATAAATAAGTTCATTCATACCAATGCTGCCGGAAATACCGGAGATAGGTGCTTCGCCACGCTTGAAAAGGAGGCTGGCTTTATCATTAACCCAGTCAAAAATTGGATGTAGTTTCCACAGGTACTGTGTGGTAGGCCATGCTGCATATGCAAGGCTGACACTCATACTGCGTTTCATTTCTGACATGCAGAACTCCTTGTCCGGACTCAGGCGAAGGTACTCGTCTTCAGGTTTTACCTCATCTGGGAGTACTGCATCAAGCCTGCGTTTGAGGTCAGGAGTAATTTCAATCTCAATCCCATTAACACTCTGCATATCACGAACGGGATAACGCTGATCTTTGGCAAAATAGGATAAAGCACTCTTGATATAGTCAATATCCCTGTATAATGTCTCGTCCGAATATACCTCAGGCTGTCCGATATCATCTTTCTCTAAAGCCATGAGTGCCTCAAACGGGTCAAAATCATCAGTGCTGTCATCAATCTGAGCGTTAAAATCATCCGGAGATAATCCTCTTTCAATGGCGGCTGCGGTAATCTGTTCTTCTTCTTCAATATTGAACTTACCCATAAGGAGTGCAGGATCTCCGATATTTTTGTATGCCTGTTCCTCTTTGGTAACGAGAATTTCCATAATACGAACATCACCCTTGATGCGGTCGTTCTTGCTTTCAATCATCAGGTAACGAATGTCCGGTTTCTTTGTCTGTCCATATCTGTCAATACGCCCGTTTCTCTGCTGGAACACCATGAGCGACCATGGAATATCGAAATGAATAAGCCTGTGGCTCAAATAATGCAGGTTTATACCTTCCGAAGCAACATCGGAGGCTACCAGCACACGGATAGGCGATTCCATTCGGCCGAATTCATCAACTATGCGCTGTTGTTCTTCATCGCTGAGACCGCCATACATTTCACGAACAGCTCCATCACTTAGGTGAAGATCCTTACGAAGTTGTGCTGCAATAAAGCGCATTGTTTCAATACGCTCCGTGAAAATTACGATACGGTCATCGCTATCTCCATGCCATGCATACTCGGGGCTTTGTAAAAGCTGCAGAAGTTTTTTGTATCTGGAAAAAGAATCAGCATCTATATGTTGTAAAGCATCCCGGAGCTCTTTCAGCTTTGCTATATCTGGAAAACCGTTTTCTCCATATTTCTTTACGAGCTTGCGCAGACGTTCATCAAGACTTTTTATACAGGCAAACGGACTGGAAAATAGAGATTTTTCCAAACTTGTTTTGAAAAGTGTACCTTTGATATGATTCGCTCCCGTATCCATTTCAAGCGTCATATCAGCAAAAATTCTGAATGCGCGTTCTTCGACATCAGAAGCGGAACAATGCTCAATCTTTACGCTACGTTCCTGGAATGCTCCGTGAGCTTCACTTTTTATGTCTTTCTTAAACCTGCGGATGCACAATCCTCGAATATCTTCTTTTGTGTAGTTATGAATATCCGCTATAGCTGTAGGATCGAGCATATTCATCAGAGATGCAAAGCTCTCACTCCGGCCATCATGCGGTGTAGCCGAAAGCATGATCAAGGCGTCCGACCTACCGGCGAGCAGCTTTGCCAATCTTGCACGTTGTGCCTGATGTCCTCCGCGCTCAGCTACGTTATGAGCCTCATCAATAACGATAATATCCCATGTTGCATTCTCAAGATGGGTGCGATATTCCACATCCCTTTTCAAAGTGTCAATAGAGACGATAGTCTTATCATAATAAAAGAACGGATTATAGTTGGATGGTAATTTTGCACGTATATCCTGGATTTTTTTTGAGTCCAGACGAATGAGCGGGATGGTAAAGCGATTCCACATTTCTTTCTGAAACTGCAGCATCATACTCTTTACAGTAACTACAAGAATACGCTTGCCTTTACCTCGAGCTATCAGTTCGGACATAAGGATACCGGCCTCCAGTGTTTTGCCGAGGCCAACTGTATCAGCTATTAGAATCCGCTGCTTTGGACGGCGTAGAGCTATCTGCGCAGGTACCAGCTGATAGTTCATCAAATCCATTGCGGCTTGATTCCCGATGTGAAGTCTGTTGTCTGTCGGTATCTGCTGACGCCACTGGCTTTCTATGTAAAGTCGAGAACGCTTGAAATACTGAGAATCATCCGGTACAAGCCTAATTTCTGCAGGGTTTACCTGAATGATTTCTTCCAAGTCGGTTAAAAATATCGCACTACGGTATCTCACCAGAGGAGAGACTCCAATGCAATGCAGGCTCTGTCTATCTAGGTTATTTCGCTCAACCTTTTTTACCATCCATTCCTCATCGCGGATGATTACGCGCATTCCGGGAGAGTATTCAACCATTTTATATACCTCCTCGGGCCTGAGCGTCTTCATCATCAGGAATCATCTCAATAATATCTCCAATATCGCACTCCAGCGCCTTGCATACTTTTCTCAGTACCTCCATGCTGACATCCTCTCCCTTTGACATTTTGGTTACGGATGTCCAACTGATATGGGCTTTCGCTTGAAGATCTTTCTTCAACATATCCTTGTCAATCAGCATCTTCCATAGCTTTTTGTAACTTGCTTTCATAACATGCACCTCATGAATGAATAAGGAATGAATAAACATAACATCGTTTACATTATACAGCAAAATTCTCCAAATAACAAGAGTTTATTCGTTAATACGCACGAATAGTCTACGTGATTTAATGTTCTGCCTATAAATTGAACCCTATAAATTGAATTTTAAACACAGTAAAACACCGACTCAAACAGTTATTTTCTGCTTGAATCGGTGCTTTTTATTGTTCACTGCTTTTGAGCATGCGCTGTTTTTCACGTGTGCGCTGATACTTTGTCTTTTGGCATGCTTCGCAAAGAGTATTATTCTTTCGCTTTTTCGGAAATGGTGCTCCGCACGCTACACAAACCCCGACCGAATAACTGTCTGTCGACATGCATTCAAAGAATAGCTGTGCTTTTGCAACCTCCAATAAATCATCGCACATCAAAAAGAAGGTTGGAGGGCTAACCGAGAAATCAGGAGCAAGTTTGATATTGAGCTGCATCATGTGGAATTTTAAGAATTCGATGCATTGTTCGTCTGAAATATTTTTTTCTACATAAAAGTTTCTGATATCCGTGTCGTGCAAATAGACCTTTCTCCAAAGAAGATAGCATGTGTAAATATCATGAAGCCTGTTCACAAACGAAGATGCCAGGAAACCAACCTTACCATATTTCATCCAAATATCAGCATCCCCGGAAGCTTCAGCTGGCATCCCGTAAGCAATACACCATTTGCATATTCTTTCTATGTCAGCACCTGTTAGTTTTTCCGGGTGCCCATAAACGCCGTCAGTGAGTTGCTCATACAGCAAAAGCAGTGAGCTAAGAATGTTGGTGCGGTCTGTCCTCTTAAATGTACAGAGCTTTTTATCTTCTTTAGGTTTCGTCCCAACGATAAAAAGTTGATTATCAATGACTTCTGATTTATATTCCGAGCAATTATTCACTATGCAAGAAAAGCACTGTGTCGGATGCGCATCAACAAATAAATCTGTATTCATATTCCATTCTCCTTGCAACCGTTTTTGTAACTGATAAAGGGGTAATCGCAACCGTTTGTATATTGAAACAGTTGCAGCGATCTGCTATCATACATTTGCAACCAATAATAATTACAATCGGTTGCAAGCAAATAATATCACGCTGGAACACAGAATGTCAACAACTTTTGCACCTTGAAAATTAAATAGTTCACCCGCCAAAGATAACACTGCAAGCTTGACGCCATGATGGTGCAACCGGAGCGCTTCTGCAGCGAACACGAGGAGACATCAAGCAAGGGGCTACCTTAGGAACGATAACGTATGGTGAATGCAAAAACAATAATTTAGAAAGGAGAATAACACGATGGAAAAATCAACGATAAGCGTACAGGAATTATCTGCCTATATGGGCATCAGCCTTGCTAAAGCGTACGGACTTGTCAAACAGCCGGGATTTCCTGTCTTGCGCGTCGGAACAAGATTCTTGATTCCGGTCGATAGCTTCCGCGCCTGGCTCAATCGGGCAGCGGAAGGCGGTGAAAAGGATGGAGACAAGTGAATTTCTGCTGAAGGTCTACGGCACGTTGCATGGCGGATATCTGTCCGTAACCACGCTGGAGAAAGACGGAAAAGCCAGAACAAAATGGTTCGATTTCGGGCAGCTTGACGAGATGGCTGCATATGCTGTCGAATCCGGAAAAACATATAACACCTATTTCGGCGTCAATCCCCGTGTGAAGAATCTCGGTGAACACCTGCGCGGAAGCAATAAAGATATCGCTGCGGTTATAGGAACATACACAGATTTCGATATCAAAGGCGATGCCCATAAGGAGAAGAATCTTCCGGAAACAAAGGAAGAACTTATGGCTTTCCTTATGTCGCTGCCGAAAGTTCCGACAGCAATCGTAGAATCCGGAAACGGAATCCATACTTACTGGCTGTTTGATGAGATCTATTATATCCGCAACGAATCCGACCGGGTCTATGCTGAGCGAATCCTCAAGGGATGGGAGAGCTTCGTAAAAGAAGAAGCCTTCCGGGAGTATGGCTGGAAATTCGACAGTGTCAGCGACCTTCCCCGAATGCTTCGTGCTGTCGGCACTCTAAACCACAAAACAGCTGAACTGCCTGTATGTAAGGTAACCTCTTTTTCGGAGAACAGGGTTAGTCCTTCGGATTTTGATGAATACACTTCTGTGCAGCCCGTAAAAAAGTCCGCCGGGTCAACCGAAACGGATAGCTTTGCTCTTATGGGAACAGGCAGCGGACGAGATCTGATTGAAAGTTGCGTATTTCTGCAGCATTGTAGGGATGATGCCGAGAATTTGCCGGAGCCCGTTTGGTATGCGGCTATCACGAACCTTGCGCAGACAGCCGATGGCGAGAGTGTCATCCATGAGATCAGCAGTCCGTATCCCGGCTATACACACGCAGAAACGCAGAGAAAATACATCCACGCCGCACAGGAAAACAAGCCGGTGACCTGCGAGTACATCAAGAATCATCTTCGCTTTAACTGCGGTAGGGACTGCGGTGTAAAAACCCCGGTCACACTTGTACATACCGAAAAGCAGGCAGAAAGCGCATGGGAAAAACCAATTCCGTTCGATGAGTGTTCACTGCCGGAGTTTCCGGTTGACGCTCTACCGAAAGTGATTGCAGATTACGTGGTTGCACTGGCAGAAAGTACCCAGACTCCTGTAGATATGGCAGCCTCGTCAGCGCTACCGGTCATTTCGGTCTGCATTCAAGGTAAATACAAAGTCCGTGCAAAGGCAGACTGGTATGAGCCTGTGAACACCTTTGTTCTGAATATCATGGAACCGTCCGAGAGAAAATCCGCTGTGGAAAATGCAATGGTGCGACCCATAAACAAATTTGAGTCCGAGATCAATACGCAGAACGCTGCAGAGATCGAATCCAGTAAAATGCGTGGTCGTATCATGGAGCGCAGGCAGAAAGCACTTGAAGATCAAGCAGCCAAGGGCAAAGATGTCAAAGCAGAACTTGACAGTATCGTTCAGGAAATCACAGCTCACAGAGAAAAGAAACCTCTCCGGCTGTATGTAGACGATGTCACTACGGAAAAACTTACACAGGTTCTGTCCGACAATGACGGCAGGGCGGCGATCCTCTCAACTGAAGGCGGTATCTTCGATACTCTTGCCGGTATTTATACCAGGAATGTCAATATCGATGTGATTCTCAAGGGATACTCCGGGGACTGTATCAAGGTCGACAGAATCGGCAGATGCAGCGAAAGTGTCATGGACCCGGCGCTGACGATACTTCTGATGGCACAGCCGAGCGTACTGTCCGGGCTGATGAAGAATGACACTTTCCGCGGTCGTGGTCTTACAGCCAGATTTCTGTACTGCATTCCCGCTTCTTATGTCGGAAGCAGGAAATACCGCTCCGCTCCGGTCCCCGACGAAGTCAGCCGGGCGTATGAAATACAGATCAGAAATATGCTGGAAGACGAGTATTCCAATGAACCTGAGATCATTACGCTTTCACCGGAATCGGACAGGATGATAGAAACATTCGCCGGTGAACTGGAGCCTAAGCTTAAAGAAGAGTATTCCGACATCAGTGACTGGGCAGGAAAGCTTATCGGTAATACGCACCGCATCGCCGGACTGCTGTGTCGGGCATCTGTATTCCGCAGTCATGATTTTCTTGACGTGCCGGAGCCGCTGGTAATAGACGCCGCTACAATGGCAAACGCAATCCGCATAGCACGATATTTTATCTCACACGCAAAAGCCGCTTTTTCCCTGATGGGAGCAGATAACACCATCAAGCAGAGCAAATATGTTCTGAATGCAATTAAGAATTCCGGGCTGGCAGAGTTCAATAAGCGTGACATCATGCGTCTCTGTCGCAGCTTCAAAAAGGCGGATGACCTTCAGCCGGTACTTGACCACCTTGTCGATTATGGTTACATCGCCATAAAAGAGTCCGGAATATACTCCGGAAAAGGTAGGCCGCCTGCGCAGTCCTATATTGTCAATCCTTGTATCTACGAAAATGAGACTGCTTGCTGACTTTCGTCCTTTTTGTCCTTTTGTCCTTTATGTAACGCAGATGAGCAATAAAAGAAAGAAAACAGCTTTTTCTTCTTTATATATATTCTCTGCTTCCTACGGGGACAGCGTGACAGAAAGGACAAAAGTCACAGAAGCATAGACAAATGCCGTAAATCTGAGACAACATGAAAATCCGCGCCGGATAATCATCCGGTGATAATTATATAAGCAAAAAAAAACGAGGAGGTTAATTCAATGAACATTTCAAAACCCAGCCAGCACATGAAATCGCTGTGCAAAGAACTCGGGCCAGAATACAGAATTACAGTTATCGATTTATCTCAAGTAATTTATCGTGATTTTGGAAACGGCTTTGACCTTGAGATTTCCGGTGTCAACACGTTAAGCCTTCGTAAAAGAGCCACGCTTTATCTCTGGCACGATAAAAATCGCATGATTAAGATTGTGAAATCCGTTCCTCAGGAAGAGATTGGCAAGTGGGCCGAATGGCTCCGTCAAAAGGCTGAATCCATCAAGCCTGAAGATTTTGATCGCTACGGTTATCTCAAGAATGAGAAGCGCACGATCTTTTTTGAGGATGGTGCAGATGCCTCGTAAACCTTTGAAACCATGCAGCTATCCCGGTTGTCCGAATCTAACTGAGAGCCAGTACTGTGAACTGCATCGAATCCCGCAACGGAGGAAGTACGACAAGTATCAGCGCAATCCGGATGTAATGAAGCAGTATCACGGCGCATGGCAGAAGATACGTGAACGGTATGTCAGAATGCATCCTCTTTGTGAGGACTGTCTTGATTCCGGTCGGCTCACTCCGGCAGCTGAGGTTCACCACATTCTTCCACTGTCCTGTGGCGGGGCTCATGACGACAGTAACCTTCGCGCTCTCTGCCGCTCCTGTCATAACAAAAGGCATATTGCTCTCGGTGACAGGTGAAATAAGCGTTAAACGACTGCTGTGACCGGGTGGGGGGATATAAATCTCTACAGGTCTTTTCCTTCAGAAACGGCGCAGGGTCACGTACGCAAAAATAGCGAAATCAAACGCAAAAAAAAAGAAACTTATACCAAAATGGAGGTAGAAGCATGTCGAAAGACGGAACAAATCGCGGAGGTTCCCGTCCCGGAGCGGGCAGAAAACCGAAAGCGATCTCTGAAAAAATCGAATCCGGGAACCCCGGCGGCAGAAAACTCACCCATATTGACTTCGGTGATGAAGCCGAATGTCTGAAAGGCGCGGAAATGCCACCCGTTAAGGATTATCTCAAAGCCAAGCAAAAGGACGGCAGCGTCACCTGTGCTGAAGAGATTTTCAAAGAAACCTGGGAATGGCTGCATGAGCGCAAATGCGACCACCTTATTTCCCCGCTTCTGATTGAACAGTACGCCATGTGTGTAGGACGCTGGGTACAGTGCGAGGAAGCAGTTTCCGAATATGGTTTCCTTGCAAAGAAACCCACCGGAACGGTAATTTCCTCTCCCTATGTCACCATCGCAAGGGAGTATATGAAACAGGCCAATAATGCCTGGTTTCATATTTATCAGGTGGTAAAGGAAAACTGCACTGTTGACTACAGCGGTCCCACTCCGCAGGACGACGTCATGGAGCGTTTGCTCCGCGCCCGCAGAGGCATATAACAAACTACATTATGGAGGAATACAAAATGAATACAGTAGAAAAATACAGCGCCCGCCTTCAGGCCATGAAGGAAGAAATGGACGGAATCACACCCGAGATCAAAGCTACAAGAGCGACAGAGGCTAAGCGCAAGAAAGACGCTGCCTACAGCAAGGCATACTGGGAGCATATGTACACCGGACTTCCTGAAAATGCTCTCCGTGAAGGGAGTGATGGCTCGGGCGGATATCTTGTGCCGGATGAATACGATATGAAGCTGGTCGAGGCTATGTACGAGAACAACATTCTTCGTGGCATTTCCACGATCAAACATACCGACCACGATTTGAAAATTACAAGAACTGAGGACGGAGGTTCCGCTCAATGGGTCGACGAGTCTCATGCTTATCCGGATTCGGACTTAACATTCGGTCAGATTACGCTGAAAGCGTATAAGCTTGGTACGAAGATTCTCGTATCCGATGAGCTCCTCGAGGATTCCGGCATTGATCTCGAGGCATATATTAAAAAGCGTTTCGGAGAGGATATGGGGCGTACCGAGGAGGAAGCCTTTCTTACCGGAGACGGTGTCGGAAAGCCTACGGGCTTGATTTATCAGGCACAGCTCGGAACCGAAACCGCTGAAGCCGGGAAAGTGTGTATCGATGATGTCATCGACCTCGTTTATTCACTTAAGCAGCCGTACCGTCACGGGAAAAACACAGCTTTCATAATGTCCGAAAAGGTATACCAGACGCTCAGGAAGACCCGCACCGCCAGTGGCCGCTTGATCTGGAACTCCAACATCAAGGCCGACGGTTACGATACATTGTTCGGTTACCGAGTATATCTTTCCAATCATCTCGACAGCACTGAACCCGGATTTTCCCTCAGCACTTATCCGATTTTATTCGGTGACTTCAGCTTTTTCTGGATCGGTGACCGTGGCAAACGTATCATCAAGCGCCTCACAGAGCGATATGCCGATTACGGACAAGTCGGATTCATTGCAACGCAGCGTGTGGACGGTAAGCTGGTCCGTCCGGAAGCAATAAAGGTACTGAAAGTAAAAGAAACCGTATAAGGACCATTTCGGGGAGGATGGCTGTTTCGGCTGTCCTCCTCATTTATTGGAGGAACAGTATGAAACCACAGGATAAGCTTGCAATAGAAAATATGCGTCTGGACGGCATTACTCCTGCCGAGATTGCCTCCCGGCTGCATTTGTCACCCAATACCGTGTATTCCCATATCCGAAGGCACCCCAAGCTGCCGAACGCCCGTACCTGTTTGAATTGCGGGAAACCAGTCAAGCAGTTCGATGGCCACAAAGCAAAGAAATACTGCTCCGATAAGTGCAGGATGGCCTGGTGGAATTCCCATCAGGATGAAGTTAAACGCAAAGCATTTTATACGCTGACCTGCAGTCAGTGTGGAAAGGAGTTTATATCGTATGGCAACAAAGACCGCAAATTCTGCTGCCGTGAATGTTATCTCGATTCCCGCAGACCCTTACAGTTATGAGAATCTACTGATGTACCACACGTCGTTGTCACTAGTGGAACGTATGGTGCAGGAAGAACTTTTAACCCCTGCGGATTATCGAAAATCAGTCAAAATTCTCTCTAAAAAATACGGTTTCCCGCCGGGAATGTGAAGTATATTTACAGAAATAGCTTGATATCCTCCGAAATCTATGGATATATATACTAACCCCAAATTGATACAAGGAGGATACCTACATGGCAAAGATTGAACAGGTTTCATTCCCTGAACAAGCGCCGAGGCTGAAACGGGTTGCTGCATACGCGAGAGTTTCATCCGGCAAAGACGCAATGCTCCATTCGTTATCTGCCCAGGTCAGTGCGTACAGTGAAATGATACAGAAGCACCCAGGCTGGCAGTATGTCGGTGTATACGCCGACGAAGCCAAGACCGGAACGATAGATTCAAGAGAGAATTTCCAACGGCTCCTTGCAGACTGCCGGTCTGGAAAAGTGGATATGATCATTACGAAGTCTATCTCACGCTTTGCCCGAAATACAGTAACAGTGCTGAACACTGTACGGGAACTGAAAGCGATTGAGGTGGACGTTTTCTTTGAAGAACAGAATATCCACACACTCTCCGCAGACGGTGAACTGATGATGACGATCCTCGCCGGATATGCAGAAGCTGAAAGCCGGTCTGCCAGTGAGAATATGAAATGGCGAATCAAAAAGAAATTCGAAGAAGGCAGTCCCTGGGACGGCACAATTCTCGGTTATCGCTATCAAAACGGAGCATATGTGATTCGCCCGGAAGAAGCTGAAATCGTACGCCGCATTTACCGAGAATACCTTTCGGGCAAAGGCGTCGTGGCCATTATGAACGGGCTGAATGCTGACGGCATCAAAACCCGATACGGGAATGAATGGCACCAACATACTGTCGGAGGAATTCTCAGAAACAGCACCTATACGGGAAACCTTCTCCTGCAGAAGACATACCGCGAAAACCACCTTACAAAGCGTACACTGAAAAACAATGGGGAGCTTCCTAAATACAGTGCCACCGGAACTCATGAGGCAATAATCAGCGCAAAAGAGTTCGATGCGGTGCAGGCTGAAATTGAACGCCGCGCAGGGAAATACGCTCCCAAAGACAAAGTATACACTAACCGCTATCCCTTCTCCGGCCTCATAGTCTGTGACAACTGCGGAAAGCATTATCGCAGGAAAGTCACTCGTTCCGGTGTGGTTTGGATTTGCAGCACCTTCAACATAAAAGGAAAAACATCCTGCCCATCAAAACAGATCCCGGAGGAAACGCTTATTGCAGTAACCGAAGAGGTTATCGGCAACATAGAAACGATTCACGACAAAATAACGGCAATCAGAGCAAAGAACGACAATAGACTGGTATTCTGCCTTGCCGACGGTAGAGAAACCGTTAAACGATGGCAGGACCGTTCCAGAGCAGAAAGCTGGACGGATGACATGAAAGCGTCAGCCAGGGAGAAAACGCTTAAACGACAATCGAAGACAAAGCTGGATTCATCCACTTAAATATACATCAATAATTTCATTACTGCATTTTTCGCACAAGGAGGTGCTACTATGGCAACAACAAGAAATGTGACGGTTATCCCTGCCACATTCAATCCTCAGACCCGGAGACATATCAAGCAGCTTTCCCGGAGGAAGGTGGCCGGTTACGCTCGTGTCAGCACAGACAGTGACGAACAGTTCACAAGCTATGAGGCTCAGGTCGATTATTACACCAATTACATCCAGGCCAATCCGGAATGGGAGTTCGTTACGGTGTATACGGATGAAGGCATCAGCGGCACTAACACACGACACCGTACTGGTTTCAATGAAATGATTTCCGACGCTATTGCCGGAAAGATAGACTTAATAATCACAAAATCTGTATCCCGGTTCGCTCGAAATACTGTGGACAGCCTTTCTACCATTCGTAAACTGAAAGAAAACGGAACTGAGGTCTATTTTGAAAAGGAGCAGATTTGGACCTTTGATAGTAAAGGTGAACTTCTGCTTACTATTATGAGTTCATTAGCTCAAGAGGAAAGTCGGAGCATTTCGGAGAATGTCACATGGGGTAAACGAAAGCAATTCTCTGATGGCAAATACAGTGTCGCGTACAGCCAGTTCCTTGGCTACCGCAAAGGTGCCGAGGGGCAGATGGAGATTGATCCGGAACAGGCGAAAATTGTGAAACGAATTTACCGGATGTTCCTTGATGGAAGTTCACCCAGCCGTATTGCTAAAACACTTACGAAGGAAGGTATACCCACTCCGGCCGGCAAGTCTGTGTGGCAGACCAGAGTTGTGGAAAGCATTCTGACAAACGAAAAGTACAAAGGCGATGCAAGACTTCAAAAGAAATTTACAACGGATTTCCTCACGAAAACCATGAAGGTAAACGAAGGCGAAGTTCCACAGTATTATGTGACGGCATCACATCCGGCAATCATCGATCCTAAAGAATGGGATCAAGTCGACAAAGAGATGCGCAGACGAAAGCACTCGTCAAAAGGCCGGTTCACGGGAAGCATCTTTTCCGGAAAGATTATCTGCGGTGACTGCGGTGAAGCCTACGGCCCTAAGGTTTGGCATTCCAATGACCCGTACCGGAAAGTCATCTGGCAGTGCAATGCCAAGTTCAAGGATAAAGACAAAAAATGCTCCACACCGCACTTAACGGAGGAGCAGATAAAGGATGCCTATATAATGGCGCTCAGCCTCCTGATAGTTGACCGGGAACGGTTTATCGAGGACGGTAGATTGCTAAAGGCAGAGCTTGCGGACACGACAAAGCTTACAAAGCAGATGGCCGAAGTCCAGCAGGAAATGGAGGTTGTTGCCGGCCTCATCAAGAAATGCATCGACGACAATGCCTCATGCGCCATAGATCAGGAAGAATACAATGCTCATTACAACGGTCTGGTAGAGCGCTACGAAAAAACAAAAGAGGGGCTTGACCTGCTGCAGGCCGAGAAGGATGAGCGGGATTTCAAGGCCGACGTGTTAAGCGGATTCCTGTTTGAAATCATGGAGCTGCCGGATATGGATTTGGTATTCAACGAGAACCGATTCGGAAAGACTGTCGACCACATCACCGTATTCAGCGATGGCAGGTTGGTTTTCACTTTCTTCGTCGGCAAGGATATAACCGTCGAAATCTAAGGTTGCAAGATTGCAATGCATTTTCTCTCCCCGGTCTTTGCAACCTTACCTATATTTTTTTACAATTGGCTGTATAACGATTAGCGGTCTTTTAACGATTGCATAGCACAATTGGTAGTGGTTCCGGGGATTCAGAAGCTATGAAACCACAAAATACTGGCACAAGGCAGACTAAAATGCACAGACGCATTTCAGAAAGCCTCGTGCCATAAGCGTTTATGGGCATAAAATAACGAAACACCGAACTGACACAAGGTATCAATTCGGTGTTTCTGATTTGGTTGCGGAGGGAGGATTTGAACCT
>CAYWJS010000008.1:35732-36305 GCA_964458855.1 uncultured Erysipelotrichia bacterium
GAGCCCGACGAGCTACCGGCTGCTCCACTCCGCGATATTTATTATATAGACTTGATAGCTCTAGTATAGTAACATATAATAAAGGCCATGTCAAGGTTTTGGGCCGACTTAATCAAATTCAAGCGAAATGGAGAGCTTCACGATGGGTAAAATCGCTCTTATAACCGGCGCTTCGGGCGGCATCGGCGCTGAAATTGCACGATGCCTGAGCCACGACGGATTCACGACCCTATTACATTATAACCATTCCACCGACAAAATAAGCGCCCTCTCGAAAGAACTCGGCGGCGCTGAAACCTTCCGCGCGGATTTTGAAAGGCCGGAAGATATAGAGGAAATGTTTAGGCAAATTGAGGCGCGCGTCGGCGCGGTTGACCTGCTTATCAATAATGCTGGCATCGCCTCCTATGGCCTTATTACAGACCTCACTCCCTCTGAGTGGCGAAGGCTGTTCGCAGTTAACGTAGATGCGGTTTACCACTGCTGCCGCCTTGCCATACCTCACATGGTGCGCCAAAATTCCGGGAAAATAATCAACATATCCTCAATCTGGGGCGTCTGCGGGGCCTCCTG
>CAYWJS010000009.1:0-31309 GCA_964458855.1 uncultured Erysipelotrichia bacterium
TCATTTTATGCAACGGGGAGAACCAAGTATTATTAATAAATGGGAAAAAACACGCCTTGCTCTTCTTGCTGGTGTTGATATTGTTTTAGAGCTTCCGTTTTTCTTTTCTACACAAGCAAGTGATATTTTTGCGCACGCCGCAGTAAGTATGCTAAATGAAATGCAAGTTGAGGCAATTGTTTTTGGAAGTGAAACAAATGATATTAAAAAACTTAAAAAACTTGCAAAGACACAACTTAATACAAAAGGTTATGAAAAAAAAGCAAAAAAGTATTTAAAAGAAGGAGTAAATTATCCTACTGCTTTAAACCTTGCTTTAAAAGATTTTGCTGAAGATGAAGTTACTTCTCCAAATGATATTTTAGGTCTTTCCTATATAAAAGAAATTATAAAAAATGATTTTAAAATAAAACCTATATTAATTAAACGAACAAATAATTACCACAGTAAAAAACTTAGTGGAAAGTATGTAAGTGCAACAAGTATTCGAAAAGCCTTAAAAGAAAATGTTGATATCAAAAACTATGTTCCAAAGTTTACTTATGATGCTTTAAAAAATAATCACTTACACTTTTATGATGATTATTTTTCTCTTCTTAAATATAAAATTATGACTACTTCACCATTAGAATTTAAAAAATATTTGGGTGTTGATGAAGGAATTGAAAATAGGTTAATAAAAGAAATTATAAATGTTTCTGAACTTGAAGATTATATTCAAAAAATAAAAACAAAGCGTTACACTTATAACAGAATTAGAAGAATGCTTACTCATATTTTAGTAGGACTAAAAAAAGATATTGCAACAAGAAAAAAAGATATTGAATATCTTCGCGTTTTAGGACTTAGTGAAAAAGGAAAAATATATTTAAAAAAGATAAAAAAGGAAACAAGCGTTCCAATTATTACTGATATTAAAAAAATAGACAGTGAAATATTAAACTTAGAGCTTAAAGCAACAAACTGTTATGTTCAAGTTTTAACAATGGAAGAGGCAAAAGTATTAATAAAAAAAGAATATAATAAAAAACCAATTATGAAATAATTATTTTTGCAATTTCTTGTCTTCTTTCTTTTTAAAACTATTTTCTAATTCATGAAAAGATTCAATCATTTTATTATGAAGTGTTTTATCATACTCAATAGATATAATATTATTACAAATTATTTTTGCATTCGCTACCAAATCAAGATAAGAAAAAACATCATCTCGTCTCTTGTATAAAAGATAACCATTATTTTTTAAACTTTTTAAAAATGCTTCTTCACGATTTGTTTCATTTTTAAATTCCTTGTTAAGAAAAGCATTTAAACAAATTTTTGCTTGCTTTTCTTCACGGGATTTTTTTAATAATTCATGATAATAATTTAAAAGTTCATACTGCTTTCAAATGTTTTTTACATAATCAGTTTCACTTGGGTCAATATCTTTAGAATATGTTTTTGCACTACACTTTTCAATTAAAGCAAAAATCTTCTCTTGAGTTAGATTAAGCGAACTGTTAACTATTACATTAAGTTCTAAGTTGGTTTTTGCTTCAAGCACTTGTTTTAAAAAAGTAGTATCCCCACAAAAGTAATGAAGCATTTCTTTTGCTTCAAAATATTTAAGGTATAAAAAGTCGCGAAATGCCATCATTAATTTCTTACTTGAAGACACTTTACCACCTCTTTAATTTTTATCTTTAACAAGTCTTTTTAAAGCTATACCATAAATCTTTAAATATTCTTTTTAAGAAAAAACTACTAATTAAAAAAACTAAAAAATCAGTTAAAAGATATGAAAGCGGTATTGCTAAGGTTTTGAAAACAAAAGTGAAAGAAATACTAAAAATAACAAAAAGAAGAGGTCTTATTGTTATAATGAGAAAGGCAACAGAAGGTTTACACAGTGATTGATGTAAAACGGATGTAACATTAATAACTGAATAAAGTGGTAAAAAGAAAGATACAATTCTAAATAATCCCCCTGTTAAATAAATAAAACTTTCACTTTTTTCACTAATAAAAAGTTTTGCAATATCAAAAATAAAAATGTCAGTAATAAGTATTCCAATAAGTAAGTAAAAAAACATATATTTAATTGCAGTTTTAGCAAGAAATTCAATTGAATTATATTTTTTTTGACCAAAGTTATACCCAACAAGCGGTTGAAGTCCATATAAGATTCCAAATGAAGGAGCATTTATTAGATGTAACACTTTTAAAATTACACCATAACTACTAATCATATAACTTGGGTTAGAGCTATATTTTGTCATTACATAATTGATCACAACAATAAATAAAGTTGAACTTACTGCTCGAATAAACTTTGGAAAACCATTTTTTAAAATTTCATTTATTTTTGAAAAATTATTAAATGTTTCAAAAAAAGAAAATTTTAAAATGGAGCTTTTTTTAAAGGTGAAAAAAACTAAATATATAACTCCTGCTAATTGACCAATAATAATAGCGTATGCAGAGCCTAAAATACCAAAACCAAAAGCAAAATCAAAAATTAAAAATGGAAGTAAAATTAAAGTAACAATTGCAGTTATTATATTTAAGTACATTGCCTCTTTAGCATGTCCTACTGAACGCATCATATAGGATGCTGCAAAGGGAAAGATATAGATTGGACTAAAAAAAACAATTACTTTTATATAATCTGTTACATCTTTTAAAAGATCATTTGGAACCAAAAAAAATGTTAATATATTTTTAATATTTAAAAATATTAAAAATGAAAGGATTATACTTATTACCAATAAAAGTTCATATGCTGTTTTGGCAATACTTTGTGCTTCTTTTAAGTTATTTTCTCCTATTTTTTTAGAAATTAAAGAAGCACTTCCCGCACCAATCATTACAGAAAAAGCATTAAAAATCATAAGAATTGGGGAAACTAAAGCAATAATTGTAAGACCCCTAAAACCAGTTGCTTGACCAATAAAAATTGCATCTAAAACCCCGTAAATTGAACTTACTATCATTCCTAAAGAACCAAAAGTTCCAAATTTTAATAACTTGTTTCTTATCATTTTTTCATTTATTTTTCCGTCCAAAATAACCACCTATCATTTATCTTTTACCAAAAAAATAAAAAAAACACATTTCTTATAGAAATGTGTTTTTTTATTGTGCTAGTTATTTTAACTTCTTAGCTTAGCCTTTAATTTACTTTCAACTGTTTTAATTATTTTTTTCATTAATTCATTTATTTCTTCATCACTTTGTGTTTTTTCATAGTCTTGGAATACTAAGTTCAAAGCAAATGAATATTGACCAGGCAGAAGATTTTCTCCTTTGTATTTATCAAATACTGTAACACTTTTTAAAGTTTTTCCACCTGCTTGTTTTATAGTTTTTATAATTTCATCACTTGTAATATTATCATCAAAGATGAAAGAAACATCTCTTGTGACTGCTGGATATTTTGGAAGTTCTTTTACTTTGATTTCTTTTCCTTGATAAGAACGAATACTTGTTAAAGAAATTTCTGCAACATATATCTTTTTATCTGTAAATGTTGGACTTATCTCTCCTAATACTCCAACACATTCACCATCAATTAAAATATTTGCTGTCTTTCCTGGGTGGAATTCTAAAACATTATTATTAATTGGTTTAAATGACACACGACTTATTAAATTTAAGCGTTTAAATAATGCTTCAATTAGTGCTTTTAAAATGTAGAAATCTACTTTTACAAGTTCATTTTGCCAAGAATTAGATAAAAATTCACCGGTTAAAGCAATTGCTAACTTTTCATCTTCAATAATTTCATTATTCTCTCCATAATAATATGTATTTGCAACTTCAAAAATATATATATTATTAACACTTCTTGCTTGGTTATATTCTATTACTTCTAAAAGGCTTGGAATAATACTTAAGCGTAAATATTTTCGCTCTTCACTTAAAGGATTTATCAGTTTAATTGGATTTAGTTTATTAAGATTAAAGTTCTCTATTTTTTCTTCACTTACTAAAGTATAAGTCATTGTTTGGTTTAGGCCTAAACTTTTCATAATTTCTGTTACTGTTTTTGAAAATTTATAAGTATCTTTTATCTCTTTTAAATAATTTAAAGTTGGAATATTACTTGGTATGTTATCATATCCATAAATTCTTCCGATCTCTTCAATAATATCTTCAGGAATACTAATATCTGGACGCCTTGAAGGTGCTTGTATTTTAAACGTTTCATTTTTACACTCATAATTAAATTTTAAGCGTTCTAAGATATTTTTTATTTCGCTAGTAGTTAAATTTGTTCCTAAAACACTATTTATTTTTTCTTTTGTTACTGTAATAAGTTTTTCTTTTTTATCAATAGTTGAATGAATCAAAGTACCACTTAATACTTTTCCATTTGCATATTTTTCTAAAAGATGTGCTGCGCGATCAATTGCCATTTTAGTTTTTTTCCAGTCTAAGCCTTTTTCAAAACGATTGCTTGATTCACTTCGAAGTCCAAGCTTATTTGCAGTTTTTCTAACTAATCGCGGATCAAAAATTGCACTTTCTAAAACTACTGTTTTTGTATTATTTGTTACTTCAGTATCAAGCCCTCCCATAATACCTGCAATCGCAACAGGTTCTTTTCCATTAGTTATTAAAATTGCATCTTTATTAAATGTTCTTAAAATCCCATCAAGTGTTGTCATTTTTTCATTTTCTTTTGCCATTCGAACAACAATGTTTTTACCTAACTTTTCATAATCAAAAGCATGTAATGGTTGACCAAGTTCAAGTAATACATAGTTTGTAATATCAACAACATTATTAATTGGACGAATTCCAGCTTTAATTAAGGCACTTTTAATAAATTGAGAACTTTCTTTAATCTCTACATCACGAACCATTTTTGCAATATAAAGAGGACAATTTTCAGTTTCTACTTTAAGAGATAAATAATCTTCAATATTATCTTTTACTTCTTGATAATTTATTTTAGGGTATCGTACTTCTTTATTTAGTATTGCTCCTACCTCATATGCAACACCAAGCATGCTTAAACAATCTCCACGATTAGGAGTAAGATCAAGTTCTAAAACGTAGTCATCAAATCCTAGAAATTCTAAAGGATTTTCCCCTACCTTTGCCTCATCTTTTAATACATATATTCCATCACGATATTCTTCTTCAATAAATTTATTTTCAATTCCAAGTTCAGAAAGAGCACAAATCATTCCTTCTGATTTAACACCACGAATTAAAACTTCTTTAATCTTTCCACCTGGAAGATTAGCACCTACTTTTGCAACAATTACTTTTTGATTAACATCAACATTAGATGCTCCACAAACGATTTGCTTAACCTCATTCCCTAAATCAACTTCACAAATACTTAAATGATCACTATCAGGATGAGGCTTTTTTGTTAAAACTTTACCTATTACCAAATTAGTAGCATCCACAAATTTAGAAACACTATCTACTTCAACACCACTTTTGGTAATTAAGTCTCCTAAAGCTTTTGCATCAACATCTATATCAACATATTCTTTTAACCAATTTAACGAAACTTTCATTTTATCACTCCTTAATCGTTTTCTGGTATAAATTGTTCTAAAAGTCGCAAATCATTTGTATAAAAGTGACGTATATCAGAGATTCCGTATTTTAGCATTGCAATTCGGTCAATTCCCATACCAATTGCAAATCCTTGATATTTCTCTGAATCATAACCAGACATTTTTAAAACATTTGGATGAACCATTCCTGCACCTAATATTTCAATCCAACCAGTTTCTTTACAAAGGGAGCAGCCTTTTCCATTACATTCAAAACATGATACATCTACTTCTACACTTGGTTCAGTAAATGGAAAATATGAAGGACGAAGTCTAATTTTTCGGTCTTCACCAAATAAATGTTTTGCAACAAGCTCTAATGTTCCTTTTAAATCAGCAAAAGTTATATTTTCATCAATAACAAGCGTTTCAATTTGAATAAATTGATGAGAATGTGTAGCATCATCGTCGCGACGATACACCTTTCCTGGAGAAATTATTTTAATTGGCGTTTTTTCCTTATTTGTTTGCATTACTCGCGCCTGAACTGGTGAAGTATGTGTTCTAAGCAAATAATAAGGGTTGATATAAAACGAATCTTGCATATCACGAGCAGGATGATCTTTTGGAATATTTAAAAACTCAAAATTATAGTGATCTGCTTCTACTTCTGGACCTGTTACAACATTATAACCTAACTTTATAAATATTTCTTCCACTAAATTAATGGTTCTAACTAAGGGATGATATGTTCCAAGTAAAATATTATGACTTGGTAATGTAACATCAATTTTTTCTTTTAAGAGTTTTTCTTCTAATTCTTTGTTTTTTATTTCTGAAATTTTTTTATTTATATCTTCTGATATTTTAGTTTTTAATTTATTAACTAATTCACCAAATTTAGGTCTTTCTTCATTTTTAAGTTCTGGCATTATTTTTAATAATGATTGAATTTCCCCTTTTTTACCCAAATATTTAATTTTTAAGTTATTTATTTCTTCAATTGTTTTAGCATTATCAAATTCTTTTAAAAATATTTTTTCAAGATTTTCAATTTCTTTTGTTTTCATTTATAATCCTCCTTTAATAAAAAAGTTTACTCCGTAGGAGCGAACAGGTCGCGGTACCATCCTACTTAGAGTAAACTCTTTCTTTCTTAAAATAACGGGATGCTCCCGATTCATCTTTTGGATGAATAGCTAAGAGGTGAATTCATTACTCTTGCTTGCTGATTTGCACCAACCATCAGCTCTCTTTAAAAGCCTCAAGTAATTACTACTCCTCTATCATCGCTTTTTCTTATACATTATAAATAATTATACATCACTATCAAATATTCGCAAATGTTTTTTATGGTTTAAACATCCAACGATAAACAATCCTTCTTTGGTTTTGTCTATTAACTTCATCTTCTCCTACTTTTTCATACTCAACTACATCACAAAATATACCCTCATCTGAAAAGTTTTGAAAATAATTAATTATTCCAAAATTTCGAGAAGGATCTTTAATACAATAATCCCATTCTGACCATTTTTGCCATGTGCGATATTGGTAAAAGGTTGCAACTAATATTTCTGAACCTAAAGGTCCTTCTTCAGGTGGAAGTTCTCCTTCTTCTAAAAATATCCAATCACCATAATGACTACTAACAATACGATAATCATAAATTTTTCTTGTTTTTATTGTTAATTTTTCATCATTTGACATCTCACGACCAACTTTGTCTCTGAAGACAGCTTTTATTTTTTCTAATAATGATGTCTCATCAGCAACCAAATTATCATTATCAACATCGTTTAGAAGCCCGTCTCCATCAATATCATTAACTGGTCCTTCTTTATCATCAAATGAAATATATTCATACCACTCAGAATAATGTTCAGGAAGAACACTATTTCGATATTGACATCCAAATCTTATCATAACACCATCATCATCAGGAACAAGGGTTTCTGAGTATTCGCCAGGAGGGGTTGTAGTCCAAGAACTCCAATACTTTATTTGCTCTTCACTTTCAAAATGATATTGGTATACTACTCGAGTGGAACCTGACTCATCTATTTCAAAAGGATATAATATTTCTGTTGTGTTGGCTGGAACACCATTATTTCCAGGATTGCAATAATTAGTTGGAATTGTTACAGGCGGTTCATTTTCTCTTTGATAAACAGCAATCCCTACTGTTTCACTAAATGTAGTTGGAATTGTTGGAAATACTCGAAAACTAGTTTCAAAAGATTGAATTCTAACTAATTTTTTTGGTGCTGTGCCCTCATAGATTATTCTGTTGTGAATAATTCGTTCTCCATTAGGATCAAAACATGCACCAACATAATTTCCTTGTTCATTGTAAAGATCAATAACGCACTCAAATTTTGGACTTACTATTGATAACTCATAAAAACGATATGCCAAATGTTTAATATATCTTTCGTATGGTTCAAGAGGTTTTGGTTCACCTGTTTCACTAATTACTAAATTTGACCAAAATCCTAAAGTTCTTGATCTTACTTGGTATGTTTTTTCCACAAAAATACTTGGTAAGTGAACATTAATAAAACTTGGAATAAACTCAACCCAATCTGATGGCTTATTAAGTTGCCACTCAAAAGCACTTACAATATTACCATCTTCATTCATTTCATCAACAACATAAACATATGCACCACATTGAAGAGCAACTGAAAAGGTAAAAATATCATCTTTATTTATAGCTTGAACATAAGAAGTTAGACTACACTCTTCGCTAGTATTATATGGATTTACAAGTTTACCTATATAATTTTCTTGTTTTAAAGTTTCATAAGTAACTGATGATGTTTCACCATCTCGTTTTGGTAACTTTTCATCATTTTCCATAAAATATTTATAACCAGCATTAAATAACTCGCGGGCATTTGTTTTTAAAAGTTCATCAGCATTTTGACCAACTATACGTGAAAAAATTGGAATTGCAATTGCTGAAATTATCCCAATAATTAAAATTACTGCTAAAAGTTCAACTAAAGTAAAACCTCTTTTCACCATATCACCTCGCACGATACAAACTAATTATAGCATAAAAAAATAACTTCAGTAAACAAATAAAAAAAATAACCTTGCGGTTATTTTTCTTTTATCTGACTCATAACTTCATCTAAGAAATTTTCTGTTCTTTTTTCTATTCCTTCACCAACTGCATAACGAACAAATTTAATAATTTTCCCTCCATTTGCTGAAACATATTTTCCAACTGTTGTATTTGGATCTTTAACAAAAGCTTGTTCTTCTAAGCAAATCTCTGCAAAATATTTCTTTAGTCGTCCAGCAACCATTTTTTCAGCAATTTCTTGTGGTTTTCCTTCGTTTATTGCAATTTCAGTTTGAATTTTTCTTTCTCTTTCAATTTCTTCTTCTGTAATTTCTGTTTCATTAATGTATTTTGGATTAAGTGCTGCAACATGCATTGCAATATCTTTTGCAACTTCTTCATTAGCACCACTTAATACAACAACTGCACTAATCTTTCCACCCATATGAGTATAAGCCCCAAATACCTCATCATCATTTTTTGTAATTATTTCAAAACGACGAAAACTTAATTTTTCACCAATCTTAGCTGTTTTTGCAGTTAAAAGATCTTTTACAGTTTCTTTTCCATTAGATAAAAGTAATGCTTCTTCCATCGTTTTTGCATCTGAACTTAATAACAAATCAGCAAGTTCATGAACAAAGCTTTCAAATTCTTCATTTTTAGCAACAAAATCAGTTTCTGAATTTACTTCAAGAATTACTGCTTTATTACCATCTACTTTAATAACAGATAATCCTTCGGCAGCAATTCTTTCTGACCTTTTTGCTGCCTGTGATATTCCTTTTTCTCGTAACCAATCAATAGCTTTTTCAAAATCGCCATTTGTTTCAGTTAATGCTTTTTTGCAGTCCATCATTCCTGCACCTGTTTTATCACGTAACTCTTTAATCATCTTTGCTGTGATTTCCATTCTTATTCCCCCTTTATTTATAGGTAAAAAATGATATTACTATCACCTTTTATTTCAATACTTCAATAAGTTCAGATTTTTTCATTGTTGAATAACCTGTAATTTTTCGTTCTTTTGCAAGTTCTTTTAATTCTTTTACTGTCATATTTTCTAAATCTACTGTGCTTTCTTTTTCTTCTTTTTTAGGTTTTGCTTCTTTTGGTTCTTTTTCTTGTTTCTTTTCTTTTTTAGCAACTGTTTTCTTCTTTGGTTTTTCTTCAAACTTTTCTTTTGATTCCTCAATTGTTTTTTCTAATTTTTCAAAATCAATGTCTTCACTTACTTCTTCATCAACAAAATTAATTGGTGTTTCACCTTTTGCCTCAACAATTGCATTTGCCATAACTGCTGCAATTAATTTAACTGCTCTAATTGCATCATCATTACCAGGAATAACATAATCAACTGTATCTGGGTCGCAATTTGTATCTACAATTCCAATGATTGGAATATTTAACTTTCTTGCTTCACGAATCGCATTAATTTCTTTTCTTGGATCAACAATAAAAAGTGCATCAGGAAGTTTTTTCATATCACGAATTCCTGCTAAATACTTGTTTAGACGTTCATATTCCCTTTTAAGTGTTAATACTTCTTTTTTTGGAAGTCGCTCAAACAGTCCGTCTTTTTCCATTTTTTCAATTTCTTCCATACGACGAACACGACTTCTAATTGTTTTAAAGTTTGTAAGTGTTCCCCCCAGCCAACGGTGATTTACATAAAACATTCCTGCTCTTTCTGCTTCTTCTTTGATTGCTTGTTGAGCTTGTTTTTTTGTTCCAACAAATAAAACAGTTCCATCTTGACTTGCAATTTTATGAAGAACTTTATAAGCTTCTTCAATTTTCTTTAAAGTTTTTTGTAAATCAATAATATAAATCCCATTTCTCGCAGTATAAATATACTTTGCCATTTTAGGATCCCAACGACGTGTTTGATGTCCAAAATGAACACCAGCTTCTAATAAATAATTCATTGATACTACTGACATATTTTTTCATCCTTTCGTTTTTTCCTCCGCTACTTTCAACTTTTAACACCACCAATTTGGCACTCGGCATTAAAATCAAGTAGCGTGTGTATTTTAAAACACAGTTATTTTATCATATGATTTTGATTATGACAAGTTATTTTTTGTTTTTTTCGCTCTCGGATGTGCTTTAGTATAAATATTTTTTAAGTGATCACGTGTTACATGAGTATAAATTTGAGTTGTTGCAAGATTTTCGTGTCCCAAAAGTTCTTGCACAACCCGAAGATCAGCCCCTGCATTTAGCATATCGGTTGCAAAAGTATGGCGTAATACGTGTGGTGTAAGATATGAATTAAGACATGCTTTTTTTATAAGTTTATCAAGAATTACCCGTACACCTCGTGGAGTTAGCGGACCCCCTAAGTGATTTACAAATAAATAATCATGGTTTTTATTATTTATAAGTTTTCCTCTTGCATTTTCCAAATAATCAACTAAAGCATCAGCACAATATGCTCCATAAGAGACAAAACGGTCTTTATTTCCCTTTCCAGAGATTATAATGTTGTAGTTATCGAAATCAATGTGTGAAAGTTTTATATTACAAAGTTCACTTACCCGAACACCTGTTGCATAAAGCATCTCTAGTATTAAAAGATTACGTTTTCCAAGTGGTGTATCATCTTCTGCTGCTTGAAAAAGTTTTTCTAATTCTTCTTTATATAAAAACTTTGGTAAGTTGAGTTCCTTTTTTGGTGATGAAACTAAAAGAAAAGGGTTTTTTGAAACAATATTTTCTCGCACTAAAAAGTTATAAAAGCTTCTAAGTGAGCTTAAACGTCTTGAAACAGTTTGCCTGTTATATCTTTTTTCATGAAGTTCCATAAGATAAGTTCTAATAATGTCATATTCAACATCCTTTAAATCAGAAAAACCTTCTCTTTCTAAAAACATTAAAAACTCTTTAATATCATGTTCATAATTAATAATTGTATGCTCAGAATAATATTTTTGATATTTTAAATACTTTATAAAATTATCAAGGTATTTATACATAATACCACCTAATATAATTATAACATAAAAAAACTGGCCTTTTATGCCAGTTTTTATTACCCACAATTACAACCAAAACAAACTAAAATTCCAAAAAGAAAACCTAAAACAAAAAAGAGAACCATTCTACCTATATTAAGATAATCAATAACAGATATATTTAATTTATCTAACTTTTTTGTTTCCATTTAAGTCCCCCCTATAAATAGGATACTTATAACTTTCTTAAATTAGAACAAATATTAATACTTCTTTCAGCATAAAGTTTTTTTCGGTCTTTCTTTTTATGAGGGAAATTTAATTCCTCTAATAACCCATAATTTGCATTCATCGGTTGAAAATCTCTTATAACAGGTGAACTAATGTAATGAGCAAGGGCACCAATCATTGTTTCTTTTGAAAAATCAATTAGCTCCTCTCCTTTTAAGTATCTTGCCATGTTAATTCCTGCAACAAGTCCACTTCCCGCACTTTCTACATAACCTTCAACCCCTGTGATTTGACCTGCAAAAAAGATATTAGGTTTGTTTTTTATTTGATAAAACTTGTTTAATATTTTAGGTGAATTAATAAAAATATTTTTATGCATAACACCATATCTTGCAAAGCGAGCTTTTTCAAGTCCTGGAATTAATCTGAAAATACGTTTTTGTTCACCCCATTTTAAGTTTGTTTGAAAACCAACCATGTTATATAAACTTTTTATAGCATTATCTTGCCTAAGTTGTACAACTGCATAAGGAATACTCCCCTCAGGCATTTCCAACCCAACTGGTTTTAAAGGACCAAAAAGAAGTGCTTCTTTACCACGCTTTGCCAAAATTTCTATCGGTATACAACCTTCAAATACTTTTAAGTCTTTTTCAAATTCTTTAAGCTCAGCACACTCTGCATTAATTAATTCTTCATAAAACCTTTCATATTCTTCTTTAGTCATTGGGCAATTTAAATAATCAGCATCCCCTTTATCATATCTGCTTTTAAAATATGTTTTGTTTAGGTCAATACTATCAAAATAGATAATTGGTGCTGCAGCATCAAAAAATGATAAATATTCTGCACCAATAAACTCTTTTATTTTCAAACTTAACTCATCACTAGTTAAAGGACCAGTTGCAATTATTGTTGGTTCATCTTTAATATCTTTATATTCTTCGTTAATAACTATAATATTAGGATGATTTTTAATTTTTTCTGTAATATATTTAGAAAACGCTTTTCTGTCAACTGCTAATGCACTTCCTGCAGGAACGCGAGTTTTATCAGCAGCTTCCATAATTAAACTACCAAAAAATCTAAGTTCTTCTTTTAAAAGACCTACTGCATTTGTAAGTTCATTACTTCTTAAAGAGTTTGAACAAACAAGTTCAGCAAAATATTCTGTTTGATGTACAGGTGTAAATTTCTTCGGGCGCATCTCATAAAAATGTACTTTAATCCCACGATTTGCAAGGCACCATGCTGCTTCACTTCCTGCAAGTCCTGCTCCAATCACATTTACTTTCATAAATTCACCTCATGTTTATTATACAAAAAAATTTAAAAAATGGGGAATTCCCCATTTTTTATGCTTTAGTTATATTCTTCGAACATTATTTACCTGTTTACCATGTTCAGTTTCTACAATATCAAATTCAACTGCTTCACCTTCATTTAGTACTCTGTATCCTTCACCTTCAATAGCCCCAAAATGAACAAAGTATTCATTACCATCCTCACCTGTAATATAACCAAACCCTCTCATTTCATCAAACATTTTTACTATTCCCTTCAATTTAAAAACTCCCTCTCTTAATTTTTACTAAAGCTTTAATTACTTATAAATATAAATTATTTTTTAAAAATTGTAAACAAAAATTAAGAGGAAAAACTAAAATGTATCTTTCCCTTAAAATCAAAAGGCGCATGGACTGTTATTTTGAGTTCAAACAAATCAATAAAATTACGATATTGCTTTTTTGTTAAATCATCATAAAAAAGGCGAAAAATATTTAGGGCATCAACTAAGTTATTACTTCGGTAATAATCAAGATATAGTTTTTCATCATAAACACTTTTTACTGAATAAATCTTATTTGAGAAAATTGTTGGAGTTTTTACTTCAACTTTAAGTTCATCTTTTTTATCTAAGTCATAAATAATTTCAACATTATCACTTCCTGATAATATAACATATTTAATATTATATTCTTTTAAATCATAACCAAATATTTCTGTTTTATATTCAATTTCATGTTCGGGAGGAATATTAGTAAACTTTTCAAAATCAAAAAAAAGCATAACAAAACCTGAACCAATTAATAAAAAACCAAAACAAATAGAAATTAAAAAGTTTTTCATAAAAATCTTCCTCCTTTAAAAATTGCTGTAAAAATTATTCCAATTACTGAACCAATAATAATAATTAAACCAATTGTAATTAATAAAGCACCTTTAATATAAGTTCCCACAAACATTAAACTAATAATAACTCCTAACGCAAGCATTAAAAGAAAAAGAAGAATTATGATTGGAAAACTTACAAAAACTAAAAAGATTTTTATAATTAATTCAATAATTTTTAAGAACAGTTCAATAATACTTGATTTCTCTTTTGGTTTTATTAAAACTTTAGAACTTCCATTCTTTTTTTTATCAGAAACTTTTTTTATTATTCCTTTTTTCTTTCTTTTTTCTTCAATAAAACCATATTTTTTATTGAAATAAGAAACAAAAATACTTGCAATTGTTATAAAATATCCAAGCCAGATAAAAAATTGCCAGATTGCTTTAAAAAATTCAGCAATTTTGGATGCAAATAATGTTTCAATAATACTTGAACCTAATAAATCAAATAAATAAAATGGAAATTTAATAAAAACAAAAAGAATTAAAAGAGCAATGACTTGTAAAATTACACTAACAGTATCTTCTGTAAAATAAGTTCCTAATTTTTTTAAAAATAAAACTATTTTTTCAATTATTTCTTCAAAAAATGATTCAAAATCATAAAAAATTTTATTTTTTCTTTCATAATTTATTTTGTAAGCATCAAGTATTTCATGTGCAAGGTCAGCAATATTACCAAAATCAGCAATTACCTCTTCTTCTTGTTTTCCATTTTTTATCGCAAGATCAATATGAGCTTCATACTCAGAAATAATATCATCTTGCTCTTCTTCTTTTAGAATACTAAGTTTTGCTTTTAGTGTTTTTAAAAACTCATCTTTTTTCATCATAACCACTCTCCTTTATATATTTATTGACATTTTTTGAAAAATCTAGCCATTGTTCTAATAATTTTTTAAGACGTTTTCTTCCCACATCTGTTAATGAATAATATTTTCTTGGTGGTCCCTCAGTTGATTCTTGAAAGTATGTTGTAAAACATTGTTCATTAGTAAGTCGTCTTAAAAGCGGATATATTGTTCCTTCGTTAACTTCTACAACTTTAGAAACCTCTTCTACTAATTCATAACCATATACATCTTTTTTTTCGAGGGCTAAAAGTACAATTAATTCTAGTACTCCTTTTTTAAATTGCGGATTCATAGGCACCTCCTTTTGTTATAATACTATTATATGCCTACTACTTGGTATTGTAAAATAGTAAAATATATTTTAAATAAAAAAAGCCTATTAGGCTTTTTTTAAGATATGATTAAGATTGTTCGTTTTTACAATTACTACAATATATTTTACCATTCTTTTTAACAAGCATACTTCCACATTCTATACATTTTTCACCAGTTGGTTCATCCCATAAAGCATAAGTACATTTTGGAAAGTTATTACATCCATAAAAGATCTTTCCTCTTTTTGTTTTCTTTTCAATAATTTTTCCATCACATTTCGGACAATCACAAATCTCTTTTGCTTTAGTTTTTTCTTCTGGTTTTATATATTTACAATTAGGATAATTACTACATGCAATAAATTTACCATAACGTCCAACTCTTTCAACTAACATTGAACCACATTCTGGACATAACTCCCCTGTTTCTTTTGGCGCGAGTTTTTCCATTTCTTTAAAAGCTTTATCAACAAGTGGTGAAAATTTTTGATAGAACTCACACAAAACACTATTCCAAACAAGTTCCCCACGAGAAATTAAATCAAGATAAGTTTCCATTTCAGCAGTATACTTTACATTTATAATATCACTAAAAAATTCTTGAAGTTTATCATTTGTAATTATTCCGCGTCCTGTTGGTACAAATTTTTTATTTTCTAATGTTACATAACCACGTTCAAGAATTGTTTCAATTGTAATTGCATAAGTTGAAGGACGCCCTATTCCAAGTTCCTCCATTTCTTTAATCAATGATGCTTCTGTATATCTTGATTTAGGTGTTGTAAAAAGTTGTTTTGCTTTAATATCAATGTTTTCAAGAGTACTATTTACCTCAAGTGGTGGAAGAAGTTTTTCTTCACTTTTTTCATAATCATAATAAAGTTTTAAATAACCATCAAAAATAAGTGTTTGACCAGTTGCTTTAAATTGATAATTATTATTTTCTAAAATAATTGTTACTTTTTTTAGTTTTGCCTCTTTCATCAAACTTGCAATAGCACGCTCATAAATTAATTTATACAATTTATATTCATCTGGTTTTAAATATTGTTTAACACTTTCAGGTGTTCTTTTAATACTTGTTGGCCGAATGGCCTCATGAGCATCTTGTACATTTTCTTTTTTCTTGCCATGTTGATAAGTTCCTACATATTCTTTCCCAAATTTTTGCTCAATATATGCTTTTGCATCTTTAATAAATTCATCAGAAAGACGAGTTGAATCAGTTCGCATATATGTGATAAGACCTACTGTTTCTTTTTCAAGGTCAACTCCTTCGTATAACTTTTGGGCAATTTGCATTGTCTTTTTTGATTTAAAATTAAGCTTATTACTTGCTTCTTGTTGTAATGTTGATGTAATAAAGGCCGGTTTTGGTTTTCTTTTTGTTTCTTTTTGCTCAATGCTTAAAACTTTATATGTATTACTTAAATCATTTAGTATCTTATTTGCTTCTTCTTCTGTTTTTATTTTGATTTTTTTGTTATTGTGTTTTTCTAACTTTGATTCAAATTCTGGGAAAATACTTATTATTTCCCAATATTCTTCAGGGACAAAAGCTTCTATTTCACGTTCTCTGTCAACAATAAGTTTAAGAGCAACACTTTGAACACGTCCAGCACTTTTACTTTTAATTTTTCTTTGTAATAAATTACTTAATCTAAAACCAATAATTCGGTCAAGAATTCTTCTTGTCTCTTGCGATCTAACTAAACTATTATCTATTTTTCTCGGGTTTAAAAAACCATTTTTTATTGCTGTTTCAGTAAGTTCGTTAAATACAACCCGTTCATATTCATTATCTGAAAGATTTAATACTTCTTTTAAATGCCAACTTATTGCTTCACCTTCACGGTCTGGGTCAGTTGCAAGATAAACTTTTTTTGCATCTTTTGCTGCTTTATTTAATTCTTTAATAACTCCCGCTTTTTCCTTAATTGGAACATAGGTAGGTTCAAACCCGTTTTCAATATCTACTCCTAGACCACCCTTACCTTTAATTGCTAAATCTCTAATATGACCTTTGCTACTTAATACTTTATAATCTTTTCCTAAATATTTTTCAATTGTTTTTGATTTACTCGGTGATTCGACTATCACTAAGTTTTTACTCATCCAATCCACCACCTGTTATCATTATAAACACTTTATATTATTTTTGACAACTGTTAATTCTTCTTTTTCTTTTTTTATTTACTTAAAAAATGGTTAGTTTTTACCTATAAACTAACCATTTTATTCTAAAATTGATTCAAGAATTTTAATTTCTTTTTCTATGTTTTTATATTGAATAGAATCTTCATCTTTAATATTTTTTAATATCTTTCTTTTTAAATCTAATTCTTTTTTGTATTTTTCAATAAAAAGAGATTCTTTCCTTTTTAAAAGAATTGGGCCAAATAAGATTTCCTTTTCTGTAAGTAATTTATGACCTCTTTTAGCAAAAATTATTTCGTAATAATGACCTTTTTCATAGACAATTGCTTCATCAACTATTTTATAATTGTTATTTTGGCACCAAAGTCTAAGATCTCTTACTGAGTTATTAGCTTGCAAAATTAAGGTAGGTGGTAATTTATCCTTTCCTTCATTTAATATTTTTAAGATTAATTTACCACCCATGCCACTTATTATAAGTGTATCTATTTTATCTTCTTTTTGGATTGCCTCTAAGCCATCTCCAAGTCTTGGAAAAATAATTTTAGTTAAATTAAATTTTTCAATATTTTCTTTTGCTTTTAAAAGAGGCTTTTTGCGAATATCAGTAACTATCGCTTTATTTGTTTTTCCCGTTAAAACAAGGTAAATTGCTAAATAAGCATGATCACAACCAATATCAGCAACAGTTGCATCTTTTGGTACCATTTCAGCAATTTTAAGAAGTCTCTTTGATAACTTTACCATTGTTACTCCATAAAATCTTTTAAACGTTTTGAACGACTTGGATGGCGTAATTTTCTTAGTGCTTTTGCTTCAATCTGTCTTATCCGCTCACGTGTTACTCCAAATTCTTTTCCAACTTCTTCAAGTGTTCTACTTCGTCCGTCAATTAAACCAAAGCGAAGTTTTAATACTTTTTCTTCTCTATCAGTTAATGTGAGTAAAACTTCATTCAATTCTTCTTTTAACATTTCTGTTGATGCATATTCATCTGGAGTTGTAACTTTAGTATCAGGAATAAAGTTTGCAAAAGTTGAATCTTCTTCATCACCAACAGGAGCATCAAGTGAGTTTGGTTCAACAGAAATTTTTATAATTTCACGTATCTTTTCTACTGGTAAATTCATTCTTTCTGCGAGTTCTTCTTCTGTTGGCTCACGTCCCATCTCTTGTGTCATTTGTCGTTCAATTCTTTTTAATTTATTAATCGTTTCCACCATATGAACAGGAATTCTAATTGTCCGTCCTTGATCAGCAATTGCTCTTGTAATTGCTTGACGAATCCACCATGTTGCATAAGTTGAAAACTTAAATCCTTTTCGGTAGTCAAATTTTTCTACAGCTTTAATAAGTCCCATGTTACCTTCTTGAATTAAATCTAAAAACAACATTCCTCGTTCAATATATCTTTTAGCAATACTTACAACAAGACGTAAATTTGCCTCAATTAAAATTCGTTTTGCTTCTTCATCACCTTGTTCAATTCTTTTGGCAAGTTCTACTTCTTCTTCGGTTGTTAAAAGATTAATTCGTCCAATTTCTTTTAAATACATTTTTACTGAATCATTAAGTTTTACGTTTTTCGGAACTGATAGATCGCGCACATCAAAATCATCAGCATCTTCTTCATTGATGTTTCCTTCCTCATCACCACTTACAATATCAATATCAGCTTCCATAAACTCATCATATAATTTATCAATAATATCAGGATCAATTTCTAATCCCTTTAGTTCATTTGCAATTTCTTCATGTGTAATATAACCTTTTTCTTTTCCTATTTTAAGTAGAGTTTCTTTTCTTTCTTCATATGTTTTAATTTTTTCCACCATTAATATCGCACCCCATTAATTTTATTTCTCTAATTTTTTCTGCTATCTTTGCTTTTTCATTTGGATCAGTAATAGCTTTCATCTCTTCTTTTAATTTTTTTATAATTTTTTCTGAATTGTATTCTTTAATTACTGCTATATAATCAAGAAGTATTTTTTCGGTATATTCTTTATTAATTAAGTCAAGTTCTGAAAGTTCAGTAGCAAGATTTATAAGTTCTGTTTTACCATTTAAGAATGTAATAAAATCAGCAATCTCTAATATATCATGTTTTTTATAATACTCAACTATCTCATTAGCCAAAAAGCGATGGGAACTCACAGGTAAATAATAAGGTTTTTTCGCATATAAAAGTGTTGCTCGTTTATCCTTTAACATGTTTGCAACTAACAACTTACTTGCTTTTGTATATTTATCCTCAAGTGTCTTTTTAGGTTCTCTAATAAAATCCTTCTTTTCAATTTTTACATCTTTTATAAAACTATTTAACCTTTTTCTTAAAAGATTTGAATCAAGATTAAATTCTTCAGCAAGTTTGTTTATGTATAATTCTCTTTTTATTTCATCAGAAAGTGTACTAATAAGTTTTAAAGACTCATTAATATAAAGTGTTATATCATTTTCATCAGTTAAATTTTTTCCACTTCGTAAGTATTTTAACCGAAAATCAATTGTATTATAAGCATTTTTTAATTCTTCTTTAAAACTTTCTACTCCATATTTTAAAAGATATTCATCAGGATCTAGGCCATCTTTTAAAGGAACTATGCAAACTGTGAACTCTATTTTTTCTAAATCGCAAGAAAAGTCCATCATTGACTTTTGACCTGCTTCATCACCATCAAAACACAAAATAACATTATTAGTAATTCTTTTAATAGCTACTAGTTGTTCTTTAGTAAGGCTTGTCCCCATTGTTGCAATAACGTTTTTAAAACCTAAAGAATAAGCACGAATTACATCAAAAAAGCCCTCCATTATAATTACTTCATTTTTTCTTCTAATTTCATCTTTTGCCCTATGAAAATTGTAAAGAACTGTACCCTTTTTAAATACTTTGGTCTCCTTCGTATTTATGTACTTTGGAAGTTCATCATCACCTTTAAACTTACGACCGGAAAAAGCAATTACTTCACCATGTTCATTCCAAATTGGAAAAATAATTCGGTCAACAAAGGCATTTTGGTATCCATAATCTGTTTTATTTAAAATGCCAATATCTGCAAGGAAACTTTCTTGATAACCTTTTGTAACAAGTAATTTTTTTAATTCATCTCGATCATTTTTGGCATACCCTAAAGAAAACTCTTCAATAATCTCTTTTGTAATATTTCTTTTAAGTAAATATTCATATGCTTCTTTTCCACTTTCTGTATTAACTAAATTGTGACGAAAGTATTTATTAGTTATATCATAAACATCTAAAATAGTTTGATACTCTTTTGAAACCTTTGCGCTTTTTACTTTGTAATTTGGAAGTTCTACTCCAACACTTGTTGCAAGTTTATTTAGTACTTCAGAAAAAGACTTTTTCTCATAATCCATAATAAAGTTAAAAACATTTCCACTTGCACCACAAGCAAAACAACGATATATTTGCTTTTCTAAAGAAACGCTTAAACTTGGATTGTGATCATCATGAAAAGGACAAAGACCAAAATAATTTTTTCCCCTTTTGGTAAGTTGGATGTAGTTACTAATAACATCAACAATATTTACTTTACTTCTAACCTCATTTACTAATTCATCAAAGCTTCGTTCCATACTACCAACTCCATAATTACCTTACACTAATATATTCTCTAAAAAATACTTATTTCCTTTTTTTATGTTTAAGTTTTTTATTTTTATAAAAAAACTACCGTTAGGTAGTTAAAAATTTATTTTTTCTAAAATATAATCTTTTAGTTCAATTAATTTAACTGTTTTCTGCTCCATTGTATCTCTTTCTCTTACAGTAACTGTACCTTTTTTTAGGGTATCATCATCGATTGTAACACAAAATGGAGTTCCAATTGCATCTTGTCTTCTATATCTTTTTCCAATTGTACCACTTTCATCATATGCTGTCATAAAATGTTTTCTTAACTCATTATAAATTTCTTTTGCTTTTTTACCATGCACTTTTTTAATTAATGGTAAAACTAAAACTTTGTAAGGAGCAAGATACGGATGAAGTTTTAACACTTCACGAATCTCTCCATCTTCTAGTTTTTCTTCTTCATATGCTTCGCATAAAAGAGCAAGAAAAATGCGTCCTACCCCATAGGTTGATTCAACAATATAAGGAATATATTTTTCATTGGTTTCAGGATCTAAATATTCTAATCTTTCTCCACTATACTCTGTATGACGTTTTAAATCATAATCTGTTCTGTTGTGGGTTCCGTTAATTTCTCCCCAACCAAATGGAAATAAATACTCAATATCGCAAGCAGCCTTTGCGTAATGTGCTAATTTTTCATGGTCTTTAAATCTTAAATGTTCCTCTTTTAAACCAAGGTCAATAAAAAACTTTTTTGCATATTCTTTAAAATATTCATAAAGTTCAGTGTCAACTCCCTTTTTACAAAAGATTTGATATTCCATTTGTTCAAATTCGATTGTTCTAAAAATAAAGTTTCCAGGAGTTATTTCATTACGAAAAGCTTTTCCAATTTGGCCAATTCCAAACGGAAGCTTAGTACGCATACTTCTTAAAACGTTTAAAAAGTTAACATATTCTCCTTGCGCATTTTCTGGGCGCAAATAAATAACACTTTGAGAGTCACTTGTTACACCACGATAAGTTTTAAACATTAAATTAAATTGTCTAATGTCTGTAAAATTAGTTTTTCCGCAGTTTGGGCAAGGAATTTTGTTTTCCTTAATATATTTTTCCATTTCTTCTTCTGTCATTTTATCTGGATTTACATCTTTATTAAAACTGCTAATTAAATTGTCTGCTCGATGTCTCATTTTGCATTCCTTGCAATCAAGTAAAGGATCAGCAAAACTTTTCACATGTCCACTTGCTTCCCATACGCGTGGATGCATAAATATTGCTGAATCAATTTCGAAGCTATTTTCGCGCTCTTGAATAAATCTTTTGCGCCATGCCTTTTCTATATTATTTTTTAAAAGTGCTCCTAGTGGTCCATAATCCCAAGTATTGGCAAGTCCACCATAAATTTCACTACCTTGAAAAATAAAGCCATGTTTTTTGCAAAAGTTAACTATTTTTTCCATAAAACTTTCCTCCTTAAACAAAAAAACTATGCATTTAGCATAGGGACGAAATAATTTCCGCGGTTCCACCCTAATTATTCCTAAAAAATTAGGAATCACTCTTTTGTGTTGCTCAAAAGTTCCTTCATAATTACCTGAATAATTTGGCTTCCACCATCCCAAACTCGCTAAATATCAAATAAATTACTACTATTCTTTTTCAACGCAACATATATGTAATTCACCATAAATATTAGCAAAATAAGCCTATATTGTCAATTTCAAAGAGCATTAAAAAGATTTAGTAAGTTTTTGCTTTTTAAAAAAATTCCTGTGTGAGTATTATAATAATCATCAATAAATTCACGAATCTTCTTTTTATTGTTGCTATTAATTTTTAAGGTATTAATTCTTTCAATATCAACAAAATATAATTTACGAATTAAATCTAAAACTTGTTTTGAATAATTATTATTTACTTCATCATTACAATCTATACAAACAAAACCACCTTTTATAACAGAAATAGTTTTAATATTTTTCGTTTTTCCGCATACTACACAATTGTTTAAAATTGGTTCAACACCAAGAAATTTTAAAGCTTGAAGTTCAAAAATAAATGTCATTACTTCTTCATCAAAACCTTCATTAATTTTAGTTAAGCATCTTTTAAAAAGCTCATATTCCTCTTGTGTTACATGTTCTTTTGTTATTTTGTCAATAAGTTCTGATATGTATGCTGCATACATTGTTTTTTTTGGATCTTTTCTAATATTTATCATATTATTTAAAATATCAACTTGGGTTAAAGTAGAAAGAGAGTTTTCTTTATAATAAACATAAAAATTACCATGAGTAAAAAGTGCTGTTTGTGAACGAAGTTTACTTTTAATTTTTCTGGCTCCTCGCACTAATATACCTAGTTTTTCATTATTAGGTGTTAAAATTGTAATAATTTTACTTGCTTCTTTATAATCCATTTCTCGAATAACTATACCTTCTATTTTTTTAAGCATTTCCTCACCCACTACACTTTTATTATAACGATAAATGGGTGATAAAACAAACAAAAAACAGTTATTTAACTGTTTTTTGTAAGAGACTTATATAATAGGTAGTAATTAATGTTTCCGGTCTTTTTAAATAAAGCCCAAAGTATTTCACTCAAATTAACCACCTCTATTAATAAAGATGGTTTTACTACCTATTTTTATTCATCTTTTTTATAACCAAATTCTGTCAAATATTTTTCTTTTTCACGCCACTTCTTTTCAACTTTTACAAAAAGTTCTAAAAATACTTTTCTTCCTAAAAACGCTTCAATGTCACGACGTGAATGAGTTCCAATTTTCTTTAACATTTTTCCTTGTTCACCAATAATAATTCCTTTTTGACTTGCACGCTCTACAACAATTGTTGCATAAATTTTTGTAACTGTCTTTTTTTCTTCTATTTTTTCAACAATACATGCAACTGAATGTGGCACTTCTTCTTGAGTAAACTGTAATATTTTTTCCCTAATTATTTCACTAATAATAAACTTTTCTGGACGAGTTGTAATTTCTTCACCACTATAATATTTTGGTCCTTCTGGTAAACTTTCTTTTATTAAGTTTAGCAACGTATTAACATTTTTGTTTTTTAAAGCACTAATTGGAACAATATGTAAAAAATTATAATAATTTTTGTATTCATTTATTTTATTTACCAATTCCTCTTTTGTTATACGATCAATTTTATTTAAAGCTAAAATAACTGGCACTTCTACATTTTGTAAAAGATTTAAAATATATTTATCACCTGAACCAATTGACTCTTCCACATTAACCATAAAAATAATTAAATCAACCCAATTTAAAGTATTAATAGCTGCATTTGTCATATATTTTCCAAGTTTATGTTTAGGTTTATGAATACCTGGGGTATCAATAAAAATTATTTGTTCTGTATCCGTTGTATAAATTCCCTCAATTGTATTTCTCGTTGTTTGAGCTTTTGGTGAGACAATTGCAAGTTTTGTATTTAAAAAAGAATTAAACAGGGTTGATTTTCCAACATTTGGTCGACCAATAATTGTTACAAATCCTGATTTAAAACTCATTTTTTAAATCCCTCATTAGTAAAAGCAAAAGGAACAAGTTCATTTATATTAGTAATTTTAGTCTCTTCTCCATTAGTAACAATTATTTCTGTTTTTTCATTAAAAAATTCAACAAATACTTGCCTACAAAGCGAACATGGATAAGTTAAGTTTTTGGTTGGTGCAAAAATAGCAATTCGCTTAATTTCACTTCCTTTATAACCATTACTAATCGCCGCATTAATTGCATTTTGTTCAGCACAAATACTTGCACCGTTTACTACATTTTCCACATTAGTACCCAAAAATATAGTTCCATCACTTACTTCAACTGCTGCTCCAACAGGAAAATTTGAATATGGTGAATACGAATTTCTAAGTGCTTCCTTTGCTTTAATAATTACTTTTTCCATATTTTCCTCCTAATAAAGTATTTCCATAAATTTAGAAATAAAAATTGCTAAAACCACAATTACTGCTGCAATAACTGCCATTAAAGTAGCAGCTGATGCAGTATCTTTTGCAATTTTAGCAAGTGGATTATACGTTTTTGTTACAAGATCTACAGTATCTTCAATTGCCGTGTTTATAAGTTCAACTGCGGCAACAAACAAAATCACAAAAATAATAATTATCCACTCAAGAAGTTCAAGTTTTAAATGAATGCCTAATAAAACTGTTGCAACTGTTGCAAGTAATAATACAAGTAAACTTCTTTCCGTTTTAAAAGCTTCTTTTAAACCATCACAAGAATGCATAAAACTACTAAAAATATGTTTATTTTTTTGAATATTTTTATCTTTTGATTCCACACTCATTTAATATTTCCTCCTGTTTACTAAACATTATTTTTTCTTTTTCTTTATTCTCATGAGAATACCCAAGAAGGTGTAGTGTGCCATGAACTGCTAAAAAAACTATTTCTCTTAAAAAACTATGTCCATATAAAAGAGCTTGCTCTTTTGCTCTATCCACCGAAATATAAATATCACCTAAGGTATTAAACTCAAAATTTTTAATTTCTATTTCATCACTTGTTTTATCTAATAAAGCAAAACTTAAAACATCTGTTGGCTTATCAATATTTCGGTATTCTTTGTTTAAAGCGCAAATTTTTTCATCATCTACAAAAACAATATTAATTTCAATATTTCTTTTTATTTTTTCTTTCTTAAAAAGTTTTTTTAAAACTTTTCTTATAATTTTTGTTTCTTTTTTTAAAAGCTTTGTTGTCTCATTAAACACATAAATTTTATACATATTATCTACACCTTTAAAACTTCATAAAATAATAATCAATCACAACTAGTGAAATAATTATTATAAAAACATGAATAAAAACTTTTTTCTTTAAAAAGCTTGGAAGTTTTGGATAAATTAGACGTGCCAAGTGATAAATAATATATCCTAGTATTGCTCCTACCATATTAAGAATAACATCATCTATATCAACAACGCGGCCTACAGCAAGTTGTGAAAATTCAATGGTTGCTGTTGTAAAAAGTGAAAGAAAAAAAACTAAGAAAAAATTACTACGTTTTATAAGATATGTAATAAAAAAACCAAACGGAATAAACATCAAAATATTTCCAACAACATTAAGCATAAAAAGACTACTGCCAAATGAATAGCGCATTATTTCGCGAAAAGGAACAAAATTGGAAGTTCCAACACTAATATCTTGCATTGTAACAATTTGATAAACTATTGCAATATATACTAAAAAATAAAAAAATATTAATTCACGGTGGATATTAATTTTTTTGTTTTTTTTATACATTAAAATTAATCTAACAATAAAAAACGCTAAAATTAATACCGAAAACATAGGTAGTTGATTAATTAAATTTCTTACAACTAAACCAGAAATTTTTAAAAACATTTTTATTCCACCTTTAATTCTTTGCTTCCTCTTTTATTTCGCTTGGCAGTGCAATATCTTCTAGTACAACATAAAATATATCTAAATATATTTTACTACTATTAACATAATATTTCAAAATTTTTTCCTCAATAATTTTACGCTCTTCATTATCTTTACCAAGTAGCTTTTCTTGTGCAAGTTTTTTAGCAGCAAGAAGTGCTTCATCTTTTGAATATATTTTTTCCTCAACAATAGTTTTTCTATTTTTAACACGGATAAGTTGAAAAGGAAGAAAACTATGAGATAAGATTACCTCCTCTTTTTTTATTTGATTTTTGAAAGGATTTTTATTCCATAAATAAAAATCAAAATTTAAAAATTTAAGTTTATAACTATTTTTAACTGTTTCTGTAGAATGAATTACAGTTTGCTTTAAAGGATATTCCACAGAAACTCGATACCAAACTTCAGCAAGTACATTTCCTTCTGCTTTTACCTTTTTTACAACATTTCCATCCTTAGTAATATTTCCACTAATAATTATAGTTCCTTTTTTTACATATTCATTTTTATCATAAATAATCTCCCCTGTTTTTGCATAAACGTTTACAATTAACCCATCTTTTTTAGCTATAATATGCTGATGTTTATATTCTTCTTTAGGAATAGATTTTCTTCTTTCTTCTGCCTTTACAATATAAGAAGATCCATAAATACTTATTTCTAACCATTCAAGTTTTTCTTTATTATCAGCAAGTATTTTTTGTTTTATTTTAGAAATCTCTTTAAAACTTTTTTTAAAAGTTAAAGGTTTTAAATTGTATTTTTCCATACTACTTTGAATAATAGCTCTAATTTCTTTTTTTTCATGAATAATTTTAACCTCAAAAATAATGCTATTTAAAACTAATAAAATAAAGTAGCCACATATAATAGCTACTATCAAGTGTTTATTTTTCTTCCAATCTTTCTTTAACTTTAATACTCCAGTACGACCTATAATTTTAATTTTGTAATTCTTTTTTAGTTTTTTCAGCTTTTGATAGTCTGACTTTAACACTTTTATTTTGATTGTTTTTTCATCAATATGCTTCAATTCTGAGATGATAATTTTTTCTTTGTGGCAATAATTCAAAAATGAAAGTATGTTTTTACCACTAACCTTAATTATGTATTCTCCACTTAGTGGCAGTAAAAACCTATTTTTCATCACATCACCTAAATTCAATAGTATTTATCTCGCCTTCAAGGGAAACTTCAAAATCAAAAATATTTTTAATTTTCATATTACTTCCCTTAATAACAATTTTTCCATCCTTTGTTTTTAAATTAATTTCTGTTGGCTCAAGCTTTGTTATTTCATCATAATTTACAATTTGTAATATTCCCTCACTAAAAAATACTTTCACTTTTGAATCAATAAAATAATCTAAACTTTTTCTAATTAGTGCTTCAACCTTTTTCATAAATTATCACCTTCATTTTAATATATTAAAAAAAAAAGAGGATAATTCCTCTTTTAATGTTTCAAAGTATTTTTTAATAATCATTACGGTTTCTTCGAAAACTACGAGTATTTTTTCTTTGTCTTTTAATAGCCTCTTCGCGTTTTTTTCTTCGCCTAATGCCAGGTCTTTCATAATATTCCCTTTTTCGTGCTTCAGCGAGGTTGCCGTTAAGCGCCACTTTGCGGTTAAACCGCCGAAGAGCATCATCAACGCTTTCGCCCTTGCGAATTTTTACTTGTGACATGCGAACCTCCCTTCTGAAACATCAATTGTATTTTAACACTACTTATTAATTTTGACAATAGAAATGATAAATAAAACCATATAAAATATATGGTTTTAAGTACTTACTTAATTGGACAAAGATTTCCTGAAATTAATCTTCTAAGTGCGGAACCAAAAGCTTTGCCAAGTTCAAATATGGTTCTTATGCTTTTTTCAAAAGCATTAATTAATGAACCAGTAATACTAAAACCACCTTCTATATTATATAATTCATTTTTTGAAAGTTGTTTCATAAATTCCCTCCTTTATTTACATTTTTTAGGATGAGTAAATCCCTCAATAACACCTATTCCCAAAATAATTAAAGATATAATTCCAATTATTGCCCATGCTCCTATTCCACCTTCAATATTTACTAGTTCTTCTTTAGTTAACGCCTTCATTTTTCCTCCTTTCTTTCTAAAAAGTTAAATATTTCTTTAATAATACTGTTCCTTTTAACTACTATTTTTCCTCTTACTAATTCATTATTTAAAATATTTTCATTTTTAATAGGTTTTGTTTCAATAATTCCAATATTTGTAATAATTCCATCCTTTTCGGTAAGTTCTAAATACGATTTTTCAATACTTACTTCAATATTGCCAAACTCATGAATAATAACAATTTTAGAATCTTTACTAATTTTCTTAAAATCAGTCTGCGAAAGAGTAAACTTAATAATTGCCTCATCATTGTTTTTTGTCGCAACTCCTATTAAATTAATATTTTTTTCAATTTTTTTAATTGTTAAAAAACAAATAATAAAAACAAACATAAAAAGCATAAAAATATTTACAATTGTAATAAAGAAAGGTATTTTGTGTCTGATAATAATATCTGTATTTTTTAGCTCACTAATATCAATAAGTTCCATCAATCTTTTCAAGCCTTCCGTTTTTAAGTTCTAAAACACGATCAAAATAATTTGTTAAAGTTGGTCGATGACTAATAATGATAATTGTTTTTTCTTTATAATTTTTAAATAAATATTTTAATATTTTTTCTTCTGAACTTTTATCTAATTCATTAGTAAATTCATCAAGAATTAAAATATCTGGTCTTTTAAGAAGAACTCTTGCAATAATAAGTTTTTGTTTTTCTCCACCTGATAAGTTTTTCCCTTCTTCTTCAAGAATTGAATCTAGCCCCCGAGGTAAGCGTTCTATTACTTTATCCAAACCTAAATCTTTTATTAATTTAAAAACTAAATTTTCATCAAAATCTAATTTTTTCATTGTAATATTGTTTAAAACAGTATCATTAAACAAAGAATCTTTTTGACTAATATAACCAATTTTAGAACGCACACTACTTAGTGAATAATTTTTTAAATTAATACCATCAATCGTAATCTTTCCACTTTCTGGTTCAATAAGACCAAGTAAAAGTTTTGCTATTGTGCTTTTTCCCATACCATTACCTCCCATAATTAAGATTTTTTCACCTTTTTTAATATTAAAGTTAAAATCCTTAAAAATTGGACGCCTTGCACCATAACTAAAACTTACATTAATAAATTTTATTTCATCTTTTAATTTTTCAAATGTTATGGGATGAGTTAATTCTTTACTTTCTAATTTATAATTTAATATTTCATAAATTCTTCGAAAAGAAATAACTAATTCTTGAAGCAATGCTTGAAGATCAACTATTCTTCTAATGGGACCTAAAAAATAAAGAAGTAAACTATTAAAAGTAAGCAACTCGCCAAAGCTTAAATTATTAGTTATAACAAACCTACTTCCTACCCATAAAATAATTAGCTCACCTAAAAGTTCTACGATATCTTTCAAAGAGTTTTGAAGGTTTTTGAGTTTACTTATTTTAATATTTGTATTTAATAATTTTAAATACGCAAGTTCACCTAAAATTTTAACTTTATCTTCCAAGTTATTTGCTTTAATCACTTCAATTCCTTTAATACTTTCAATAAATTTTCCTGTAACATAAGCATTTTCTATTTTTTCCTTTTCATTGTAATAAGAAAAAAGTGGATAAAATAAAGTTATTAAAAGAAAGTAACTAATTGTAAGAATTATTGTAATATTAAATAAAATGCTATTTTTTAAATAAAGAATAATTCCTGCAACAATAAGCATTGGAAAATCTACAATTATTGTAAGAAAAATATTATTAATTCCATTTCGAACAAAATTAATGTCATAAAATCTTGAAATTAAATCACCTGCTTGATACTGGTGATAAAACTTCAGAGGAAGTTTTAAAATATGAAAAAAATACTTCAAAACAATTCTTGAATCAATATTTTGATTTAAATAAATAACAAGATAATTTCTTAAAAAATTTAAAATAACTTTAAAAATAATTAAAAAAAGAATACTTAATGATATTACATTAAGATTATTAAGACTTACATCCGAAATTGCATAATCAATTACAAACTGCAAATAAAAAGAACCAATAATTCCTAAAACTGTATAAAAAATTGATAAAACAAAAATATTTATAAGTATTTTAAATTCTGGTTTTAACAACTTTAAAATACTTATAATTATTGAATCTTCCTTCTCAAACTTTAAAACTTGTGAAGGTGGACTAATGATTATTATTACTCCAGTCCAAATTTTATTAAATTCCTCAAAATTATAACTACATATCCCAATATTTGAATCAGCAACAATTATTTTTTCTCTTTTTTTATCAATTTTATGGATTACAAGATAATGATAATAACTTTTATTAATTACAACATGAACAATTGCAGGAAGAGGCATTTCTTTTTTTAATGCATTTATATCAGCACGAAATCCTTTTGCTCGAAAACCAAGTTGTTCTAATGCAGTAACAAGACCAAATGCTGTTGTTCCTCTTTTATCAGTTTTAGTAAGTTCTCTTAATCTTGAAATTGGCACTTCATACCCATAACTTTTACAAACAGTGGCAAGGGCGGCAACTCCACAATCTTTTAAGTTATGTTGTTTAACACAAACATATTTGGCCATTAAATCACCTAAAAATTTTATTCCTTTTTAAAATGATAATTCCTCTTAAAACAAAAAAGACCACTGTTTTAGCAGTCTTAATTATCAATAGTTAAACTCAAGAATTGACTTTATACCCTCTTAAACCTCAATAAAACATTTTAACTAATCACAGTTAAAAAATCCTATACTAATTGATATAGTTTTGAAAATATTATATACTATAAGCAGTAAGAAGTGAATCCTTCTGTTAATCGGAAGGCATTTACTTTTTTTTATTGTAATTTCTAAAAAAATATTATTCTATATATACCACTCAAATAATACAGTATCCTAAAAC
>CAYWJS010000010.1:0-27452 GCA_964458855.1 uncultured Erysipelotrichia bacterium
GGATCGAGTGGAGGAGGCAGAGATGATTTAAGTCAAATAGCTATGACTCAAGGGCCACAAGTTATAGTAGATACAAGTAGTGATGAAGAAGCACCAAAAACTATATCAACAGCTTCAGAGAAACCATTAACACCTCAAGATGAAGGAAGAGCAGAAGCAATTAAAGATACAGTTGAACAACAAAAGAGTAAGGAAACTCAAGAAAAACTTGATGATTTACAAAAGAAAGTAGATAAAGATTAAAATAATAAATTATTTAGAAAGTGAAAGGGTGATTTAATGCAATTTCTAGTACCAGCCAGTGCTAAACGTGGAAATTTAATATTTAATATGTACCGCCCTATTGATTTAATGTTTTTGATACCAGGGTTACTAATATCGGTTTTTATGTTAATGATATTTGGACAAACAAATTATGCACTATTAATAATAAGTGTTTTACCAGGGGCATTGGTGGTACTATTAACTATGCCCCTTCCAAATTATCATAATGGTTTTGTGTTTTTTGGAAACGTTATAAAACATTTTTTCATAAAACAAAATCAATTCAGATGGAGAGGATGGGTGAATGACGATGGCGAAGAAAACAAAGAAACAAAAAAATAAGGGACAATTATATACTGAAGATTTAATTAATATAGTAGGAATTGAAAATGGTATGATTATCTTAAAAGATAAAAGCAAAATTACGGGAATTAAAATTATGCCACGAAACATTTTTATCCTTGAAGAAGAAGAAAGATTACATTTACTTGCAAGTTTGCGTCAGGCTTATAACTTGATAGATTATGATTTTTGGTTGTTTGGTATTGATCGCCCTGTTGATTTAGAATCTTATGTTAATGAATTAATGAATTTATACGGACAAGATGTAAGTCCAGCAGTAAAAAAAATAATTCAAGAAGATATTGAAAAAGTAAATACTTTTGCTCGTAATAATGTCGTAGATATCGAATATTATTTATTATTTAAAGAACGTGATAATGACGAAATTGCAAAAAGAATTAGAAACCTTCAAAATGGATTTATTAGTGCTGGAATTACTGTTTCTCAAACAACAAACGAAGATTTAAGGGTACTATTAAACAGTATTTTAAATGATGGGGTTGACTACTCAAGAAATGTACCACTTTAATAAGAAAGGGGAATTAATATGGATTTAGTGTCAGAACTTGCTCCTAAGGGATTAAGATTTTTTCCGAATTATTTTATGATTGGTGACAAATACACAACTTTTCTAACAGTTTTAACCTATCCAAATTATATTCAAGAAGGATATTTATCAGGTTTAACTAGTGTAGGAAATGTTAAAATTATTATGCGACATATTCCTGTGTCTACTTCAAATGTAGCAAGAATGTTAAATAAGGAAATAAATAGATTAGAAGTAGAAATGTATGATGAAAAAGATGTCACAAAAAGAGAACGATTACTTAAAGAACTTGAAAGTTTGCAACAATTTGTTGCTGATCTTGTTCGAAACCAAGAAAAAGTATTTGATTTACAATTACATTTAATGATTACAGCAGATACTTTAGATGAATTAAATGAAAGAAAAAGACAAGTAAGAGGGATGCTAGAGGGAATGCAAATGCATTCAGCATCTTTAATGTTTGAACAAGATAGTATTTTTAAATCAATTCTACCAATCTTCTCAAAACAGAGTATTGAAGAACGCATTGGAACGCCAGTTCCTTCTTCAACTCTAGCAGGAATGTATCCATATGTGTTTGATAGTATTAAAGACCCAGGATTATCAACTTTACTTGGGATTGATTTTTCTGGTGGGGTAATTTTGTTTAACCAGTTTTTATATCAAATTAAAAAGGAATCTGGAAGAAATAATGCGAATATGATTATTCTTGGTACTAGTGGTAGTGGTAAGTCAGCGACTGCAAAATTATTAATGAGAAATTATGTTCGCAACGGTTATAAAATTGTTGCTATTGACCCAGAAGGTGAGTTAGAAGATATGGTTCACAATTTCAAGGGTGATTTTATTGATCTTGGTAAAGGTGGAGAATACGGAATGATTAACCCATTAGAAATTGTCCCAGACGCAGATGAGGAAGAAGGTGGCGGACATGCCATGATGACAAAAACTTTACAAACTTTAAAAGCTTTGATGAAGTATTATCAACCAGATATTAGTGAAGATATTTTAGCTTTATTTACTGAATCTGTTGTAAGAACATATAAAAAATTTGGTATTACTTATGAAACAGACGTTACAAAGTTACGTCCTGAAGATTTCCCAACGATGAGTGATGTTTATAAAATGGTTCGAGGAAGACTTGAACAACTTCGTCGTAAAGGTGTTGCAACTAATGAATTAGATGTTTTGGAAAAATTAGAACTAAAACTTCGGCCATTAGTAACAGAATTAAAATATTACTTTGATGGACACACAACTATTCACCCAAATAGTAATTTTATCGTTTTTAATATTCGCGAACTATTACATGCAGATACAAATATTCGAAACGCTTTATTCTTTAACATTCTAAAATATGCTTGGGGATTATGTTTGGATCGTTCAATTAATACGGTATTATCAGTTGATGAAGCACACGTATTATTAAGTGGAAGTAACGAACTTGGAGCAGATTTTTTAGCACAAGTACAAAGACGTGCTCGAAAATATAATACTGGAACAATAATTATGACTCAACAACCAAGTGACTTTAGTGATCCAAAAGTTATTACTCAAGGAAAAGCTATTTTTGATAATGCTGCATATTATTTAATTATGAACTTGAAAAAACAAGCTGCTGAGGATTTAGCAAAATTAATTGATTTAAATGAAAGTGAAGTTAGTGGAATTAAGCGTTATGGTCAAGGACAAGGCTTGCTTGTTTGTGGTAATAGAAGAATGCAAGTTTCTGTAATATTAACAGAGCAAGAATTAAATTCATTTGGAAGTGGTGGAGGAAAGTAGGGGTGAATTATTATGGCGCGAAATGATGCAACAAAACATGAGCGTCAAGAAGGAGAGTATAAAACAAAAAAAGAAAAAGTAACTCATCGTTCCTATGCAGAAGACCCACAAGAAGAGGGAAAAAAGTTAAAAGAACAAAACTTTTTTGAATTGGACTCACAAGAACGAGAGCTTAGAATGTTTATGATAATAAGAAAAAATTTTGTTGGGGCATTTTTTACTATTTTAACTTCAGCATTAACCATTTTTCTTACAATATTAGTAGCGGCTCTTGGGATTCTTCTCGTTCTTTTTTTAATTGCAATAGTAGCAAAAATGGCAGCAAATTTTATTTCAGATACAGTTGCGCATTGGATTAATATAAGGAGCCCATTTGAAAATTATTTAGTTGCAATTCACAAAGAGTACTTAACTTATCGAGATGGAAAGTATGATGAAAGCAACTTAGAGAAAGCATTAGATGATATAGAAAATTCAGAAAAATGCATTAAAGATTATATTGTTATTGACGTTCCTACCCTTATGGCAATATATGAAATATATTTTAGAGATAATGGTGTCGAAATTACTAAAAATTCGCCAAAAGAAGAATTTGATAAGTTAGATAAATTAGTTGCAGTTTTAAGAAAAAATATCTCAAATGATGTATTAGAACTTATAAAATATGAGTGCAGTGGCAACACAGATACACTTGTAAATTATTTTAACGAACATTCTTCTTATGGATATAAATATGATTTTACCAATAATAAACCATATACCTCAGATGATGAAAAAAATAAAATAAATTATGATTGGGACAGCATTGAAATGTTCCAAACTAGAATTATGGAAGAATATGAATGGTCGAAAGATCCAACTGATCATGGTGTTCCGCCAGAATGGTTTAAAATAGTTAAAGAAGGCGATACATATTACGTTAAAAGTGGTAATGAGAAATTAGAAATATATACAACACCAGAAAAGAAAATTTGGAAAGTTATAGAAAATTTATATGAAGGTATAGAAGAACTTAATCCGATAAAATATTGGTCATCATGTACATTCAACCCTATTTGTTATGTAAAAAATATGATTGGTGGTCTTTTCGAAAAAATAAAAGAGACATTTCAATATCTTTCGTATCGGGGTTATGATGAACTTAAAGTAAAATCCTCATCAGGATGGAATCCTTTTATTGCTTATGAGGACTGTAAGAGTTCGCTAATAGGAGGTTGCCCACGCCCATATAATAGTATTGGAGTTCAAGGAACAACTATCCATCGTGGTGTAAGCATGACAGCATTTGCTGTTAGTGATAAAATAGGTCACAACATAAATAAAGCAGGAAGTCTTTGGGATTACATTATGTCATATTCACCTATTAAAATATCAAAACCAGTAGTCGAATTAAAATGTGTAGCTTCTGTAAAAATTTTTGGAAAACAAAGATGCCTTTTAGCGGTACCAGTAGAAATTAAATTACCAAGTGTTGGATTCAATAAGTCCTTTTTAGATAATATGTTTAATGATCTTTTAGATATGATAGAACCTGTTTTAATAAATTACCCGTTATTTGAAGGAAAATATAAAACTCACGGTAAAGAACGTGATGTAATGCCAGATTTTAATCATTTAAATACTAATGCAACAATAAATTATGTAATTTTAGAACACACAATTAAAGGTCATAAATTTTATACTAAATATTCAGGTTCATTATATTCTTTTAAAGCTCCTTCAAATAGTAAAAGTAAGACATATACAAAATATGATGTTCTTGGTATAAGTTGTATTTCATCAGGAACTTTAACACCGTTAATTGGACCACTTTCATGGTTTATACCAAATGAAGCACTGTCATTTCCATATTCACCATTTTGTGGACCATCTCATCATTTATATCTTGAAGTATTTTACACGGTAAAAGATGAAAATGGAAAAGATGTTATAAAATATATTGCACCAGAAATAATTACTGGTAACTCATATGAATATGAAATTAAATGGTAATATTTATGAATTATGTTATAATAAAATGAGAAGGTGGAGATTATGGCACTGGATTTTAAGCCTGAAAATATTTGGCATTTTGTAGTTGGATTATTAATAATACTGTTTGCTGCAGCTTTGATAAGCGTAAATCTATCTATTATTCGAGAAGGAGTATTAGTTGGGTTAAATTTTAATATATTTCAAGCATTTTACCCAAAGAATATTGTTACTACCTTAGAAGTGTTTTTTGTATTAATTTTTGTAGTTACAGCACTTCTTTCTTCAATTATCTTTAGTAACAAAAAAACAAGCCCAGGAGCAAAAATATCAAGAAAAGATAAAAAGAAATATTCTCGTTGGGCAAAATTAAGAGAAGTTAAAAAGGTAGCAAAAAGAATTGATTTACGTGAGCCTAAATATAAACATGCTGGAATTCCATTATATAGTACCGGAAAGATAGCATATGTTGATGATGGAGATTCACATAGCTTGATTGTTGGAAGTACTGGTTCAGGTAAAACACAAAGTTTTGTATTACCACTTATAAATATTTTGGCAAAACATGATGAATCAATGATTATTACCGACCCCAAAGGAGAATTATATCAACTTGCAGCTAATATGTTAAGAGCAAAAGGATATAATGTTATAGTGGTAAACCTTCGTGATCCCCAAAAAGGAAGCAGATGGAATCCGCTTCATATTCCTTATCAATTGTATAAGAGTGGAAACCCTGATAAAGCAATTGAGCTGATTGAAGACTTATCAGTAAACGTTTTACATGAAGCAACTACTACAGGTGGTGCAAAAGACCCATTCTGGGAAAAGGGTGCCGCTGGATACTTTGTTGGTTTAACACTTGCTCTTTTTGAAGATGCAAAACCAAGTGAAATTAACTTAAACAGTATCAATGTTATGTCAACAACGGGAAGCGAACCTTTAGGGGACAGACAATATATTGATGAGTATTTTGCAATGAAAGATCCAAACTCTCCAGCATATATTAACGCTGCTGCGGTACTTACTGCTTCAGATACAACAAGATCAGGACTTTTATCAGTATTTAAACAAAAAATAAAACTGTTTTCAACAAAAGAATCTTTATCAAGAATGATGGCTAAAAGTGATATTGATATGGCACGAATTGGTATTGAAAAAACAGCAGTTTTTCTTGTAATTCACGATGAAAAAAGAACGTATCATCCACTTGCAACAGTATTTATTAAACAATGTTATGAAACACTTATTGATGTTGCACAAGCTTATGGTGGAAAACTTCCAATTCGGACAAACTTCATTCTTGATGAGTTTGCTAATATGCCACCTTTAACAGATGCAACAAGTATGATTACTGCTGCTAGAAGCCGTAATATTAGATTTAATATGATTGTTCAAAACTATATGCAACTTAATGCAATTTACGGTAAAGAAGGAGCAGAAACAATAAAGAGTAACTCGAAAAACTTAGTATATATGATGACAAAAGAAATTGAATCACTTGAAGAGATTAGTAAGTTATGTGGAACAGCCATTGATAAAGAAGGTAAAGAAAAACCATTAATTACCCTTGATCAATTAACAAAACTTAAAATGGGTGAAGTTATTATTAAAAGAGATCGCTTAAATCCATTTAAAACAAAATTCCCACCATTTTATGAATATCAATTTGGAGAACCAAAATATCCGACAGCAGAATTTATTGAACGTGTTGATGATGAACCATATGAGGTGTTTAATTTAAAAGAATTTTTAATGAATAAAAAACGACAATCGCTTTATGAGTTACTTGCAGATGATAATATTTTTGCTGATGAAGAAGATGATGAAAGAGCAAAACAAATTGATAGAAAAGAATATATGAATATGGAAAAAAGAAGAATTATTAAAAGAAGAAAAAAGAAACCAGAAGAAATAGATAAAGAAAATAATGATAAATTGGATATCTAGTGATATCTAATTTGCTTTTTATTTAAAATTTTGTTATTATATCTTTTAATAAAGAGGTGAAAATAATTTTGGACCCCGCAGGTTTAAATATTTTAATTGTTATTATAATCTTATTAATGTTGTCAGCAATCTTTTCAGCTAGTGAAACTGCGTATTCAAGTATTAGTTTAATTCGCCTTAAAACTTTTGTTGAAGATGATAAACCTGGTGCTAATAAAGCATTAAAGCTTGCTGAAAACTTTAACGAAACAATTACAACAATCTTAGTTGGTAACAACATTGTTAATATTTTGCAAGCATCACTAGCAACAATATTTTTTGACAGACTTGATCCAAGATATGGAGTTCTTTATAGCACAGTAATTATTACAGTTGTAATTTTGATTTTTGGTGAGATTTTACCAAAAAACTATGCGAAAAAGAATGTAGAAAAAGTTGCTTTAACCATAGCACCTTTCTTAACATTTCTAAATTATACCTTTAAACCTTTAACATACTGTTTTGTAAAACTAAATTCAGAACTATTAAAGCGTTATGAAGAAGAGCAACTTCCAACAGTTACTGAAGATGAGTTAATGGCAATTGTTGAAAATATTGAAGTTGAAGGTGTTATTGGTGAAGAGGAAAAAGAATTAATTCATAGTGCTATTGAATTTGAAGATACAATTATTGAAGAAATATACACCCCAAGAACTGATGTTGTAGCAATTGATATCAATATGAATGAAAAACAAATTAAAGAAATAATTTTAAAGTATCATTTTTCAAGAATACCAGTTTATGATAGAACAATTGACAACATTATTGGAATAATTTATGAAAAAGATTATTTAGCTGAAATAGTTGAAGGAAAAGATGTTTCTGATATTAGAGATTTAATTAGACCACCATTATTTGTTTCTAAAAACATGCGCGTATCTGAATTGTTACGTTTATTTAAAAGAGATAATATTCACATTGCAATTGTTTTAGATGAATATGGTGGAACACTTGGAATTGTAACAATGGAAGATGTTTTTGAGGTATTAGTTGGGGAAATTTGGGATGAATATGATGACGTCCCAGAACTTGTTAAAGTAGTTTCTGATGAAGAATTTATTGTTGATGCTTTGTGTGATATTACAGATTTCTTTGAAAATTACTTGCACTTAAAAGTTCCAGAAGATGCTGAAAATGATGATATTGGCGTATGGGTTTATAATCGTCTTCCAAGCTTACCTAATATTAATGACTCATTTGATTATGAAGGATTTAAATTTGAAGTAATGAAAATAGAAAACAATCGAATTATAAAAATTAGAGTTGCTAAAATTAAGGAAAATATAGAAGAATAAACCATCACTAAATTAAAGTGATGGTTTTTTAGGTTTTTTCAAAGTCAGAACTTTTTTACCTGGATATAATGTATTAGATTACTTGGTGATTGGAGGAATAATAATGGAAGAGATAAGTATAAGTGAACTTATTTTGTTAAAAGATAGATCTAAAATAATTGATATTCGGGAAAAAAATGAATATAAAGACCACCATCTTGAAGGCTCAATTAATATTCCAATGAACGAAATCTTAAAAAATCATTATTATTATTTAAATAAAGAAGAGAAATATTATATAATTTGTTTAAGTGGAATAAGAAGTATTAAATTATGTGATGAATTAAGTAAATTAGGTTACAAAGTTATAAATGTTAAAGAAGGAATTAAAGGATTAGATGAAAAAATAGAAAATTGAAAGAAGAAAAATGTCAAATTTCTTCTTTTTTTGTCTTTAAAGAGGAAAAATTGAAAAAAATTAGAAAAAAATAAGTAAAGGAGGTAATTTATTTGCAGACGTATGAGATCAACCGTAATACACAAGCTATTATTGCACACCAGAAAAATAATAAATTAGGCTCTTTAGTTTATGAAAAAGGTAATAAATTTTTTGTACCAATGACACCGACTGAAATTATAAAAAAAAGTTGTGAATATTTTGGTAGTAGTTTTGAGGGAAGGCAAAAAGGGACAAAGTCTTTACTTTGCATTTCACACAAAGTACCCATTGTAGTAGAAGAGTTAAATCAAATTATATTTTTTCCAACAACTTCTCCTCGATTAGAAGAATGCTCTTGGATTTCTTTAAGCCACATTGAAAAATATGAAAAAAGTGGTTATGACAGTAAGGTTTATTTTAAGGAAGGAGAAAGCATAGAACTTCCAATTTCTATTGGTGTATTAGATAATCAAGTGTTACGTGCTGCAAGATTAGTTTTTGTATTACGAAAACGAAAAGAAAAAGTATAATCACATGGTATTTCATGATATACTAATACTAGTTGATAAGGTGGGATTATTATGGATCAATTTTTTGATATTGAATTTTGGAGCAGTTTGATAGAAAATTATAAAGAAATTGGTCCAGTAATTGCAATTTTATTACCCATAATTGAATCAATGTTTCCCTTCTTCCCACTTGTTGCTTTTACCACTTTAAATATTGTGGCTTTTGGAAACCTTTGGGGATACTTATATTCTTTAATAGGTGAATCAATTGGTTCATTAATTGTTTTTTGGTTTTTTCGAAGATTTATCAAAGATTGGTTTAATTTAAAAACCAAAAATAGTGAAAAAATAAATAAAATTAAAGATTGGGTAAACAACAAAGGGTATGGAATACTTGTTTTACTACTTTCACTTCCGTTTATTCCTGCTGCTCTTGTTGATATTGGAGCAGGTTTATCTGACATAAGTTTTAAAGCATTTTTTCTTGCAGTTTTAATTGGTAAATCAATTATGATTTTTATTTTAGTTTATGTTGGTCATAGTGCAGTTGAAATTCTTTCTGCTCCAGAAAAACTCTTTATTTCAATCCCACTATTACTTATAGCCTGGTTTTTAAGTAAGTTTATTCAAAAGAAAATTGATATTTAAAAAGAATGAATACAGTTCATTCTTTTTTTGTGTTAAAATATAATTAGGAGTGATTAAAATGCCATTAGAGTTAATTTTTTCCTTAATATTTATTTTACTTATTATTGTAATTGTAATTTTAATATTAAAAGATAAAAAAACTTCAAGTTATGATTTAATTGAACGTCTTGCTAAAATTGAAACTAATATAAATAAAGATTTAAGTGAATTTAACGAAAAATTAAGAGAAAAACTTACAGAAGATTTTGATAAATTAAGTGATCGTGTAGAAGGACGTTTAATAATGATAAATGATAAAGTAAATGAGCGTCTTGAAGAAGGATTTGAAAAAACAAATAAAACATTTACAAATATTATTGAGCGTTTAAGTAAAATTGATGAAGCTCAAAAGAAAATAGAAAGTTTATCAACTGATATTGTTTTGCTTCAATCAATTTTAACTGATAAAAAAAGTAGAGGTATATTTGGAGAAGTTCAATTAGAACATATCTTAGCAAGCATTTTTGGAAAGAAAAATGAGCAAATTTATAAAATGCAATATAAATTAAGTAATAATACAATTGCTGATGCAGTACTTTTTGCACCTGATCCTCTTGGAACAGTTGTAATAGATTCGAAATTTCCTCTTGAAAATTACCGTTTAATGGTTGATAGAAATAAAAGTGATGAATTAAGGGGGGCTGCTGAAAAAAGATTTGTTCAAGATGTAAAAACTCATATTGATGCAATTAGTTCAAAATATATTCTGCCAGGTGAGACAAGTGACCAAGCAATTATGTTTTTACCTGCAGAAGCAATCTTTGCCGAAATCAATGCTTATCACCCAGAATTAATTGAATATGCAAATTCTAAAAGAGTTTGGATTGTCTCTCCAACAACAATGATGAGTACACTTACAATAATTCAAGTAATTATTCGCAATCTTGAACGTGATAAATATGCATCAATTATTCATGAGGAATTACAAAAGTTAGGCTTAGAGTTTAATCGTTATCGTGAACGTTGGGATAAACTAAGCAGGCACATTCAAACTGTTTCAGAAGATGTTAAAGATATTCATGTTACAACAACAAAAATTGGTAAGAGATTTGATTCTATAAGTAAAGTTGAAATTGGTGACAGTAAAATAATAGATGTTATAGATGAAGAAAAACTTGAAGAAATAAAAGAATGAAAAAAGAGGATTTAAATCCTCTTTTTTATATAAACAAAATTGTAATAATTCCTAAAATTACGCAATATATTGAAAAATATATTAATTTTCCTTTTTTCATAATATTAATAAACCATTGAGTTGAAAAATATGTCATAACCATTGATGAAATAAAACCTATTATATAGTAAATAATATCTGTAGTTAAAGTAGGTTTTAAAATGCCAAGTACTAAACTTCCAATACTTATTGGGATATAAAGCATAAATGAAAATCTAAAAGCAGTTTCTCGTTTAAGTCCTAATAAAATTCCTGCTACAATTGTTGCACCACTTCTACTAATACCAGGAACTAGTGCAACTGCTTGAAAAAGCCCAATTAATAACGCATCTTTAAAGGTAATATTTTCATCACTTTTTTCACCTTTAGAACCTCTAATTATGTAGAGTGCTAAAGCTGTAATAAGTAAAGCAATACCAATTGTTTTAGTGTTTGCAAGAACACCTTCAATAGTGTCTTTAAATAAAAACCCAGCAATAACACCTGGTAAAGTTCCAATAACAATTAACCAAGAGTATTTATAATAAGTAAAATATTCTTTTTCTTTTGTTTTTAAATAATTAAAGAAATGGCTAATTAAAGTAAAAATAGTTTTTCTAAAAATAAAAAATATTGCAATAAGTGACCCAAAATTTACAATAATTTCAAATAACAGTCCCGTATCAGCACTATTTAAAATTCTTTCAAAAATAAACACATGAGCACTTGAAGATATTGGAAGTGGTTCTGTAAAGCCTTGTAAGAGTCCTAAAAATAAGTACTCCAAAAATAAATAAATGTCCATTTATTACACCTCAATACAATTATATACGAAACTATTCATAATTAACATAGAAAATTAAACATATATTTTTATAGGTGATATTATGTTTTACCAAATAATTATCTTAATAATAGGCATAATACTTACTGTATTAAGTATTTCTTATATAATTTTATATTCAAATATTATGAAAATAGGTTACTCATTTGATGATTATTTAATGTTTTTATCAAGTCGTTATGAATGCTGGTTATTACTTGTGGGTATATTACTAATAATTATAAGCATTTATTTTCCATGGAGGGATAAAGATGAACTATATAAGTGATGTTATAGTAAATTGGCAAAAAGATAATGATTTATATGATTTTTATGAATGGAATATTAATGATAAAATTGAAGTCTTAAATTATCTTCCTGTAATTAAAATATCATTTTTAGATTTTTATAAGATAAAAAGATATAAAGTATCTCTAAATGAAGAGTTTGTAAATTTAATAAAAAAAGATCGGCTTTTTGGTTATGATTATAATATTTGTATTATTACAAATAGAGTGGAGGCTATTGCTATTGCAATTGATAAAAATAATGTTGTAAAGGAAAAAAGCAAACTTTATTTTGATACAGAAAGAGAAGTTTTAGATTTAAACTTGAAAGAAACACAGGTAGAAATAACAATAATTGAAAAAACAAAGCTAACTCAAGAAATAGGTTTAACAAGAAAAGAAAAGGAAAATAAAAAATATATTATTCAAAAACTTGAGACACTTATTAAAAATAATGATATTGAACAAATTCGCTATTTATATTATGAATGGTTTGAAGACTTTAATTATAATTTTGATAATATGGGGAAAAAGTTGATTAATGCAATTAATAAAGGTTGGAATGAAAAACATGAAAAACTATATGAACTTTTAAAATTAAGTGAATTTAAAAAACCTCAAAATATGAAAAATATTTAAAATATTGACTAAAAATGTGGTAAATGGTAATATTTAATTAGAGGTGATTATTAATGAATTTATTAATTTTAAAAGAATTTAGTTTTTTTTAATTATTTTCTTAGCTGCGGTGATGGACAAGTCAAGTATTAAAACATATTAATGACAAAAAATCAATATGTATTAATGTAGAGTGTGAGGATCTTTATCAAATAGTATATTATATAAATAATATCTTAACATATATAAGATATTTAGCACCGATAGCAGTAATTTTATGGGGAAGCATTGACCTTGCAAAAGCAGCAATGAGTGGAGATCAAAAGCAAATTGAAGAGCATAAACAAACATTTTTTAAACGTTTATGGTTAGCCGCAGTAATTTTCTTAGTTTCAATAGTGGTTACTATTGTTATTGATGCATTTAGCGGAACAGTATGTCAAATAAGTAATCCAACTTAATAATAGTTATGAACATTCCTAGTAGTATAATATATATACATTTGTAAAAAATAAATATTGAAAATTTAAATTTGATATGCAATAGTATAGGAGGATAAAATGGAAAAAATTTTAATAAGAATGCTTCAAGAACCAGCGACTTCTGAAGGTATGCAAAAGCTTGTTGGTTATATTTATAATATTATTAATTATATTCAATACTTAGCACCGACAGCAGTAATTTTATGGGGAAGCATTGACCTTGCAAAAGCAGCAATGAGTGGAGATCAAAAGCAAATTGAAGAGCATAAACAGACATTTTTTAAACGTTTATGGTTAGCTGCCGGAATTTTCCTTGTAAGTATTGTTGTTCAACTTGTTGTCCAAGCATTTGGCGGGACAGTTCTTACTCCAACTAAGTAATAAAACACCATTAATTTGGTGTTTTTTTATTTAAATAATTTGAATAATTTGACAAATATTATTAAAGATAATAATATATTATTATGTATAGGCAATATTAAGGAGAAGTAGATTAAATGTTTAATATATAGCGAACTTAGGATGGTGGAAGCTAAGGATATGAGGTTAATCGAATAACACCTTAATGCTGGTAGAAGAAAGCCAAGTGGTAAGTAGAACTACCCGTATAACTGCGTTAAAGTTTTGAGCGTGCTTTTTGGCAAACTAAGGTGGTACCGCGGTTAATTCGTCCTTAATGTGTATTAAGGACTTTTTTATTAACGATAGGGGTGTTAATATGAAAGAAACTATAAAAAAATATTTAAAAGATTTAATTAAGGTTGTGCCACTTGCAGTTTTAATATTTTTAGTAATTACAATTTTAATAAGCAGGTTTCATAATAATCCTTATATATTAGGAATTGCAATGATGATTAGTATTGAAACAGCTGATTTATTGATTTATAAAAAATATAAAGATTTTTCACCAAAACAAGCACTTCATTTTATTATTAAAGTAATTGTTGTTGGAATTATTGTTGGATTTTTCTTAAGTCAAAGAAAATTTTAGGAGGGGTAATATGAAATTAGATATTAAAGAAATAGAACAAGATTTTAGTAAATACGAAGGAAAAAAAGTTATAATTCAAGGATGGATAAAAAACCATAGAACACAAAAGGAATTTGGTTTTATTGATATTAATGACGGAACGAGTTTTAGTTCTATTCAAGTTGTTTATGAAGCAAAGGATTTTCCAGATTATGAGAAAATTCAAAAATATAATGTTGGAAGTGCACTTACTGTAACTGGAACTTTGCGAAAATATGGTGAAAACTTTGAGATTCATGCTGAATCAATTAAATTAGGAGGTGCAGTTGACCTGGATTACCCAATTCAACCAAAGCGTCATAGTCGTGAGTTTTTACGTGAAGTTGCCCATATGCGCCCTCGTACAAACCTTTTTAATGCAGTATTTAGAGTTCGTAGTGTTTTAGCGCAAGCAATTCACACTTTTTTCCAAGAACGAGGTTTTATTTACTTACATGCTCCAATAATTACAGCAAATGATGCTGAGGGGGCTGGTGATATGTTTCAAGTTACAACTTTTGATTTAGAAAACATTCCAAAAGATGAAAACTTTCATGTTAATTATAAAGAAGACTTTTTTGGAAAAAAAGTTTTGCTTACAGTATCAGGTCAACTTGAAGCAGAAGCATTTGCTCTTTCCTTTAAAAAGGTTTATACTTTTGGTCCAACTTTTAGAGCAGAAGTATCAAATACTACTCGTCATGCTTCTGAATTTTGGATGATTGAACCAGAAATAGCATTTGCTGATCTTAGTGACATTATGAATATTTCTGAAGAAATGGTTAAATATATTATTAAATATGTAATGAATAAGTGTCCAAAAGAAATGGAGTTTTTCAATAAATTTGTAAAACCTGGATTATGTGAAAATTTAGAAAAAGTATTAAATAGTAAATTTGCATGTATTACACATAAAGAAGCAATTGAAATTTTAAAAGCAAGTGGTGAAAAATTTGAAAATAAACCAGAATTTGGTGGAGATCTTGCTACAGAACATGAAAAATATTTAACTGATGTGCATTTTAATGGCCCTGTTTTTATAACTGATTGGCCGAAAGACATTAAAGCATTTTATATGAGATTAAATGATGATAAAGGAACCGTAGCCGCAATGGACCTTTTAGTTCCTGGCGCAGGGGAATTAATTGGTGGTTCACAGCGCGAAGAAAGAATTGACTTATTAAGAAAAAGAATGACTGAAATGGGTATTTCAGAAAAAGGTTTAGAATGGTACCTTGATCTTCGTCGTTTTGGCGGATGTGTTCACTCAGGTTTTGGTATGGGATTTGAAAGAATGCTTATGTTTTTAACTGGTGTTGAAAATATTCGTGATGTAATACCATTTCCAAGAACACCAAACAATTGTGAATTTTAAAAATGTGGTTTAAAACACATTTTTTTTTGTATAAAAATTTAAAATAATGTAATTATAGTAATAAAGGAGGAAAAACATGAAAAAAATATTAACATTTGCAGTTTTATGTATAACTTTAACAGGTTGTTTTCGGATGACACCAAGCGAAGAAGTAGACCGTTATTTTGAAATGTATAAAGGAGCTCGTGATGAGGGAAAAATTAATGCTCAACTGTTAGGTTATATAAATCGAGTTGAAGGATTAACAGAAGAACAACGAGATGATTATCGAAATATTTTAGAAAAACAATATGACTTTTTAACATACAATATTAAGGATGAAGAAATTGATGGTGATAACGCAACAGTACGGGTTCAAATAGAAGTATATGACCTTCAAAAAGTATTTCGAGAAACTGCAAACTATGTAGAAGACAATAGAGAAGAATTTTATGATGAAGATGACATTTTAAATATTGAAACATATAATGATTATTTGCTAGACCAATTAAGAGATAATACAGATACAACAATTTATACTATTAACATACGCCTTAGAAAAAATAATGAAGATAAAAAATGGGATATTCTTCCGCTTTCACAAGATGACTTAGATAAAATTCATGGTGTGTATGAAGAAGCTGATTAAGCTTCTTTTTTTGTATAAAAAAAAAATAGTCCTCATATTATTGAGTAGGTGATAGTATGAAGAGACTACTTATTATTTTTGTATTACTTTTATTATTATTTCCAACTAAAGTAGAAGCCGATGTTTTTGTTAGTGCCAAATCAGCAATTCTAGTTGAAGAAGATTCAATGCGTATACTTTACTCTAAAAATATTCATGAAAAAAGACCAATCGCAAGTATTACTAAAATTATGACAGCAATTCTTGCTATTGAATCAAACAAAATGAATAATATGGTAACAGTAGGAGATGAGATAGAAGGTATTTATGGTTCAGCAATTTATATTGAAAAAGGAGAAGTAATTAGTTTAAAAGATTTAGTATATGGCTTAATGTTGCAAAGCGGAAATGATGCAGCATTAGTTATTGCTAAATATGTTTCAGGAAGTGTTGAAGATTTTGTTACTTTAATGAATAAAAAAGCTTATGAACTTGGTATGGAAAACACTCTATTTCAAAATCCACATGGTTTAGATGATAATGGAGGAAATATTTCCACTGCTTATGATATGGCACTTCTTACAAGTTATGCGATGAAAAATAAAGAGTTTAGGGAAATATTTAAAACTAAAAAACATGTTGTAAAAACAGAACGAATGACCTATGTTTGGTACAACAAAAATAAACTTTTAACACTTTATAAATATACAACTGGAGGAAAGCCAGGATTTACAGATCTTGCTTATCGTACACTTGTAACTACTGCCAAAAAAGATAACTTAAAACTTATTTGTGTAACTTTAAATGCTCCAAATGATTGGGATGATCATAGAAATTTATATGAATATGCTTTTGAGACTTATAAAAGTTACCAAATTCTTGATAAAAATAATTTTAAAGTAGTTGATGATTATTTTTATAAAGATAAATTATATATAAAAAATAACTTCTATTATCCATTAACTGAAAGAGAAAAAGATGACTTACTAATTAAAATTAGTTTAAAAAAGATTAAAGGGTATAAAGAAGGAGAAAAAGTAGGTTTTTTAGAAGTTTTTTTAAAAAATAAATTACTTTATAAGGAAGATATATATACCCACATAAAAACTCCCAAAAAAAGTATTATTAGAAGAATAATTGAATGGTTAGCATATGGTAAATAAAATATGGGCATTTTTAATTATTATGGGTATTTTATTTTCCATTTTCACTGGTAGAAGTGAAGTAATTAATGAAGAAATAATAAGAAGTGCAAGTGTTGCACTTGATTTAATATTAAAAATTGGCCCTTTAATAATGCTTTGGACAGGAATTATTAAAATTGCTGAAAAAAGTGGACTTCTAAATTTATTAGGAGATAAATTAAGGCGTCCTCTTAAATTTTTATTTCCAGCAATTCCAGAAAAGCACCCTGCTTTAGGTTATATTGCAACAAATATTATTGTTAATTTATTTGGAATTGGTAATGCATCAACTCCTATTGGATTAAAAACTATGAAAAGTTTACAAGAATTAAATGATAAAAAAGATGAAGCAACAAAAAGTATGATAACTTTTTTAGTTCTTAATACAACAGGATTTACCCTAGTTCCCACAACTGTTATTGCACTTCGTATGATGCACAGTAGCAAAGATCCAACGGAAATAATTATTGCTGGAATACTAGCCTCCCTTACTGCAACAATTAGTGGTTTAATAATTGATAAAATTATTCAAAGGTGTCAAAAATGAATCTTTTATCAATATCAAGTTTAATAATTCCTACCATTGTACTTTTAGTTATTTTCTATGGTTATTTTAAGAAGATTGATATTTTTGATATTTTTATAGAGGGAGTAAAAGAAGGATTTCAAATAACAAAAGGAATTTTTTCCAATATTTTGGCAATGGTTTTTGCAATAAATATATTTTTAAAAAGTAACTTTATAAATGTTTTAAATTTCTTTTTAAAACCGCTTTTTAATATTTTAAAAGTTCCTCTTGAAATAATTCCCTTAGTAATTTTAAAACCACTTTCTGGTTCGAGTTCTCTTGCTATTTTAAACAATATTTTTTCAAGTTACTCCCCCGACTCCTTTTTAGGGCGTCTTGCAAGTGTAGTGTATGGGGCAACGGATACAACACTTTATATTATTACACTTTATTTTAGTGTTATTGGTATTAAGAAAATTAAATATGCCCTATGGGTAGGTCTTCTTGCTGATTTTGTTGGAATTGTTGCAAGTATTATTATTGTTTCAAGCATTTTTTAATGTAAATGTTTATAATTTATGATATTATTATAAATAGGTGAAAAACATGGAAAGACTACAAAAAGTAATTGCAAATAGTGGTTTTACATCGCGAAGAAAAGCAGAAGAATTAATTTTAGCTGGTCGCGTTAAAGTAAACGGAGAAGTTGTAACAAAACTTGGTGTAAAAGTAGAAAAAAGTGATAAAATAGAAGTTGATGGAATACCTTTAAAAAGTTCGAAACTTGTTTATTATTTACTATATAAACCAAAAAATATTCTTTCAACTACTACTGATGATAGAGGGCGCACTACTGTGGTTGATTTAATTCCAGAGGAAGAAAGAATTTATCCAGTTGGAAGACTTGATTATGATACAACTGGTTTGTTATTATTAACTAACGATGGTGAATTTACAAATTTAATGACTCACCCGAGAAATAAAATAGAAAAAACTTATGAAGCGAAGATAAAAGGAATATTAAGTGTAGAAAATTTAAAAAAACTTGAACAAGGAATTATGCTAGATGGAAAGAAAACTTTACCTGCTCAGGTTAAAATAAAGAATATTGATAAGAAAAAAGAATATACAAATGTAAAAATAACACTCTATGAAGGAAGAAATCATCAAGTTAAGAAAATGTTTAAAAGTGTGGGTCATAAAATTATAAAATTAAAAAGAACTCAATTTGGTTTTTTAACTTTAGGTAACTTAATACCTGGTGAGTATCGAAAACTCACTCAAGAAGAAGTTCAAAAATTAAAATTATTAGCAAACAAAGGGAAAAAGAGGGTATCGTTATGAAAAAATATTATTTTCTTGGAATCAAAGGAACGGGAATGGCATCACTTGCTATTATTTTAAAACAACTTGGACATGAGGTAATTGGTTCTGATATAAGTGATTATGTGTTTACAGAGATTAACTTAAAAATGCATGGTATCAAAATTTTAACTTTTAATGAAAAAAATATCACGGAAGATTTTCCTTATACGATAATTTATAGTACTGCTTTTAACGAAAATAATCCTGAATTTAAAAAAGCTCGTGAATTAGGATTAAAAATGATGAGCTATAATGAAGCACTAGGAAAACTAATAAAAAATTACCGTTCAATTGCAGTTGCTGGTACGCACGGAAAAACCACAACTGCTACAATGTTATCAAATGTATTTGGTAAAACAGTTGGTACTAGTTATTTAATTGGTGATGGAAATGGCTTTTGTAATAAAGACAGTGAATATTTTGTTTTTGAAGCTTGTGAATATAAGCGACATTTCTTAGCATATCATCCAACACATGCGATTATTACTAATGTTGATTTTGATCATGTTGATTATTATAAAGATTTAGATGATGTAAAAAGTGCTTTCATTGAATTTATTAACCAAACAAAAGAAAAAGTAGTTATTTATGGAAAAGATAATCCAATTAAAAAACCAAATGATAAGATAATTACTTATGGTTTTGAAGATACAAATGATGTTTATGCAAAAGATATTGTAAAAACTTCTTCTGGTGTTGAATTTACATATTGTACTAAGGACAATATTGAGTATCGTTTTTCTCTTCCAATTTACGGAGAACATAATCTTTTAAATGCTTTAGCAGTCATTACTGTTTGCTTATTAGAAGGTATTTCACTTGAAGATATTGAGGCTCAATTTAAAACTTATACTGGTCCAAAAAGAAGATTTGAAATAATCGAAACAGAAAACAATATTGTTATTGATGATTATGCACATCATCCTATCGAAATAAGAGGATTATTTGAGATGACAAAACAAAAATATCCCGATAAAGAGTTAGTTGCTGTTTTTGAACCACATACTTATTCAAGAACAGAGAGATTTTTAAATGAATATGCTAAAGTTTTGGATCTTTTTGATTATCTTCATATTTGTCCAATTTATGGTTCACCAAGAGAACCAAAAGGAAATATTACAACAGAAGAAATTTTAGCAAAAATTCCAAAAGCAGAATACTTAACAATGGATACAATTTCTAAATTAGCAAAATACAAAGATAAAGTAATTTTATTTTTTGGATGTGCAGCAGCACCATATACTAAAAAATATTTAGAGGAAGTAGCAAATAAAAAAGACCATTAAGGTCTTTTTTATTTAAAATTTGTAACTTTATTTGTTGAATATTTTTTCCCATCAATTAAGAAACTTATTTCATACTTTCCACTTAAAGTTTCATCATTTATAAAAAACGTTGAATTTACGATATCACTTGGGTCATTATCAATAAATGAACCAATACACATTGCAGTATATGGAAGTTTAACTGTTGGAATGTTATAAATTAAGGTTTTATTTTCGCCTGTTAAAATAACATATACAACTTGATCCTTTTTAAATGTTGCTTCAATTCTTAATCTATCAATTTCTTTTGTAAGTTTTAGTTCATATTTTTTAGGAATAAGTCCACTTTCAAAATAAGGAATCTTAATTTTTTCATCAACAGTTTTTGTTTCTCCTAAAGTCCCAAGTTGTTCTCCTTTTCCTAAAGCAAAATTAAATTCAGCGTTATATAAATTGAGTTTTTCAGCTCGATAAAAATTACTTGGAAGTTGGATTTCAAAGATTACTTCATCATTAAGAACTTCAACAGTAATTGAATTTTTTTCAGCTTCTGGATCTAGGGTTGCAGGAATATTTAATGCTTTCCCATCCTTTTTTCCAATTCCACCAGAATGAACTAAATAATGATTTTCCCCTAAATAATCAACATCAGATATATATGGTGAATAAAAATCAGAACCTCTTTCTTTTCCGTATTGCCAAACTTCTTCTATTGTCATGTTTTCTGTATCAATTCGGTATATTACTCCTCTTGTATAGTTATCATCTGCACTTATATATTCTTCTTTAATTTTAGAGCGGTTATTTCCATTATCTAAAATAAATATGTCACCATTTGGAAGAACCATTGCTGCATGTTGACTCCATTGCCAATCAAAAGGGGTAGTTTTTGGTGTAAAGAAATACTTTTGCATCTCTTCACTCCAATTAGTATTATCTCCAATAATCCAATTTAAATTGTTGGTATCATAATCAATGCTAATAACGGCATCTTGATGACGTCCAGATAAGATAATAGAATTAGTTTTTTTATCATACCAAACAGAGTTATTATGAAACCAATCATAAACAACCCAGTTTTCGCTTTTGCTATCTTCCATTGGTAAGACAAGTCCAACATCCCAACTTTTTATAATATTTCCAGTTTCTCTTTCAATTTCTACAATATAATCTTCCACTGTTCCTCGTTCAAAAAGGTTTGATGCAACTAAAAGATTTCCATTTTCCATTTCAAAAACATCATGATGATACCCACCAGGTAAATTATATTCTTTATAAACTTTTCCAAAAAGATCAATTTCAACAAGTCCAGTTACATAATAAGGAGGGTTTAAAAATCTATCTGAGCCAACAAGTAAACGCCCATTTTTAAGCCTTTGAATATCCCAAACATGCATATTAGTTAAATACCATCTAACATCACCATTTGTATCGTATGCTGCCATATAACCTTCACTTGCGGGACTTACAAAGAAAAGTTTATTATCAATGATTTTATTTTTGGTAACTTTAGTTGGAAGAATAAAATCTTCTGGTAATTTATGAGTTTTTACAGTAAGAGTATTTGTATCTCCATTTTCCAAGGTAAGAACTATTGTGTTTTCATAGTCAGGATATAACCCATAAATAGGCAAGAAATGCTCAGTATTTTCTGGGAAAGTATAAACAATTGTAGTCTCAGTACTTTTTCCTAAAACCTCTACAGTTACTGTTTGTTTTTCTGAAGTTTTAAAAGCAACAAGAAGAGAAAGCGGGGAAGCGTTATAAGGATCTAATTTAAAATATGGATTTTCAAAAGTATATTCTCCATTATTATATTCTTCTAGTAATTTTTGTTCTAGCTCATATTGTATTTCAATAATATGCTTTTCTATCTTTACTTCTTCTAAATTATCTTTAAATAAAGCGAAAACTAAAATTGCAAGTACTAATATTACTAATAAAACTACTAAATTTCTTTTTTTCATATTCCCACTCCTTATTAAAAGTATAGGTTAAATAATTTTTAAACGCAAGGAAAGTGGAATGTGTTATAATTGAATTGGTGATTTTATGAAAAAAAAGCCACATCGAATTATAATTGCAATAATTTTTATAATAATTGTAATTATATTACTTCTTATTAGAAATTTAGTAGTTCACGGACCTTTAAAAGAAGAAAAGGATTTTAAAGAAATTGAAAAATATTTTCTTACCCAAAAAGATGTAAAAAATGTAAATAGTGTAGATGAATTTATTGGTAAAGAACGTTATTATGTTATAACTTATGTAGACAAAAGTGATACTTTAAAAATTGCTTTTCTTGATTTGGAAAAAAAGCTTATATATAATATAGAACAAACAAAGCTTATAGATGAAAAAAAGATTTTATATGAACATTCAATTAAAGGAGATTATGATTTAACAATTGGTTATGAAGAAAAAAGGGTAATTTACGAAATTAAAGAAAATATTGATAACTATTATAATTATTATTATTTTGATGCAATTAATGGTGATTTAATTAGAAGTTGTAAAATAAAAGATAGGTGATAGGCATGAAAATAGAAAAATTTATTAAAATTTTAAGAGATGGAAATGTTGTTGTTCCTAAAATTTTTTTAAAACATTACAAAGATTTAAATTTAACAGAAGAAGAATTTATTGTTCTTTTATACTTTTTTGGTGAAGATTTAAAAACTATTTACAATCCAGAAGAAATTAGTAAGTATACTGCCTATCCAATAGAAAAAGTTTTAACAATAATTGATAGTCTTACACAAAAGAAAATGGTTGAAGTAAGTGTTATAAAAAATGAAGAAGGAGTTTTTGAGGAATATATATCAATTGACCCTTTATATGAAAAAATAACTTATTTAATTGCTGATATTAATAATAAGTTAAATGAAAGAGAAAAAGAAAAAACCTCAAAAAATATTTTTGAAGCTTTTGAAAAAGAATTTTCTCGTAGCCTTTCTCCAATGGAATATGAAATTATTATGAAATGGATTGAAGAGGGATTTAGAGAAGAAATTATTTTAGAAGCTTTAAAAGAAGCAATTTTAAATGATGTTCGTTCACTTCGTTATATTGACCGAATTTTAATTGAGTGGCGTAATAAGAAGTTAGACACAATCGAAAAGATTCGCGAATATAGTAAAAACTATAAACTGAGAAGTGATTTTGAAGATACAGATAATGAAGAAGAAATATTTCACTATAATTGGTTAGATAACGAATAAAAAAAGCACTAATTAGTGCTTTTTTATTATCCCATTGGTTCCTCGGTTTCTTCTATTACTTGAAGAGTAATAGTTTTTTCTTTTTCTATTCCTGCATAAATAACCTTATAAGTAATAGTATAAGTTCCTTCTTCATTGGTGTTTATTGTTTCTGTCTCCTCCAAGCCATTTAGACGAATTATTGTCATAAGCTCACAAAGAGAAGTTACATCATTACCTTTTAAATCATATACAACAATAATTTCTTCAAGGTTAATACTTCCTCCAACTGGAATTGAAATTTCTTCTCCTTGTTTTGTTTCAATTATAAAGTTAGGCAAAACATAAACAGAAATCTCCCCAACTACTCCAGTACTTTGATTTTCATCATATTTTTCATAACTTGTACGAACAATAAATTTATAAAGTTCAGTAATCCCATCTTTTTCATAAGTAAACTCATTATCTTCGGTAAACCCAAGATATTTTTCGTTTCCTTCTTCATCAACTAGATATATTTTATACCCATAACGTCCTAGTTTTTCTTTATTATATTTAATATGCTTTTGATACATTTTATTTGCAAAAGTACCATAATATGTTTTTGTATAAAGACTCTTAATATAATCATCTGTTAAAACAATTGGAGTTTCTGTTTTATCCCAAGTAAGCTTAATATTATCTCCTTGATCAGAGACTACTAGGTTTGTTGCATTTTTGAATTGATCAAATCTACCGCTTGTTTGAGTTGGTTCTGTTCCTTTAATAAAGTATTTAGAAACTACCAAATCACTTGGAGTATAAGGACTAGCAAGTCGTGCGGGATTTGTGTTGTTTTCAATATCTACTTTAATAATACCACTTGGTGTTTTAAATGAATTTGTTGATTTTGGAAGACCACGAATAATACTTTTAAAAAGTGAAGAAATATATTTTTTATTACTTATCTTATTATAATATTTGTTATTTATTTCATCATAACCCAGCCAAATTGCTACAGTATAATCTGGAGTAAATCCAGCAGTCCATAAATCATTTACTGCATCAGAAGGTAATTTAAATTTTTTCTTTGTTTCCTCATCATAGTTAGTTGTTCCACTTTTAACTCCAAGTGTTATACCAGGAATACGATGATCAGTAGTTAACCCTTTTGTTACTCCATCAATTAATACTGAGCGTACTAAAAAGGCAGTTTCTTCACTCATTGCTCGTATTTTTTTCGGTGTTAGATTTATTTCTTCATTTGTATCAATTAAAACAATTTTTGAAACAATATATGGTTCAATATAATAACCATTATTAGCAAATGCAGCATAAGCTCCAGCGAGTTCAACAGGCGTTGTTCCGTTACTATAAGCACCAAGAGCATGAGCTTCATGCATTGAACCATTACTTAATTCAGGTTTAATTCCTAACTTTTGAACAAATTCAACTAAATTTTTCATTTGTTTATTTGCAATAATTTCTTGGAAACCTTTAACTGCTGGAATATTGCGTGATAAATATAATGCTTCATCAAGTGATAAAAATCCCATAAATTTTCCGTCCCAGTTTTGAATGGTTTTGTGTTTTTTGTCACTATAGCTCCAAGACTCATCAATAAATGGTTTATATGTTGACCAGTTTAAAAGTTCAAATCCAGGAGCATAAACAAAGATTGGTTTTGCAGCAGAACCAGGTTGTCTTCTTGTTCTTGTTGCATAATTCCAAAGTCTTTGTCCATCGCGATCCCGTCCACTTCCAATAGCAATTACTTTTCCAGTTGTTGATTCTAATATTGCAAACCCAGTTTGAATTTTTTCATCAGGAAAGACAACTCCTTCATCACTCAATAAGTGATTTGCAAGTTTTTGTGCTTCAGTATCTAAATTAGTGTATATTTCCATTGCAGTTTTATATGGGTTTAATCCAGTTTTTCTTTCTATTTCTTCAATAACAGCATCTATATATCCTTGATAAGGATTTGAAATCGTTCTTTGTTTTACAATTAAATCAGAAACATGAATAGCACGTGCGGTATTATATTCAACTTCTGTAATATAACCATGCTTATACATTAAATTTAAAACAGTATTTTTTCTTTGATTAGTAAGTTCAGGATTAATAAATGGATCATATTTTCCAGGTGCTTGAAAGATTCCAGCAATAATGGCTGCCTCAGGTAAAGTCAAGTACCGTACGCTTTTTCCAAAAAACACTTTACTTACCGCTTCAACACCATAAACTCCTTCTGGATATCCTCCTAAATAAGGGTGATTTACATAAAATTCAATAATTTGTTCTTTTGTATAGTAGCGTTCTAATTTCCACATTGCAAGATAAATATCTTGAAGTTTTCTTACAACACTTTTTTTCGCACTTGTTAAATATTGTTTTACAACTTGCATTGAAAGTGTTGATCCACCTTGTGAAAATCCACGTCTTTGAATATTAACAAGAAATGATTTTACAAAACGTGGAAGATCAAATCCACCGTGATTATAAAACCTTGCATCTTCTGTTGCTAATATTGCATCTACTAAAACTTCTGGTAACTCTTCAAAAGATACAAATTCTCGTTTTTCAGTTCCTAAAGTTGCAATCTCTTTACCGTTTTTGTCATAAACAATACTAGCATTCATATTTTTCATTTTTTCAGGTTTAAATTCAGGTGCTGTTAAAATAATATACCCAAGCATTAAAATTCCCAAAACAACAGCACAAATTCCAGCCATAAAGCCAAACTTTAATGTTTTTGCTTTCCAATCTATTTTTACTTTCCTCTTTCTTTTTTTCATCTATAATCTCTCCTTTAAAATTTGAGTATCTATTATTTTTAAATAATCAAGAGGTGGGTTATAACCCTCTTTAATTAAATAGCCATTTTCTTCAAACTCTGAAAGCGGTATTGATTTTTTATTAGTTTTTTCTATAAATTTAAATAGTTTTTCTCCTTCATATAAAAAAGTTTTATTAAGAGCCTTAAACCTTACAATAATAAAAGTAATTCCTTTATGCTCTAAAACTTGTTTCATGTGTTTTAATTGGTGAGCATGAATATTTGAAAGGGGAAAGGACTTTTTATTATTTGTGGATTTTGCTTCAAAATCCAAGTATTTCCCCTTGTATAAGCCATTATAGTCAGTTGTTGATGGAGTTTTAAAAAAAGCGTTAGTAATAATAGGTTTTTTTCTTTTTTCATATTTTACATCAACAACTTGAATTGGTGTTGGTTTTTTATGAATGAGAGCAATATTATTATCTAAATAATACTGATTAGTAATATTTATATCTTCTTCTAAATCTAATCCCCTATTTGCGTAATCAACATAGCTTTCATTTTTTGTTTTTGGTGTTGGGTATTTAACCATAAAATCACCCACTAATATTATATATTAAAATGAGTTTAATTTCTACCTTGTATTTTTTCAACACTTTTGTCGAAACTAATGACAATATATTAATGTTGTAGTATTATTTTTTTGCTACTATTTATGAAAGGAGCAAAAATGACTAATTCCAAACGAGAATTAATTAGATTTATCAACGGGATGTTAAATGATTTAGAACTTATTAAAATTTATACTTATCTTAATTTAGGATCTAAAAACTTGTTGGAAGTAGTTATTAGTAAAAAATAATAATGTAGAAAAATAAAGTTAAAATAATCCAACTTTTTGTTTTAAAAAGAAAATTTTTATCCATACTATTACTAGAATAATTAAAGGGGAAAGGAAAATGAAAAAACGAGGGTTTACCCTAATTGAACTTCTAGCAGTAATAGTAATTA
>CAYWJS010000011.1:0-25235 GCA_964458855.1 uncultured Erysipelotrichia bacterium
TAGTTACAGACACATTTGAAATAGTTGTATTATTACGTGCATAACCAACTAAAGCCCCTGTAAAAGAACCCGCAGTAACATTCACATTTGTTAAAGTTAAATTTCGAATATTTGCATTTTCTATATAACCAAACAATCCGCGATAACTACTACTTGTATTTATTTTCAAATTAGAAATAGTTTTATTATTACCATTAAAATTACCAGTAAATCTATTTAACTCTGTTCCAATAGGGGTCCAATTAGAATATCCTGAAAGATCAATATCTTTTTGTAAAATAAAATAATCGGAATAATAACTTGGATGTAATCCATATAAATCTTCAGCTTCATAAATTTTCCAAGGATTTGAACTTGTTCCTGCTCCTGTTATAGATACATCAGGAAAACTTTTACTTGTTTGATTAGGCAAATTTTTTAGAGTTGGATAAGATATAGATGATATATCCCATGAAGTTGTTCCTAAAAGAGTAATATAAAAACCTGTACCTTTAACTTCAAATATAGATAAAACATTACCATAAGTATTAACGTTATCGGCATCTATAATTTGCCCAGAAAAACGATATGCATTTGTTAAAGTAGTAGAATGATTATAACCTACTAAGGCACCTACATTATAAGTTCCGCCTATTATATTACCTGTTGCAAAAGAATTGATAATTTTTCCGTCATATGCCTCACCTATTAATCCACCAATATATTCAAAATATTCGTAGTCTCCTTGACTAAATTTTTCAAATTCTATGTCAACACTTGCATATGAATTTTCAATTGAAAAATAACTTCCAGAACCTACTAAACCACCTATTTTTTCTGCAGAAGTAGCAGTAGTTGATCTTATTTTTCCTACTGCATAACTATTTATTATCCTATTTAAACCACTTGAACCAAAAGAAGAAGTATAACCTACTAAACCACCTATTTCTTGAGCCATAAATTCACCAGTTAATTCAATTGTAACATTAGCAAAACTATTTTCTATTAAACTTTGATTTTTTAACGAATATACCAATCCGCCAATAATTTCATTATCATCTGAATATATTGTTCCAACAAAACCACTATTTTTAATAATACTGTTGTTTTGGGTATTTCCAACAAGACCTCCAACCATATAACCTTCAACATTTCCATTATAAAATGAATTATTAATTTGTGAATTATTTACTAAATGTCCAATTAAACCTCCTGCTGGATCAAATCCTTTAACGTTTCCACCCTCAACAATAATTTGAGAAAGGTTAGAATTGTTTTCCGCAGAACCTACTACTGCTCCCGTATTATACTCTCCTGTTACATTCACATTGTTAAAACTAATAGAAGAAATATTACTATTATTAACTTTTCCTGCTAAAACACCATTATATTCATCACCAAATATAGTTGCATTTTCAAATTTTAAATTAGAGATGTTTCCACCATTAATTATGCAAAACAAGCCTTGGCATTCATCATCAATATTTATATATAAATTTGATATTTTATGACCTAAACCATTAAACTCACCAGTAAATGGATTATCTTCATCACCTATTGGTGTCCACCCAGAACCTTGTGTAAAGTCTGTATTAATAACATCTGCTTCATAATCTTTTGAATTTTTAAAATCAAGATTTCTTCTTAAAGTGTAACTTCCGCTTAAATTATTGCGAATTCGGTATAAATCATCAATTGAACAAATATTAGATTCATCTGTATAAAGTGTATCACAGCCAAGTCGAGATGGTTCGCCATATGTACTAACAAAGTTTTCACATTCAAGGTGAGCGTTATAAGCATAATAACCTGTAGAAATTTTAAGTACTTCAACATATGAATCTTCTAAACGACAAGGAGTGTTACTTTTTGGGTCACTTATTTCATCAATATATCCCGCTGCTTTAAGTTCACTAAGCCATATTATCAGAAAATCACCATTATTACTAGGAAGGGGTATATCATTGTCCAAAATATATTTTTTTACAATTTGTATTACAATTTCTTCCCTTTCTCCAAATTTTAAAAGATAAGTTTTATTTAATATTTCTGTACTAATGCTTCCTGTTTCACCAATTATTTCGCGGGCATTTTTTTCAATTTTTAAATAATGCCTGCTTTTTGTATTAACTGAAATAATTATCGTTAAAAAAACAATACTAAAAACAGTTATTAAAAGAAAAGACATTGAACTAATTGCAAAACCCTTATTATTTTTCATCCAATCACCTACTTCTTTAAATGTAAAATAAATTTTTAAGGAGTTCTAAAATTTGTGTTTGGTATAACAAATAAATAAAAGATGCAAGAGCGATAAAAGGTCCAAAAGGAAGTTCACGCTCTGATGTTTTTCTTAGTTTATAAAGTGCAAGTGGTAATGCTAAAATTGAAGCCATATATAAAACAACTATTGCACCAACATAATCAAACATAAATCCAATTACAAAAAATAGTTTAATATCTCCACCACCAAGTGCTTCACGACGAGCCACAACTGCACCAAGTTTTCCTACAATATATAAAAGAAGCATTGCTCCAAATCCTGATAAAAGATCATACCAAATATTTATATTAGGTATTAATAAAATCTTTTCAAATATTAAAAGTATAAGAAAACTTACTAAAATTGTATCAGGAATAACCATATAGTAAAAATCACTTATTGTAATTGTAATAAGTAAAGAAACTAAAGTAAGATTTATTATTAATTCATTATTAAAACCAGTGTAGTAATATGTAAGAAGAAAAGCAAGTCCTGTAATAAGTTCAAATATTGGATAAATTATCGATATTTTCTTTTTACAATATCTACATTTTCCTCGTAAAAATATATATGAAAAAATTGGTACTAAGTCCCGAACTTTAAGTGAACTTTTACATTCTGGACAATGAGAACCTGGTTTAATAATTGACATCCTTTTAGGAATTCGATACCCTAAAACATTAAAAAATGAGCCTAAAAATATTCCAATAATAAACATATAAATTGCGTTAATTGTTTCCATAGTAACTATCCTTCACCTTTTTATGTATTAATTTGACCATATATACTAAACATTGGAAGTAATATTGAAATTACAATTGTTCCAACGATTAAAGCAAGTAAAGATATTAATGCTGGTTCAATTAGAGTTTTAACCCGACTAATTGCTACTACTTGTTCATTTTCATAGTAATCAGCAACTTTCAACATCATATCTCCAAGTTGCCCTGTTGCCTCACCTACCCTTAACATTGCATGTGCAATTTCAGGAAAGGCCCAATGGTTTTCAAAAGCAATGGAAATTGTTTTTCCGTTTTCTATATTATATATTGTTTTGGCAATAATTTTGCGAAATATTTCGTTTTGTGTAATACCATCCAAAAGTCGCATAATTTCTTTCATATAGACAGAACTATTAAATAGTGTTCCAAAAGAACGAGTAAACATTGCAACTTCTGAATATATTAACACATTTTTTATAATTGGAATATGCATCAAAATCCATTGAATTCTGTATCTTGCTGGTTTTACTTTCTTGTATAAAAATCTTATAAAGATAATTAAAACAACTAAAATTAAAAGCAAGATAAAGCCATTAGATGTAAGGAATTTACTTACATTAATTACAAATCTAGTTATTAAAGGTAAGTCAGAACCAAATTGATCAAACATATCCACAAAGCTTGGTACAACAGCAACCATGATAAATGCTGTAATCCCAATCGTTAAACTAAATACTATTGAAGGGTAAATCATTGTAGAAATTAATTGTTTTCTAGTTTTATAAGATGCTTCATAATATTCAGCCATTTGTTCAATAATATTTGCTAAATCACCTGTTGCCTCTGCCGCCTTTACCATATTAATAAGTAATATAGGAAAAACTTGTCCTCTGCGTTCTAAGGCCTCACTAAAAGCAAATCCCATTGATATATCATAAATAATTTCTTTAAAAATTTTTTGTTCAACTTTCTTTTTTGTTTGCATTGCCGCAATCTTCATTGCTTCAATTAAAGGAATTGTTGTTTTAAGCATTGTTGCAAGATTTGTTAAAAATATTGATAAATCACGATAACCAAAGCGGAAATTTTCTGCTGAAACATCACGATTTAAAAGTCTAATCAAAGGAGATGTTGTAACACTTATAATTTCGTAACCTTCAGACAAAAGAAATGATTGAACTTCATTTACATTTGTTGAACTAATTGTATCTTTAATAATCTTCCCATTTTGGTCACGAACTACATATTGGTAAATAATCTTTTTACTACTTCTTGCTTTATCTACATCAATATCAACAAGTTCGCCAGTATAACTTTTCTTTTCAAATGTTGATTTTAAGTTTTCTTTTAATTTTTTAAAAGCGTTTCCTACCTTTTTAAAGAAGTTCTTTAATCCTACTCCGATTTTTCTAAATAAACGAACGATATTTGTAACAATTAGTTCTCCTAAAACATAATAAAAACCTTTAAATATATACTTAAAGAAGTAATATATTATAAGAACTATTGATCCTACAACTTTAAAAACTAAGTAATAAAGCCATGAAATTGTAGCTATTAAGTAATTTGCTAACTTTAAAATTATATATTTTAAGGCAGCTAAAATATAGGTAACTGATTTAAATACCGAAATTATTATGTAATAGAGAAGTTTTCCAAGTGCAACTATTAAAAATTTAAACACTAAGATTAAATATTTTATTACAAAAAGATAAATAAATTCAAAAGCTGTTCTAAAAACAATATATATAGAATGTATTAAACCCCCAAAAATGAATTTAATACTTGTAATTATTGGTTTGAATAGATATTTATTTAAGGCATCAAACAAGGAAAACACCTCCAATTACTACAAAAACATTATAACATATTAAAAGGTAAATATAAAATAGTTTTTAAAACATTTATAGGTTATAAACATATATTAAAGTGAGGAGGTATTAATATGCTTTTTAGAAGACAACCAATGATGATGGGACAAAATTATTTTATTCCTTATCAACCAAGACCAAGAATTAATTGGGGTTTGTTTTTAAATAATGCCCAAAGAACACTAGATGTTGTAAATAGTGCATTACCACTTGTTTATCAATTAGGTCCAATTCTAAAAAATGCAGGAACAATGCTTAGAATATATAGTGAGTTAAAAAGCGATGAAAGTAAAAATACTACAAGCACTCCTATAAATATCCGAGAGAATAATACTGAAGGACCAACATTTTTTCAATGAAAAAGGGAACAAAATCCCTTTTTTATTTTTTTAAAATATTATCTTTTCATATACTTTATTAGGGTGATTAAATGAAAAGAAAAAAAGTAAGTCTTGTTATTGTTCTTTTTTTATTAGTTTTAATGTATGAGATGCTAAATCATCCTAGTAATGTTATAAACTCAGTTCGCTTAGGGATTCTTCTTTGGAGTGAAAATGTTTTTTCTTCGCTTTTTCCCTTTATTTTTATATCAGAAATACTTATTTCTTATGGTTTTGTTCAGTTTTTGGGAGAGATTTTTTCGCCTTTTATGAATAAGTTTTTTGGAATAAGTGGTAATGCCTCTTTTGCCCTTATCATGAGTATGTTTTCAGGAACACCCGGAGGTGCAAAGTATACAACAAAGCTTCTAGAAAAAAATCTTATTACAAAAAAAGAAGCAGAAAAAATAATAATGTGGACACATTTTACTAATCCTATTTTTATTTTGGGTACAATTGCTATAAGTTTTTTAAATTGTGAAAAACTCGGGTTTTTAATTTTACTTATACATTTTAGTTGTAATTTTATTTTAGGATTTTTACTAAGAAATTATGAAAAGTCTCCTTATAAAAAGGAAAAAATATCATTAAAACGTGCTTTTCTTAAAATGAGTTTATATAGAGAATCAGATGAGAGAACTTTAGGAGAAATTATTAATAACTCTATTATGAATTCACTTGAAGTTTTATTTTTAATACTTGGTGTAATTATATTTTTCTTAATTGTTGTAAATATTGTTGATCAAAATATTACTTTAAGTATTCATAATAAAACTTGGCTTACTGGTATTTTAGAAGTTACCCAAGGACTTAGACATTTATCACTTACAAATCTTCCTTTAAAAGTAAAAACTACACTTGCAACTTTCTTTATTTCTTTTGGTGGATTTAGTATTCATCTTCAAGTTATAAGTATTATCTCTAAATATAAAATTAGGTATTTTCCTTATTTTGTAGCAAGATTTATTCATGCGGGAATGGCAAGTATTTTAATCTTTTTCCTTTTTGATTTTTATGTATAAAAAGTTATTTTTAGCAAAAAATATTACTGTCCCCCATATTTTATTTCTCCTCTCCCTAAAAAATAAACCTTAGCTAAGTGCTAAGGTTTATTGCATTTCTTTTTTTCACTTAAAACACGTTTTAGTTTTAAACTTATTTCATCTAATATATCTTGAACCATAGTTTCAATTTCTTTATATTCTTCTACTGTTTTATCTTTATATAAATTTGTTTTAGCTTTCACTAATTTTTCACTTGCCACTTTGTATTCAGGATAAAACGCACCAAACTCAAGTGTTTCATAATACTTTTTCTTTGCTTCTTCAAAAGCTTTTATTTTTCTTTTTATTTCTTGGTCATTTTCAAGGCGAACCCTTAGTTCTCTTAATCTTTTTAAATAAGTGCTTTCATTAATTATTTCTGCAATTTCAAATGCTTCATTTAGGATATCCATTATTCCCATTTTACCACTCCTAATTTGCAATGCTTAAAAGTTTTAAAAGAAAATCTATTCTCTCTCTTAGTCCATTAATTCTGTCACTAAGTGTTATTTTGTATCTTTGTTTTGCTTGATATTCAAATTCAGGAAACCATTCAGGATGACGATTTAAATATTTATACCATATTGGTACTTCTCTGATATAACTTTGATAATATTTATTACTTCTAATCTTTAATTGTAGGTCAAACCTCATTAATCTTCAAAATATTTATAATATGGTCGTGGTTGGTAACGAGTTCTGTCTGGTGGGCCATATTCTTCTTTGTTATTAATTAAAGATTGGGCAACAGATATTATTTTTTGAATATTACTTAAATTTGTTTGAATGGTTCTAAGATCAATTCTTTTTAAAATTGAAATTATATCAGCAAGACCAATATCGATATTAGATGATTTGCTTATTTCATTTCTTTTATTATATTCTTCCCAAATTTCATGGGACTCACCATATAAATCCCATATTTCATATAATTTTTGCCAAGTTACTTTATTATCTAAAACAGCATGTACCAGATTGGGGCGAGTTTTTACAAAATTTTTAAAACTTTCAACTTTTTCATTCATCACTCTCACCTATTATTATATATGAGAAAAGCCCCAATAAGTTGATAATTTATTTAATCGTCAACATTTTTTCTTTGTAATTTTTAATTACAACGGCTTGAATTAGGGAAAGGGCAATAAAAAGTACCCAGGTAAAAGATCCACCATAGCTTAAGAAAGGAAGCGGAATTCCTGTAAGTGGCATCATTCCTAAAAGTCCACCAATGTTAATTACAATATTAAATAAAATTAGTGATATTGCCCCCATTACAATTAAGCGCGAGGAAATATTTGTGCTTTCTAAACTGATTTTAAAGCCTCGAATAATAATAATTGTATAAAAAAGTAAAAGAATAATCCCTCCTAAAAATCCCCATTCTTCGACAATAATTGCAAAGATAAAATCAGTATGGGCAGCAGGAAGGTATAAGTATTTTTGGGTGCTGTTGCCTGGGCCAACACCAAAAAATTCACCATTGCTTATAGCAATATATCCGTTACATACTTGATATCCTTGATTATAATATTTTTCACTGCTACAAGGATTTAGAAAATCTAAGCGACTAATTCTTTTATAATCAATTGTTCCTGTATAAATTCCAAAATAAACAAGAATTATTAAAGATAAAACACTAAAAATAGACCAAAGTTTAAATTTTGGTGGAATCTCTGAAACTAAAAACATAGCATAGCTTAAAGCAAGAATTAACAGTCCTGTTCCTAAGTCTGGTTGTAAATAAATTAAGATAAAAATTCCTAAAACAATACAAATTAAAGGTATTAAATGTTTAAATTTTGTTATTTTATTAGTTGCATAATATCGTGCCATGTAAAGAATTAAAACTATTTTTACAAATTCTGAAGGTTGAATACCAAAGGGTCCAATATAAAACCAACTTTTTGATGAGTTTGTAGCGACACCATAAATAAGTAACATGCATAAAATAATTATGAATAAAAATAAAATATTTTTTATTAGATTATCTAATTTCTCGTATTTTACGAAAATTGGAAGAAGTAATATAAAAAGTAGTGAACCTGAAATTATAAATAAAAATTGTCTTAAAAAGTAATAATATGGTTCGACTACTTTGTAGTAAGTAATAATATTGCTGGCACTTAATATCATAAAAGAACCAAAAACAACTAATATAAATGGTATAAATAAAAGGTATTTATCCATCTTATAATAGTTTTTTAGAAAGAATTTAAATGATTGAGATAAATATCGAAGACCAAAACGAATCATATTATCACTCTTTCTTATAATTTATTTTACTATAAAACAAATAATTTTACTATGTTTTTAGGTATTAATATTGTCTCATATTAGATTTTCTAATAGATTATAGTGAGGACATAAAAAAGGGAGGGGATTTTATGTATAACTACGGATTGGGTTCAAGCTTTGGATACAACTTTGGTGGATTTAATCCTTGCTGTAACTTTTCAGGATACGGATTTGGTTTCGGATATGGAGCAGCGATTATCCTTGTATTATTTATTTTACTTGTAATTGTACTTGGTATTGGGTTCCATAAATAAAACTTGGGGAGCGTTTGCTTCCCTTTTTTAAGTGTTTTGTGTTAAAATACTAACCGAGGTGATATTATGATTACAACTAAAGATATTGTCAAAGATACTGATCCAATATTAAGAAAAAAAGCAGTCGAAGTATCGGTTCCAATAAGTACAGAAGATATTTCAATTTTAAATAAGATGATGGAATATTTAAAATCAAGCCAAGATGAAAAGCTTGCTTTAAAATATAACTTAAGACCTGGAGTAGGTCTTGCCGCACCACAAATAGGGGTAAGCAAAAGAATAATTGCAATTTATATCAAGGGGGAGGACTTTGAATTTGAGTGTGGTCTTTTTAATCCCAAAATTATAAATCACTCAAATTCAAAAATATATCTTAGTCAAGGGGAAGGATGTTTAAGCTTTGACCCAGAAATTATTGGACTTGTTTCCCGTTTTGAAAAGATAACAGTAAAAGGTATAGACCAAGAAAACCGAGAAGTTACTATCGAGTTAGAAGGACTTCTTGCTGTAATTTTCCAACATGAAATAGATCACTTAGATGGTATATTATTTACTGATTATCTAGATTTAAATAAGCCATTCAAAATACCAAAGGATGCAAAAGAAATATAATAAAAAAAGGCATAATATTTTATGCCTTTTTCTTTGCTTCACTATATTTTTCTGCTTCTTCTAAGCGAACACTTACAAGTTTTGAAACTCCACTTTCTTGCATTGTAACACCATATAAAAGATCTGCTATTTCCATTGTTCCTTTTCTGTGCGTTACAACAATAAATTGTGTTTTTTCAGAAAATTCTTTTAAAAATTCTCCAAAGCGGGCAATATTTGCATCATCTAAAGAAGACTCTACTTCATCGAGTAAGCAAAATGGAATTGGTTTTACTTTTAAGATAGCAAAAAGTAGCGATATTGCTGTTAAACTTTTTTCCCCACCTGATAGAAGTGATAAGTGTTGAAGTCTTTTACCTGGTGGTTCTGCCTCCATTTCAATTCCTGTTTCAAGCATATTTAATGGATTTGTATATTTTAAGTCTGCTTTTCCACCACCAAATAAACGACGGAATGTTTTTCCAAATTCAATACGAATTTTTTCAAAAGTTTCTTTAAAGTTTGTAACCATTACTTCATCCATTTCTTGAATAATTTCAAGAAGCGTTACTTGTGCTTTTAATAAATCTTGTTTTTGTTTTTCCAAGAAGTCATAACGCTCTTTTACTTTTTTGTATTGATCTATTGCAAGAGTATTAACCTCACCTAAAGCATTAAGTTTTCTTCTTATTGAGTTTACTTTAATACGCGCTTCATCAAGATCTAAACTTAAGTCTACCTCTTCTTTTGCACGTTCATATGTAGTATTATAATCTTCATTTAAAATTGTAAGCATATTACCAAGTTTTACATCAATTCTATTCATTTGAATTTCAAATGCTTTTAAGTCTTTTTCATTTTGTGCATATAACTTTGATTTATCTTTATAATCAAGTTCAATTGCTTCAAGCTTTTTTGTAAGTTCAAAGCGAGTATTGCGATCAATTAAAAGAGTTTTATGTAAACTAGATTTTAGTGCTTCATTTTCATATAAAAAATCTAAAAGTTCTTTTTCCTCTTCCTCAATACTTGAGTTTAAAATATTACTTACTCCTGAAAGCTCATCTGTTATACTTTCATATCTTCTACTTAAGTCTTGATAAGTATTTTCTTTGCTTGCAATTAATTCTTCAGTTTGGGCACAACTTACTTTTAATTCGTATAGCTCTTGTTCTAAAAGAGAAATTTCTTTTCTTTCTTCTTGAATTTCCTTGGTTGTATCATCAATTTCTTCTAAAATTTCTTTTAGTAATTTTTTTTCTTTTTCATGTTCGTGTTTTTGAGTAAGTAGCCCTTCGGTATTTTCTTTATAATTTCCTCCAGTAATACTTCCTCCAACATGTACTACTTCACCATCTAAAGTTACAACCTTATAGCTGTGATTAATTATTTTACTAATTTCATTTGCACCTTTTAAACTTTTAGCAATAATTATATTTCCTAATTGATTTTCAACAATATTTTTATACTTTTCATCATATGTAACAAGTTCGCTTGCAATAGCAACAAAACTTGAATGTTCTCTAATAAGTTTTAAAGTTTCATCTTTTACTTTTCGTGCCCTAATTACATTAAGTGGGAAAAATGTTGCTCTTCCTTTACCCGTATTTTTTAAGTATTCAACTGCACTTCTTGCATCTTCTTCAGTATCAACAACAATATATTGAGTTGCTGCACCTAAACTTGTTTCAATTGCAAGTGAGTATTCAAGACTTACATCAATTAATTCTCCAATAATATTGTGAATTCCTGTTAAAGCTGGATTATTTAATACTGATTTCACACCAAGATTTAGGTGTTCTTTTTTTGTTGTTAAGTTTTTATAAACTATAATTTTTGAATTTAATTCTTCTTTTTGTCTAATTAATTCGTTAAGTCTGTTTTCTATTAATAATACTTTTTGATTTTTTGTTCCCACTTCTTCTTCAAGTTGAATTATTTTTGCTTTTAATTCTTCCCTTTTTTCTCTTTTACCCTTTAAATCTTCTTCTAAAAGATTTAATTCATTTTTAAGTTTTAATTCTTCCTCTTTTAATTTTAAAATGTTTTCATCAAAATTTTCAGGTTGTATGCTATATTTTCTACGCTCAACCATTAATTTTTTTTCACCATGAAGTTTTTCAACTAAAGTTGAAACTTCAAGTAATTTTTGTTGGTTGACATCAATTTTTTCATCTAACTCAGAAATAAGTACTTTTGTATCACTTATTTCTTTTTCACAGTTATTAATAGTTGCAAGAAGATTTAAGTTTTCATCTGTTACTTTATTTATTTTTTCTTTTAAAGCATTATATTCTTCACTTAAAAGATCAATATCATGTACTAATAGGGTTTGTTCAATTTTTTCAAGTTCTCTTTTATTTTCTAAATATATTTCTGCTTTTTCACTTTCTTCTTTTAAAGGTTCCAGTTGAGTTTCAAGTTCATGAATAATATCATTTACTCGATCAAGGTTTTCATTTGTAGTCTCTAACTTTCTTATTGCCGCTTCTTTTCGTTTTTTATACTTTAAAACGCCTGCTGCTTCTTCAAAGATAACTCTTCTATCTTCTGGTTTGCTATTTAATATTTCTTGGATATTTCCTTGCGAAATAATATTAAATGAATCTCTTCCAAGACCTGTATCCATAATTAAATCAGTAATATCTTTTAGGCGACAAGGAGTACCATTTAGTAAATATTCACTGTCTCCATTTCTGTATACTCGCCTTGTAATGGCAATTTCAGTATATTCACTTGGAAGGTATTTATCAGAATTATCTAAAATAAGAGTTACACTTGCAACACTTGAACGATTTCGTGAACTACTTCCTGAAAAAATTACATCTGTCATATTATCGCTTCCGCGAAGTGATTTAATTGATTGTTCACCTAAAACCCAGCGCACAGCATCAACAATATTACTTTTTCCACTACCGTTGGGTCCTACGATTGCTGTTATTCCTGGGTTAAACTCTAAATTTACCTTATCCGCAAATGATTTAAAACCGTTAATTTCAATTTCTTTTAAATGCATGTCCGACACCTATCTCTCTATTTATTTTGCAAGTTTCTCTAAAGCTTCTTGGGCTGCATTTTGCTCAGCTTCTCTTTTGCTTTTTGCCCGCCCTTCTCCCAAAATAATTTCACCAAGTTTTACAACTGCAATAAATTCCTTATCATGACTAGGTCCTTCTTCTTTAATTATTTCATATGTAATACTTTTTTTATCAGCCTGCACAATTTCTTGAAGTTCTGTTTTATAATCTCTAAAAAATGTTGTTTTCTTTTCAATAACAGGAATTATTACAGCACTTACTATTTCTTTTACTTTTTCCATTCCTTGATCTAAATAAACTGCTCCTAAAAAGGCTTCAAAAGCATCAGCTAAAATTGCTTTTCGCATTGTACCACCAGTTTTAAGTTCGCCTTTTCCAAGGAGGATGTATTTATTAAATTCCAAACTTTTTGCATATTCAAACAGTGCATTTTCACATACATATGTCGCTCTAATTTTTGTCATTTCTCCTTCTTTTAAGTTGTTATCTAAGTTGTATAAATATTCGCTAATAACAAAATCTAACACTGCATCTCCTAAAAATTCCAAGCGTTCATTATCAACAAGAAATCCATGTTCATTGACATAAGATGCATGTGTAAAAGCACGTTTAAAAAGTTCAATATTGTTTGGAACAATATTAAAGCGTTCAAATAACTTTTCCATAATACTACCTATCAAGATAATCAATAACATCTTTTACTTTTTTAAAATTCATCGCATCTTCATCAGGAATTTCAATTCCAAGTTCTTCTTCTAGCGCCATGATAAGTTCTACTAAATCTAGTGAATCTGCTTGTAAGTCCTCTTTAAAGCGTGTTTCTAAAGCGATTTTATCTCTTTCAATTCCAAACTTTTCAACTAAAGCATCCTTTATTTTTTCTAACATAATATTCATCCTTTCTAATTTTCTAGTTTTTCTTTAATTTTTTCTATTAAATTATTTTCACAAACAGTTTTAGAAAGTTTTAAAGCATTATAAAATGCATAACTGTTTGATGAACCATGTGCTTTAATTAAAGGAGCATTTACTCCAATTAAAAGTGAGCCACCTGTTTCTCTATAATCAAGACTTTTTTTCATACCTTTAAGTTCTTTTTTAAGAAGAAAAGTAAGTATTTTTGACTTCAAAGAACTTAAAAGGTTTGTCTTTAAAACTTGCATAACAAATCCTGCAGTTCCTTCAATAACTTTAAGTGCAACATTTCCGCTAAAGCCATCTGTTACAATAACATCTGCATATCCTTTAAAAATATCTCTTGCTTCAACATTTCCAATAAAGTTTATGTTTTTATTATTTTGTAAAAGCTCATATGCTTCTTTTCTTAACTCATCACCTTTAGTCTCTTCTACTCCAATATTTAAAAGTCCTACTCGTGGATTATTAATCCCACGAGTTTCAGCATATGCACTTCCAAGAAGTGCGTATTGTTCTAAATACTTTGCTTTTCCATCACTAGTTGCCCCAATATCAAGCATAATAAATTCCCCTTTTTCACCTGGAAAAATAGGTGAAAGTGCTGGGCGTTCAATACCTTTAATGCGTCCTAAAATAAAAAGTCCTCCAGCAAGTGCTGCACCAGTGTTTCCTGCTGTAACAAAAGCATCTGCTCTTTTTTCACTTACTTCTTTTAAAGCCATAACCATTGATGAGGTCTTTTTAGTTTTTATTGCTTTTAATGGTTCCTCATCAGAACCTATTGTTTCACTTGTATGAATTATTTTAATTCGTTCATGAGGAAAATTTAAATACTCACTTATTTTTTTACTGTCACCAACTAAAACTATTTCAACATTTTTATTTTCTTCAACAAACTTTAAAGCACCTTCTACTTCAACTTGTGGGGCATGATCTGAGCCCATTGCATCTACCGCAATTATTATGTTTTTTTTCATGGATATTCCTCCAAACTAGTTAAGATTATAGCAAATTTTAATAATGATGTAAAATGTTTTTATTAATTGCAATTTCCTTAAATTGTGTTAAAATATTGTTTGCTATGAAAAAAATATTTATTGTACTAATTAGATTATATCAAAAATATATCTCACCTCTACTCGGTAATAACTGCAGGTTTTCTCCAACCTGTTCAGAGTATGCAATAGAGGCAATCGAAACTTTTGGAGTATTTAAGGGAATGTATCTTGCAACAAAAAGAGTTCTCAAATGCAATCCATGGTGTGAAGGTGGGATTGATCCTCTTCCTAAAGGAAGAAAATAAGGAGGATTTTTATGAAAAAATTAACTATCTACTTTAGTTTAATTCTTACTCTTTTACTAATTACTGGTTGTATTAGAAGAGATGATTTAGAAAATATAAAAATTACTACTACAATTGAACCAATTACTTATTTAACTTATGAATTATATGGAGATTATGCTGAAATTGAAAGTATTTATGGAAATGATAGTGAAAAACTTGAAATAAATAATGAAAAGATTTTAGAAAATATTAAACAAAGTCGTATTTTTATTTATAATGGTTTAAATGAACTAGAAACAAATCTTACAAAAACTTTAGTCCAAGAAGGATATCATAAAAAAATTACATTTATTAATGCAAGTCAAAATATTGGAAATACTGGAGAAATTATTGATGCTTATTTTTGGATTGATCCAGCAAATGTTTTAGTTTTAGCAGAAAATATTCGCTCAAAACTTACAAGCATTATGACAAACCCATATAAGATTAAAGAAATAGATGAAAAATTTAAAACAATTCAACTTACCTTTTCTGAACTTGATGTAAAATACAGAGAAATGATTAACAATAGTTCGAAAAAAACTATTATTACAACATCAAATCGTTTTGATGCCCTTGCTCGTTATAATCTTGAAGTCGTTTCAATTGAATATTTAAAAACTTTGACTGATGTAAAATATGAAAAAATGATAAATTCATTAAAAGAAAAAAATATCAATTATATACTTATTGAAAGTGATAAAGAAAAAGAAAATGAATTTGTAAAAAAAGTACAAAATGATTTGAATGCAAAATATGAATACTTGTACTCAGTAGAATTGTTAAGTGAAACACAAGTTGAAGAAAGTGAAAAATTTATTGACATTATAAATAAAAACTTTAATATTTTAAACGAGATATTAAATTAAGTGCTAGTATCTAGCACTTTTAAAATATGAAGTTATAAAAAATTTATATTTAAATTATAATAAAACAGTAAGGAGGATTTTTATGTTGCAACTAAAAAACATTACTAAAAGATATATTACTGGTGAATTTAAGCAAGATGCATTAAAAAAGGTTTCAGTAAGTTTTAGAGAAAATGAGTTTGTTGCAGTTTTAGGCCCTAGCGGTAGTGGTAAAACTACTCTACTAAATATTATTGGTGGCCTTGATCGATATACTAGTGGAGACTTAATAATAAATGGAAAATCAACAAAACTTTTTAAAGCAACTGATTGGGATGCGTATCGTAACAATAGTATTGGTTTTGTATTTCAAAACTATAATTTAATTGGACATCTTAACATTTTATCTAATGTTGAGCTTGCACTTACATTAAGTGGAGTAAACGCAAAAACAAGAAAGAAAAAGGCGCGCGAAGTATTAAAAAGGGTTGGTCTTTTAAAACATGCAAAAAAACTTCCAAGTCAACTTTCAGGTGGACAAATGCAAAGAGTTGCAATTGCTCGGTCTCTTATTAATGACCCTGATATTATTTTAGCAGATGAGCCAACTGGTGCACTTGACTCTGAAACAAGTAAACAAATTTTAAATTTAATTAAAGAAATTGCAAAAGATAAATTAGTTATAATGGTAACTCATAATGCAGAGCTTGCTGAACAGTATGCAACTCGCATTATTAAACTTAAAGATGGAGAAATTATTCATGACTCAAATCCGGTAAAAGAAGAAGAAACATTAGTTGGAGACTATAAACTTAAAAAAACTGCTATGAGCTTTTTTACTGCTTTAAAGCTTTCTTTTAATAACATCTTAACTAAGAAGTGGCGAACTTTACTTACATCTTTTGCATCAAGTATTGGAATTATAGGAATTGCTCTTATCATGTCACTTTCTCATGGATTTGATATTAAAATAAAAGAGTTTGAAGTAAATACTATTTCTCAGTTTCCAATTTTAATTTCTCAAGAAGCAATGGAAGTTAATGCTGAATCAATGCAAAGGATAGGTGATAACTTAAGAAATTTAATGGATTCTGAGAAATCTTTTCCTGATGTACAAGAGATTTATCCTTATAATCAACTTGAGGAACTTACAATTCACCAAAATAGAATTAAAGAAGAATATGTGAAATATATTGAAGCAGTTGATCCAAAACTAGTTAGTGGAATTTCTTATACAAGAGTTTTATCACTAAACCTATTAAATAAAGTAAATGGAAAAGTACAAAAATTTAATACTGATTTTGGTCCTTCACTAACAAACAATATTTCTTTTACCTCGCTACCAAAAAATCTTGATCCAAACAAAAAAAGTAAGATTGAACAAAACTATGACTTACTTTATGGAAAATATCCAACTGAAATTAATGAATTAGTATTAATTGTTGATCCTTTAAACCGTGTAGAAAAAAATCTGCTTGCAAATTTAGGATTTAACATTGAAAACGCGGAAAGTATTCCTTTTGAAGATATTATCGGTACAGAGTTAAAACTTATTATGAATGATGACTTTTATATTGAACTTAATAATATGTTTATTCCAAATCAAAATCTAGAAGAAGTATATAATAGTCCAAATGCAATTACTCTTAAAATTGTAGGTATTATTCGAGTAAATCCAGATAGTAAAATGCCTATTCTAAGAGAAGGTATTGCTTATCAAAATGAGCTTGCAGAAATGATTATTGAAAATGCAAAAAATTCAAAAATTGTTAAAAAGCAACTTGAAGTTGATTATAACGTTATGACGGGACAACAATTTAATATGTCAACAGAAAAGGAACTATTTCTTGCTACTTTAGGAGCTTATAATTCACCATATATAATTATGGTATATCCTGAAGATTTTGATACAAAAGCAGAACTTTTAACTTATTTAGATGAATATAACAAAAATAAAGATGAAGCAGATAGAATTATTTATAATGACTTATCAGAGATTATGGTTACTTTATCAGGAAATATTATGGATGCTATAACTATTGTTTTAGTTGCATTCTCTTCAATTTCACTTGTTGTTTCGGTAATTATGATTGGAATAATTACTTATATTTCAGTTCTAGAAAGAACAAAAGAAATTGGTGTACTTCGAGCACTTGGTGCTCGTAAAAAAGACATTACTCGTGTCTTCAATGCCGAAACATTTATTATCGGATTATTTTCAGGAACACTTGGAATCTTCATTGCTTGGCTCCTACAATTTCCAACTAATAGTATTTTAGAATCTCTTACAACTCTTCCTAATGTCGCAAAAATAAATCCAGTACATGTAATAATTCTTATTACTGTAAGTTTAGTCTTAACAATTATTGGTGGATTAATTCCAGCTAAATTTGCATCTACTCGCGATCCTGTTGTTGCTCTGCGAGCAGAATAAAAACGAGGCTTTATGCCTCGTTAATTTTTTCTAAAAAATGGTGGACCCTGCAGGACTCGAACCTGCGACCAACCGGTTATGAGCCGGTAGCTCTAACCAACTGAGCTAAGGGTCCAAACCTTGAATGCTATATTATCTTACCATAATAATATAAACCATGCAATAGGTTTTTAATTTTGTTTTAAGAAAAAACCTCCAAAAAGGAGGTTTTTTTAAGTAAGCATTGTCATCATTGTGTGTACAAACTTTTCTTTATTCATTAATTCTTTATCAACTGTAATAAATTGTCCTTTATAAACATCAATTTTACCCATATGATAATTTATTAATAATTCTTCTTGTGGTTTAGCAAATCCTAAAATTTGAACTGTTTTTTCTGCTTTATCAATTGTATAACGAAATTCTAAATCCCCATATTTATCTTTAAAGTATTTATCAGCATGCAATAATACTACATAATAATCTTCTGAAGATTTTTTACCAACTTTTTTACCCCTAATTAATTTTCTAATTACAGTTTGAAGTTCGATAAAGGCACTACCATTTAAACGTCTAAGTGCGTTAAGCATTTTATTCCACTTAACTTGATCACTATAGGTTATTTTGTAGTTTGCACCCTTCATTTCAAACCGCCCCCTTTACTACTAGGAAAGTATTTCACTCTCTGTGATATAATTGTAATACACTTTACACAAAAAGTCAATAGTTTTACATTTTTAAAAGTCGGCGTTTTTATTTTTTTATTAGAAAAAATATTAAAAATAAAAACCTTTTAATAAAAGGCTTTTAACATGTTTGTTTGTATTATCTTTTTAATGTTATTATTTTTTTAAAATATTTTATTAGTCGTTTAATTATAGTTTTTGTAGACAAACATTCGACATATTTTATTTTAACTCAACAATTGTACTACCAAGACCTGGGTTATTAAAATCTAAATAAAAACTTTGCACATACTTGTTTTTCTTTAATGTACAATGTACTTCGTTTTTTATTATTCCCTTTCCCTGACCATGAATTATTATAACTTTTTTATTTCCTAATTTAAATTGTTCTTTAATAAATTCAAGTAAATCAGAGCGAGCACTATCACGATCAAGGCCATGCAAATCAAGGATTGGTATATTTTCTTTTTTCATATATAATCACCAATATTATTTTAACACATTTTTTGTTTAAGTTTCTATTACATCAGGAATAGTAATTATTTCAAAGCCTTTTTCTGATAGTTTTATTGTTGGATAAACTTTATCTTTTATTTCATAACTTTCTACCCATTTACTATATAAAAACTCTAATAAGTTATCATTTTTACTAACATTATCATAAAAAAAATAAATAATATTGCTATAAATTTCTTGTTTAGGATATTCTTTAAAATCACTTTCTGTTAAATAAACAAATTCTGGAGTATACCCTAGCATGTTTAAGCGTTCAAAATTATTTATTATAATTAATTTAATTTTGTTATAAGTTATAATAATTAAATTTTCATCTACAATATTAATTGAAAGCATATCAGTAATATTAAATTTTTTTCTTTTATAATTTTTTATGTTATAAATATTTTTAAAATTAATATTATTAAAATCTGCTGATTTATTTTGAAAGTAATAATCAATTTTTGAAACACCATATAACTTTAATGATTCTTCTAAAAATAATTCATTGTTTAGAAGATCAATTTCAAGTAAAATTACTCTTTCTAGGTTTTGAATAAGTAGTGCGCGAGATTTATCATCTTTTAAAAATGTTATTGCTAAATCTTTGGGTTTTAGATTTAAATCTATTTTTTTTATAAAAGCAACTGGTTTTGCCATATTAGCTATTAAAACATAACAAATAATAAAAAGTAATATAATAATTTTTTTCATAAAAAAACACACCCTGATATTATGGTGTGTTATTTATAATAATTTATTACATATTCACTTAAAGCTTCTTCGTCATTTCGAACATTTGTATAAATAATATCAAATTCAATATCTTTATATAACTTATCAATCCATTCACCAGGACCACGCTCAACAAGTTGCATAATTTTTTCAGGAGTTATATTTATATCTTTGCGGGAATGAATTGGTAAACTGTTGTATTTATCATTAATTTCTATTGGATCAAAACCTAAAATCTCTCCTGCTATAATTGATACATCAAGACCATTTAAATACATTTCATATTCAGTAATTGTTGTTCTTTTAACTAAATTATTAATCATTTTAATAATTTTAATTTCTTGGTTAGTTAAAGTCCATTTTTTATATTCTTCATCAGAAATATTTAGCTGCGCCCAAACTCCTATTGGATAACTTGTTTGTTTTATATTTTTTAAAATTTCAAGTTTAAATCCAGGAAGATACTTATAAAGATTTGTTTCAATAAGCAGGTCTATTCCCCTTCTTTGTTGAAATATTTTATCTAACTCACCCTTTTTTCTCTCAAAAGATATTTTTTTAATTAGTTTTCCTTTGTTCACAATTGCTTTTTTTGTTCTTTTTTCTATTTCAAAATCAAGGGTTGTTGCAAAACGAATTGCTCTAAGCATTCTTAATGCATCTTGTCTAAATTTCTTTTTAGGATTTCCAATTGTACGTATAATTTTCCTTTCAAGATCTTCTTTTGCTCCAAGCATATCATAAATATTACCATCTTTGTCCATAACTAAAGAATTAATAGTAAAATCTCTTCTTAGTAAGTCTTTTTTCAAATCTTTTATTGCTTTTACTTTTTTTGGTTTTCGTGCTTTTATATATTTTCCTTCTTTACGATAAGATGTAATAAAAAATTCAAGTTCTCCTCTTTTTATTATTGCAACGTTATAATTCCCATAACGAAAATCAGCACTTGGGAAAAATCTTTTTAGATCATCTAAAGTTGCACTAGTAGTAATATCAACATCTTTAGGTGGACGTTTTAATAAGAAGTCTCTTACAAACCCTCCAACAATATAGGCTTCACAATTGTTGTTATTTAAAACCGTAAGTATCTCTTGGGCATCTTTTAACATTGTACCACCTCAAGGTTAATTATACTAAAAAAATAGGTTTAATGAAACCTATTTTTAGTTGTTATTTTTTTAATTCCAATTCTTTTTTGTTTTCTAAATTTGGTTTTGGTGCTAATTCATTATCAATTGTATTTTTTAAGTTTTCTAATGCTATAAAATAATTTTTATCTGGGAGTTTGAAGTATTTTCTTATATTTTTTGGGACAACTTTTCCAAGTTTTCTTGAAACATCCTTATATTTTTTATTTATTTTTCGTACTTGTTCTAATTTATTTAATTGTTGTGTTAAACTTTGTTTTTTGTGATAATCATCAACACCAACAATCACATAATTTATAGATGTAATAATTTGGTGTGGTAGTTGTTGTTCAGCTAAAACCAATTCTTTTAATTCTTTTGTTTGTTTTACAAGTTGGTGAGCAATATTTGTCTTATATGATCCTTTTGCAATTTTTAATTTATCTAAATATTCTTTAATAAGATTAAATCTTTTTTCATCATTAGCTTCCCTATATGTTTCAAGATACACATAAAGATTACGTCTTCTTTCTTCAAGAGGATTAAATTTTTTACTATCCTCTAAAAGGGCTTTTCGGCATAAAGATTCACAAAGTTCTAAATCACTTTTTGCTTTATCATACTTTCCTTGGGCTAAATTAATATGTGTTAGTGCTAAATAATAACTAATTTTTTCTTCTAGTGTTAATGTGTCTTCTTTAACTTTTGATCTTAAATTTTCTTCTCCTGAAATTAAATCCCCTGCTCGATAAAGGTTTATTATATCTTCTTGATAAAGTTTGTTTACTTTTTCTCGAATCGTTTTTAATATCTTTTCTTTTTCTTCAAACATTTAATCTCTCACCTTTCAAAATCAATTCTATATTAACATTTTTTTCTAATTTATGTCAATTAATGTTTCATTTATTACCTAATCTTTATTTTATCAACATTAATATTAATATATAAAAAATAAGGGAAAAAACTCCCTTATTTTATCTTAATAATTTTTCATAAACTAATTTTGCCCAATTTTCAAATGAATCTTCATAATTTTTAAGTTCTGATTTATTAATCCAAATACCTGTTAATTTATCTTCCTCATGAGATTTAATATTATCTGTTAAAAGTTCTACTTCATAAACAAATCCCAAGTGATCAGCATCCACTCCTGTATTAAGTTTGATTATTCCTTTTAGAGTGCAAGATTTAATTATTTCACTTGTAATATTTGCCTCTTCTTCTAATTCTCTCATTAAACCTGAAATAATATTTTCTTCTAAATCTGTTTTTTCTTCCTCAACACCTACATGTCCACCAAGAAGGCCTATTTTGCCAATTAAACGCATCTCTCCGCTTCCTTTTTCCCTTAAGATAAAAAAATACTTATCCTCATATTTTACTAAAACATAAGGGATTGGATGGCGTTTTAGAGGGTGGTACTCTAATTTGCTTCTTGGTCCTACGTATGCTTTAATATTTGGAATTTTATCTATTTTTGTAAAACCTTCTTTAATATCTTTTAAATCTTCTTCATTAAAATATAATATTTCTTCTTTAGTTGAAGGTTTTATCTCCTCTAATCTTTCTGCTTTAACATCATTCCACATTTCCCATTCCTTAGAACCAATATTAAATTCATCCCTTTTTTCAATTATTTCGGCAATTGTTTTATCACTTGCCCACATTTTTGCTTCCTCTTTAATCATTTATCTCTCCCCTTAATTTATTCAATTTTATTGTATTACTTTTTCCCTAAAAAAACATTAAAAAAGTGGTTTTTTAAAAACCACTTTTAATCCCTATCTCTTGCAAGTAAAATTAATCGTAATATATTTAAAAATGATGCGATTGCAGCAGTTACATAAGTTAAGGCTGCAGCATTTAACATCTTCTGTACTCCTATTTCTTCTCCTTTTGTAATTAGGTTCATATTTATTAATTCTTCACGTGCAACACGTGAAGCATTAAATTCAACAGGTAAAGTAACAAGTTGAAATAGTAATACCATTGAAATTAAAAGAATTCCAAAGTAGAAAATATTTAATACTCCTGTTAAAAGTCCCATAAATATTACAAAATAACCAAGATTTGAACCAATTGCAGCAAGTGGATAGACTATTGAACGAAGTCCTAAAAACACATATTTTCTTTTATGTTGAATAGCATGACCTGTTTCGTGAGCTGCAACAGCAAGAGAAGCAATTGATGTTTCATGATATACCTCACTTGAAAGTCTTATTACTTTTCTTCTTGGGTCATAGTGATCAGTAAGTCTTCCCTTTGTTTCAACAACATAAATATTATCTAAACCTTGTTTTTTTAGGATTGCTCGTGCCACATCTGCACCGGTTAAATTATTACTACTTTCAATCTTAGAATACTTGTTATAAGATTGTGTAACATTTATTTGAGCAATAATAACGATTAAAAATGCAACAAGAAATAAGTACAATTCCATCTATATCACTCCCAAAATTATTATAACATATATTTTTTCTTTCTAATATTAATATACATTAAATAAATGTTTTTTATTAATAAAAAAAGGAAGGTTTTATCCTTCCTTTTTTAAAATTATTTTACAGCGTCTTTTAGTGCTTTTCCGGCTTTGAATGCTGGAACTTTTGTTGCTGGAATTCTAATTTTTTGTCCTGTTTTTGGATTTACACCATCACGAGCTGCACGATGACGAACTTCAAATGATCCAAATCCAGTTAAAGCTACTTTCTTTCCTCCTTTTAATGCACCTGTTACTCCTTCAATAAATGCATTTAATGCTCTTTCAGCATCAGCTTTTGTTAACCCAGCTTTTTCAGCCATTAGTGCTACTAATTCTGATTTGTTCATAATTTGAACGACCTCCCCAATTTTTTAATAGATGTAAGTTGATACTTACACCTATAATTTACCATAAAAACTACTATTTGGCAAGTTTTTCAAGTATTTTATCGGCTTTTTTATGACTTTTTTACTCTATTAATTTTTAACTTTCTACTACTTTTTTTTAGGTTTTTTTAAAACATATTATTCTTTATAAAGGATATATATATCACTTTTAATTTACCTATTTTTTAAAATTTACCTATTTTTCTTAATTCACTATACACTAAAATGATACCGTACTAAAACTTCGAAATAAACGAAAAAGGTTGGTACTTAGATTTACTATACACTAAAATGATACCGTACTAAAACCTCTTTTCCTAGCGAGTAAAAAAAACACCTGATTTACTATACACTAAAATGATACCGTACTAAAACAGAAATTTGCAATAAAGTTTATCAGGTAATGATTTACTATACACTAAAATGATACCGTACTAAAACAAAGCACTCCATACATTACTCATTTAAAATGATTTACTATACACTAAAATGATACCGTACTAAAACATATTTATAATCCATATTAGTAAAAATTTTGATTTACTATACACTAAAATGATACCGTACTAAAACGCACCATGTAAATAGCTGCATGATACACGGATTTACTATACACTAAAATGATACCGTACTAAAACGATTAGATACATATGTAAAACCTGATAGTGGATTTACTATACACTAAAATGATACCGTACTAAAACGCACCATGTAAATAGCTGCATGATACACGGATTTACTATACACTAAAATGATACCGTACTAAAACGATTAGATACATATGTAAAACCTGATAGTGGATTTACTATACACTAAAATGATACCGTACTAAAACCCAAAGAGATTAGCAGAATTAATTGAAATAGATTTACTATACACTAAAATGATACCGTACTAAAACTTACCGAGGACTTTGGTGTTGATACTCACCGATTTACTATACACTAAAATGATACCGTACTAAAACAACTATCAAGAATAATTCCTTCGTATTCAAGATTTACTATACACTAAAATGATACCGTACTAAAACATCACTACTTTGATAATCTTCTTGCAATTGGATTTACTATACACTAAAATGATACCGTACTAAAACTTTCCCTCATGGCTTCAGTAAGAGATTGTCGATTTACTATACACTAAAATGATACCGTACTAAAACTACTACACCAATACTTTTTTTTATTTTCACGATTTACTATACACTAAAATGATACCGTACTAAAACTTGAATTAGAATTAAAATTGGTGCGATAAAGATTTACTATACACTAAAATGATACCGTACTAAAACAATACTACAAGCTGCACATAAATACAATATGGATTTACTATACACTAAAATGATACCGTACTAAAACCTTAAATTCAAGTTTAAG
>CAYWJS010000012.1:0-22532 GCA_964458855.1 uncultured Erysipelotrichia bacterium
TCCCGTGAACAGCGATTTTTCAAAAATGTCCGAAAAACTCATTGACATGTTCCCGCGAACGTAAGGTTCAAAAAACAGCCCAAGACATCAATCCAAGCGGCTCGTGCCATATTGTATACACTGATGATTTATTACCTATTGAAGTTTATTGGAGTGGCTTTCAAATTGAAAAAAAGCCATACCCAACACCATATGTTAATGGAATTCGCGAAGGAATTGTAAAAGATTACTCACCTAATAATCGAGATGCAACCTTGGAACTTTCTACTACTCCAAGATGGGTTGAAGAGGGTTTTGCTAATAGTGGAGCATATGAATTTAATGGAACAAATACTTATATTAAAGTAGTTGATTCAAATTATTTTAATATGAACGATAAAATAACTCTTTCCGCATGGATAAAACACAAACAAACAACGGGAATAATTGATTGTGTCGCTCACTTTAATGGTTTAAGATTTTATATTAATAAAACAAATAAACTATATATTAAATTTACAACAACAAGTAATGATGTTACTTTTACGGGATCTGTTCCTATTGACGATAGTGGGAATGTTTGGACTCATTTAGTATTGACTTATGATGGTTCAAGAGTTAAAGGATATATAAATGGAGTATTAGATCCTAATTTAGATTTCTCAACAAGTGGCCTTCTTAGAAAATCAAATATTGGGTATATTGGGGTGTTTGATGCAAGCTAATGGTTTAATTGATGAAATTAAAATGTATAATAGAGACTTATCAAGTGAAGAAATAAGATATGAATATAAATCTGGAATATCTGAAATAAAATAATATAAATAACATATCATAAATTGTTATATTTTCTCATATACATAAAGCAGAGATAGGGGGAATAGTATGACTTTTTGCACAATTAAATTACCTAATTTTATTTCGGCTATTATTAGGTTTTTCTCCAATTTATTTAAGAAAAATAAAAGCACCTAAAATGGTGCTTTAGTAATTTATGCTTTTTTATATTTTCCTGTTTTTATTGCTCGGGCAGACATATAAACAGTTTTAACTTTACCTTTTTCATCAACAATTTTAACTTTTTGTAAGTTAGCTTTCCAATTCCTTTTTGTTGTATTTAAAGCGTGGGAACGTTTATTTCCGCGCATTGTCGTCTTTCCTGTTAGAGCACATTTTTTCGCCATCACTAGTCCTCCTTTTTTATATCTCTGCTACCTTAATTTATCATATTAAAGGGGAAGTGTCAAACTAAAAAATTTATTTGTCAAAACAATTAATATATAGTAGAATATAAGTGCTTATGGTTTATAAGGGGGTAAGCATATGACATTAAACAATAATAATGAGTATGGAAAAATAACAGTTTCAAATGATGTTATAGCAACAATCGTTGGTGGTGCTGCTAATGAGTGCTACGGTGTTGTTGGTATGGCTTCAAATAAGCAAATAAAAGATGGTATTTATGAAATGCTAAAAAAAGAAAACTACAAAAAGGGAGTAATTATTACTGAAGAAGATGGAAAGTATAATATAGATATTCATGTTATACTAAGTTACAGCGTAAAAATACCAGAAGTTGTAAAAGAAATTCAAAAGAAGGTCTCTTATGTTTTAAAAAGAACATTAGGAATTACTATTGAAAATATTAATGTAATTGTGAAAGGAATCAAAATAAACGAATAGGGAAGGTTTTAAGATGGAAAAAATAACAGGAAAGCAATATAAAGAACTATTAATAAATGCTGCTAATAACTTAGCTAATCATAAAAATGAAATAGATTCATTAAATGTTTTCCCAGTTCCTGATGGTGATACAGGAACCAATATGACCCTTACAATCACATCAGGTGTGAGTGCTATTCAAGATTTAGTAATTGATGATGTAGGTGAAATTGCACGTACCTTTAGTAAAGGTATTTTAATGGGGGCACGTGGGAATTCAGGTGTTATTTTATCACAAATATTTAGAGGACTTGCAAATGGACTTGCTAATAAGCAAAGTATTACTCCTCGTGATTTTGTAGTTGCCTTACAAGATGCCAAAACTACTGCATACAAAGCAGTTATGAAACCAGTTGAAGGAACAATTTTAACAGTTATGCGTGAGACCAGTGAATATGTAAATAAAAATATTAATAAATATAATACTTTTGAAGAATTATTTGATGCAATTGTAAGTGAAGCAACAAAAAGTTTAAATCGTACTCCAGAACTTCTTCCAGTTTTAAAAGAAGTAGGGGTAGTAGACAGTGGTGGAGCAGGACTTGTTAAAGTATTTGTTGGAATGCAAGCATATTTTAAAGGAGAAACAATAAAAATTGATGAGAGTACTTTAACAAAAACAACAGAATTTTTAAAAGATCAAAGAACAGGTGAAGAATTTGGTTATTGTACAGAATTTTTAATAGAACTTGATAAAGAGATTGCTAATTACAATACTTTTGATCAAGCAAAACTTAAAAATGATTTGACAAAATTAGGTGATTCAATAGTTGTAGTACAAGATGAAGATATTGTAAAAGTGCATGTTCATACTCTAACACCAGGAGATGTATTAAATCTTGCTCAGAAATATGGTGAATTTATTAAAATTAAAATTGAAAACATGACTGAACAACATAATGAATTTGTTGAAAAAGTCGAAGAAAAAGAAACCATTATTATAGCAGTTGCACCTTCTGAAGGAATTGGTAATATGTTTATTAGTGTTGGTGTTGATTATAATGTTTTTGGTGGGCAAACAATGAATCCAGCTAGTGAAGATTTTGCCGAAATTATTAAGAAAACAAATTGTAAAAATGCAATCATTTTACCAAATAACTCAAATATTATTATGGCAGCTAGCCAAGTAAAAGAGTTACTACCAGAAGTAAATGTAGAAGTTATTCCAACAAAAAATATTCCACAGGGATTAACTGCAGCAATGATTTATTCAACGGGTGTGGATTTTGAAGAAAATATTAAAGAAATGACAAATATTATTAAAGATGTAAAAGCAGGACAAATTACTTATTCAATTCGTGATACAGAAATAGATGGTATTAAAATAAAAAAAGGTGACTACATGGCAATGAGCGACGGAAACATTGTTGCAGCTGATAAAAATAAAATTAAGGCCACAAAAAAATTATTAGATGAATTAATTAGTGAAGACAACGAAATAATTACATTAATTATTGGTGAAGATGTAACAGAAAAGGAAAAAGAAGACATTTTAAAATATTTAGAAGAAAAGTATGAAGACCTAGAAGTTGAAGTTCACATTGGAAACCAACCTGTGTATTCGTTTATAATTGGTGTTGAGTAAAAAAAGATTTTTAAAATCTTTTTTTACTATATAATAAGTTTAGAGGTGTAATAGATGGAAACAAAGAAGGTGCTAAATGAACTTTTAGTTGATCTTTTCTATCATATTTTAAGATTAGAAGAAAAAAATTTGAAAGATAATGGTGTTAATCTTTCAATGACAGAAGTTCATGCAATTGAGGCAATAAAAAAAGTGAATTTTCCTTCAATGTCCAATGTTGCAAAATATTTAAAAGTTACAGTAGGAACTTTAACTATTACTATAAATCGTTTAGTAAGAAAAGGTTATGTTGAAAGATATCGAAATGAAAGAGATAAAAGAATAATTGTTTTACTTTTAACAGAAAAAGGGGAAGAAGTTTTTCAAATTCATGAGGAATTTCATGAACGAATGGTAGATAGTTTACTTAGTGATTTAAATGTTAATGATGATAAAAACTTAATAAAATCATTAAAAAATTTACAAGAGTTTTTTAATTCATTAGAAAGTAAAAATTATTAAAACATAATTTAAAAGAGGTAAGAATTACATTCTTACCTCTTTTTCTTGGTCATTTTCTTTTACAAATTTTTTAGTATTATTTAAACAGAAATTAACAAATTCATAAATATTCATTCTCTTGAAACTTGAGTCATTAATTATATTTTTTGCTTTTTCATATTCTTCTTTTGAAGTAATAATACCATCTTCAATAATATGCTTTGTTAATTTTTCTTCACTTAAATTTAAGAAACTTAACCAATATGGATAAATTTCTTTTTTAATTTTTGATAAATAACGATGTCCAATATGATATTTAGATTTTCCACTTAATTCTGTATATAATTCATTATCAGCGATTAATTCAATAATAGTATGAACAACATCTTCTCGCTCTTTACTCCATTTTTTGTTTCGTAGGAACACATAATGCAATGTTTCATGGGTTAAATACACTAAATCATAATTAGGATTCTCTATTCCATTAACATGTCCCCAAATAATATCATTAGTAGAATTTTCTAATACATAACCACGACATGAATTTGGATGAACACAATATACATTTGTTTCAATATTAATTTCAGTTTTTAGGAGTTTTTTTAGAAATTTATTAATATAATTGCTTTTTTCTTGCCAACGTTTTTGGATTCTATTTAAATTATGAATTGTTTCTTTTTTCATTTTTAAAAAAATTAATGTATTAATAATTCCATCATAAAATTTTTTTTCTTCCTCAGAAAAAATTTTTAAGATTAACTCTTCTTCATTTTTATTAGCTAACTTTTTAAAGTTATCACCGAAGCATTTATGCAAATAGCAACTAATATTAACTATTTGTTCAGGTGTTTGTCGCATTCCTTTTTTGTCAACAAGAGCTTTTGCAATAACATATTCATTAGCATAAAAATTAATTTTTATCATTTATTTACACCTCTAAAAATATTCTAACATATAGATGTTATGCAAACAATTTTTGCATGTTACTAAAAAGACTTTATCAGTCTTTTTTTCTTTGTTATAATGAAAATATAAAGGGGGGGTATAACTATGAGTTTAAATGTAAGAAGTAGTTATTCATTGTTATCTAGCTTAGTAAAAATAGATGAACTTATAGAAAAAGCTAAAGAATATGGTTATACTTTCCTTGCTTTAACTGATAAAGATGTAATGTACGGAACAATGGAGTTTTATAATAAATGCAAAGAAAATAACATTAAGCCAATTATTGGACTTGAAGTAAATGCCAAAATAGATGATGAAACTTTTGAAGTTGTACTTCTTGCAAAAAATAACGAGGGTTATAAAGCTTTAATAAAAATTTCTAGTAATATTAGATTAAATGAACTTGAAAGTATTGATTTTCTAAATTTAAAAAAATACCAAAATGACTTAATTATAATTGTAAATTGTTATAAAGAAACTAATATTTCCTTACTTGAAAGTTATAAAGAAAAGTTTAGTAATTTATATCTTGGGTACATTCCAAATGTTAGTAGTAAAAACATTACCAGTAAATTAGAAATAGTTTTAATGGATAAGGTAATGTATTTAAATTTTGGAGATGAGAAATATTTAAGATATGTGTATGCAATCAAAAGAGGAAAAAAGATTACTGAAATAGAAGAAATTAACAATACTTTTTATTTAAAACCAAAAGAAGAATTGGAAAATATTTGTCCAAACAAAAAATGGTATGAAAATTCATTAAAGATTGCAAATCTATGTAATGTAGGGTTTTCAAAAAGAGAAAATTTACTTCCTAAGTTTCCTTGTCCAAAAGGAGTAAGTAGTAACGATTATTTAACATTATTATGTGAGAAAGGTTTGAAAAAAAGATATAAAAATAGTCTTTCAGAAACCCATAAAAAGCGTCTTTATTATGAACTTGAAATAATAAAGAAAATGAATTATGCAGATTACTTTTTAATTGTTTGGGATTATGTGAAATATGCAAAACAAAATGGAATCTTAGTTGGGCCAGGGCGTGGAAGTGCAGCAGGAAGTTTAGTTTCTTATTGCTTAGGTATTACTGATGTAGATCCGATTAAATATAATTTGTTATTTGAACGTTTCTTAAATCCAGAACGAGTTACAATGCCTGATATTGATATTGATTTTCCTGATAACAGGCGTGATGAAGTAATTGAATATGTAAAAAATAAATATGGCGAAGAACGAGTTGCCCAAATTATTACTTTTGGAACACTTGGTGCAAAACAAGTGATTCGTGATGTGGGGCGCGTTTTAGATATTCCAATAAAACTTGTTGATCGTGTGTCGAAACTTATTCCAAATGAGTTGAATATTACTTTGAAAGAAGCTTTAAATAAATCAAAAGCATTAAAAGAGATTTTAGAAAGTTCAAAAGAGTTAAAAGAGATGTATGAAATTGCAATGCATCTAGAAGGTATTCCAAGACATACTTCGGTACATGCAGCAGGAATTGTTCTTTCAGAAGATGAACTTTCTTTGGTTCTTCCTCTTGAAAAGGGAGAAGAGATGAATTTAACTCAGTATTCAATGGATTATTTAGAAGATATTGGACTTTTAAAAATGGACTTTTTAGGATTGCGAAATCTTACAATTTTAAATCATATTGTAAAGTTGATTGAGGCAAGTTTAGGAAAACAAATAAATATAAAAGAAATATCATTTGATGATAAGAAAACTTTTGAACTTTTTGCAACAGGAGATACAACGGGTATTTTTCAATTTGAATCAAGTGGAATGAGAAATGTATTAAAGCAAGTAAAACCAACTTCATTTGAAGATATTGTTGCAACAAATGCACTTTTTAGACCAGGTCCAATGGATAATATTTTAGAATTCGTAAAAAGAAAACAAGGTAAGGTAAAAATAGAATACATTCATGAAGATTTAAAAGAAATACTTGAACCTACCTATGGAATTATTGTGTATCAAGAACAGATTATGCAAATTGCAAATAAACTTGCAGGTTACTCTTTGGGTGAAGCTGATGTTTTAAGACGGGCAATGGGGAAAAAAGAAGTAGAAGTTTTAAAAAATGAAAGAACACACTTTATTGAAAAATGTGTTCAAAATGGTTATGAAAGAAAAATAGCCGAAGAAGTATATGATTTAATCTTAAAGTTTGCAAATTATGGATTTAACCGCTCGCATGCAGTAAGTTATAGTGTGATTGGTTATACACTTGCTTATTTAAAAGCAAATTATCCATTATATTTTATGAATGCACTTTTAAGTAGTGTAATTGGAAGTGATGTAAAAATTCGTGAGTATATCATGGAAGCAAAAGCAAAAAATATTAAGATTTTGCCTCCTGATATCAACTTTAGCAATAATTTGTTTATCCCTGAAAATGGGAAAATAAGATATAGTCTTGCTGCAATTAGAAATATTGGAACAGTAGCAGTAAATACAATTTTAAATGAAAGAAAAAATGGAAAATATAAAAGTTTTTTTAATTTTGTTGCAAGAACTTATGGTAGAGGAGTTACAAGAAAAACACTTGAATCTTTAATTGATGCAGGAGCAATGGATTCATTTAAGTTAAATAGAAAAACTTTACACGAAAATTTAGAGTCTGCAATCAATTATTCATCTCTTGTTCAAATTGAAAAAGATGGCCAATTAATAGTTGATATTAATTTAGTTGAACCACCACAAGTGATTGAAAAAGAAGAGTTTAGTGAGCAAGAAAAACTTACTCGTGAATATGAAGTGTTGGGATTATACCTAAGTTTTCATCCAATTAATCAGTATTTAAAGTCGGACAATATTTTAATTAAGGATATTAAAAAATATTTTAATAAGGTAATTGAAATAATACTTTATGTAGAAGAAATAAAAGTGATAAAAACTAAAAAAGGTACAGATATGGCTTTTGTTTTAGGAAATGATGCAAGAGATTCTTTAGAAGTGGTTCTTTTTGAAGAAGTGTTAAAAAAATTAGAAAACATTGAAAAAGGTGATGTTATAAAGGTTAAAGGGCGGGTTGAAAAGAGATATGATGAATATCAATTAATTGCAAATGAAATAGAAATTTTAAGCCATAAAAAATAATTTTTTGCTTGAAACAAGTTTTAATAGTATAATTAAAGCGAGGTGTTAATTATGAAAAAAATAGCAGTTTTAACTAGTGGTGGCGATGCCCCAGGAATGAATGCAGCAATTCGTAGTATTGTTCGCATTGGACTTCATTACGGAATGGAAGTATATGGGGTTATTGACGGGTACAGGGGGTTAATTGAAAGAAACCTGGTAAAATTAACACATCGAATTGTTTCAGAAAAACTTAATCGTGGTGGAACCTTTTTAGGAACATCTCGTTATGATGAATTTATGGATATCGAGGTTAAGAAAAAAGCAGTTGAAAACTTAAAAGAAGAAGGAATTGATGTTTTAGTTGTAATTGGTGGAGAAGGAACAATTAAAGGAGCACAAACGCTTTCAACTTTGAGTCTAAACTGTATTGCAATCCCTGCAACAATTGATAATGATGTAGCAGTAACTGATTATGCAATTGGTTTTGACACTGCATTAAATACTGTTGTTGAAGCCATAGATAAACTTCGAGATACATCATCTTCTCACCAAAGATGTAGTATTATTGAGACAATGGGTAGAAATTATGGTGAACTTGCATTACAAGCAGGTATTGCTTGTGGAGCAGAAGTTGTAATTACTCCAGAAAGAAATTATTCCTTAGATGAAGTAAGTAAGATGATTAATGAAGGATTAGAAAAAGGGAAAAAACATGCGATTGTAATTGTTGCAGAAAACATTTTAGATGTAAAAGAATTTGCCAAAGAATTAGGAGAACATATTCACCTGCCAGCAACTGTTACAGTTTTAGGACATGTTCAAAGAGGGGGAACGCCAACAGCATTTGATCGTGTTTTAGCAACTCGTATGGGTTCTCATGCAATTCAGTTAATACTTGAAAATAAATATAATAAAATTGTTGCAATTAAAGGGAATAAAATTGTTGATGTTGATTTAGAAAAAATTAAAAAATCCGAAACTAAAATTCCAGATGATTTATTTAGAATAACTACTGAAACAGAATAGGAGTGATTAAGTGAAAGCCACAAAAATTATTTGCACAATTGGTCCAGCCTCAGAAACAAAAGAACAACTAGCTGAACTAATCAAGAAAGGTGCAAATGCCTTTCGATTTAATATGTCACACGGAACGCATGAATGGTGTAAAGAAAAAATCGAAGAATTAAAAGAGTTGAATGAAAATTTAAATACACATGTGGCAACTATTTTAGACACTAAAGGACCAGAAGTTCGAACTCAACTTTTTGAAAATGGAAGTGCAAAGTTAAAAACAGGAGCAGAAGTTATAATAAGTATGACTGAAGTTTTGGGAAATAGTAAAAAGTTTTCTGTAACTTATCCCGGACTAATTAATGATGTAGAAATTGGAAACCATATTTTAATCGATGATGGACAAATAAATTTAGTAGTAAAAAAGATTGACAAAAATAAAAAAGAAATTATTTGTGATGTAATAGAAGGGGGAACAGTAAAAAATCATAAGGGAATTAATGTTCCTGATGTAAAGTTAAATCTTGATTTTATTTCTCCTTCTGACTTAGAAGATATTCTTTTTGCTATTCAAAATGATGTAAACTTTATTGCGGCTTCTTTTACTCAATCAAAAGAAAATATCTTAAAAATTAGAAAAATTTTAAAAGAAAATGGTAAAGAGGATATTAAAATAATTGCCAAAATAGAAAATCGTGAGGGAATTAAAAATTTAGATGAAATAATAGATGTAAGTGACGGAATTATGGTAGCTAGAGGAGATCTTGGGGTTGAAGTATTTATTGAAGAAGTGCCACTTATACAACGAGAAATTATTAATAAATGTATCGAAAAAGGAAAAATTTCTATAGTTGCAACTCAGATGTTAGATTCAATGGAAAGAAAACCACGTCCAACAAGAGCTGAAGCAAATGATGTTGCAACCGCAGTGTTAATTGGTGCAGATGCAGTAATGTTAAGTGGTGAGACAGCAGTTGGAAAATATCCAGTTTTAGCTGTTGAAACGATGGCAAAAATATGTGAGTTGGCAGAAAAATCTATTGACAATGATTTATTTATGGAAAGAATGATTAGTCATTGCGCATGTGATTCTGCTTCTGCAATTGCTGAAAGCGCAGGAGCGCTTGCACTTGAACTGGATGCTAAAGCAATTATTGCTCTTACAAAAAGTGGATATACAGCAAGAATGATTAGTATGCTTCGTCCAAAAACACCTATTATTGCTTTAACACAAGACAAAAAAACTGCTTGTACACTTGCTTTAAATTTTGGTGTACACCAATTTATAATTCCTGAAGTTGAATCACTTGAAGATTTTTTAAGTTTAATTGATAGTGGTTACTTAAAAGAAATATTTAATTTGGAAGGAAAAGTTGTTATAACAGCAGGTTTACCATTTGGTAAGAAAAATATTACAAACTTTATTAAGCTTCACGAAATAAAGTAAAAAATGAAGACTTTAATAATAATTAAAGTCTTTTTTATTTTTGTGAAGTTTGTTAGAATAGATTTAAGCAAAGGGTGAAAAAATGAAAAAACTAATATTAGTGGATGGAAATAATTTAATCTTTCGTTCTTATTTTGCAACTGCATACAGTGGAAATATGATGAAAAATTCAAAAGGTTTTCCAACAAATGCAATTTATGGCATGGTTAATATGCTAAATAAAGTTATTAATGATGAAAAACCTGATTATATGGTTGTTGCTTTTGACACAGGAAAAACATTTCGTCACGAAGAATATGAAGATTATAAAAAAGGACGTGCGGAAACACCAGATGATTTATTAATTCAGTTTGATAAAGCAAAAGAAGTTTTAACAGGAATGGGAATAAAACATTTAGAAATTGAAAATTATGAAGCTGATGACATTATTGGAACCATTGCCGAAGATGCAGAAAAAAAAGGTGATATTGAAACAATAGTTGTAAGTAGTGACAAAGACTTATTGCAACTTATTGATAAAAATACAAAAGTAAAATTAATTAAGAAAAATGATTTTTTGCTTCTTGATGAAGAAGGTTTAAAAAAAGAAATGGGAATTACTCCTTCGCAAGTAATTGACCTTAAAGCTTTAGAAGGAGACCCAAGTGATAATATTCCAGGTGTTAAGGGAATAGGAGAAAAAACTGCTTTAAAGTTACTTAGTGAATATGGAAGTTTAGAAAACATTTATCAAAATATTGATAAAATTACTGGAAAAGTAAGAGAAAATTTAGAATTATATAAAGAAGATGCAATGAAAAGTTACCGTTTAGTAACACTTTATAAAGATGTTCCGCTAGATTATAATTTTGAGGACTTAAAATATCAAGGAATTAATAAGGAACTGCTAACTCAATTGTTTGAAGAATTAGAATTTTATTCATTTTTTAAAAAAATAGATGTTGAAGAACAAAAAATTAGTACTAAGGATGTAAATATTCTTTTTGATATTACAAATTATGAAATTCCAGAAAATGCTGCAATATATTTAGAAATACCCCAAGAAAATTATCATAATGCAGAAATTTTAGGACTTGCTATTTATGATGGTAAAGAAAATACCTATATTCCTTATAAAACACTTAAAACTAAACCAGAAATTCTTTTAAAAGGAAATAAAATTACTTATGATTTAAAACGACAAATAGTAGCTTTACGTTGGCAAGGTTTAAATCTTTTAAATGTTACTTTTGATTCCTTTATTGCTGCATATCTTTTAAATAAAAACATTAAAAATGATATTGCATATCTCGCTAATAACATGGGATATAATATTCCTTTTGCAGAAAACTTTTATAAAAGCAAAGATATAAAAAATAACCTTGAAGAGGTTGCAAAGTATGCGGTAAGTAAAGCTAAATTTATTTATGATACTTATGATATTTTTAAAAGAGAACTTGAAATAAATAATCAAAATAAATTATTTTATGATTTAGAAATTCCGCTTATTTATGTTCTTGCTGATATGGAATTTACAGGAGTTAATATTGACACAGATTTTCTTCTTAATATGGGAGAAAAGATTAAAGAAGAAATTAATCGCTTAGAAAAAGAAATATATACTTATGCAGGAGAAGAGTTTAATATTTCTTCTCCAAAACAATTAGGTGTAATTTTGTTTGAAAAATTAAATTTACCACATGGAAAAAAGAAAAAAACAGGATATTCAACAAGTAGGGAAGTTTTAGAAAAACTTATAAATTATCATGATATTATTCCAAAAATTTTAGAATATCGAACTTACACAAAACTTCAAAGCACTTATATTGAGGGGTTAATAAATGCAAGGCATGCGGATGGGAAGATTCATACAATTTTTAATCAAGCTTTAACACAAACAGGAAGACTTTCTTCAGTTGAGCCAAATATTCAAAATATTCCAATGAGATATCCACTTGGACGTGAAATTAGAAAAGCATTTATTCCAAGCCCAGGAAATATTCTTTTTGTTGCTGATTACTCACAAATTGAACTTAGAATTCTTGCTCATATGTCTCGGGCAGAAAATTTAATTAATGCATTTAACAATGATATGGATATTCATACGAAAACGGCAATGGATATTTTTAAAGTTCATGAAGATGAAGTTACACCAGCAATGAGAAGACAAGCGAAAGCTGTTAACTTTGGAATAATTTATGGAATAAGTGGCTATGGACTTTCTGAAAACTTAGATATTAATATTTGGGAAGCAGAAAAGTTTATTAAATCTTATTTAGATACTTATCCAGGTATTAAAGAATATATGGATAATGTTATAAAAAAAGCACGTGAAGATGGTTATGTAAAAACATTGTTTAACCGCATTCGTATTATTGATGAAATTAATAATAAAAATTATATGATTCGTCAATATGGTGAAAGAATGGCACTAAATACACCAATTCAAGGAACAGCTGCTGATATTATTAAAAAAGCAATGGTAGAAATTTATGAAAAAATGAAAAAGTTAAATTTAAAGAGTAAATTAATTATTCAAGTGCATGATGAACTTATTTTTGATGTGGTTTTAGATGAATTAGAAATTTTAGAAAAACTTGTAAAAGATACAATGGAAAATACTTATGAATTGCTAGTACCTTTAAAAGTAGATTGTAGTACAGGTGCAAATTGGTATGAAGCAAAATAATTAGAGGTGGATAATATGCCAGAATTACCTGAAGTTGAAACAGTTAGAAAATACTTAAAACAAAGCGTTTTAAATAAAAAAATAAAAGAAGTTACAATTCTTCTTCCAAAAATGATAAAAACACATTCTGTAATAGATTTTCAAAAAAAGTTAAAGGGAAAAACTATTAAAGATATTGAGCGCAAGGGAAAACACTTAATATTTATTTTAAGTGAAGATTTAGCGCTAATTTCGCACCTTCGTATGGAAGGGTCATATCGACTTTCTAAAAAAGGGGAACCACTTAATAAGCATGAATATGCAATATTTCATTTTACTGATAATACAGAGCTTAGATACTCAGACACAAGAAAATTTGGAACAATGCACCTTTTAAAGAAAGACGACCTTTTTATAAGCGATCCTTTAAAAAAAATAGGTTTAGAACCATGGGATGAGGAGCTTACACCAAAATATTTAAAAGAAAAGTTTAAAAATAAAAAAATTACTATAAAAGAAGCTTTGCTTGATCAAACAATTATTACTGGAATAGGAAATATTTATGCAAATGAAATTCTTTTTGAAGCAAAAATAAATCCTAAGAAAAAAGTTAATAGATTAACTCTTTTAGAACTTGAAAGAATAATTATTTGGACAAGAAAAATTTTACAGGATGCAATAGAAAAAGGTGGTACAACAATTGATACCTTTAAAAATGTAGATGGAAATATAGGGGAATATCAAAATGATTTAAAAGTTCACCTTAGAAAAGATGAAGAGTGCCTAAATTGTGGTGAAAAGATTAAATTAATTCGTCTTGGTGGGCGTTCTGCTTATTATTGCCCAAATTGTCAAAAATAATAAAAATTTAGTTTGAAGGAAAAGAAAAAATAGGTTAATATAAGAAGTGATTTGGTAGTGAGGTGGAGAAGATGAATATACTTCCTTTAGATTTTTATCAAGTAATAACTAAGACAGAACTAAATGATTGCGACAGAAACATCCTTACAATGCTTTACCAACCAATAATGGGGCATATTTCTTTAAGTCTTTATCTAACTTTATGGAGTGATCTTGATAATAGTGAAGGTATAAGTTCTGAGTATACGCATTGTCATTTAATGGAGGTTATGCAAACAAATTTAGAAACAATTATAAATGCTAGAAATCGTCTAGAGGCTTTAGGCCTTCTTTCGGTTTATTATGGGGGGAATGAAACTCATAAAAATTATGTATATGAGTTATATGCACCTCTTACAAGCAAAGAATTTTTTAGCCACCCATTACTAAATGTTATTCTTTATAATACTTTAGGAAAAAAAGAATATGAAAGAGTTAAAAGTTTTTTTGAACTTCCAGAAATTAAACTTAACAAATATGAAAATATTACAAAAACTTTTGATGAGGTTTTTAAAGTAGTTACAAAAACAAAAGTTGATTATAAAGCTGAATATAAAGATAGAGTAAAAGGTGAAATAAAGTTTAGTAGTAAACATTTTGATTTTAATCTTTTTTATGCTTCGCTTCCCAAAACAGTTTATAACAATAAAAAGTTTTCAAAAGAACAAGAAAATTTAATATTACAGTTATCATATATTTATAACATTGATGAGCTTGCAAGTGCTATGCTTGTTAAAAATTCAATAAATGAGCATGGTATTGTTGATGAAAAAGAGTTAAGAAAAGCTGCAAGTAAATGGTATCAAATTGAACATAGCGGGAAAAAACTAGAAGTTATAGATTTAACGCAACCAGAGCATTTAAAAACAAAACTTACGGATGATTCAAAACGTGCAAAAATGGTTTATCGCTTTGAAACAGAAACACCATATGAATTTTTGAAGAAAAGTTATAATGGTGTTAAACCTACAACCCGTGATCTGAAATTAATTGAGTCTTTAATGATTGATCAAAAATTAAATCCAGGCGTTGTAAATGTGCTTTTAGATTATGTGCTTTTAACAAATAACAAAAAACTAAATAAAAATTACGTAGAAACAATTGCTGGGCATTGGAAGCGACTTAATATTCAAACAGTAGAAGAAGCAATGAAAGTTGCAGAAAGTGAACATAAAAAATATAAGAAAATGATTGAAAAAACATCAAAAACTAAAACAAAGAAAAACGAACCATTACCAGATTGGTTTGATAAGGAATTTGAAACAGTTGCCCCAACTGAAGAAGAACTAAAAGAACTAAAAGAAAAGATTAAAAAGTATTCATAGTAGGTGGTAAAATGGAAAAAATAAACATAACAATTGAAAAGTTGTATGATAACAAAAATATTGAAAAAGAATTAAAAAAAAGTTATGAGGAAGCAAAAAAAGATTATGATTTCTCAAAATTGATAGATAAACTTAATCTTCCTGATGAAGTTTTAATGAAATATACTTCAAGTTTAATGAATTGTGCAAAAGAAGCCTTAAATTGTAAAGGTTGTCCAGGACTTTTTAATTGTAAAAATGAAATTAAAGGTTACGTTGCAACACCACGAGTTGAAAACAATACAATATTTATTGATTATATTGCGTGTTCTTATCAGCAAGCATTAAATAATGAATCTGATAAAAATGTTTATAAATTTGATATACCAAAAGAAATTGCAAATGCAAGAATGAGTGAAATATTTGTGGATGATAAAGCGCGAATAAAAATAATTGAGTATTTAACTGATTTTATTGATAATTTTAAAAAAAATAAAAACCAAAAAGGATTATATTTAAGTGGAAGTTTTGGAACAGGAAAAACTTATATGATTGCTGCAATGTTTAATGAAGTTGCAAAAGTTGGGGTAAAGAGTGCAATTATTTATTGGCCAGAATTTTTACGAAGTTTAAAGGGCTCATTTGGAACAGATTTTAATGAAAAATTTGATTACATTAAAAAAGTTCCATTACTTCTAATTGACGATATTGGAGCAGAAAATGTTACAAGTTGGAGTAGGGATGAAATTTTAGGACCAATCTTACAATATAGAATGCTTGAAGAACTTCCAACATTTTTTACTTCAAACTTTACTATTGATCAATTAGAGAGTCATTTTGCAAATACTAATGGTGGTGAAGTAGAAGCCTTAAAAGCAAGAAGAATTATTGAAAGAATTAGGTATTTGGCAGTTGAACTTGCCTTAGTTGGAAAAAGTAGAAGGTAAAAAAATTGACAGAAAAAAATATTAATGATATTATCTTTTCGTGATTAATGACTGTGAAGAGGACATGGTTATTTTAAAAAAGTGTTATAGCGAGTCTAGGACGGTGGAAGCTAGATATAACTTTTTAATAACTACTACCTTGGAGTCGGGCCCGAAAGGGTACTCGCAAGCTGCGTTATAGCTTAAATTAAGTAATAAACAAGGATGGTACCGCGGGTTACTCGCTCCTTCATAGGAAGCGAGTTTTTTAGTATAAAGGAGGAATATAAATATGGTTAATTTTAAGGAAAATGAAAAATTAAGCATTTTAAATCACTCAACTGCTCACTTAATGGCACATGCAATTAAAAGACTTTATCCACATGCCAAGTTTTGGGTGGGGCCAGTTGTAAAAGAAGGTTTTTATTATGATATTGATTTAGGTGATGATGTTTTAAATGATGAATCTCTTCTAAAAATAGAGGAAGAAATGCGAAAAATTGCAGATGAAAAACATGATATTATTCGCATTGAAATGACAAAAAAAGAAGCAAAAGAAAAATTTAAAAATGATGAATATAAATTAGATTTAATTGATGGTTTTGAAGAAGATAAAGTTACAATTTATGAACAAGGAGATTTTGCAGATCTTTGTCGTGGACCTCATGTTGAAAATACAAGTATGATTAGATATTTTAAACTTCTTAAAGTAGCTGGTGCTTATTTTAAGGGAGATGCAAACAATAAAATGCTTCAAAGAGTATATGGTGTGTCTTTTTATAACAAAAAGGATTTAAATGAACATTTAAATTTACTTGAGGAAGCTAAAAAGCGCGATCACAGAAAATTAGGTCGGGAACTAGAACTGTTTATGATTTCTGAATATGGTCCAGGATTTCCATTTTGGCTTCCAAAGGGATTGACTTTAATAAAAACTTTAGAAGAATTTTGGTATGAAGAACATGAAAAAGCAGGATATAAATTTATTAAAACACCAATAATGTTAAATAGAGAGTTATGGGAAAAATCTGGTCATTGGAATAATTACAGAGAAAATATGTATACATCAGAAATTGATAATACTTTATTTGCTATAAAACCGATGAATTGTCCTGGGGCGTTACTTGTTTATCAAAATACTTTGCACTCATATAAAGAGTTTCCACTTCGAGTTGCAGAATTAGGACTTGTTCATCGCCATGAAGCAAGTGGTGCTTTACATGGGTTATTGCGTGTGCGTATGTTTACTCAAGATGATGCTCATATTTTTATGATGGAAGACCAAATTGAGGAAGAAGTAATTAGATTAATAAATTTCTTTGAAAAAATTTACAATATTTTTGGTTTAGATTATTCAATTGAGCTTTCAACAAAACCTGAAGAAAATGCAATTGGTGAACCTGAAATTTGGGAAAAGGCAGAAAAAGCTTTAGCAGAAGCATGTAAAAAAGCAAACCGCAATTTCAAACTTAATCCAGGAGATGGTGCTTTCTATGGACCAAAACTAGATTTTCATCTAAAAGATTCTTTAGGACGTACATGGCAATGCGGAACAATTCAACTAGATTTTAATCTTCCAGAACGCTTTGATTTAACTTACATTGATAAAGATGGTTTGAAGAAACGCCCTGTAATGTTACATCGTGTTGTTTTTGGTTCAATTGAAAGATTTATTGGGATTTTAATTGAACATTACGCGGGTGCGTTTCCAACTTGGCTTGCACCTGTTCAAACAATTATCATTCCTGTAAATAATGAAGCACATTTAGAATTCAGCCAAGAACTTTACAACAAAATGCTTGCCAATAATATTAGGGTAGAGATAGATATGCGCGAGGAAAAATTAGGTTATAAAATTAGAGAGGCGCAAACAAGAAAAATTCCTTATCAGTTAGCAATAGGTGATAAAGAGGTGGAAAGCGCTTCTGTTACAGTAAGAAAGTATGGGAGCAAAGAACAATATACAATTAAAATTGATAAGTTTATAGACGCTTTAAGAGAAGAAATAAAAAACAAGAATGTCTAACAAAAAAACATTCGTGTAAAAGAGTTGACAAAATTTGAAAAATATTATACAATAATGTCAAATATAATATTGGCATTTTTTAAAGAAGAAAAAGGTGATAAAAATGAAAGATTTTACTGATATTCCATCTAATGAACCAGAAAAAGATTTTGATGAAAACACTGAAAAAGAGATGAATATGAATTATAGTTTTAGTCCTTCTAGTGAATCAGGTGGTGATGATCAGATTAATTCTTCGGAATCAAATTCAGAGGATGCTGGGCAAGATAAAAAACAAAAAAGTGCATTAAGTAATGTTTTTCCAAAAGTTAAACCTATTTTTTTAGTAGTAGGTTCTGTTGGAATTCTTGCCGTTACTGCTTTGTTTGCATCAGCAATTGTTACAATGCTTGGTCCAGTACCATTAATCGTTTTTGGAGCTATTGGTGGAATTCTAATGGCAAAATCAGAAACACTATCTAAATTAGTAGGTAGTGTAATCAAATACGCAATTATTAAACCAATTAAAAATATTGTTACTACTCTTGGTAAAGGTCTTAAATTAGGGTATGATAATATCAAAAAACTTATTAATAACCTTCGTACTAAATATAATGAACGCAAACTCCAAAGAGAAGCAAGAAAAGAGGCTAGAAAGCAGAAAAAAGAGGAAAGAAAGAGACAAAGGGCTGCTAAAAAAGAAGCGAGAAAACAAAAAATAGATGAATTTATTGCGAAAATGCAAGCAGCAATTGCTATATTTAAAATTAAAAAAGAAGAGAATATTCAAATAACAATTAACGAACAAGAAAAAGAACAGTCAAAAGAAAAGAACCCCGATTTAGAAAAACCAAAAGAACCAAAAAAACAAAAACCTAGAAGTTACAAACCAAAAGAATATATTCCAAAGGGTTATGAAGGTCTTGATTATAGAAGCGCGAAAGATACTAATGAGAACTCAGTAATCATTAGGACCATTTTCAGGGATGGTAGATATACAATTTCTTACCAGAGTATAATATTTGATCCAGAAAACCCAGAAAGAAAAACCTATTCTAAACCAATAATTTATCAAGCAACACAATATGATGATAATGGGGGAATTATTACTTATGGAAGTTTTAACTATAAGAAATTGAATAGAGAACAAGAAAATTCATTTTTTGCACTAACTAAAGATGGAACTGACAAATTTATTGAAATTGTAAAACGAGATCCAACATTTAGTTTTAATATTCCTAAGTTAGATAGGGATGCCAAAGTATTAAATATAGCGCCTGAGAAAAAAGGTCCAAATCTAGATTTAGATAAAGACATAAAATTATAACAAAAACAAGAGTAGTAGACTACTCTTGTTTTTTTGTGGTATAATTAAACAAGTTTTGCTATATTATATTTAGAAGGTGATTTTGTGAAACTAAAAAATATATTTAATTTTGACAGAGAATATTTGCGAATTTTAAAGTTTGTTGCAATTAGTGCTTTTGTTTCAGTATCAATTGGTTTTTATTTTGGGGCAAAAGATAAGGTTTATATTCCTGAAAAATATGGAATGACAAGAGAAGAATACATTAAATTTATGGAGGTTTATGATTCCCTTCTTTCAATACATATTAAGGAATTAGATAGTGATTCTTTAATAGTTGGTGCAATTAATGGAATGCTTTCTATAGTTGATGACCCATATACAATATATATGAACTTTGAAGAGCTAAAGGATTTTGATGAATCTGTAGAAGGGAAATACGAAGGAATAGGTGCTGTTGTTTTTATGGGGAGTGATGGTTATCCAACAATTGAATCAGCATTTAAAGATTCACCAGCAGAAAAAGCAGGACTTATGCCCCTTGATAAAATAGTTAGTGTTGATAATAAAGATGTTAAGGATATGACTTTACAAGAAGTGGTAAATTTAATTAAAGGGCCAAAAGGAACTATTGTAAAACTAGGAATTAAGCGAAAAGATATGCAAGAATTATTGTATTTTAATGTTAAACGCGATGTAATAAAAATTGTTTCTGTAGAAAGTAAATTGTATAAAGAAAATAACAAAAAAATAGGTTATATTGATATTTTAGAATTTAGTGGAAATACGATAGAAGAGATGTATACTGAGTTAAATAAACTGGAAAGAGAAAAAATTGATGGTTTAATTATAGATGTTCGAAAAAACCCTGGAGGATATTTACATGTTGTAGAAGAAATTGCTTCTATATTTATTGATACGGATAAAAATATTTACCAATTAGAATATAAAAATGGTACTATTAAACCCCAAAAATCATTAATTAAGGGTAAGAAAAACTATGAGATTGTTGTTTTAATTGATGAAGGAAGTGCTTCTGGTTCAGAAATTTTAGCAGCAGCTTTAAAAGAATCAGGAGGATATGAAGTTATTGGAACAAATTCTTTTGGTAAGGGAACTGTCCAAACACTTATTTATCTAATTGATAAAAGTGCTTTAAAAATAACTCATCAAAAATGGTTAACTCCAAACGGAAATTGGATTCATAATAAAGGTGTTGAACCAACGATTTATGTAAAACAACCAGATTATTTTTATTATGCTCCAATAGGTTTTAAAGAAGAATTAAAATATAATGATAATAATGAAACAGTTAAGAGAATGCAGTTAATACTAAATGCGTTGGATTATAATACTCGAGTAGATGGTTATTTTGATAAAAATACAGAAAATGTTTTAAAATCTTTTCAAAAACATCAGCAACTTGAAACAACAGGAACACTAAATGAAATAACGGCAATAAAACTTGAATCACTTTTACTTGAAAAAATTAATGATGAAAAAAACGATTTACAGTTAAAGAAAACTTTAGAAATTTTAAGTAAATAAAGGATCGATATACTCGATCCTTTATTTATTGATTAATTTGATTTATGTAGCCTGAAAATTGATTGTATTTTTGAGTTATTTTGTTTTGCTCTGCTTTTTCTAGTGGATACCATCCTTTCTTAAACATAAGATTAAATAGTTCTCTTTGCATATCTTGGGTTTCTTTATAAATTTTAAAGAGTGTATTATACAAAGTTTTATTACTTGCTTCGTTTAGTGCAATTTGATATGTGCCAGCATAAGCTTTTTCAGTTGCGAGAATATCATTTAAAAAATCACGATCATTCATCATATTATTTTTTGGTATTTCTGTTTCTTGGTTTTGAACCATATTATTATTTTCCATAAATCCTCCTATTGCAATAATCCAAGTATTTCATTATAATGTTTAGCATGCATTTGATATACTCGCGTAAGAATTTGTTTGATTTCTGTATCAACTACATTTTCTGAAAAAAAGTATGCTTTTTTGTTTGCTAAAAGATTCCATCCTAGCATATCTTCAATATAATGAAGATCTTTGGCAGATATCATATTGGGTGGTTCATTTATCACATTTTGGTTCATAAAACTCCTCCTTTATAATTCTAGTAGTATTTTGTGAATGAATTAAATAATTATACCTTTTTTGTAAAAGTGAAATTTGTTAAGTATAATATGTATAGAAAAGAAGTGAAAAAATGGAACATAAAATATATCAAATTCATAGTTATAAACATGATGGAAGTATTCATAGAGTTTGGGAAAAATCTGTGCTTCTTGATGAAACAGATGAATATATTATTTTAGGAAATAATAAATGTAAGGTAATTGAATCAGATGGCAGAACTTGGTATACAAAAGAGCCGGCTATTATTTATTTTTTTAAAAACAAATGGTACAACATTATTGCTATGTATAAAAAGCGTGGTCTTACATATTATTGCAATATTAGTAGTCCGTGTGTAATTGAAGAAAACACTGTAAAATATATTGATTATGACCTAGATCTAAAAATATTTCCAAATAATTCTTATAAAATATTAGATCGTGATGAATATGAGTATCACAAAGAAAAAATGATGTATCCTACTAAACTTGATTCAATACTTAACTTAGAGCTAAAAAAACTAATTGATTTAAAAAGAAATGGGGATTGGCCATTTCAAGATGGCGTTGGTTTATATTATCTAAATTTATATAAGCAATTAATAGGTAGATAAAACCTGCATATAATAAATAATATGTATAATGTAAAAAAATACATATTGACTTTTAAAAATTAGGTTGGTAAGGTAAGATAAAAGACTGTTAAGGTAAGATTTTCAACAAAATTTTACAAATTGCAAAAATACTAAAAAGATGTTGACAAAATGGGTTCAAATTGTTATTATAGTTAAGCAACTTAGAGTATTTAACAAAATAATTTTAACTTGTCAATGTTCGACAAAATTGTTGACAAATTGAATTCAGCTTGTTATACTAAGGTAGTCGCTTGAAAAAGCGATATAAAAATGTTCTTTGAAAACTGAGCAAAACGTAAATTCCTTAGCGAGTTTCAATCTTAACCCAAATTAATAATCTTTTAAGTAAAGATTATCTTTTTTTCGGAGAGTTTGATCCTGGCTCAGGATGAACGCTGGCGGCATGCCTAATACATGCAA
>CAYWJS010000013.1:0-19006 GCA_964458855.1 uncultured Erysipelotrichia bacterium
TTATTTTACTTCAACTTTTTCGCCAAATTTTCTTTCTGTGCCTTTTATTAATCTTTTAATATTATCTTTGTGGCGATAGATAATGAGTCCTAATATGATAAGAAACAAAATATTTTCTAGTGGGAAATTGTTTTGGTATGAAAAAAACTTACTTCCTAAAACGAGAGTTGCAACAGTAATTGAAGCAAGTGATACATAACGAGTTAGGCTTACTATTAATACCATAATAATAAATCCAAATATAGCACTAATAGGATCAATTGCAATAATTACACCTGCTGTTGTGGCCACTCCTTTTCCTCCCTTAAATTTATTATAAATAGGGAAAATATGACCTAAGACTGCAAATAGTCCTGCTAAAATTGATGGTGCATCAAACATAAAGCAAGAAATAACAATTGGGATAAGCCCTTTTAAAATATCTAAAATAGTAGTAATTATTCCATATTTTAAACCTAAAACCCGAGTTGCATTTGTAGCACCACTACTTTTACTTCCGTATTTTAAAATATTTATCCCTTTAGTTAGTTTTCCAATTAAAACTCCAAACTGAATTGAGCCTAGTAAATAAGAAAATAAACATAAGAATAAAACATCTGGTTTTAGGAAAAACTCAAAAAACTCACTCACTTTACTCCTCCTTAAGAATTTTATTAAAATAATTATAACACGGATATATTTTGTAGTTCAAATCTTTTTCTTATCTACCAAGATAAAAAAAAGCATGATATAATAAACTTGAGTTAAACTTGAAAAGAGGTATGGAGATGACAGATACAAATTATACTGAAGCGTCGATTAAGATTTTATCAGGACTTGATGCAGTAAGGAAACGTCCAGGTATGTATATCGGTTCAACTGACAAACGAGGACTTCATCATTTAGTTTGGGAGATAGTGGATAATGCAGTTGATGAAGTTATAGCAGGTTTTGCTGATACTATTATTGTTACTTTACACGATGATTTAAGTGTTAGCATTAGTGATAATGGACGTGGCATTCCAACAGGTATGCACGAAAGTGGAAGACCTACGCCAGAAGTAATTTATACAGTACTTCATGCTGGGGGAAAATTTGATGCACATGCTTATAAAGTAGCAGGAGGACTTCATGGAGTAGGAGCTTCAGTTGTAAATGCTTTAAGTGAGTGGATGAAAGTTACAATTTATCGTGATGGAAAAATTTATAAAATACAGTTTAGTGATGGAGCAAGAAAAAATTCACCACTTAAAGTTGTTGGAACAACAAACAAAACAGGAACAACTGTTCGTTTTAAACCTAGTTCTGAGGTATTTTCTAATATTGAATTTAGTTTTTTAACAATTTGTGAAAGAATGCAAGAAAATGCATTTTTAACAAGAAATTTAAAAGCAATAGTAATAAATGAAATTGAAAATAAAAAAATTGAGTACTACTATGATGAAGGATTAAAAGCATTTGTTGAGTATTTAAATGAAGATAAAAATAAGCTTCATCATGTTGTAAGTTTTCATGGTATAAAAGATGAAATTGAAGTTGACTTTGCTTTTCAATATACTGATTCTTTCCAAGAAAATGTCCTTTCTTTTGTAAATAATGTAAAAACAATAGATGGTGGAACACATGAGATTGGAGCAAAAACTGCTTTAACAAAAACTATTAATGAATATGCGTGGGCAAATGGATATTTAAAAGGTAAAGATAAAAACCTTGATGGAAGTGATGTCAGAGAAGGAATTACAGCAATTATTAATGTAAAAATACCAGAACATTTACTACAATTTGAGGGACAAACAAAATCAAAACTTGGAACACCTAGTGCAAGGACTGTGGTAGAAGAAATAATAAGTCAGCAACTTACATACTTTTTAGAAGAAAATAAAGATAGTGCAAATAAAATTATTGAAAAAGCTTTAAGTGCTAAAATTGCTCGTGAAGCAGCAAGAAAAGCACGAGAAGAGGCAAGAACAGAACGCGGAAAAAATAAAAGGGAAAAAATATTAAGTGGAAAACTTACTCCTGCACAAGAGAGAAATCCTAAGAAAAATGAACTCTTTTTAGTAGAAGGAGATTCTGCAGGTGGTTCTGCAAAACAAGCACGTGATAAGAGTTTTCAAGCGATTTTACCACTTCGTGGGAAAGTTATAAATACTGAAAAAATAAGTTTATCGGAAATTTTGAAAAATGAAGAAATTAACACAATTATTCATACAATAGGAGCTGGAGTAGGAGCTGATTTTGAACTTAAAGATTGTGAATATGATAAAGTTATTATTATGACAGATGCAGACACTGATGGTGCACATATTCAAACACTACTATTAACTTTCTTTTTCCGTTATATGCGCCCTTTAATTGATGCAAAAAAACTTTATATTGCACAGCCTCCACTTTATAAAATTACTCGTGGAAATGAAATAAAGTATGCATGGACAGACGAGGAATTAAAAGAGATTGTAAAAACAAATAGTAATTACACAATCCAGCGTTTTAAAGGATTAGGCGAGATGAATTCTGACCAGCTTTGGGAGACAACAATGGATCCAATGAGAAGACAACTTATTCAAGTAACAATTGATGATGCAATGCTTGCTGATAGACGAGTATCTGTTTTAATGGGAAATAAGGTTGAACCTAGACGTGAGTGGATTGAAGAAAATGTAAGCTTTACTTTAGAAGATGACTACAAGATAATAGGTGGGTGATTTACTTGACAAACATTATAGATAGAATAGTTGAAATGACACTTGAAGATATAATGGGGGATCGTTTTGCCCGTTATTCAAAATATATCATTCAAGATCGAGCACTTCCTGATGTAAGGGATGGCTTAAAACCTGTGCAAAGAAGAATTCTTTATGCAATGTATAAAGAAGGAAATACACATAACAAACCATTTAGAAAATCCGCAAAAACTGTTGGAAATGTAATTGGAAATTTTCATCCTCATGGGGATGCAAGTGTTTATGATGCAATGGTAAGAATGAGCCAAGATTGGAAAGTACGGAATGTTTTGGTGGAAATGCACGGGAATAATGGTTCTATTGATGGAGATTCTGCTGCTGCTATGCGTTATACTGAAGCACGGCTTTCACCCATCGCTTTAGAACTTCTTCGTGATATTGATAAAGATACAGTTGAGATGGCACCAAACTTTGATGATTCTCTTCTTGAGCCAACTGTACTTCCAAGTTATTTTCCTAATCTTTTAGTAAATGGTTCAACAGGAATTTCTGCTGGTTATGCAACAAATATTCCTCCTCATAATTTGGAAGAGGTAATAGATGCAACAATAAAGAAAATAGATTCACAAAATGTACGTCTTGATACAATTTTAAATATTATAAAAGGGCCAGATTTTCCAACAGGAGGAATTGTTGAAGATAAAAATGCTCTAAAGGAAGCATATGAGACAGGTCGCGGTAAAATAATTGTTCGTGCGAAAGCAAGTTTTGAAAAAAATAATGGGAAAGATCAAATTGTAATAACGGAAATTCCTTATGAAGTAAATAAAGCAGAATTAATTAGAAAAATTGATCTTTTAAGAATTGATAAAAAACTTGATGAAATTGTTGATGCTCGAGATGAAAGTGACAGGAATGGGTTAAGAATTGTAATTGATTTAAAAAAGGGTGCGGATCGTGAATTTTTACTAAATTATTTATATAAAAACACTGACTTACAAATAAACTATAATTTTAATATGGTTGCAATAGTAGATAGACGACCAAAACAATTAGGTTTACTTGAAATAATTGATGCTTATATTAAACATGCACGTGATGTAGTAAGAAGAAGAACAGAGTTTGATCTTGAACATGCTGAAAAAAGACTACATATTGTAGAAGGTATTATTAAAGCTTTATCAATATTAGATGATGTTATTAAAATTATAAGAAGTAGTACTGATAAAGCTAATGCAAAAGAAAATTTAATTAATAAATATAATTTTTCTGAGCGTCAAGCAGAAGCAATAGTAATGCTTCAACTTTATAAATTAACTAATACTGATGTTACTCTTTTAGAAGAAGAAAAAGAAAAATTAAATGAACTTATTAAAGAGTTAAAAACTATTTTAAGTGATGAAAAAGTTTTAGATAATGTAATTAAAGAAGAACTAAAAAGAATAAAAAAAGAATATCCTACACCAAGAAAAACAATTATTTCAGAAAGTATTACAAAAATTGAAATAGATGAAACAAAAATGATTCCACAAGAAGAAGTAGTTGTAGTTGTAACTCGTGATGGATATATTAAGCGTTCATCTATAAGGTCATTCTCAGCATCAGAAGAAAATGAAGTAGGTATTAAAGAAGACGACTATATTATTGGATATTTCCAAATGAATACAATAGATAAGATACTTCTTTTTACTGAATTTGGAAATTATTTATATATTCCTGTTTTTGAAATCCCTGAAACAAAATGGAAAGACTTAGGACGTCATGTAAGCAGTATTATTGATATTGAAGATACTGATAATATTGTTAGTGCAATTTCAGTTCGTAATTTTAGTGAAAATAAATATGTAACAATATTTACGAAAAATGGTTTAGTAAAACGCACTTCTTTAAGTGAGTTTGAAGTTACAAGATACTCTCGTCCAATTACTGCAATTAAGATGAAAAAGGATGATTCTGTAGTTGGTGCTTATTTAACAGAAGGCGATGAAAACGTATTTATTGCAACACGTAATGGTTATGGATTATATTTTGATATTAACGAAATTAGTATTATTGGAACACGTGCGCAAGGAGTAAAAGGAATTAATTTAAAAAATGATACTGTTGTATCAGGTCTTATTGTAAAAGATGCTGATACATATATTTCAGTATTTACTGAAAACGGTAATGCAAAAAGAGTAAAACTTTCTGAGTTTGATTTAACATCGCGAGCAAAAAGAGGAGTACTAATTTTAAGAGAAGTAAAGTCAAACCCAGATAAAGTATTAAAAGTTTTAAATGGTGAAACTGAAGTATATATTTTAAAAACAGAAATGGGAATAGAAGAGATAAAAGCAACAGAAATTACAATAGGGGATAGATATTATAAAGGTGCAAAAGTTACAAATAATAAATTAATTGATGTTGCACCTAAAGAAAAATTAATAGTTATTAATGAGGATATAAATAAAACTGAGAAAATGGAAGAGGCACAAGTATTTTTAGAAGGCAAACCAAAAGAAAAAGAAACAAAAGTAAAAACCAAAACAAAACAAGCAAAATCTAAAAAAGAAACAAAGAAAAAAGAAGTAAATTTAGAAGAAATTGATATGAAAATACTAAGTATTGATGACTTTCTTGATGATATAGATTTATAATATTTAGGGGGAGAGAAATGAAAGAAAAAAACAAAATCATTCTTATTGAAGGAACAGATTGCTCAGGAAAGGAAACACAATCAAAATTATTAATAAGTGCACTAGAAAAAGAGGGAATTTATTTAGAATATATAAGTTTTCCTCAATATGAAACACCAACTGGAAAAATTATTGGTGGACCATATTTAGGTAAAGCTCATATTAGTGAAGGATGGTTTCCAGAAGGTGCAGTTAATGTTGACCCAAAAGTTTCAGCACTTTATTTTGCAGCAGACAGAAGATATAACATGAAAAAAATTGAAGAAACTCTAAAACATAAGCATGTTTTACTTGATCGCTATGTTGAATCAAACATGGGACATCAAGGAGGAAAAATAAAAGATAGAAATGAACGAATTAAGATGTTTAAGTGGCTAGAACACTTAGAATATGAACTACTTGAATTTCCACGCCCTGATGTTAAAATTTTACTTTATATGCCTTATGAAGCAGGTGAGATTTTAAGAAAAAACAGAAAAGAAGCCCTAGATGAACATGAAGTATCAAAAGAACACTTGTTATGTGCAGAAGAAGCATATTTAGATCTTGCAGAACTTTTTAATTTTGATATTATAAATTGTGCAAAAGGAAATAAGCCAAGAACACCTGAAGAAATTCATAAAGATGTTTTAAAGCTTGTAAAAGAAAAGGTTTTGAAACTTTAAGTTAAAAAAAATAAATTATAGTTATCTATAATTTATTTTTACTTGTCCGCGTAGCTCAGTTGGATAGAGCAATAGCCTCCTAAGCTATCGGTCGTTGGTTCGAGTCCAATCGCGGACGCCATTTTATTAGGTTTGCAAATTTTGTAAACCTTTTTTTATTGACAAATTATGTCAAGTCCGTTAGAATAAACTTCACTATTTAAGTTTGGGGTGAACTCATGTCAAAAAGAAAATTATATATAGATTTTGATGGAGTAATTAAAGATACATGGGTTATTATGAGAAAAATGATAATAGATGCAAATTTAGTTCCTGACTATAGCAAAGAAACAATGGATTTCCTTGCTAGTATAAATTATGAAGAAGATGTTTTAGAAAAATCAGCACAAATTAATGATAGTATTAATAACATTAAAAAAATTATCGCTGCTGGTGTTTTTGATGTTTATATTCTAAGTCATATTAGTCAACAAAAAGAAGCAGTTGCAAAAATAAAATATTTAAGAAAACAGCTTGATAACATTACTATTATTCCTGTTCCGGTTGTTATACCAAAAACTATGGTAGTAGATCCAAAAGGAGCTATTTTAATTGATGATACTGATATGAACTTAAAAGCATGGGAAGAAGCAGGAGGAATTGCAATAAAGTTTCAACCAGAAGGAAAGTGTGAAAAAAACAAAACAATAAATTATTTAGCAGATATTTTAAATTATGATAAACTTATAAGTAAAAATAACGAACTAGAACTTAAAAAAGAGTTTAATTAATAAAAGAGCAATTATGCTCTTTTTATTTTACTTAAAAATGGTATAATTAAATTTAGTGAGAGGTGAATAAGGTGAGATCAATATATGTGCGCTTAGAAGAGATGAGAAAGTTATCAACAGAAAGTAAAAAGGTTCAAAAATATACTCCAAAACGTGTTTATTTACCTTTAGCTGTATATCGCTCAACAGATGTAAGTCCAATTGTAAAAGTTGGTGACAAAGTAAAAATAGGAGATGTAGTTGCTTATAGTGAAGAAAATTTTCCAATTCCTGCAACAGTTTCAGGAGAAGTAATTGGATTTGAGGAGCGATTTGATGCTTTTGGAGACCTTGTAAAATGTATTGTTATTGAAAATGATTTTAAAGATAAGTGGAATAAAAGAAAAAAAGAAAATAAAAACCTTTTAAAGCTTAAAAAAGAAACTTTAATTGCAAAAATTCGTGATGCGGGAATAGTTGGAATGGGTGGAAGTGGATTTCCAACTTATATTAAATATAATACAGACAAAAAAATTAATACATTAATTGTTAATGGTGCAGAGTGTGAGCCCTATACAACATGTGATTATGCATTAATTTTAGAAGAAGCAGAAAAGTTAGTAGAGGCAACAGACTTAATACTTTCTCTTTTTAATATTGATAAAGCAGTTATTGCAATTCAAGAAGATGAAGAAAAACTTTACAATAGATTAAAAGAAGTAGTTTTAAAATATCCAAAAATTAAAGTTAAAAAAGTTTTTGATGGATATCCAGCAGGTTGGGAAAAAAATTTAGTTCGTGAAATATGTAAAAAAGAGTATGACAAGCTTCCTTTAGAAGTTGGTGTAATTGTAAATAATGTAGGAACAATACTTGCACTATATGATGCCCTAAAATATGACCTACCACCAATTGAAAGATACATAACAATAACAGGGGACCAAATTCGCAAACCCCAAAACATCTTAGCACGCATTGGAAGTCCAGTTGATGAAATAATAAAAGATGTTTGTAAGTATAAGAAAACTAAAGAAATAATATTTATTGCTAATGGTCCTCTATCAGGAAAAGCACTTCCTAGTGATAAGTTAATAGTTACAAAAAATTTAACAGGTGTTGTTGTGTTAAGCAATGAAAAACTAGACGAACCAAGTCTTGAATGTATTCGTTGTGGAAGATGTGTAGAGGCATGTCCAGCTCATATTTCACCAATTTTAATAAAAGATGCTTATGAAAGAAAAGATATTGAAGCATTAAAACGCTTGGGATATGAAAAATGTGTTGAATGTGGTCTTTGTTCTTTTGTTTGTCCTTCAAAAGTAGAAGTTACAAAAGCAGTAATTGAAAGCAAAAAATTAAAAGAGTAGGTGATTGCTATGAAATTTATTGAAAAAGAAAAACCTATTTATCGTGATAAAAAAGCAAAAACTCACAAAATAATGAAACACTTATTAATTGGACTTTTACCGGTTATTTTCTTTGCTTATTACAAACATGGTTTATCACTATATTTTCGTAACCAAGTAACTTTTATCGAATCTTTAAGACCACTTATAATGATGTTAGTTGGAGCATTAACTTCTGTTATTTCCGAATTTATATTTTACCGAGTTACTAAACCAAAAGAATCTTTAAAAACAGATTTTAAAAATGTAAGAGATTCTTTTGCAATTTTTCCAGGGCTTTTTTTAGCACTAATCCTTCCAATTAATACTCCTTATCATATTTTGATTTTAGGTGCAGTATTTGCTAGTATTGTTGGAAAAATGCTTTTTGGTGGCTTTGGAAAAAATATTTTTAACCCAGCATTAGTTGGTGGACTATTTTTATCGGGAGCATACCCAGAAATTGTTGGAAGAGTTTCTAATTATTTTAACCTTTATGAAATAGATACAATAGGAGGAGTAACTCCTCTTACACATCTTTCAACAAATAATTACATTGCACCATATGAAACCATAGTTGAACCATTTGGTAATTTACTAGATTTCTTTTTTGGTTCAATCCCGGGAGCAATAGGAGAGACTAGTGCATATTTTATTTTAATTGGATTTTTATATTTAGTTTTAAAAAAGGTTATTAACGCTCGCATTCCTGTAATTTATATTTCAACAGTATTTGTTATGACATATATAATTGGCTCACTTTTTGATTTTGGTATTTGGTATCCAATATTTCATATTTTATCAGGAGGACTTTTCTTTGGAGCAGTATATATGGCAACAGATCCTGTAACAAGTCCAACAACTCCAAGTGGACAAGTGCTTTATGCACTAGGACTTGGAATTTTAACTGTAACATTTAGATTTTTGACAAATTATCCAGAAGGAGTATTAACATCAATACTTGTTATGAATATGTTAACACCTATAATTGATAAAAAAATGGGTGAGTATCGCCATAAGGGATTTAAAAGTATACTAATTTCAGTTATGATTGCAATACTTATTGGAGTAGGTGTTATTTATGCAATTTATAATAGAATAAATTCATTAAATGTTCCAGAAGAGCCAACTGTAGAAGGACCTGTTGAACTGGTAGAAACTAAAAATATAGAAGATGAAACAATTTATTTAGTGATAGCAGATGCATTTAAAAAGGAAAGTATTGAGGCAGAAGTTTATGTAAAAGATAAACAAATTACAAAAATTGTAATTATCTCCCACAAAGAAACACCTGCTTGGGGTGGTGAGGTTATTGAAGATGAAACATTCATTAACAACCTAATAAAACATCAAGATAATTTAGAAAAAGTTGATACGGTAAGTGGTGTTACAAGAACAGCAGATGGCTTAATTGAAATTGTAAGGTTTATTAAACAAGAGGTGATAAAATGAAACAGGAATATAAATCTGCCTTAATTTTAGGGATAGTAACACTTATCAGTGTTACATTGTTATCAATTGTTTATAACCTCACAGAAGAAGTTAGTCGCACGCGAAAAAGTAATGTTAATTTTAGTGAATTAATGAGTGGAGAAAGTTATATAAAACTAAATGAAGAAAAAATAAATGATACAATTAATTTTGTATATGAAGTAAAAGAAAATAATAAAACTAAAGGTTATATTTATGATGTAACGGTTTCGGGTTATGAAGATGAAATAAACTTTTTAATTGGAATTAGTGAGAATAAATTTACAAAATTAAAAGTTATTACTGCAAGTAGTGCTGAGTGGTTTGGAAAAATAAATAGCGAGGAGTTACAAAATAAAACCCTAAATAAAACATATGAAGAAATTTCTCTTGATACAATTGGCGGTGCTACTGCGATAATTTCAAGTAAAGCCATTATGGAAGGGTTAGAAGAGGTGAAAAACCATTATGAAAAGAATTATTAGTGGATTGTTTGATGAAAACCCAATATTTATTATGTTTCTTGGAATGTGTCCTGCGCTTGCAATTACAACAAACTTTGAAAATGCTTTAACAATGGGAATTTCGCTTTTGTTTGTTTTAGTTATTTCAAATATAATAATTTCTTTAATTAAGAATTTAATTAGTGATGAAATTAGAATTCCAGTTTATATTGTAATTATTGCGACTTTAGTAAGTGTTGTAGAAATGCTTCTTAATGCTTACACTCCTTTAATTTCAAGGGTACTTGGAATATATATTCCGCTTATTACAGTAAATTGTATTGTCTTAGGAAGAGCAGAAGCATTTGCTTCTAAAAATAGTGTTAAAGATAGCTTTTTTGATGCTTTAGGAATGGGATTAGGTTTTACTTTTGCAATTGTTGTTTTAGCAACAATCCGAGAAATATTAGCGACTGGATCTATAACTTTTGTTGATAATCTAAAGGATTTATATGGCTTTACTTTTAAACTTAAACTTTTTGGTGAAAATAGCATTTATACCCCTGCAAAAATATTTACAAATCCTGCGGGAGCGTTTTTTACTCTTGCTTTTATTGCAGCATTTGTTAAACAGTTTTTCTTAAAGAAAGGAGCTAAGAAATAATGAATAATTTATTTTCTTTGGCAATATCTGCAATTTTAGTCCAAAATATTATTCTTACAAAATTTTTAGGAATATGTCCATTTTTAGGTGTTTCAGATAAAGAAAAAAGTGCTTTAGGAATGGGAATAAGTGTGCTTTTAGTAATGGTACTTTCTACTATTACAACATATTTAATGTACCGTTTCATTTTAGTTCCTTTCAATCTTACATATATGAAAACAGTTGTCTTTATTTTAGTAATTGCAACTTTTGTTAGTTGTCTTGAAATAATTATTAAAAAAGTAAATCCTAACTTATTTGAAAAGTTTGGAATATATTTAGTTTTAATTACAACAAATTGTGCAATATTAGGGGTAAGTGAGATAGTCGTAAGAGAAAACTTTAACTTTATTGAAGCACTTGTTTATAGTATTTTTGTAAGTATTGGTTATACACTTGTAATTTATATATTTGCAAATCTTAGAGAACGTCTTGAAAATAGTAATATTCCAAAAGCTTTTGAAGGAATTCCAATTGCTTTAATTACTGCAGGAATTATGGCTTTAATCTTTAGTAGGTTTGGAGGACTAGCTTAATGCCTTTTGTTTTAGTATTAGTTTTGCTTGTAATTTATTCATTTGTAAACAATAAATGTGATAATACTTCATGTAAATATTGCCTTAACAAAGCTTGTAGTAAGAAGGTGAGTAGTAAATGATAGGAGTTTTAATCTTAACTTTAATTGGTACTTCTTTTGGTTTAATTTTAGGGTTTTTAAACAAAGTATTTGAAGTAAAAGAAGATCCAAAGTTAAAATTAGTGATTGAAGCACTTCCTGGGTATAATTGTGGTGCTTGTGGTTATCCTGGGTGTAAGGTTTATGCTGATGCAATTTTAAAAGGAGAAAAATTAGATAAATGTAGACCAGGACGTGATAAAACAAGAGAAAAACTGGAACTTATTATGGCAAAATAAAAAGAAACAAACTCTGTTTCTTTTTTTTTAGTTTCTTATGATATAATGAAAGTAGTTTTGGGGTGGATATAGTGAAAAAAAATTATTTTTTAATAGGTTTAATATTATTATTATTTATTCCGTTACTTTTCTATTTAAACAAAAATTATACTGAAACAAAAACAATGTTTTATATGGATTCAGTAATTACGGTAAAAGTTACAGGAAAAAGTAAAGCATCATTAAAAAAAGTTTTAGATGAGGTTGATTTAATTTATGAGACTTATCATAAACTTACTGATCGCTTTAATGAATATCCAGAAATTAATAATATTTATTATATAAATAATCATCCAGATGAGTGGATTAAAGTTGAAAAAAATCTATTAGATTTAATTGAATACGGAAAATTAGCTTATGAAATAAGCTTTGGTAAATTTAATATTGCCCTTGGTAGCGTAATTGATGAGTGGCGTTCGTATCGTTTAAGTGGTGAGGGAGTCCCTAGTTTTAATGAACTTAAAGAAAAAGATAAATATACAAGTATTCAAAATATATTGATAAATAAAGAAGAATCATCTGTTTTAATAAAAAAAGGAACAAAAATTGATTTAGGTGGAATTGCTAAAGGTTATGTAACTGAGGTTGTTTCGAAATATTTAGAAAATAATGGATTTTCAAACTACTTAATTAATGCAGGAGGAAATATTAAGGTTGGACTTGGTCCAAGAAAAAATAATACTTGGCGTGTTGGTATTGAAGAGCCAGTAAAAGATGATCGTGGAATTTATAAAATACTTAATGTAAAAAATGTAGCAGTTGTAACAAGTGGTGGTTATGAAAGATTTTATGAATATGATGGAAAAATTTATCATCATATAATTAATCCTGATACACTTTATCCAAGTAAATATATGAAGAGTGTAACAATTATAACACCTGATAGTGCTTATGCCGATATACTTTCAACAACCCTTTTTAATATGAGTGTAGAAGAGGGGATGGAATTTATTAAAATGTGTGATGATGTAGAGGCTATTTGGTATGTTGATAAAGATAATATTTATTATTCCGAGGGGATTGATAAATATGAATAAAAATGATATAATTCTTTTTGTTGTTTTGGTTTCAATCGTATCAATTTTTGTTGTAATAATTAGTTTTTTTAATAATCCTCAGGAAAAAATAGCTGTTGTGTATTCTAATCAAAAAGAAGTGTTAAGAATACCACTAAATTTACAAAATGATGGCAAAGAATTTGTTGTAGAAGGATATAATGGAGATGTAGTTTTAGAAGTAAAGAATAAAAAAATTCGGGTTAAAGAAGAAATATCACCTTATAATATTTGTTCTAAACAAGGTTTTACTGATTCGGTGACAAAACCTATTATTTGTCTTCCTAATAAAGTAATAATTGAAATTATAGGTAAAAATTCTTCAGAGCTTGATGCAGTAATAAAGTAGGTGTGATAATGGAACTTAACAAGATGATTAAAATTTCAGTGTTACTTGCAATTGGTATTATTTTAAATATTATTGATTCATATATGATGTTTTTAAGCAATGTAATTCCTGGTTTAAGAATTGGTCTTACAAATATTATTACTTTATTTGTAATATATAATTTTACATTTAAAGAAAGTTTAGGGTATGTTTTACTTCGCATTTTAGTTGTGGGAATTTTAAGAACAGGTCTTTTTAGTGTTACATTTTTCCTAAGTTTAGGAGGAAGTCTTTTAAGTTTAATAATGATGAGTATTATGAAGAGAATAAAACTTTTTTCTGTTATTGGGGTAAGTTTGGTTGGTGCGATTAGTCACTCAATTGGACAAGTACTAGTTGCAATGTTACTTTTTGATTCCAAAGTGTTTATTTATTATCTTCCATATATACTTTTATTTTCTATTTCAGCAGGAATTATAATTGGTTATGTGGCAAATAAGTTAATTGAGCAATATCAAAAAATAGCTGTTTAATATTGAAAAAAGCAAGTATTTATGCTACATTTTAAGAGAGAGGGGGATATTTATGAAAAAAGTATTTTTGAGTTTAGTATTAGTATTAATGCTATTTGGAGTAACTGCTTGTACACAAGAAAAAGGAGCTTATAAACCAGGAACATATTTTATTGTAGGAGATGCAACAACAATTTATGATCCAAACTTTAGTGATTTAGAAGCATATCCAATGGTAACTTTAGTGGTTGATAAAAATGGATTTATTGCAGGAATCTCAATTGATACAACATATCCTGATAGTGAAGGAAATTATTCAACAAAAAGAATTCTTGGATATGATTACGGAATGAAGGATGCATCACCAGTTGAAAAAGAATGGTTTGAACAAGCAGATTTATTAGCAGAAGAAATTATAAAAAATCAAGGACTTGAAGGAATTGTTGTAGATGAGGATGGAAAAGTAGATTCAATTGCTGGTGTAACAATGGTTGTTGATTTATACCTAGATTTAATTGAAGATATTTTAGAAGAAGCTAAAAAATAAGTTTTAAAACCAATAACAAAAGTTATTGGTTTTTTAATCTATTTTTTGATTTCTAATAAATTCTCTTAGTATTTTTACAATTGCACGTTTTTCAATTCTTGAAACATAACTTCTTGATATTCCAAGTTCTTTTGCAATATTTTTTTGTGTCATTTCAGGATTTCCATCAAGACCATATCTTTTTGTTAAAATTTTCTTTTCCCTTTCATTTAAAACATTAAAATATTTTTTAAGTAGATTAATATTATTTTTGGTGTGCATATTTTCAATAAAATTTGCCTCTTTTCCTTTTAAGACATCAATTAAAGCAATTTCATTTCCTTCTTTATCATAACCAATTGGTTCATAAATGCTTACATCACGACTATATTTTTTGTTATTTCTAAGGTGCATAAGTATTTCATTTTCAATACAACGTGCGCAATATGTTGTAAGTTGAGTTCCGTGTTTTTTGCTGAAAGTATCAACGCCTTTAATTAAACCAATTGTGCCAATACTAATTAAATCTTCAGTAGAATCCATATTATTTTCAAACTTTTTTACAATATGAGCAACAAGACGTAGATTATGTTCAATAAGCTTATTTCGTGCATTTTTATCTCCCTTTAATAAAAGTTTAATATACTTTTCTTCTTCCTCTTTACTTAAAGGATTTGGGAAAGTATTATTTTTTATATAACCTGTAAAATATAAAAAATCTTTGAATATACTTAATAAGTACTCAATAATCATAAAACCACTCCTAATAAAATATATGAAAAGTAGTTGGTTTTTATCTTAGATTAAGATATAATAATTGGGGAATGTAGGTGAGACCGTGATAAATAAATTTTGTCCAAAATTATATAAAAAAGATATTTATTCGATTGATTTAAAAGCGCTTTGGAAAAAAGGGTTTCGCACAATTATTGTTGATTTAGATAACACTCTTGTGCCATATACAATTGAAATTCCAACAAAGCGAGTTTTAGATTGGATTGAAGATGTAAAAAAACTTGGATTTACTTTGATTATTGTGTCTAATAATAACAAAGATAGAGTTAGTAAATTTGTTTTGGACCTAAATGTTGATGGGGTTTATTACAAAGCAATGAAGCCAACAACAATTACTTTAAAAAGAATTTTAAATAATTATAAGTTAAAGAAAAATGAAATTGTAATGATTGGTGATCAACTTCTAACTGATATACTTGCTGGAAATCGTTTTGGTGTGTATACAATTTTAGTTGACCCAATTTTAAAAAAGCGTGAAATGAAAATAACATCTTTTAACCGCAATTTAGAAAAAATTATATATAAAAGACTTGCAAAGAAAAATCTCTTAATTCAAGGTGAATATGATGAAAAATAAAAGGTGTTATGGATGTGGAGTAAAACTTCAAAATAAAGATCCAAACCTACCTGGATTTGTACCTAAAGAGATTTCTGATGATGTAATTTGTGAAAGATGTTTTAAACTTAAAAATTATGGAAGTTTAATTACTTTAAATAAAGAAAATGAGGACTATAAATTAATATTTTCAAAGATTAAAAAAGGATTAGTTGTTTTAATCTTTGATATTTTTAATTTTTCATTAGATGTATTAAAAGTATTAGATGAATTTATTAGGGAAAATCCTAAACTAATAGTTGTAAATAAAATTGATTTGCTTCCAAAATCAACAAAAGAAGAAAAATTAAAAACATGGACAGAAAAGTTATTAAAAGAGGAAAAAGTAGAAAATATTATTGGGATAGAATTAATAAGTGCAAGTAGTGAATATAATATAAATAAAGTTAGAAAAATTATTGATAAATATATTGAAAAAAATAATGTATATGTTTTGGGACATGCAAATGTGGGAAAAAGTACATTCTTAAATAGTTTGTTAAAACAAGAAAGGGTTATTACTACAAGTCCAATTCCCGGAACAACACTTGATTTAATTCAAATTCCTTATGGGAAGCATTATATTATTGATACACCAGGATTAGTTTATGATAATGATATTTTTCAAAAATTATCAGTAAAATCTATAAAAATTTTAACTCCAAAAAAAGAGATAAAACCAATTATTTTTCAATTAAATGAAAAACAAACATTATTTATTGGTGGAATGGTAAGAGTTGATTTTTTAAAAGGTGAAAAAACAAGCTTTATTATATATGCTTCAAATGGCATAAAAATTCATAGAACAAAACTTGAAAAAGCAAATAGTTTATATGAAAAACACATAACTTCATTACTTGTTCCACCATTTAAAGAAGAGTTACCATTGCTAGGTAAATTTAAAAAATATAAAATAACTTTAAATGAAGATGAAGATATTTTTATTGAAAATATTGGGTGGATTACAGTAAATAAATCTGTAGAAGTTCTTATTTACCTTTATTCAGATATGAATTATAGAATTAGAAAATCAATTATTTAGGGGGATCATATGAGTGAAGTTTTAGAACTTACTAAACAATGTTTAAACTCTAAAAATGCAGAAGATATTATTGTTTTTGATATGCATGAGGTTTCACCAATTGTTGATTACTATGTTGTTTGTAGTGCCGAAACTGAAAGAAAAATGCAGGCTATTACTAATGAGTTGGTAAAGCTTGCAAAAGAAAATAAAATTACTGTAAAAAGTGTAGAAGGAAAAGAATCAGCCGATTGGATTTTAGTAGATTTAGGTGATGTTGTTGTTCATATTTTAAAAACAAGCGATCGTGAAAAATATGATTTTGAAAAATTATGGAATGAAGTTCCACAAATTAAATTAAAAGAGGAAATTTAAAAATAACATTGAAAAGACCTTTAAAGGAGGTCTTTTTATGTTAATAAAAATTTTATTTTTACTTCTTATTCTTACAGGATGTACTAAAGAAACTATTGTTGAAAAATTAGAAGAAGAAAAAATTATTGCTGGTATTACTGGTGAAGTAGTAAACCCTGGAATTTATGAACTTGAAAGCAATAGTAAAATTAGTGATTTAGTTTTTGCTGCAGGAGGATTTACTGAAAATGCAAATAAGGAAAATATAAATTTAGATGAATCCCTTAAAAATTTTGAAATTATTAATGTTTCAGAAATTATTGTTAAAAAGGAAAAAGAAAAAGAAGAAGTAAAACCTCAAGAAGAAAAGAAAGTAGTAAAAACAGAACCGAAAGAGGATAAAAAGGAGGAAAAGAAAACAGAAACAAGTTCCACAAAAATTTCAATAAATTATGCAAATCAAAAGTTACTTGAAACCTTGCCTGGTATTGGTCCAGCTAAAGCAAAAGCTATCATTGAATATCGTAATACTCACGGTTTATTTAAAGATATTTCTGAAATAATGAATGTTAAGGGTATTGGCAAAGCAATTTATGAGAAAATTAAAGATTTTATTACACTGTAGAATATTTTACATTGTATTAACAATTATATTAACATCTGCTGCATTATTAATAACAAACTTGGAAAATAGAAAAAGTATTTATAATGAGGGTAATAATAAGTTTAATGGATATATAAAAAAAATAGAAGTTGATGGTAACAAATTAAAATTAGAGTTTAAAGCAAAAGAAACATTAATCGTTGATTATCGAATAAATAGTGAAGAAGAAAAAAACTTTCTTTTAAATAATTTAAAATTAGGAGATTATTTAACAATTGAAGGAGTTCTTGAAAAACCTTATAATAATACAATTTTTAACAACTTTAATTACCGAAAATATCTTTCTTATAAAAATATTTTTTGGATTTTAAAAGCAACTAAAATAACAAAAGTAAAAGACAATAATAAGTTTCTTTATACTTTAAAACAAAAAATAATTGATTATTTAAATAAAATTCCAAATAATGAGTATATGTATGCCTTAATTTTAGGCGATAAGACATATTTAGATGATGATGTTTATAAAAGTTATTGCACAAATGGTATAAATCATTTATTTGCTATTTCAGGTTTACATGTAACAATTATTATTGGTATTTTTGGATACATTTTAAAAAGAATAGGCGTTTTTTTAGAACTTAGAACTTTTATAATTTATTTATTTTTAGGAATTTATTTATTTTTAACAAATTATTCTCCCTCAATTCTTCGTGCTTCAGTTTTTTATTTTTTTCACTCATTAAATCCCTATTTAAAGCTTTCTAGTAAAAAAATCTTATTTATTACATATTCACTTTTACTTCTTTTAAATCCATATTTTATTTATGATTTAGGTTTTCAATTTTCCTTTTTAGTAACTGGTTTTATTATTTTATTTTATAAAAAACAAAAAAATTATTTTCTAGATCTTATGTATATTTCTTATTTAGCAAGCCTTGCTTCATTTCCCTTAGTTCTTTATTATTCATTTGAGATATCTTTAATAACGGTTATTAATAACTTAATTTTTGTTCCTTTTTTTTCATTTTTTCTTATGCCACTTATTCTTGTTACTTTTTTATTTCCGAGTCTAATGAGTATTACAAATTTTTTGTTTAAACTTCTTGAGAGACTCTCACTTTTTATAAGTTCTTTTGATGTTGTTTTAATTTTTGGAAAACCAAGTTTAATAATAGTTTTTTTGTATTATTTTTTAATAGTTATGTTTTTAAAATATAAGAAAAAAACATATTTAGGCATTCTTTTAGTACTGCTTACTATACACTATAATTTAAATTGGTTTAATCCGAATGCATTAGTCTTAGTTTTTGATGTGGGGCAGGGGGACTCAATTTTAGTAAATTATCCTTATAATAAAGGAACAGTTTTAATTGATACGGGAGGAACTACTTCTTACAATAAAGAAAAATGGAAAGAAAGAAGAAAAAAGTATCATCCGGCAAAAGGAGTAATTACTTATCTAAAATCTATAGGTATCAAAAACATAGATTATTTAATACTTACTCATGG
>CAYWJS010000014.1:0-15577 GCA_964458855.1 uncultured Erysipelotrichia bacterium
CATGGAGATTATGATCATGCGGGAGATGCAATATATTTATTAGATAATTTTAAGGTTAGTAATGTAATTTTTCCTGATACCAAACAAAATGATTTAATTTCTGAAATAATAAGTTACTTAAAAAGAAAAAAGATTCATTACTATTTTTTAAAAAGTGGAGATAGAATTAAAATATCTAACTATAATTTAAATGTTTTAGCTCCTTTTAAAAAAAGTGAAAATACTAATGATTCAAGTTTAGTTTTACAAACAAAAATATATAAAAGGTCATTTCTTTTTTTAGGAGATATTTCAAAGAGCATTGAAAAAGAAATTATTGAAAAATATCCTACATTAAAAGCAGACTTTTTAAAAGTTGCACATCACGGTTCAAAAACTTCAACAAGTAGGGATCTTATTGAAAAGGTTTCTCCAAAGTATGCATTTATTTCAAGTGGGAGAAATAATCCTTTTAATCATCCAAGTATTGAAACAATAAATATTCTTAAAGTATATAATGTTAAAATATTTAATACCCAAGAAGTCGGAAGTATAAAATGTGTTTTAAATAGTGAAAGCGTTGAGACATTTTTAACATCCCCACCATAAAATAGAGTAAACGCTACGAGTAGCGTTTACATAGATTGGGAACTCATTGTAGTTCCCTTTTTTATTAGTATTTTTTAAATTAATTTGTTATAATCATTATGAGGTGCTAATAATGGAGTTAATACATTTAATAGTTGGAACAGAAAAGTTTTTAATTGAAAAACAGGTTGAAAATATTATTAAAGGTGTTTTTGGAGAAGAGATTGAAGAAAATAGTATTTCTAAATATGATATGTTAGAAGATTCAATTAATACTGCAATTGAAGATTGTGAAACTATTCCGTTTTTTTCAGATAAAAAAATAGTTATTATTAATAATCCTTTCTTTTTAACAGGAGAGACTCCAAAAACAGAAGTTGTTCATAATTTAGAAATATTTGAAAATTATTTGAATAATCCTGTAGCACAGACAATTTTAATTATAGTTGCACCTTATGAAAAGTTTGATGAAAGAAAAAAGATAACAAAACTTGTAAAAAAAGTAAGTAAGATTTATAAAATAGAAACCTTAAATGATAAAAAACTTTTTAGTAGTGTTAAAAAAATATTTACTGATCGTGGATATAATGTGGAAGATGAGGCAATATCTCTTTTAATTAGTATGGTTGGAACAGATTTTACTCTTATTTTAGAAGAAATAAAGAAAATTTTACTTTTTAAAGATGAAAATAAAGATATTACTACTGAAGATATTAGATTACTTGTTTCAAGGACTTTGGAGCAAAATGTTTTTCATTTAATTGATAATATAGTTTCTAATAACAAAAAAGAAGCTCTTACAATTTATAATGACCTCCTTGCTCAAGGAGAGGAGCCTGTTAAACTTATAGCGCTTTTAGGAAGTCAATTGCAATTAATTTATAAAACTTTAGTGCTTTCTGAAAAAGGTTTAAAAGAAGAAGAAATTAGTACAAAGCTTAAAGTTCATCCATATCGGGTTAAACTTGCAAAGGAAAGTGCCCAAAAATTTAAAAAAGAAAAACTTATAAAATATATAGAAGAACTTGCTGATTTAGATTATGATATAAAGCGAGGTATTATTGATAAGAGATTAGGTTTTGAACTTTTTCTTCTTAGATCATTTGAGGCGGTATAACAAATTAATGTTATACCTTTTTTTATTTTGTAAAGACTATTATTAGGTGATAATATGGGCGAAATAGATATGTCAAAGTATGTAATAAGAACTGACCTTGCAGTTGATGCTTTAGAGCTTACAAAGTTAAAAAAACCTGTAATAGAACCCGAAATTGAGTCAATTGAAAAAATAGTCGAAAATATAAAAATTACAACCGTAACCGTAAAAAAAGAGCATGAAAAACTTTTAGGTAAAAGAAAAGGAAAATATGTAACACTACAAATTATAGATGCAACAGATTTTAAAAATGCAAAAAAGATTGAAAAAGTCTTAGCTAAAACAATTTGTGAATTTCTAAAAGAAAAAAATATTAAACCAAGTGATCATGGTTTAATTATTGGACTTGGTAATGATAAAAGTACTCCAGATGCTTTGGGTCCTATGGTTATTAGTAATATTTTAGTAACAAAGCATCTTTTTAAACTTGCACCAGAAGAAGTAGATAAAGGGTTTCGACCAGTATCGGCAATTATTCCAGGGGTAATGGGCTCAACTGGAATTGAAACAAGTGATATTGTAAATGCAATTATAAGAGAAATTAAACCACAGTTTTTAATTGTTGTTGATGCATTAGCTTCTACTTCAATTGAACGTGTAAATAAAACAATTCAAATGACTGATACTGGAATTCATCCTGGAAGTGGAGTGGGCAATATTAGGGCTGAAATTAGTGAAAAAACAGCAAAAATTCCCGTTATTGCAATAGGAGTTCCTACTGTTTTAGATGCGGTAACAATAGTAAGTGATACGATTGATTATATGATTAAATATTTCTCATATGAACTTAGAAATATTGATAATCCTCTTCAAAAAATAATTCCTAGTGGAGTTGTAGATTATACCAAAAGACTTTCTGATATTGAACCACTAACACCTGAAGAACGAGAACGGTTTCTTGGTGTTATTGGAAATTTAGGGGACCGAGAAAAGCGACAACTCATTTATGAGGTGTTATCTCCTGTTGGTTATAATTTAATGGTTACACCAAAAGAAATTGATATGTATATTGAAAAATTAAGTGAAATAATTGCAAGAAGCATAGATATGGCATTACATGAAAAAGTTGAATAACCAAAATTTTTGTTTTTCTATATTTTTTTAATTGCGACAATATCTTATCACCTAAATCATATAATTATGAATATGAGAGGTGATTTTATGCTTTTAGAAATAATAAATATTATAAAAAGCATTTTAAAGTATATTGTAACTTTTATGATTATTGCATTTTTTGTTTTTATTGTTTATAGAATAGATTCAAAAAATATAAAAGTAGAAGAACAAAAAAATGATTTTTATAAGTTACTATTAAGTTTTAATAATCATTTTATTCCTGCAAAAATTAATAAACGAGATTTTTTAAAATCATCACTTTCATATTTATCAGAAAAATATGTTACTTATTCTGTTATTTCTGGAAATACTTTTCCTGTAATGTTTTCAAAAGATAATTTAGCCTTACATGTTAATGATTTAGATTATGATTTTAAAAAATTACAAGGAAAATCAAATTATGTAAGTGATCCAAATTTAAAAGAAGTTTTAGAACCTTTAGTTTATATTTATAATACTCATCAGTTGGAAGAGTATAGTAATAAATATTTTGAAAACTTTAATATTACACCAACTGTTATGACAGCATCATTTATGCTTAAAGAAAAGTTAGAAAAATTAGGAATTCCAGCAATTGTTGAAACAGGAAATTTTACAGAAATTTTAAACCTTAATCAGTGGCCTTATAGTAAAAGCTACACAGTATCTAGAATGTTTATTATTGATGCGATGCATAAATATCCAAGTCTAAAATATTTTATTGATGTTCACAGGGATGCCATTACAAAAGAGCAGGGGACTGTTACAATTAACGGAAGAAATTATGCAAGAATTTTGTTTTTAGTTGGTTTAGTAAATTCAAAAAATAAGGGTAACGAAAAACTAGTAAAGAAAATGAATGATTATATTAATAAACACTATCCTGGGTTAAGTCGGGGAATTTTAACAAGAAATTTTAAAGAAACTCCAACAAATTTAGCTTATAACCAAGACTTGCATGAAAACTTAATTTTAATTGAATTTGGTGGTTCTAAAAATCATATTGATGAAGTGTTTGCAAGTGTTGAAGTAATTGCCGAGGTTTTAGCTAAAATTATTAAAGAGGGAGGATAAAATGAATAAAATTATTTTTTGGACTATTCTTGGAATTTTGTTTTTGGTTTTTGTAACAATGTATCTTGGATTTGGTACTGCTTATTCTGAGTACCAAGAAGGAAAAAGAGTGCGTTTGGTTGAAGAACAAATAAAAGTATTTGAAGAAAAAATAAAGAAAGGAGAAAATGTAACGCTAGAAGATTTTCTTCCAGTTGAAGAGCCAGATTACAGTAATAAATTTTCTAATTTGGGACTAAAAACATCACAAACTGTTGAAAATTATACAAATCGTGCAATAAAAAGTTTGTTTTCCTTTTTAGAAAGTTTTCTTGAAGAGTAAAGCAACCAAAGGTTGCTTTTTTTATTTGTATAACATGCAATAAATTGTTATAATTTTAATACTGGAAGGTGTTAGTATGAAACAAGAAAATATTAGAAATTTCTCAATTATTGCTCATATTGATCATGGAAAAAGTACTCTTGCAGATAGAATATTAGAACTTACTAATACAATTTCAAAACGAGAAATGAAAAGTCAATTGCTAGATGATATGGATATTGAGCAAGAACGAGGAATTACAATAAAATTAAATGCAGTACAATTGAAGTATAAAGCAAAAAATGGTGAAGATTATATATTTCATTTAATAGATACGCCAGGTCATGTTGATTTTGCTTATGAAGTATCTCGTAGTCTTGCTGCTTGTGAAGGAGCCCTTTTAGTTGTAGATGCAGCACAAGGAGTGGAAGCGCAAACTTTAGCTAATGTTTATCTAGCACTTGATAATGACCTTGAAATAATTCCTGTTATTAATAAGATTGATTTACCTAATGCTGATCCAAAAAAAGTAAAAAAAGAAATTGAAGAAACAATTGGTCTTGATACAACAAATGCCCTTTTTGTAAGTGCAAAAACTGGAGTTGGTGTAGAAGATATTTTAGAAAGTATAATTAAATATATTCCTTCTCCTAAAGGAAATCCAAACGAAAAACTTCAGGCATTAATTTTTGATAGTTATTTTGATGCTTATCGCGGGGTTATTCTTTCAGTTTGTGTTAAAAACGGTACAGTTAAAGTAGGAGACAAAATAAAAATGATGGCAACAAAAGTTGAATATGAGGTTACAGAACTTGGAGTTTTTACTCCCCATGAAACAAAAAAGGAAATGCTTACAACAGGGGAAGTTGGTTGGCTTGCAGCAAGTATTAAAAACATTGAAAATACACAAGTAGGAGATACTATTACCCATAGTGAAAATCCTGCTTTAGAACCGCTTCCTGGTTATAAAAGGCTTCGTCCTATGGTATTTTGTGGACTATATCCAATTGAAAGTGCAAAATATAATGATTTAAGAGATGCCTTACAAAAACTAAAACTTAATGATTCTGCCCTTGAATTTGAACCAGAAACATCACATGCCTTAGGTTTTGGATTTCGTTGTGGATTTTTAGGACTTTTACACATGGAAATTATAGAAGAACGCTTAGAACGTGAGTATAATCTTAATCTTATTGCGACCGCACCAAGCGTAAATTACCGGGTTCATTTAAATAGTGGTGAAATTATAGATGTAGATAATCCTGCCAAAATGCCTGAGCAAAATCACATAAATTATATTGAAGAACCATATGTTCAAGTTAGTTTAATGAGCCCAAGTGATTATATAGGAGAAATTTTAGAAGTTTGTCAAAGTAAGCGGGGAACTTATGTTGGAATTAATTATCTTAATGAAAAAAGGGTAAATATTTTATACAAATTACCACTTAGCGAAATTGTTTATGACTTTTTTGATAAAATAAAATCTAAAACAAAGGGTTATGCTTCTTTTGATTATGAAGTAATAGGTTATGAAAAAAGCAATCTTGTAAAAATGGATATTTTAATAAATGGTGAACGAGTGGATGCTTTAAGTACAATAGTACATAAAGATTTTGCTTATAAACGCGGAAAAGCAATTTGCGAAAAATTAAAAGATATTATTCCACGTCAACAGTTTGAAGTTCCAATTCAAGCTGCAATAAATAATAAAATAATAGCTAGAACAACAATTAAAGCACTTAGAAAAAATGTTTTAGCAAAATGTTATGGTGGAGATGTAAGCCGTAAAAGAAAACTTTTAGAAAAACAAAAAGAAGGTAAAAAGCGAATGAAAGCGTTTGGAAGTGTAGAAATCCCACAAGAAGCATTTATGACAATCTTAAGTAGTGATGAATAAGTTTAAACCCTATTTACATTTTCGTAAATAGGGTTTTATGTTATAATTTTAAAAGGTGATTTTATGCCAAAATCAGTTTATATTCATATTCCATTTTGTGAAAGCATTTGTTCTTACTGTGATTTTTGTAAGCTTTTTTATAATGAAGTTTTAGTTAAAAAATATTTAGATGCACTAGAAAAAGAAATTAAAGAAAACTATAAATTTGAAGAAATAGAAACCATTTATATTGGTGGAGGAACCCCAAGTGTGCTTTCTATTTCTGAACTAAAAAAACTTTTTCGAATAATAAAAATTTTTAAAAAAAGTAATAATTTAGAATTTACTTTTGAAGGAAATCCAGAGAGTTTAACAAAAGAAAAATTAGAGTTTTTATACAAAAGTGGAGTAAATCGCTTAAGTATTGGTGTTCAAACATTTAATAAAAAGCATTTAAAGTATTTAGAAAGAAATCATAATAAAAAAGATGTAGAAAATGTTGTTTTAAATGCAAAAAGAGTAGGGTTTAACAATATAAGTATTGATTTGATTTTTGGTTTTTACAATCAAACAATAAAAGAATTAGAAAAAGATTTAAAAGAATTTTTAAATTTGAATATTGATCATATTTCTTGTTATTCATTAATGATTGAACCAGCTACAAAACTTTATATTAACAATACAAAAACTATTTCTGAAGATTTAGAAGTAAAAATGTATTATAAAATTATTGATATTTTAGAAAAACATGGTTTTGAGCACTATGAAATAAGTAATTTTGCAAGAAATAATCGTTATTCTCGGCATAATCTTACTTATTGGAATAATGAAGAGTATTATGGCTTTGGACTTGGTGCACATGGTTATGTTTCTTGTAGGCGCTATGAAAACACAAAAAGTTTTACAAAATATTTAAAAAGTGAGTATCGTCTAAATTCTTGCCAATTAACTTTAAAAGAAAAATTAGAAAATGAATTAATTTTAGGTTTTAGAAAAATAAAAGGAATAGAAAAAGAAAAATTTTATCAAAAATATGGAAAAAACATTGAAAAAATACCAAAAATAAAAGAATTGTTAAGCAAAGGTAAACTTATTGACACAGGCTCTGAAATGTCGATAAATAAAAATTTTATATATATAAGTAATGAAATATTGCAAGAATTTATCGATTAATGAGGAAAATTTTATAAATATAAGGAATAATTCAATAGAAACAGAAAATATGCGAACAAATGTTTGACTACTGAATAAAAAAATACTATAATTATTTTAGATTGCAAACAAGTAGGTGGTTTAATTGTTATTAAATCTTTTAATTAAAAATTTTGCAATTATAGATGATATTGAAATTAATTTTAAACCTGGTTTTACAGTAGTAACTGGTGAAACTGGAAGTGGAAAATCAATTATTATTAATGCAATTAATATTTTAGTAGGAGAGCGAGCAAGCATAGATTATATTAAAACAGGTTGTGAAAAAGCTTATTTACAAGCGACGTTTTTAGTTCAAAATAATAAAAAATTAAAAGATTTTATAGATGAAAATGATATTATTTTAGAAGATGAAAAACTTATTATTACAAGAGTAATTTCACGTGATGGTAATAGTTCGATTAAAGTAAATGGTATTATTACACCACTTCAAATTATTAAAAAATTAGGTGAACTTTTAATTGATATTCACAATCAACATGAAAATACTTACCTTTTAAATAGTTCAAATCACATACATTTAGTTGATAATTATGGGAAGATTAATACTAGTAAGTTTAAAGCTTTATATAGCGAATACAAAGCTTTAAAAGAAGAATATGAAATAATTACAAATGCAAGTGAGATGAATGAAAAACTTGCAATTTATGAATATCAACTTTCTGAACTTGAAAAAGCAAATATAATGCCTGGTGAAGAAGAAGAGTTGAAAGCAAAGAAATTAGAAATTACAAATTTTGAAAAAATTTATAATAGTTTAACAAATATTCGTAGTAAATTACTTGAGACTGGCGGAACTTTAGAACTTCTTAACGAAGTTATGAAAAATTTTCAAAAAATAAGTTCATATAATGAAACATACCAAAATAAATTAAATGTTGTTACTGACAGTTATTATTCGTTATGTGATATTGCAGAAGAGGTAAGCCACGAATTAAATAGACTTTCGTTTGATGAAAATACAATTAATGAAATAGAAGAAAGGCTTTATTTAATTCAAAATTTAAAACGTAAATATAATTTATCTACAGATGATTTTAGTGCCGTTTTAGATGATTTAAAAACAAAAATAGAGCAAATTAAAAACCGTGAAGAAATAATTGAAAAATTAAAGTTAGATCTTTCAAAAAAATATGAAGAATTAAAAGAGGAAGCATTAATATTATCAGCAAAAAGAAAGGAAATAGCACTGGAATTAACTGAGAAAATAGTGAGTATTCTAAAAAAACTTTATATGGAAAAAGTTGCTTTAAAAATAGATATAATTTCTGAGCAAAATAATAATGAATATGTATTTAATGAAAATGGAATTGATAAAATTGAGTTTTTAATTAGAACTAATACAGGTGAAGATTTAAAACCTTTAAAGAAAATTGCATCAGGTGGAGAATTATCACGAATTATGCTTGCTTTAAAAAGCATTTTTGCAACTACACAAGAAATTAACACGATAATTTTTGATGAAATAGATACAGGTGTTAGCGGAAAAGTTGCAAATGCTCTTGGAATGGTAATGAAGGATCTATCTAATAATATTCAAGTAATTACAATTACACATTTACCACAAATTGTAAGTTTTGCTGATGAGCATTTAAAAATTATAAAAGAACAAACAGAAAATGGGACAAATACAATAATTAAAGTATTAAATTACGAAGAAAGAATTTATGAGATTGCAAATATTATATCTGGAAATAATATCAATAGTGAGGCACTTGATTATGCAAAAGAGCTTTTAAGAGAAAATAGTAAATAAGTTCTAAAACGGAAATTTTTTAAAAACATACTCCTTCCTAAAGACGAAATACTACTAATGTAGCCTGTATAAATTGAACTAAGAAGGGAGGAGTAGTTAATATTAAAAGGTTTGTATATGTTCTTATCACTGCTTTGTTATTTTCACCATTAACAGCTTTTGCCTATTCGGATTACGTAATCCCTGGTGGTGAAAATATTGGAATGGAGATTCATGCCAAAGGTATCATTGTTGCAGGAACATATGAAGTTGATGGTGTTTCTCCGGCGCTTGAAGCCAAATTAAAAATCGGAGACCTGATAATTAAAATTGATGACCACCAGGTACATAACGTAAACGATTTGCAAGAAATTATTAATCGTGATACTGACAAAAAACTTGAAATAACATACATTAGAAACGGTGTTACGAAAAAAACAACTTTGTATCTGGTGAAATCAAAAAGTGATGGCATATATAAAACAGGTCTTTATGTCAAAAGCAGTGTTGCAGGAATTGGTACAATTACCTTTATTGATCCTGAGACAAAAAAATTTGGTGCTCTTGGGCACGAAATAGTTGATTCTTCATCAAAAGAGAAAATTGAAGTGCACAAGGGAACAATTTTTGAGGCAAATGTAATTGGTATTGATCGAAGCAAAACTGGTAAACCAGGAGAGAAAAATGCTCGTTTTAATACTAATCAAGTATTAGGTAATATTAAAAAGAATACGCCATACGGAGTATTCGGTGATTATATCGGAAAACTTCCTGATAAAGTTTTAATGAAAGTTTCAGATATTTCCGAAGTAAAACCAGGTCCTGCTAAAATTTACACTGTAATTGACGGAAAAAAGGTAGAAGCTTTTGATATTGAAATATTAAAAGTTTATACCCAAAAAACAATGGCTCCTAAAGGACTACTATTTGAAATTACCGATGAAAAGTTACTTAAAAAAACCGGAGGAATTGTCCAAGGGATGAGTGGTAGTCCAATTGTTCAAGATGATAAATTAGTTGGTGCGGTTACACACGTACTAATTAATAAAGTAAATAAAGGTTATGGTATTCATATAAAATGGATGATGGAAGAAGCACATAATTAAAGAAAAAGCCCCATAAAATTGGGGCTTTTTCATATTTTTTTTAAAAAATTTTAGAATCCTACATAATTTTCTAATTTTTGCACTCTTTATCGTGTAATATTTTCTCGTAACAATATGAAAGGAGGCAATAACAATATTCTATGGACAAAATAAAAGTATACATCGTAGATGATAATAGGGAGTTTGTAAGTATGCTTCAAACTTACTTAAAGTCACAAGACAACATTGAGCTTGTTGGAAGTGCAACAAATGGGGAAGATGCCCTAAATTTCATCGGAAGTAACGAAGTAGATATTGTTTTATTAGATTTAGTAATGCCTAACAAGGATGGAATTTATGTTTTAGAAAATTTACCAATTGAAAAAAGAAGAGCAAAGTTTATTGTTTTATCAGCATTCGGTCAAGAAGAAGTGCTTCGGAAAACTTCAAATTTAGGAGTAAATTACTTTTTACTTAAGCCTTTTGAATTAAAACACTTATCAAATATGATTGAAGATATTTATTCTGGAGAATATTTAAAAGATTCAAAGGAAGAAAAAATGCGCGAAAGAATTACTTTAGAAAGTGCAATTACAAAGCTATTACACGAAATTGGAGTTCCTGCTCATATCAAAGGATATTTATATATTAGAGAAGCTATTATGAAAGTATATAATGATATAGAAATGTTAGGTGCGGTTACTAAAGTTTTATATCCAACCATTGCTGAAGAATATAACACAACTTCTTCAAGAGTAGAGCGAGCAATAAGACATGCAATTGAAGTTGCATGGAACAGAGGAAGTATTGATGTAATTGAAGATATATTTGGTTATACTGTTAGTATTTCTAAATCAAAACCAACAAATTCCGAATTTATCGCTATGATTGCTGATAAATTAAAATTAGAATTTAATAAGAAAAAACACCTTGTTAGTGCATAAAAAGAACACATTTTAAATGTGTTCTTTTTTAAAACATTGACACGAACATTTGTTTGTATTAAGATAATTTTAGATAAGCGAAAAAATAACATTAAATACCATAGAAAATATCATTAAAATAAGTAAAGCTAAAAAAAATATTTGTTTTATTATTTTTTTCGTTTGCTTCTTTATTTTAAGTTTAGCCATAATAACACCTCTAAACTTATAATAATTAATATTTTTCTTTTTGTAAAGGAATAGTGGTAATATGGAAAGAAAAATAATTTTTCATATTGATGCGAATGCTTTTTATGCATCGTGTGAAATAGCAGAAAATGGTTCACTTAAAAACAAACCAGTAGTAATTGCTCCAAACCGTAGTAAGGGAATAATTTTGACTGCATCTTATGAGGTAAGAAAATACGGAGTTGTTTCTGGTATGCCACTTTTTATGGCTAGAAAACTTTGTCCAAAAATGATTGTTATTGAACCAAACATGCATTTATATGAAAAATATTCAGAAAAACTTACAAATTATTTTTTTAGTGTTTGTGAAAAGGTTGAAAAAGCAAGTATTGATGAAGCTTATTTAGATGTAACAGAAGAGTCTAAAAAGTATAAAAACCCTTATCTTTTTGCCCAAAAAATTCAACTTGATATTTTAAAAAAATATAAGATTCCGGTAAGTATTGGAATATCAACTAATAAGTTTTTAGCAAAAATGGCTAGTGATTATAAAAAACCACTTGGTATTACAACAATATTTCCAGATGAAATAAAAGAAAAACTTTGGCCAATACCAATTGAAAAGATGCACGGAATCGGAAAGAAAACTTATCCGCGTCTTAAAAATATTGGAATTAATACAATTGGTGATTTAGCAAATTTTTCTGATCTTGATAAACTTGCAAAAATTTTAAAAAATCAAACAAATTATCATTTATTGCATGCAAAAGGAAAGGGAAGTAGTACAGTTGAAGAATATAATCCTTATAATGCAAAATCAATTGGAAATAGTACCACTTTTTCTAAAAACACAGATCAATATGATGAAATATATCAAATTTACATTACGCTTGTAAATAATGTTATTCAAAGAATGCATGAACATTTTAAAATGGCAAAAACTTTTACAATTACTATAAAATATACAAATTTCAAAACGAAAACAAGAAGCATTACTATTAAAACACCAACTGATGAAAAGGATGAAATTTTAAAACAAGCAGAACTTTTATTTGAAAAAAATTGGCAAGGAGAAAAAATAAGATTAATTGGTTTTTCTGCTTCTGAATTAATAGAAAAACATTCCACTGGAATACAACTAGATTTATTTACTTATCAGGAATTAAATCATAAAAATTTAGAAGTTTTTAAAAAAATAAATGATAAATATGGTGAACATACTATTTTTCGGGCAAATTTGCTTCTTCAAAAAAAGACAAAGAAAAATTCATAAATAAAGGTTCTTCCTTAATAAAATATAACAAATATATTAAGGGAGAATTGATATGAAAAAATACGTAGAACTAGTCAAAACAAATATTAATCTTTATAAGAAGTATTATTTGTTTATTTTTTTTCTATTTATGATGGGAATTATTTTTGGATCAATGCTTATTACAATTATTAAACCAGAAGAACAAAATCTTGCTGTTAGTTATTTTGATAACTTTATTAATAGTGTCAAACATAACACTTGTAATATTTCCTTTCGTGTTTTTATGAATAGTTTAATTACTAATCTTAGCTATGTAATAATTATTTGGTTAATGGGAATTTCAATTATTGGTGTTCCAATTATTGTTCTTTTAATATTTTTCAAAGGGTTTGTTGTTGGTTTTTCAATTGGACTTGTTGTTTTTAAATATAAATTAATTGGTTTATTTGGAGCAATTTTATATGTTTTACCACATAATTTAATTTCTGTTGCAGCAATTATTCTTGTAAGTCTTTATGCAATTATATTTTCAATTAATCTTTCGCTTTCAGCCTTTCGGAAAAAAACAATCTCTTTTCGTAACACAATGGGAAGATATTCAAGAATTGGTATTTTTTCAGTATTTTTAATGATTGTTGCAACAATTATAGAAGTATTTTTAATGCCTGTTTTAATAAAGTTATTTTTACTTGTAATTTAAAATAAGCTCAAATGAGCTTATTTTTTTATTTTAAAAATATGATATACTTTAAAATAGTAGGTGGTACTTATGAAATTTGAAATTAAAGACTTTTTAGATTACTTATTAATTGAAAGAGGACTTAGTATTAATACCAAAAAGTCATATGAAAATGATCTAAAGCATTACTCTATTTTTTTAAATAAAGAGTATAATATTGATGATGTAAAAAAGATAAAAAGAGAACATATCTTAAAATATTTAGAACGCTTAAAAGTTAGAAATTTAAGTCCAAAAACGATTGCTCGCAAAATCACTGCAATAAAAAGTTTTCATAAGTACCTTATAATTTCTAAAGTAACTAATAATAATCCAGCTGAAAGATTAGATATGCCTAAAATTGGTAAAAATTTGCCCCAAGTTTTAAGTACAAGTGAAGTTGATAGATTACTTGATATCGAGCTAAAAACGCATGCAGATTATCGAAACAAAGCAATGCTTGAACTTCTTTATGCTACAGGGATGAGGGTAAGTGAATTAATAAATTTAAAAACTTATGATGTGAATCTTACTATGGGATTTGTAAAATGTTTTGGAAAAGGTGGAAAAGAACGTATTATTCCTCTTGTTGATGTTGCAATAGAGGCTTTGGAGGAATATATAAATCACCACAGAAACTTTTTTCAAAAGAAAAACGTTAATGATTATTTGTTTTTAAGTAATAGGGGAACTAAAATGACACGTCAAGCATTTTGGAAAATCCTTAAGAAAATTGCACGTTTAAAAGGAATTACCAAAACTTTTTCCCCTCATACTCTAAGACACTCATTTGCCACTCATATGCTTGAAAATGGTGCAGATTTAAGAAGTGTACAAGAGCTTTTAGGACACTCTGATATATCAACAACGCAAATTTATACGCATATTTCAAAACGAGGAATTAATGAGGCATATCATAAATATCATCCGCGTGGATAATTATATAATAAAAAGATATTTTATAAATTGGATTTTTATTTTGGGAGTTGATTTTAATGAGACGAGGCTTTACTTTAATTGAAATTTTAGCAGTTGTAGTAATTATTGGAGTGCTTGTTGCTATTGCAATACCTATAGTAAATAATATTTTAAGTGATGTAAGATTAAAAGCATATAGAACAAATCTAATTTCACTTTTAAATGCTGGAGAAGCATATGTTTTTGCAGATATTGATGCTTATAGTTATCTTTCTGTTGGTTCAACTGTTGAAATTTCTATAAGCGAATTACAAATTGCAGGTTATTTAGAAACAATAAAAGATCCAAATGGAAATGGATTATGTTCAGGGTATATTTTAGTTACTAAATTAGCTGATTTTGATTATGATATTAGTCCACATATAAAATGTGGCAAAAAAAGCAATATTGTAAGTTCACAACAAGATGGATTAATTGCTCATTGGAAATTTGATGGAAATCTTTTGGATTATTCTTTAAACAATAATTATGGTAAAAATGAAGGAGGAGCAATTCCTACTACTAACCGTTTTGACGAGCCAGAGATGGCATATAAATTTGATGGGGTAGATGATTTTATTGATTTTGGCTCTAGTTCTGTTTTTGATGTAAGAAACGAACTTACTTTATCAGCTTGGATTAAATATGAAGGTAATTTTACTGGAGGTGTAATTACTAAAGGGCAACAAGGGACTTGGAAAAATAACTCTTTTGTTTTACGAAGTTCCAATACAAGAATTAGGTTTCTTATTTCAGATGGCGAAAATACTAATAACATAGAGTTTCCAACCTCATTAGGTGATAATAAATGGCATTATATTGTAGCTACTCTTTCAGAAACTAAATTAACTTTATATGTTGATGGCGAAAAGACAGGAGAAAAATCAAGAACAGTAGGTCCTCTTAAAGTTGTTACTCAACCCTTAAAAGTAGGACAGGGTTATGTTAGTACTCACTATAAAGGCTCTATTGATGAGATTCGCATTTATAATCGAGCACTTTCAGCTGATGAAATAAAAGAATTATATTACTATTACAATGTAAAAATTAAAGAGTAGGGGATAATAACAAAAAAACAAATTATAAAACCTCCCAATTTATTTTGTGGGAGGTTTTAATTATGTAACCACTTTAAAAATTAATAAAATTATTGAACACATTAGATTTTGATAAAGTAGTAGAAAAAATAAAATACTAGGGGGAATATCTTTTTACTACAAATTATCATTTTTTAAAAAAAATAAAACTTAAATTTTGCAATAAGGATTAATAAATTATTCATTTGAAAAAATTCGCTGCAAAATTTAAGCATTTTTATTGATTATATTTTTCATAAGTTTTATATGTTGCGACAAAAAAAGGGAAATGAGCTTACTTATTAAATTTCCTATAAAGTTTTTTATTTTAATTTAAAGTTAACATAATATATATTAT
>CAYWJS010000015.1:0-13385 GCA_964458855.1 uncultured Erysipelotrichia bacterium
CCTGCTAAGGGCGTAGGTCGGGAAACCGGCGCGAGAGTTCAAATCTCTCCTGCTCCGCCATTGAAAAATAAGGTCGTAATAACGATCTTTTTTTATTTTCAATTTTATTGTTAAGAAACTTAATATATAGTATCATTATAAATAGAGGTGGCAATATGAAACAAAGAAATTTTAAAACAATGGATGGAAATGAAACTGCTGCATATGTTTCTTATGCTTTTACTGAAGCGGCCGGAATTTATCCAATTACACCTTCCAGCCCAATGGCTGAGCATATTGATATTTGGTCTTCAGAAGGAAGAAAAAATTTATTTGGTCAACCAGTAAAGGTAATTGAGATGCAATCAGAAGCAGGGGCAGCAGGAACAATGCACGGACTTTTACAATCAGGTGTTTTAGCATCCACTTATACGGCAAGTCAAGGATTGCTTTTGATGATTCCAAACATGTATAAGATGGCGGGAGAATTACTGCCGGGAGTTATTCATGTTGCAGCAAGAAGTATTGCGACTCATGCTTTATCTATTTTTGGGGATCATCAAGATATTTATGCAACGCGTCCTACTGGCTTTGCAATTTTAGCTAGTGGATCTGTACAAGAAGTAATGGATCTTGCTGGAATTGCTCACCTTTCTGCGATTAAAGGACGAGTTTCGTTTCTTCATTTCTTTGATGGTTTTAGGACAAGCCATGAAGTGCAAAAAATTGAAGTAATAGATTATAAAGTGTTTGATAAATTATTAGATAAAGAAAAAGTAAAAGAATTTAGAAGTCGTGCCTTGAATCCAAATAATCCTGTAATTCGTGGAACTAATCAAAATGATGATATTTATTTTCAAGCAAGAGAAGCACAAAATAAGTATTATTTAGAAATTCCTGATATTGTTAATGAATATATGGAAAAATTGGAAAAGGAAATAGGTCGTAAATACCGTCCATTTGTTTATTATGGGGATCCTAATGCCACTGATATAATTGTTGCTATGGGGTCAGTTACAGAAACTATTAAAGAAACTGTTGATTATATAAATAAGCAAGGTGGACGAGTTGGAGCTATTATTGTTCATTTGTATCGTCCATTTAGTAAAAAATACTTTTTAGAAGTACTTCCTAAAACAGTAGAACGAATTGCTGTTTTAGATCGCACAAAAGAGCCAGGAGCAACTGGAGAACCACTATATCTTGATGTTGTAAGTGTTTTTGCTGGTGAAAAGAAAAAACCATATATTATTGGTGGAAGATATGGTTTAAGTAGTAAAGATACTAATCCAACTCATATTAAAGCAGTTTATGACTTTTTAAATTCAGAAGAGAGTTTTCATGGTTTTACAATTGGAATTGATGATGATGTTACTAACTTAAGTATTAAACCAAAAGAAAAAATAAATGTTAATGATGGAACAGTTACTGAATGTTTATGTTATGGTTATGGATCAGATGGAACAGTAGGAGCAAGTGAAAATACAATTAAAATATTAGGAGATAAAACTGATTTATATGCACAAGCATATTTTGTATATGATTCAAAAAAATCAGGTGGTGTAACACGTGCACATTTACGATTTGGTAAAAAACCAATTCGCGCTCCGTACTTAATTACTAATCCAGATTTTATTTCGTGTTCTCGTGATGCATATTTAGTTAATTATGATATTTTAGAGGGAATTAAAGAAGGCGGAACCTTTCTTTTAAATACAGTGCGGGATGAAAAAGAGTTAATTAATTTTATTCCAAATAAAATGAAAAAAATAATGGCTGAAAAAAATATAAAGTTTTATATTATTAATGCCGTTGAATTGGCAGAAAAGATTGGTTTAAAAGGAAAAATTAACACAATTATGCAAAGTGCTTTCTTTAAATTAAATCCAAATCTTTTAGATTATGAACTAGCAAAAAAATATATGAAGGAATATGCAAAAGCATCATACGGAAAAAAGGGAAGTAATGTAGTTGAGTTAAATTATCAAGCAATTGATGTAGCAGAAAAAGAGCTAAAAGAAATTAAAGTAGATCCTAATTGGAAAAATTTAAAAGTTGAAGAAAAAGAAAATAATAGACCTCCACATATTCGTGATTTTGAAGATCCAATTGAAGAGTTAAAAGGAAACAGTCTATCAGTTTCAGTGTTCTTAGAACGAGTTGATGGAACATTTTTAGGAGGAACAACAAAATATTTAAAACGAGGAGTTACAAATTATGTTCCAAAATGGATTCCTGAAAATTGTATTCAATGTAATCGTTGTTCATTTGTTTGCCCGCATGCAGTAATTCGCCCGTTTATCTTAGATGAAGAGGAACAAAAAAATGCACCAGATGACATGATTACCTTAGGACTTATTGGTGATCGCGAAGGAAAATACAAATACAGAATTCAAGTTTCACCATTAGATTGTACAGGATGTACACTTTGTGTTAGCACATGTCCTGGAAAAGGTGGAAAAAAAGCACTTGAAATGATTACGCTTGAAGAAGCAATAGATGAAAAAGAAGCTGAATATGCAGATTATATGTTTAATCATGTAACTTACAAAACTCACACAATGCCACTTACAACAGTTAAAGGTAGCCAATTCGCAGAACCATTATTTGAATTTAATAGTGCTTGCGCAGGTTGCGGCGAAACACCTTACATTAAACTTATAACTCAACTTTTTGGTGAAAGAATGATTATTGCAAATGCAACAGGTTGTTCTTCAATTTATGGTGGTTCAGTTCCAGGGCTTCCATATACAAAAAGTAAAGCTGGTAAGGGTCCAGCTTGGGCAAACTCACTTTTTGAAGATAATGCTGAATTTGGTTATGGTATTGCGCTTGGAAATATTGTTATGAAAAACAAAATTTATAATTTAATATATGATAATATTAATGAGTTTAAAGGAAAAATAAAGGAAAAACTAAAGGAATTCCTAGAAAATTTTGAAGAGGATAAAAAACGAGAAGAATTAAGTAAAGAGATAGTCCCACTACTTGAAGAATCTAATAATCCAATTGCTAAAGAAATTGTTGAATTAAAAGATTATCTTGAAAAGAGATCAATATGGATTGTTGGCGGTGATGGTTGGGCTTATGATATTGGTTTTGGTGGACTTGATCATATTTTTGCTAACCGTGAAAATGTTAATATTTTAGTTTTAGATACAGAAGTTTATTCAAATACTGGAGGACAAAGTTCAAAAGCATCACAAATTGGATCAATTGCAAAATTTACAGCAAGTGGTAAAAAGACAAACAAAAAAGATTTAGCTGCAATTGCTATGAGTTATGGTCATGTTTATGTTGCACAAGTAAGTATGGGAGCAGACTACAATCAACTAATTCAAGCAATAAAAGAAGCAGAAGAATATGATGGTCCAAGTCTTATAATTGCTTATTCACCATGTATAGCTCACGGTATTACTGGAGGAATGACAAATAGTCAAGAACAAGAAAAACTTGCAAGCCTTTGTGGTTATTGGCCACTATTTAGGTTTAATCCAACAAAAGAAAATAAACTTATTCTTGACCAAGATGAACCAAATTGGGATTTATATCATGAATTTTTAAATAATGAAAAACGTTATGCAATGCTTTATGCGGTAAATAAAGAAAAAGCTGCTTACTTACTTGAAGAAAATAAAAAAGCAGCAATAGGGCGTTGGAATTATTATAAAAAACTTGCTGAATTATACGAAAAAGAGAACTAGAAAACTAGTTCTCTTTTTCTTCTCAAAACAGATAGTTTTAAGAAAGGGTTAAGGAATTGTCCTTAACATGGATATAAGTAAAAAGGGTTTTGACTAGTACTAAGCCAGTACCAGTGCTCACATTTCTATGAGCGTGCTATATATTAATAGAATTTTTTTATTTTGTCAAGTATTTTTGTTTAAAAAATGTAAAATTATGACTACAACATGATAAATGTCATAAATTATTTATTTGGGAATTATAAATATTTTTGATAAAATAATTTTAGGTGGTAGCATGCAAAAATTAATGAGCATTAAAATTACAAATTTAAAAGGTATTGGACCAAAAGTTTGTAAATATTTTAATCGATTAGGAATTGAAACAATTTATGATTTAATAACTTACTATCCTTGTTGTTATCAAGAATTAAAAAATATGAATTTAAAAGAAGCAGATCATGATCTACAAGTTATAGTTGAGGGTGTAATTGAAAGCAATGCTACAATTGTTCGCTATGGTAAAAATAAATCAAAAATTACTTTTCGTTTTGCTACAAACGAAATGGTTGTAAGTGTTGTTTTGTTTAACCGACACTTTTTACTTAATAAATTAATACCAGGAAAAAACTTAGTTGTAATTGGTAAATGGGATAAATATAAAAACCAAATTATAGCAAGTGAAATTCGTTTTGAAACTTTAGGAAAAGAGACTAAAATTGAACCAATTTATCACTTAACAGAAGGATTAACACATAAATCAATTTCTAAATATATAAATATGGCACTTAGTTATTACGGGATTTTAATTGAAGAAATAATTCCAAACGAAATTATTTCTAAATATAAATTACTCCCCTTGAAAGATGCAATTTATATTATTCATGCACCAAAAAACTTAAAAGAAGCTCTACTTGCTAAAAATACTTTAAAGTATCATGAGTTATTTTTGTTTTCAGTAAAACTAGAGGTTTTAAAGAAAAATAGATTGCAAGAAGAAAAAGGGATTCGTTACAGTTTTGAAAAAGAAAAACTAAAAGAATTTATCTCAAATTTACCTTTTTCTTTAACAAAAGATCAAGAAAATGCAGTTTGGGAAATTGTAAGTGATTTAGAAAAACCATACCCAATGAATAGGTTACTTCAAGGGGATGTAGGAAGTGGAAAAACAATAGTTGCTACACTTGCAATTTATACATCATATCTTTCAGGGTATCAAGCAGCGTTAATGGTTCCAACAGAAATTTTAGCGGAACAACATTTTCAAACAATGAAAAATTTATTTCCTTCTTACAATTTAAATGTTGAACTTATAACAGGAAAAACTCAGATTAAAGAAAAAGAGAAAATTTATGATGCTTTAGTAAATGGTGAAATTAATTTAATAATTGGAACTCATGCTTTAATTCAAGAAAAAGTTAAATTCAAAAAACTAGGACTTGTAATTACTGATGAACAACATCGCTTTGGTGTTAAACAACGAAAATTATTAAATCAAAAAGAACCAGGTATTAATGTTTTATATATGAGTGCAACACCAATTCCAAGAACATATGCTTTAACACTTTTTGGTGATATGGATATTTCAACTATAAAGACAATGCCAGAAGGAAGAAAAGAGATAATTACTAATATTTATAGTGAAAAAGAAATAATAAAAGCATTAGAGTTAATTTATAAAGAAGTCAAAAAAGGTCATCAGGGATACATTATTGTTCCTTTAATTGAAGAAAGTGAAAAAATTGAATTAGAAAATATTAATATTATGTCCCAAAAATTAAAGAAGGCATTCAAAGATCATGTAAAGATTGGAATTATTCATGGTAGACTTAGTGCCCTTGAAAAAGATGAGGTAATGAATGAATTTGTAGAAGGAAAACTTGATGTTTTACTTAGTACAACAGTTATTGAAGTTGGAATTAATGTAAGTAATGCAACATTTATTGTTATTTTTAATGCGGAACGCTTTGGACTTTCACAGCTACACCAGTTAAGAGGAAGAGTAGGAAGAAGTACTTTACAATCATATTGTGTATTAATTACTAATATTGCGAAAGAAAGACTGGATATTTTAACAAAGACAAATGATGGCTTTTTAATAAGTGAAGAAGACTTAAAGCAAAGAGGACCAGGTGAATTTTTTGGAACTTTACAAAGTGGAATTATTAGATTTAAACTTGCAAATATTGTTGAAGACTTTAAATTATTGCGAAAAACTTTGGAGGATGCACATTTGTTACTTGATAGGCCAGATTTTGAAACAAACAAAAGTTATAAATTTATTAAATCTATTGCTGATGAAACTTTAAAGAATTTGACTTTATAATTTTTAGTAAATAAAAAATATGGCAAATAATGTCGAACGAAAGTTATTGAAAAATTCTTTGTTTTTCTTGACTAAAAGAAAGTTTAGTAATAATATCTAATTGGTATTATCGATACCCGTCTCAAGCGAGATGTTGTTTCCAACCTGAACCCTTTGAGTTTCTCCAAAAGGAGAAACTCAACCCCAGAAAAAATAAACGAATTAAGTAATTTAATTCGTTTTTTTATTTTGTATAAAACAATTTATTTTTACCACTATAAAAATAGGTGGAATTATGAAAACTTTTAAAAAGTGGTGGTATTTGGTTAATTTTATTTATCTTTTATTAATTCCTATTCAATTGAAGGTTAAAAATAATAGTTTTTTTGTAATGAAAAAAATTAATAATAATGAATTAGTTTTTCAAACTATCAAAGAATATTTGAAAAGTAATCCAGATGAAGTCTCGGAATTTAGACTGGCTTTAGGAGATTTAAATATTACAACCAAAAATATTGATAAGTTTCTTTCTTCTTTTGATAATTCATTATATGAACTTAAAAAAATGGAAATTAAAGTTCCAGAAGAGGTAATAAATTTTAGTGTAAAATCTTATCCAATTGATTATTATTTTAATAATAATTCTAATTATTTAAGTCAGATTAAAAACTTTGAAAAAATTTATCTTGATCTTTTTAATAGTTATAAATTATTAAAAAATTTCGTTAAGATTTATGAGGAAAAAGGAATTCAAATTAGTTATTTAATAGTAAAAACTAAAAATATTGTAATATACAATCTTTTACTTAAATATGAAAAATTAAAGTTCAATTATGCAAATGAAAAGGATTATCCCAAGAGGTTTTATAAATTAAAATAAAAGTATATTATACTTTTATTTGTTTTAGTGCTAAAATTATAATAGAAGAGTTTTATGTTTTAGTGTAGTAGGAGGATTGAAGTAACAATATGTTTAAAGGTATATTTCCAAAAATTTTTCGGCAAGAAGAGAAGAATGCTAGAACATACAATGTTTTTCGTTATTTTTCATCACTTGCAATGTCAATTTTTAGTATTTTAATGTCACTATATCTTTTTGAAGTGGGTTATGCAGTAAATTTGGTGTTATTATATCTTGCAATTAAATATTTTGTTTCTGCAGCACTTGCAATACCCCTTACTAAGTTTGGATCAAAATATGGATTCCGCCATATTTTAGTTTTTTCAATTATTGCTTTCTGTCTGATGAGTATTGTTTTATGTAATTTAGATATGCGATTTGATATGTTAGTATATTTAGGTATTTTATCTGGTGTTTTTCATAGTACATATTGGTGCCCAACAGACTTTTTTATTTTGAAAATATTTCAAAAGAAAAGTGCTAGTTCAGTTGCAGGAATAACAAAAATTATAATAGAATTTGCAAGTTTACCTGTTGTACTAATTGGAGGAATAATACTAGAAAAGTTTAATATTGTTGCTTTAGTTATAATAACACTAATAATTTATTTATTAAGTGTAATACCAATGCTTAAAATAAAAGAAGGGAAATATAAACCACAAGATGTTGATATTAGAGTTCCTTTTCAAAAGCTAACAAAAGTTCATCACTTAGGATTTATCTTACTTGGGCTTGCAACAACAGCAGCTGATATAATTTGGAAATTACATTTATATAACGATATTAGTAGTGATTATGAATTTATTGGAATTATTAATATTATATTAGGAATTGCTGGAATTGGATTTATTTATGTGGTAAGTAAATTACTTGATAAGCCTAAATATGATTATTTAAAGATATCAGCAACTTTTTTAGCAATAACTTGGTTTATTAAGTTAAATATATTTTCTGTTTCAGGAATTTTAGCAATAACAATTATTGAAGGTTTTATTTTAAGAATGTTTGTTCTTACCTTTGAAAAGGGATATATTTCAATTGGTCGAAGATTTAATTATGAAGGATTTATTTCTTATTATTATACTTTAACTGGCTTTTTCCGTGGGTTATTCCTTACGCTTGGTGCACTAACAGGAAATACAAGTTTAATTTTATTAATTAGTGTTTTATTAGTTGCATGCCTACCATTTATTAAATTTAAAGAAGAAATAGATTATGAGTATGTCTTTGACAATGAAATTTAAGTTAGTATAATATAATAAGAATGATTTAAAAACTGGGAAGAAGAGGTAGTAACTACAAATAAAACTTTAAAGAGAGCTGATGGTTGGTGCAAATCAGTAGTTTTATGTAGTGAATTAGTCTTCGGAGTTGTTTAGGTGCAACACGGGAGCCTAAACCGCAATATCCAGCGTTATGGAATTAAGCGATAAATGAGGATGGTACCGCGGCTAGCTCGCTCCTTTGTAGGAAAGCGAGTTTTTATTTTAGTGAGGTGATAAATATGGACTATAATTTTAAGGAAATTGAAAAGAAATGGCAAAAACATTGGGAGGAAAAGGAAGTATTTTATGCAACAAATAATAGTGACAAACCAAAGTATTACATATTAATTGAATTTCCTTATCCTTCAGGAGAAGGTCTTCATATTGGACATCCAAGAAGTTATACTGCACTTGATGTTCTTGCTAGAAAAAGAAGATTAGAAGGATATAATGTACTCTTCCCAATTGGTTGGGATGCTTTTGGGCTTCCTGCCGAAAATTATGCCATTAAAAATAAAATTCATCCAAAAGAAGCAGTAAAAAGAAATATTGAAGTGTTTAAAAAACAATTAAAAAGTCTTGGTATTTCTTTTGATTGGAGTCGTGAAATTGCAACAACTGATCCAAAATATTATAAATGGACACAATGGCAGTTTTTAAAATTTTATGAGCATAATCTTGCATATAAAGCAAAAACAACAATTAATTGGTGTCTTTCATGTAAGGTTGGTCTTGCTAACGAAGAAGTTGAAGCAGGACGTTGTGAACGTTGTGGGGGAGAAGTTGTAAAAAGAAAGAAAGAACAATGGATGTTAAGAATGCGAGATTATGCAGAAAAATTACTTGAGGGATTAGATGAAACAGAATTTTTAGATAAAGTAAAGGTTGCACAAATTAATTGGATTGGGAAAAGTGAAGGAGCAGAAATAGATTTTGAAATTAAAGATTTTGAAGAAAAACTTAAAGTTTATACGACAAGGCCTGATACAATATATGGGGTAACTTTTATGGTAGTTGCTCCTGAACATGAAATCATTGAGAAGATAGAAGATAAAATTACAAATATTTCAGAAGTTTGTGCTTATCAACTTGAAGCAAGCAAGAAAAGTGATTTAGAAAGAACAGAACTTGCAAAAGAAAAAACAGGAGTGCGCTTAGAAGGAATAAAAGCTATTAATCCACTTACAAAAGAAGAAATAGATATTTGGGTTGCAGATTACGTACTAGCTACTTATGGAACAGGTGCTATTATGGCGGTTCCTGCTCACGATGAAAGAGATTATGAATTTGCTAAAAAATACAATATTCCTATTGTTCAAGTAATTGAAGGTGGAAATATAAATGAGGCTGCTTATACTGGCGATGGAAAAATGATAAATTCAGGAATTTTAAATGGAATTGAAACAAAAGAAGAAGCAATAAGAAAAATTATTGATTATTTGGAAAAAAACAATATTGGAAAACGAGCAACAAATTATAGGTTACAAGATTGGGTTTTCTCGCGGCAAAGATTTTGGGGAGAACCAATTCCAATGATTTATTGTGAAAAATGTGGTTGGGTTCCAGTTCCAGAAGAAGACCTTCCAGTAACTTTACCAGATGTAACAAACTATGAACCAACTGATACTGGGGAAAGCCCACTTGCTAAAATTGAAGAGTGGGTAAATACAACTTGTCCAAAATGTAAGAATCCTGCAAAGCGGGAAACTGATACAATGCCAAACTGGGCAGGATCTAGTTGGTATTGGTTAAGATATATGGATCCACATAATGATAAAAAATTTGCTTCAAAAGAAGCTTTAGAATACTGGGGTAAAGTAGACTGGTATAATGGTGGAATGGAACATGCAACTAGACACTTGCTTTATGCAAGATTTTGGCACCGTTTCCTTTATGATATTGGACTTGTTCCAACTAAAGAACCATTTTTAAAAAGAACTGCTCACGGAATGATTCTTGGTGAAAATGGAGAAAAAATGAGTAAATCTCGGGGTAATGTAGTTAATCCTGATGATATTATAAATGAATTTGGAGCAGATGCATTACGTGTTTATGAAATGTTTATTGGAGACTATGAAAAAGAAGTTATTTGGAATACTAATGGGCTTAAAGGGTGCAAAAGATTTTTAGACCGCTTGTGGCGTATTCAAGAAAAAGTTCAACCAGGTAATGAATTTTCTCGGGATCTTGAACCATTAATTCATAAAACTATTAAAAAAGTATTTTTTGATATTGAAAATATGAAATATAATACTGCAATATCAGCATTGATGATTCTTCTTAATGTATATGAAGAAAAAGAAAAGATTACAGAAGCTGATTTAAGAATATTTTTAGTGCTACTTAACCCATTTGCACCTCACATTACTGAAGAGATAAATGAATGTTTAAAACTTGGTGCTCCAATTTATGAGTCAGCTTGGCCAGAATATGATGAAGCAAAACTTGCTGATGAAGAATTTGAATTAATTATTCAAGTTAACAGTAAAATAAGAGCAAAAGTGATGGTTAAAAAAGGTATTTCCAAAGAGGAAATGGAAGAATTAGCACTTTCTCATGAAAATGTACAAAAGTATATTGAAAATAAAGAGATTAAACGAATAATAGTTATTCCTGATAAAATGATTAATATTGTAGTATAGGTGTTCTTATGAAAAAGTGGTTGCTATTTTTAGGAGTTTTACTACTTGCTGGATGTCGCTCTTCTAATCATGTTTATTATGAATATGTAAACAAAGTAAAAAAAGCGAATGATGAACAATTTGTAACAAGTACTGAGATAATAGATATTAATTTTTATTTTGATGATGTTTTAAATGATGAATATTTGTATCGAGTAATTATTGATAATCCTCGCGAAAAAATGTTAAATGTAAGTGCAATATTAGTTCATGATGTTCCCACAGATAGTATTTTTCCAAGCATTGGTGTTGTTGATTCTAAAATAAATCTGGCGGCTTCTGAAGAAGAAGGATTTATTAAAGGATTTATTTTAGGTGGTTATTTAGATAAAAAATACCGAGAAGTTAATTTTCGTCTTTTAATTAAATATGAAACAGAAACATATGAAACAAAAGAACTTTATTATATCTACAATAAATAGACAAAAAAGTCACCTCTAAAATAGTAAACTTTTAGAGGTGATCTAATTTTGATTAAAGTAAAATTATTTGATGAAAATCATGAAAAAGATTTAGAAAATTCAATCAATAAATTTCTTGAAGAATTAGAGGGTGAACTTCTTGATATCAAATACCAAGTTGCAATTTCTGTTTTCTCCACGGAACAAATATATTGTTTTTCAGCAATGGTAATATACAAAAAGAGAAAAAAGTGATAAACTTGTAGTGAAAAAGGAGTATCAAAATGAAAAAGAGTTCGTTTATGCAAGGGGCAATAATTGCAACAGTTGCAATAGTTATTACAAAAATCTTAGGAATTTTATATGCAATACCTTTTTATAGTTTAATTGGTGAACAAGGTGGAGCATTGTATGGTTATGCTTATACTATTTATGATTTCTTTTTAACAATTAGTATTGTAGGTATTCCTCTTGCTGTATCTAAACTTGTTTCAGAATACCGCGGACTTAAATTTTATAGAAGTGCAAATGAATCTTTTAAAGTTATGAAAACAGCTTTATTTATTACCGGAATAGTTTGTTTTTTTATTATGTTTTTAAGTTCTGATCTTACAGCACTTTGGATTTTGGGTGAAAATAGTAATCCTGAAATGTTAAAAGACTTAAGTTTTGTTATAAAACTTACAAGTTTTGCTGTAATAGTTGTACCAGTAATGTCAGTAACGCGTGGTTATCTTCAGGGACATACAATTATGAATGTTCCATCATACAGTCAAATTCTTGAACAAATTGCAAGAATTAGTGTAATTTTAATCGGTGGTTACTTATCAGCAAAAGTATTTAATTTAGATTTAAAGTTTACAGTTGGAATTGCAACTTTTGGTGCTTTTGTTGGAGCACTTATAAGTTATTTTTATATAACTTTAAATATTAGAAAAAATAAATTAATGCTTACAAGTGAAGAAAGTAGTAAAGAAGACAAAGGAATAAAAGTAAAAGAAGTTTTGAAAAAGGTGCTTTTTTATTCAATTCCTTTTGTTCTAATTGCAATTTTAAGATCTGCCTATAATTTGGTAGATATGTTTACACTAAATAAAACGCTACTTCAATTAGGTTATACTTTAGAAGATAGTAATGCAATATATTCAATTATTTCAACTTGGGGTGCAAAATTAAATAGTATTATTTATTCTTTATCGTTGGGTTTAGTTATTAGTTTAGTACCAAATATTACAAATAGTTTTATAAAAAATGCCCATGAAGAATTAAAAAATAAAATAAATCAAGTATTAGGAATTGTTATCACAATTATTATACCGTTAGTTGTTGGTATGTATATCTTAAATGAACCAGTATTTTACTCATTTTATGGGGAAAGTAAATATGGACATTTAGTTTATAAATATTATTTATTTCTTCCTCTATTTACAGTTTTATGCAATGTTTCATCAGTAATCCTTCAAGGGGTTAAAAGAGAAAAAACTGTAATTATTAGTATGCTTATAGGTTTTCTATTCAAAATTATTTTTAATATTCCAATGATGCATTTATTTAACTTTTTAAATTTATCACCGTATTATGGTTCAATTTTTACTTCAATTTTAGGTTTTTTAATTACAATAATTATTAATTTAGTTTATACTTTCAAAAAGTTTAATATTTCAATAAAAAATATTACCCTTATAGCGATAAAAGCAACAATTATTACAATAATTATGAGTTTAGTATTAAAACTATTATCTTTAATTATTCCTCTTGTATATAACACTCGCATTGAAGCAATTTTAATTATTGCACTTTACACAGTTATTGGTGGTATAACTTATCTTGGCATTGCTTACAAAATTGGTTTGATTCAAGATGTTTTTGGTACGACATTTATTAAAAAAATTATTAGTAAATTTAGTTTTAATAAAGAAAAAGTTTAAATAGAAAAAATATGAATATTTTTTCTCTATAAAAGGCAAGATATAAACGAATATATCTTGCTTTTTTATTTTACTTTTATAAAAAAATATTATTAAATAGGAGGTAACAATTTTGACAAAAAAAGGTTTTACATTAATTGAACTTTTAGCAGTAATAGTAGTACTGGGAATAATCCTTGCAATTGCAATTCCAAGCGTTGCATTAATCATTGAAAGATCAAAAGAAAAATCTTGGGAAAACC
>CAYWJS010000016.1:0-8507 GCA_964458855.1 uncultured Erysipelotrichia bacterium
ATATGCGCAAGGAATTATGCATTGAGGCGTTTGAAAATGCGTGCCGCCTGACAGGCGCAATCGGTATGATACTTCACAGCGACAGAGGGAGCCAATATACAAGCGGAGCATTTCGGGACAGTCTTGCAAAGCATGGAGCAATCCAGAGCATGAGCGGCACGGGCGCTGCTACGATAACGCAAGGATGGAAAGCTTTTTCGCAACATTAAAAAAGGAGAAGCTTTATAGGATTCACACCGAAAGGCTGACAAAGACCGATGTGAAAACTATAATATTCAGATATATTATGATTTACTATAACAGGCAAAGTATATATACATCATAATAGTCACGCATTCTTTGAGATTACACCACTTGTTAAAAGATTTACTTGTTCAGCAATAATATGAAGATCTGGCTCAGTAATAGATACCACAAACCCAATGATTAAACTCGTAATAACAATGATCCAAAGTTTATTTGTTTTTGTAAGTGTTCGTCCCATTAATGAACCAATTGGATCAATACTTATATTTACTCCAAGCAAAAATATTGTTAAACCAAAAATTATTAAAAATGCTCCGAAAAGAAATTTAAGTAAAACATTAGTTTCAAGTGGAGCAAAAGTAAAGTTTAAAATCAAAACAAGTATTACAAAAGGTAAAACAGCAAACAAATTTTCCTTTAATTTTTTAATTATAATGTTCAAGATATCACATCTTTCACTATTTTAAAGTTATAAAAATTATAGCATAAAAATAAATACTAGAAAATTCTAGTATTTATTTTTTCCTTCTTTTAATTATATAAACTACAATGAAAATAATAACAAGAAAAGCTAAAACAAAATAAGTAAATTCTGAATAAACATTCATAAAGTCTAAAATTTTTTCCCATGATTCACCTAAAAGAGTACCTGCAAAAACTAAAGCAAAGTTCCAAATAACAGTTCCTAAAGTCGTATATAAAATAAACTTTGGCATGTTCATTTTTGCCATTCCTGCAGGAATAGAAATTAAACTTCGAATAATTGGTACCATTCTTCCAAAAAAGACAGCACCATATCCATGTTTTTGAAACCAATTATTAGTTTTATCAATATCTTCTTCTGTAAGTCTTAAAATATATCCCCAACGCGCAACAATTTTTTTAATTCTGTCAACATTCAAAACTCTTCCAAGTTCATATAAAATAACAGCCCCCATAACTGAACCAAATGTTGCTGATGTTACAACTCCAAATATATTCATTGTTGTTACAGTAGTCATAAATCCACTAAAAGGTAAAATTACCTCAGATGGAATAGGGGGAAAAATATTTTCAATAAGAATTAATAAAAACACTCCAATATAACCATATTTAGACATAATACTAATAATCCATGCTTGCATATTATTACCTCACTTAATTTTTATACAAAATAAGTATATTATGAAATATAAAATATTACAAATTAATTTTTATGATATAATAACCTTGATTAAAGAGGTGGCTTAAATGAAAACATTAATAATTTATGAAACAAGATTTGGAAGTGTAGAAAAATGTATTAATATATTAAAAAAACATTTAAAAGGAGAAGTTCATACACTTAAATTATCAAATAGAAATAATATAAATTTAGATGATTATGATCAAATAATTATTGGTGGCTCAGTTTATTTTGATAAAATACATATAGATTTAAAATACTTTTGTAAAGAAGCCCTAAAAACTCTACTAAAAAAAAGAATTGGTCTGTTTGTCTGTTCCTTAAGAGATTATGACAATAAAAAAATGAAAAAATTTTTCCCAAGAAAACTTGTAAAACATTCCCTTATAAAAGAATCTTTTGGTGGGGAATTAAATATTAAAAAACTTCATGAAAAAGAAAAATTTATTCTTAAGCGACTTATAAAAATAGATGATAAAATTCCTAAAATTAATATTGATACAGAAGAGCACTTTAGTAATATTAACACTGAAAAAATTAAAAACTTTGCTGAAATATTAAATAAGAACTAACAATTGTTAGTTCTTTTTTTGGTAATCACTTAATAACGTTTGTATTCTTGTCAAATAAAATGTTTCCTCGCGAATCATATGATCTAAAACAAGGGGAATAAAATTACCATTTGCCATCAACTTGCATTCTTTTCGTAAATTTTTAATTTTATGTAAAAATTGAATAAATTCAAGTAATAATTCTTTGACCTCACGATTAAATAAATTTAAAGGACCATTATCTAAACTAGTTCTTGGAATAATTGTTTCAAGTTCAATAGTTTTTAAAAGAAGGTTATTAAACTTTGATTTAAATTCAAAAGCTTCCTTTCTAAAACTTGTCTCACTTGCATCAACGCTATCCATAATAAAACTTGCATGTCCACTTGCATCTAAAAGTCACATTTTATGAAGATTAATATTTTGAATGTTTATATCCATTGTTTTAGTATCATTTATATCTTTTAAATAATAATAAAAATCAAGTGCTTCATTTATCATGTGATTAATAGAAGTTTTTTCATAATAATTCTTTTTAAATCAATAAATTCGATAAGAATTGTAATTATATTATTAATAAATGAGGTTGATATATCACGATTTGCATTAACCTCAAGTTTTATATTTTCGGAAATATTTTTAAAAACTTCTTTGTAATACTTTAGTTTTGTTATAAGTTCTTGTTCTTTACTAGAAAGTGCACTAAGTAGAAATGTTGCATGATCTTCCATAATCATTGACCAAAATAACTTGTTTCATTATTATTTTTCATTTTATGCCCCATTATTAATAAAATTTTCTAATTAACTATATGAAGAATTAGCTTAATTTAAAACAAAATTTAAATTAATACTTGCTATTAATTAAATTATTTCTTATTATTAAATTATTAAGAGTAGGAGGGGTAAAGATGAAAAGTTTAAAAGGAACAAAAACATTAGATAACTTAATGAAAGCATTTGCAGGTGAATCACAAGCAAGAAATCGTTACACATTTTATGCTTCAGTTGCAGACAAGGAAGGATACAAACAAATTAAAAATATTTTTATTGAAACAGCAAATAACGAGAAAGAACATGCTGAAGTATTTTATAAATATATAATTGAAGGGCTAGGGGAAGAACTTCCAGCTGATTTATTAGTACATGGAACATATCCTGTTGCAAAAGGTAATACTTATGAAAACTTAATTGCGGCAGCAAAAGGTGAAAACGATGAATGGAGTCATTTATATCCAGAATTTGCTGAAATAGCTGACAAAGAAGGATTTCCTGAAATTGCAGAATCATTTAGAGCAATTTGTCGTTCTGAAGAACATCATGAAGCAAGATTTTTACGTTTAGCAGAAAACATTAAAAATGATACTGTTTTCAAAAAAGAAAAAGAAATTGTTTGGATCTGCTCAAATTGTGGTTATGTTCATGAAGGAAATACTGCGCCTAAAGAATGCCCAGCATGTAAACATGCCCAAAGTTATTTCCAAGTACTTTCTGCAGAATATTAAAAGTAATACATTTTTGTATTACTTTTTTATTTAACTTAATAACTATTAATATTGTGTGCTATAATAATTTTAGGTGATACCAATGAAAAAAGTAATTGTTGGAATAAGTGGTGGAGTAGATTCTTCAGTTGCAGCAATTCTTCTTAAAGAGGCAGGCTATGAAGTTATTGGTGCCTTTATGCGCAATTGGGATAGTGCTTTAAATAACGATATTTTAGGAAACCCAACACTTCAAGATGAAATCTGCCCACAAGAAGTTGATTATAATGATACAAAAGAAGTTTGCGAAAAACTTAATATTCCACTACATCGTGTTGATTTTGTAAAAGAATATTGGGATTATGTATTTACTTACTTTTTAGATGAATTAAAAGCAGGAAGAACCCCTAATCCTGATATTATGTGCAATAAATATATTAAGTTTGATTCATTTATTGAGTTTGCAAAAAGTTTAGGAGCAGACTATGTTGCAACCGGACATTACGCAAGGCTTGAGGATGGAAAACTTTTAAGAGGAGTAGACAAAAATAAAGATCAAACTTACTTTTTATCACAACTTTCAAATAAGCAACTTGAAAATATATTGTTTCCAATTGGACATCTAACAAAAGAAGAAGTAAGAAAAATTGCGAAAAGTTATAACTTAAAAACTGCTGATAAGAAGGATTCAACAGGAATTTGTTTTATTGGTGAGAGAAACTTTAGCAAATTTTTAAATAACTATTTTCCGCGTAAAGAAGGAGATATTGTTGATATTAGGACCAACGAAGTTGTTGGAAAACATTATGGTGTAATTAATTATACTATTGGGCAAAGAAAGGGAATTGGCATTGGTGGTGCTGGTGAACCTTGGTTTGTGGTTGGAAAAAATGCAAAAGAAAATATTGTTTATGTTGCCCAAGGAGAAGACAATGAATACTTATATAGTGATGAGGCATTAATTACTAATATTAATTGGATTAGCGATAAAAAACCAGATAAATGTACAGCCAAATTTAGATATCGTCAAAAAGACAATGATGTAACTCTTGAATTTTTACCTGATGGAAATATTAAAGTAAAATATCCGCAAAAAATAAAAGCGGTAACTCCAGGACAAGCCTGTGTTTTCTATCTCGGTGAAGAATGTCTTGGTGGGGGAATTATTGAGGAGGTATATATAAACAATGAAAAATTACAATACCTTAATTAATCTAAATACCCGCTTTATAGTCTTGCTAAAAACAAAGTAGAAGGTTTTGCCATGATGAAAGCAACCGGAATCTTAATAATATTTCCGATTTTATCTTTTTATGTTGATGGTTGGTTAGAGTATGTTATTGGCGTTGCACCAGGTGTTTGGTCGGCAAAAGCAATAACAAGCCTAATAATGCCAAATTTACCAATGAATTTAACATTTACACAATATATGACAATAGGTTGGATTTACAGTATAATATTACTTACATTTACTTATTCAATATTTAAAAAACAAAATAATTTGTAAACAAAGTTGTATAAACTTTGTTTTTTTATAGAAATTGGCCCACATCTACTGTAAACCCTTGACAAAAAACGATAATAATAGTATTATTTTACATATAAACTAAATAAAAATTAAGACATCATTCTATTTTTTATAAATTTCGAAGTATTAATGGGGGGAAGGTTAATATGAAAGAAAGCATGAAAGAATTAGAAAGAATTTTGAAAGAACTTGGAATTTCTAAAGTAAAATTTGCAAAATATTTAGGTGTTTCTCGACAAATGGTTTATAACTATTTAAAGATGGAAAGTATTAATGATTGGCCAAAAGAAAAGAAAATTCGCTTGTTTAAACTACTTGACATTAATTCAATTGAGGAAATTAAAAATATTTCAATTGATTACGATTATATTAAAGCAATAGATGAGCGCCTAGCACAAGGAATGAAAATTACAACATTAAATGCAAAGAGTGAATTTACTGATTTACCAGTTGAATACCAAGAATTAATTAGTGATATTATTTACACTATTAAATCTTCAATTAATAAAGATACATATATTACATTTAAACAATTACATGAAATTATTCAAAATATTAATAATTCTCATGAAATTAAATATATTCTTGAGTATTTATCAAAAGCATTTGGTTATACAGATCCAAAAATATTTAGCTTTAATGAGCACAATCAAGTAGTTTTAGAAAGTATTTTATATTCTGGATTTTCATTATATAAGAGTGGGCGTTATAGTAGAACAAAGATACTTGAAACACATGAAAAATTTGTACAAGATTTAAAACGAGTAAAAGAAGAACAAATGAACCGCACACAAGAATTAAATTTAATTAAAATACAAGCTTTAAAAGAACTTGGCTATACTGCGTTAACAGAAGAAAATGCTCGTGAAGTATTTGCAAAGATGGCAGAGATTCAATCAAGAACAGTATAAAAAGTGAGAATTATCTCACTTTTTTATTTTAAATATAAAATATATGTTATTTTTAATAAAGTTATTTATTCAATTTTAAAAAAATGATACAATATATATAAGATTTAATAATACAGTTACATAAGAAGGTGTAGTTTTATGGATTATTACAAAGTATTAGGTGTTAAAAGACGGGCAAGTCAAGAAGAAATAAAAAAAGCATATAAAAAGCTGGTAAAGTTATATCATCCAGATATTAACCCTGATCCAAAAGCTGCTGAAATTTTTAAGGATATTAATGAAGCATATAATGTATTAAAAGATAAAAAGAAAAAAGAACAATATGATGCCAAGTTAAAAAACAAAAGAAAACAAAAAGAAACAGTAGTTGATGGCCAATATATTTATTATGAAAACCCAAAACACAAAGTAATAAAAACACTTTCTAAAATATTAATAGTATTATTAATTTTAAGTGTCATTGGTTATTTTATATATAACTTTGTATACTTACAATACTGGGATTTTATTAAAGATAATTATCAAATTGTTTTAATAATTATTTATCTATTCATTGCATACAAAATATCTGAAAGTTTTTAGGAATCAAAATATTAGATTCCTTTTTTTGTAAAATTTACTTGTATGTTTTCAAAATCTTGGTATAATATTTTACACTAAGAAAAGGGGAGAAGTATTGTGAAAGTAGTAAGTATTTATTCTTATCGGGAATTTGGATGTGTTAATTGTGGTTTTGCAGATTGCAATATAAATGATGAATCACGTTCTGATGTTCATTTTTATACATGTCCAGAATGTGGTGCTAATTTTTTTGCAGTAGCAGATTATATAGAATTTATTAATGTTAGAATAGATAATGAAATAGTACCTTTAAAAAAGGAAGAACATCCTCGTTATGGAACACCAAGTCATGGCTTTAAAGGTCATGCAAATATTTGCTTATTAGAAGAAAAGCTTTCTAATGAAGCAACGTTTAGTTTTTCTTCAAAAACTGCAGCAAAAAACTTCAAAAAATTAATTGATAAAGCTTGTAACACAAAACATTCTACAAATCCAAAAGCAACTCCATGCTTTGTTTGTGGATTTGATTCAACAACAATTATTGAAACAAATTCTGAAAAAAAACCTTATCAAGTAAAAATTGAAACTTGCGATGAACACAGAAGATATCTTAATTTATTAGTAGATACAACGCAAAGAAAATTTAATATTAATTATGGAAAAATTAAAGAAGTACTTGATACAAAATGGGATTATAAGAAAATTTGGACATATGAAACTGATCCGTTAATTGTTGAGTTTTCAAATGATGTAGATTATGAAGATGAAGAAACACTACCAAATGATATGTTAAACTTTTGTGCTTTAGTTGGAACGAAAGAAGCAGTTTGTAAAGCTTTTGATGAAAATGATGATGAGCTTGCAATTATGGCAATAAAACATTACTTAGTAGGACTACATTCTGATTATTCAAAAAATATTAAACGTTCTCTACAAGAAAAGAAAACATTTAATGATATTGAAAAAAGTTTAAAAACTGTATTACATTATTATGAAAAAGAAAAAGAAATGGAAAAAGGAAATAACTTAGAAAAAGCATTAAAAAAATAATCATATTACTTGTATTTTTTAAAAAACTTGTTAAAATTTATGTATAGTTTTTTAAAAACGGATAAAGGCATCTTATCCGTTTATTCTATGCAACAGAAGACTTTCATATAGTAAAATAGGTGGTTATATGAGTAATATTGAATTAGCATTTTTATTAACTACACTGGCTGGACTTTCAACATTAATTGGAGCAATTCCTGTAGTATTTATTAAAAAACATAGTGAAAAACTTATTGTTGGTTCTTTAAGTTTTGCAGCAGGAGTAATGATCACAATTTCAATTATTCATCTTTTGCCAGAGGGAATAGTTTATTTAAACGATAAATTCCATATTATCCCCACAATTATAATTAGTATAATAGCACTCATCTTGGGATTAATTTTTTCATTTTTAATTGATAAACATTTACCAGAAAATTTAGGTGAAAATAAATTATATCGAGTTGGAATTTTTTCAATGCTTGCAATAATACTTCATAATATTCCCGAGGGAATAGCAACATTTTTAACAACAGCAGAAGACCTTACTCTTGGTCTTCCTCTCGGAATTGCAATTGCCAGTCATAATATCCCAGAAGGTATTAGTATTGCCATGCCAATTTATTTTGCCACTAAAAATCGTAAAAAAGCATTTCTTTATACATATATCTCTGGTCTTTCTGAACCCCTTGGCGCCTTACTTGCTCATCTTTTCTTAAGTCGTTATCTAAATAGTTTTGTAATTGGACTGCTTTTATCTTTTATAGCAGGAATTATGTTACACATATCATTTTATGAATTAATTCCGACCGCAAGAAAATATAAAAACAATAAATTATTTATTATATTTTTTGTAATTGGTGCTATCTTTATGGTACTTAATGATGTAATTTTTTCATAAATTTAATCTTACTTTTACTAACAAAATATGGTAAAATATAAATAGTGATAATTAAAGAAGGCTGTGATTATTATGTATGAATATAAAGTAGTGAAAGTAAGAAGAAAGAAAAAAGCAGAAGAAATAATGAAT
>CAYWJS010000016.1:8607-12408 GCA_964458855.1 uncultured Erysipelotrichia bacterium
AAATAATGAATAATAAGTAATGAAGATACTAAAAAAACTATGATAAAATTAAATCATAGTTTTTTTACATTAAAATATTGATAAAATTTAGGTGGTATTAATGAAACGATTAGATTTAGATTTTTATCTTCAAGATGCATTAGTAGTGGCACCAGCACTTCTTGGAAAACTTTTAGTTAGAAAAACAAAAAAAGGAAAAATTATAAAACTAAGAATTACAGAAACAGAAATCTACCGTGGCGAAGAAGATACTGCATGTCATGCTCGTTTTGGAAAAACAAAAAGAAATGCCCCTTTATATATGAGGGGAGGGTATACTTATGTTTATTTGTGTTATGGTATTCATTATTTATTTAATGTTGTAACAGGAAAAGAAAATGAACCCCAAGCAGTACTTATTCGTGGAGTAGAAGGTTTTGCTGGTCCAGGAAAACTAACTAAAGCAATGGAAATAGATAAAAGTATAAACAAAGTTAATCTTACAACTTCAAAGGATATTTGGATTGAAGATGATGGTTTTAAAGCAAATTATGAAACTTCAAAGCGAATTGGTATAGATTATGCAACTGAACCATACAAAAGTATTGAATGGAGATTTGTGATAAAAAAATGAAATTTTTAGGTAATCTTTCTAAAATCTAACAAAAGTGTTATAATATTATCATAAGTTATATCGTTTTAGTTTTTTGTATTGGAAGTGAAAATATGAAAACAATAATTGTTTATTATTCCTTCTCTGGTAATAATCAAAAACTTGCATATAAACTTCAAGAAAAACTAAACTGTAGTATTCATAAAATTTATGAATTAAACCCGAGAACAAAACTTACAATCTTTTTAGATTTGCTTTTTCTAAGAAAACCCCAACTAACTAATTATAATAAAATTTTAAAAAAGTATGATCAGGTAATATTTGTAGGTCCAATCTGGTATGGAAAAATTGCGACACCAATTAAATCTTTTATTGAAAAAGAAAAAGAATATATAAATAAATATTACTTTATAACAATTTGTAATGGCGAAACAAATCAAAAAGAAAAACTTACAAAAGAACTTACAAAGCTTGCTAATAAAGAACCTGTTTTAGTTAAAGAGTTACCATTAAATAAAATGACTAATAAAAATAAATTTAAATATCGAAGTAGTATTATTACAATTGAGGAATTAAAAGAATTTGAAGAAGAAATAGATGAATTTGTAAAATAGTATCTTATAGCAATTAAAATTAAGGGGGGAAAAAGATGAAGAAAATGTTTTTTGGCGCATTATTATATAGTTGGGGTCTTTTAAGTATTCTTTTATTAATTAACCTTGCCATTAATAATCCTGCTAGTTATAACGACATTGAAGGATTCAGAGCTTTTTTACTTACATATAATCTTGGTTTTTTCTTCTTCGTTTGTGTAATTTTAACTTTAGTGGGATTAGGAATATGTGCCTATGAAGCATTTAAGGTAGATACAGAAGAAAATAAATAGTTTCTTATAAAAAATATAAAAATGGGGGAGATAATATGAAAAATTTAAAAAAACTTGAACCAATTTTAGCACTTGGTATTATTATTGCTTTTTTCTTGCCGTGGGTTAAAATTCCAGACTTTGGTACAATTGCTGGTTATAACATTGTAAATGCTGCAAATGAAATAAACACTGCACTTGATTTAGAAAAAGCAAGTAATCTTTTATATATTATTTATGGTATTCCACTATTAAGTTTAGTTATTATTATAACCGCTCTTCTAAATAAAGATGTAAAATATATTTCTATATTTACAGGATTATTTATCTTAATGATTTCTATTACTACTTTTATTTATACTAAGCATGCTATTATCCAACTTTTAGATATTGGTCTATATTTAACTCTTATCTTTGCAATTGGTTTAATTTTATCACCATTCTTAAAATTAGATGTTGAAAAATAAAAAGACCATTATTGGTCTTTTTTAGAATTGGAAGATGCTTATGAAAAATAAAAACAAATTAAAACAAGCAGAAAGAATTGTTAAATTTCTTGAAGCGGAATATGAAAAAATAACAAAAAAGATTAACCCACGGCTTTTGTTTGCGATTAAAAAGTTCACTTGAACTTTCAAAAAAAGTTTTTGAAGAATATAATAAGTATTGTGAAACAATTAAAAACGAAAAAAACCTTGAAAAGAAAAAATCACTTCACTAATACTTTTTTTAAAATTTAAGGGGGTGCGGGAGTTTGAGTCTTGCTTTTTATATTTATAGAAGTCCCAAAAATGATAAGTTTTATTGGCGTTTAACAGAAACAATTAATGTTGGTTATAATGAAGGAAATGAAATTTATAATACAATTGCAACCGGACACCAAGGATATGATACAATAGAAGAAGCAAAAAAAGATATTAATAAAGTTATTAGTGCAATTCCTTCAACTAAAATTGTGTTTCAAGGTTATCAAAACGATGATTTTTAATTAATAGAATGGAGAAAAACATGAAAAAATATATAAAAATTTTATCACTACTAGTTATATCTATATTACTAATTAGTTGTGAAAATAAACTAAAAGCAAAATTAGTATTTGAAAAAGTTTTAAAAGCAGAAGTGGAAGGTATATATGCTCAAGAATTATTTACATATGAATATCGAAATAACAACGCTTTAAAAGGAATATTGAAAACTACAAGATATATTGATGAAAACTTAAAATCAGAGGATAAAGAAAAATTAGAAAAATTCTTAGATGAATTTTATGTAGTAATGAAAAATGAAGTAAATAGAAAAAGTAAAGGAATCTCTTATAAGGTAGAACGCGGAGAAAATGGTAGCGTAATAACTATTGCAACTATAGAATTTAATAAAATTGATAAAAATACTGCTAATTATAAGCTTTATGTAGAATATGAATTGCAAAAGATTGAAAACTTAAAAAGTTTTTATGATGAACTAGGATTTACTTTATTAGAAGAAACTATTAATGAATAAAGAATAGTAGGTCATTTTTAAAAAATTAAATCTAGAAAATTATATAAAACAATGGTAATATATTTACATAAAAATACAAAGAAAAAAGCTGAAAAATTGTTTCGTGCAGCCAAGGTAAGAGTTAATTATAAAGTAAAACGTTTTGGAGAAATTAAAAAATATTTAGAACAAAACTGCCCGGAAGAGAAAAAGAAAATAGATGACATAATAAAAAGAATAATTCGCTTCAAAAAACACTAGAAAAGTAATAAAAATAAAAGGTATTTTTAAATACCTTTTATTTATTTTAAATTGCATTTTTATATAGTTTTTCAACCTCATCCCAATTAATGATATTAAAGAAAGCATCAATGTATTCAATACGTTTATTTTGATATTTTAAGTAATAAGCATGTTCCCAAAGGTCAAGTGTTAAAATAGGAGTTATACCTTCCATTAATGGTGAATCTTGATTAGGTGTAGTCATTATTTCTAACTTACCATTACCAACAACTAACCAAGCCCATCCAGAGCCAAAAACAGTTGTTGCCGCTTTTGAAAATTCTTCTTTAAAACTTTCGAAACTTCCAAATGTATTCCTAATTTGAGTCATTAACTCACCAGTTGGAGCACCTTTACTATTAGGAGTAAGAATACTCCAAAATAGGGTGTGATTTGCATGCCCACCACCATTATTTCTAACGCCTGTACGAATACTTTCTGGTAATTTATCTAAATTAAATATTAATTCTTCTACACTTAAACTTTCAAATTCCGTTCCACTAATTAAGTTATTTAAGTTAGTTACATAAGCATTATGATGCTTACCGTAGTGAATTTCCATTGTTTTTTGATCAATATAGGG
>CAYWJS010000017.1:0-10311 GCA_964458855.1 uncultured Erysipelotrichia bacterium
AAAAAAGAGGAAATAATTCCTCTTTTTATATTGTTTTCATTAATTCTAAAAATTCATTTCTTATTTCGTTTAGTCTTTCTTCTGTTTTTGCTTCAAACCTAAGTGTTATATTAGGTCCAGTATTACTTGCACGAATTAAAGCAAATCCATCATCAAAGAGAACTTTGCAACCATCGATTGCAAGTGTTTTATATCCTTTTTCTTCGCAATATTGTTTAACTTTTTCAATTTTTTCAAACTTAATATTATCTGGAGTACTTAACTTGATTTCAGGTGTTGAATAATATTTATTTACACCTTCTAAAAGTTCACTTATTGTTTTATCAGTATTAGTTAAAATTTCAAGAATTCTAAGTGCTGCATAAAACCCATCATCTGCACCATAAAACTTATCATTAAAGAAGATATGTCCTGAAAGTTCTCCTCCAAATTTAATATTATCTTCTACAACTTTTGCTCTTAAATAAGAATTTCCTGTTCTATATTGAATTGGAATTCCTCCAAGTTTTACTATTTCATCTTTCAGTGCTTTTGAACATTTTACATCAAATAAAATCCGTTTATCTTTAAGTTTTGGTAAAAGATCGCGAATAAAAATAACCATAAGAAGGTCTACATTAATCATTTCTCCTTTTTCGCTTACAACACCGACTCTGTCTCCATCACCATCGAATGCAATTCCAAGGTCTGCTTTTACTTCTTTTACTGTTTCTTTTAAATGTATAAGATTTTCAGGAACACTTGGGTCAGGATGATGATTTGGAAAGTTTGGATCTGATTCAAAGAAAAGGGGAATATAATCAATGTTTAATCTATCAAATAATTCTTTAGCAATAACACTAGTTGTTCCGTTACCACAATCAACAACAACTTTTAATCTTTTGGGACCAAAACTAATACTTTCTAAAATATAATCAAGATAATCATTTTTAATATCTTTTGTAATAATTTTTCCATCTTTTCCTTGGATGAAATCACAACTTTTAACAAGTTCTTTAAATTCTTGAATATACTCTCCATATGTATTATAAATTCCATTAAAACTCATTTTAAAACCATTATATTCTTTTGGGTTATGACTTGCTGTAATCATAATTCCTGATGTAGTTTTAAAAAGTTTTAGAGCATAATAATACATTGGTGTAGTAACAAGACCAATATTTATTACATCTACTCCTGTCTCATTAATACCTTTTGCAAGAGCTTTAAAAAGAAAAGGAGAGGAACTTCTATTGTCATAACCAATAACGGTTGTATTTTTTCTTTCTTTTACAAGTTTTGTTCCAAATGCAAGTCCAATAGTATATGCCACATCTTCATCTAAATCTTTTTCGTAAATTCCTCTAATGTCATAGCCCCTAAATATGTAATCATTAATATCTGTTTTTATTCTCATTTTATCACCTAATTTTATTATATCATTAAATTTTCCTAATAAATACCAAGTTTTTTAAAATATGGTATAATAAACGTATCCTAGTATTTAGTTATGTGAGGTGAACTTATGAAGGATGCAATTATTAAAAGATTTAACAAAGGAATGCTGGAACTTACTAAATACTATCGAAAATTAATTAATAAAGCAAAAAGTAATTATATCATTGGTAGTATTAATGAATGGATTGTTGATAATTTTTATTTAATTGTAGAACAAGAAAAACATATTAATAATGACTATTTAAGTCGCGAGATAAGAAGAATACCAACAGCAAGAAAAGAAAAAATTTATAACTTAGTTGAAAGTATTCTTGAAGCTTGTGATTTTAATGTTAATAAAAAACAGTTATTTTCTGAATTGAAAAAATATCAAGAAGAAAATAATGATTATTTTTCGTATTTAGAAATAAATTTAATTTATATATTTTTACGAATGATTATAATTATGCGCCTTCATAAATTATCACTAAAATTAAATAATCGTTTAAATGAACAAGAAAAAATTGAAAGACTTTTTAAAGTGGGAAAAACAAGTATTGATTTAGATCTCCCAAAAGATATTGAAAATCACTATTATTATATTGAACTTTTAAATAATAAGTTAAAACAATTAGGTAATTCAGCAGATGATGCTTTTGAAGAATTAAATAGAGTATTAGAAAAACATAATCTTTCTTTAAAGGAAGTAATAAGTGAGTCACAAAATGATCTTGCTAAAGACAATATTTTAATGGTTAATATTTTCTCATCAATTAAAAAGGTAAGTAAATTTAAACTTGAATATTTATATGAAAAAATAAGTTTTACTGAGCAATTATTAATTCGTGAAGATAATATTTATAACAATTTATATGAAGATAATAAATTTGATTATCGAAATAAAATTATAAAGGAAGCAAAAAGAAAGAAAATTAATGAATATGATTATGCGAAAAAGTTAATAGATGTTGCCAAAAAAGAAGAAAACAAGCATATTGGTTGGTTTTTATTTAAAAAACCAAATTATGAACTTAGAATTGTTCTTTATATTTTAGGAATTGTTGTTGGAACAGTTTTTCTTTCACTAGTTTTAGCAAACTTTTTAGGAAAACCACTATTTTTCCTTTTAGTTATTCCAGTAAGTTCGCTTGTGATTGAAATTATCAATCAAATTTTAATGAAAATAGTACCAACAAAGCGTCTTTTTAAATTAAAATTTGAAGATAAAATTCCAAAAGAATATAGTACAATGGTTGTTATTCCAACAATTATTAAAGATACAGCAAAGGTAAGAGCAATGTTTGAAGCTCTTGAGACATATTATTTATCTAATAAATCTGATAATTTATATTTTACTCTTTTAGGCGATGCATCAAGTGAAGATAAAAAGTTAGTTGGAAATGAAGAGGAGATTAAACAAGCAGGAATTAAAAAAGTTAATGAATTAAATGAAAAATATGGTAAGAAAATATTCTATTTTATTTATAGAAATCGTTTTTATAGTGAATCAGAAGAGTGCTACTTAGGATTTGAAAGAAAAAGAGGAGCACTGCATCACTTCAATAAATTATTACTTGGAAAACTATCGAAAGAAGAACGAGAAGAACTTTTCTATGTTGATACTTTCGATGATTTTGATGTGCCTATAAAATATGTAATAACACTTGATACAGATACAAAACTTGTATTAAATACGGTATTTAAGCTAGTTGGAGCAATGGCACATCCAATGAATCAACCAGTACTTTCAAAAGATAAAAGGAAAGTAATTGATGGTTATGCAATTATGCAACCAAGAATTGGAATAGATGTTTTAGTAACAAATAAATCACAGTATTCACAACTTTATGCTGGTCTTGGTGGTTTAGATACTTATACAACTGCATGCTTTGATTTATACCAAGATGTTTTTGGAGAAGGAAGTTTTGTTGGAAAAGGTATTTATGATCTAGAAGTATTTGATGAAGTTTTAGGTGATGCTTTTCCTGATAATTTAATTTTAAGTCACGACTTATTAGAAGGAAATTACCTTCGTTGTGGATTTTTAAGTGATGTTGAACTATTTGATGATTACCCAAGTAGTTATTTAAATGATGCTGCTCGTCATCATCGTTGGAATCGTGGAGACTGGCAAATTATTAGTTGGTTAAAAAGAAAAGTTAGAAATAGAAAAAAAGAAAAAGTTAAAAACCCAGTTACAATTCTTGAAAAATGGAAAATATTTGATAACCTAAGAAGAAGTTTAGTTAGTTTCTTCCTTTTACTAATTATTTTTTATGGCTTTAGTATTGGTATTCAATCACCAATTTATTACATTGGTTTAGTTGCTATAATTATTGCAACCCCAATCTTCTTTTACTTATTAAACAGACTTATTTATCGTCATAAATATGATCTTTTCTTAAAGTATTATTTAAATTTAATTAGAGGAATTTTTGCAGTAGTAAATAAATCTTTAATTCAATTTGCCCTTCTTCCATATGAGACAGAACTTTATATTGATTCAATTTGTAAAGCGTTATATCGAATGTATATTAGTAAGAAGCGTTTACTAAATTGGATTACGGCTGAAGAAATAGAAAAAATGTTAAAAAACACTTTAAAAACGTATTTATTAGCTTTTCGTATTAATTATATTGCTGCAATTCTTTTAGTTATTTTTACAGCAATTTTTAAGATAGAATATATCTATTTTGCTTTAATTATTGCAGTGTTTTGGCTTTTAGCACCAGTTCTTTTATATCATATTAGTCGTCCAATTAAGAGTGATACACAAAACTTAAATACAGATCAAAAGCGAGAATTATTTGAGCTTGCTGCTCGCACATGGAAGTATTTTTCAAATCTTTTAAATGAAGAAAATAACTACTTAATTCCAGATAATTACCAATTTAACAGAGCAAGTCGTGTTGATGATAAAACATCACCAACAAATATTGGATTTTCACTTGTAAGTATTGTTTCAGCAGCAGAATTTGATTTTATTAGTAAAAATGAAGCAATAAAATTAATTGGAAACATCTTAAAAACTGTAAATAAATTAGAAAAATGGAATGGACATCTTTATAATTGGTATAACATTAAAACATGTGAGAAAATGTATCCATTCTTTATCTCTTCAGTAGATAATGGAAACTTTATTGCATCTCTTTATGTTGTAAAAGGATTTTTAAAACATTATGGAGGACAAGAACTTCAATATTTAGTTGATCACTTAATTGAAGAAATGAAGTTTAAGATGCTTTATAACCAAGAAACAGATGTCTTTAGTATTGGTTATCAAGGAAGTGACCAAACTCTACTTCCATATAGTTATAATAACTTTGCCTCAGAATCACGTCTTACAAGCTTTATTGCTATTGCCAAAGGTGATGTTCCTTATAAACATTGGTTTTGCTTAGATAAAACTCTTACAAGATATAAATTTTATAAAGGTGTTGCTTCATGGATGGGAAGTGCTTTTGAGTACTTTATGCCACTAATTTTTATGAAGACATTTAAGCATACACTACTTGATGAGACATATTATTTTGCATATTACGCACATCGTGAATTTATGCGTGAGATTGACCCAGATCTTCCGTGGGGAATATCTGAGGCTGCTTGTGATGAATTAGATGATTCAGAAAACTATAAATATCGTAGTTTTGGAATACCTTACCTAAAACTACGTGAAAGCAGTAAAGATTACCGAATTGTAGTTTCCCCATATAGTTCAATTATGGCAATTAGTATTGCTGACAAAGAAGTATACAACAATATTCAAAAGTTTAAAAAATTAGGTATGTATGGTGTTTATGGCTTGTATGAGTCATATGACTATGATGATCGTGCAATTATTAAAGCATATTATGCGCATCACCAAGGAATGATTTTAGCAAGCCTTACAAATTACTTAAAAGATAATATTATTCAAGAATATTTCCATAGTGATAAAAGAATTAATTCAATTGAAATGTTATTGAAAGAAAAAGTACAAATTAAGCCATACATTAATAAAAAGGCAGAACGTTATAAAAAACAACAATATCCAAAAGAGCAAATAATAAATGATGTTCGTGAATATAGTAAGCTTAGTGATATTTCAGAAGTTGGAGTTCTTTCTAATGGTAATTATGCTGTTGTATTAAATGATCGTGGTGTTGGCTTTAGTAAATACAAAAATCTTTATGTTAACCGTTATCGCAATGCAAGTGATGAAGACTGTGGAATATTCCTTTATATTTGCAATTTAAATACTAATAAAGTATGGTCAAATACTTATGCTCCACTTTATACAGAACCAGGAAGTTATAAAGTAACTTTCGCATCTGACCGTATTAAATATGTAAGAGAAGATGATGGAATTGTAACTAATACAGAAATTGCGGTTGTAAAAGATCATGAAGCAGAAATTAGAAAGATTACTTTCCAAAATAATACAAATGAAGACGTAGAATTAGAAGTTACATCTTATGGGGAAGTAATTATGTGTAGAAATGAAGTTGATATTGCACACCGTGCATTTAATAGTATTACAATTTCAACTGAATTTGACCAAAGAACACAATCATTAATTTTTACAAGAAAATCAAAAACAAAAGAAAATACACGTTACTTTATAGTAAGTCGCTTATTTACAGGTGATGAAAGAGAGACTGTTGAGTTTGAAACAAACAGAATAAACTTTATTGGTAGAAATAACAATGTTTCAAATCCAGAAGTAATTATGAATAATATTCCTTTACAAGGAACATATGGGGCCTCTCTTGATCCAATTATGGCGTTAAGACAAAAAGTTACAGTCAAATCACAAGGGAAAAAGACAATTTACTTATTAGTTGGATTTGGTAAATCAAAAGAACAAATTAAAGAAATTGTTGATACATATTGTGATGAAACATCAATTGAGTCAGCTTTTGATATGATAACAGTATTAAATAATATGCGTAATAGTTATGCAGGTCTTTCTGGTAACCAAATAAAATTATTTAATCAAATGTTAAAACATGTTTATTCAGTTACTAATAAAACAGAAAAACGTGCACTACTTCTTGCTAAAAATAAACTTACAAAGAAAGATTTATGGAAATTTGGAATCTCTGGTGACCTGCCAATTATTTTAACGCGAATTAATAGTGTTGAAGATTTAGGATTTATCAACCATATCTTAAAAGCTTATGAATTTTTCAAAAGTCGTGCCCTTTACTTTGATTTTGTAATTATTAATGGAGAAACTTTGAAGAAAGAAATTTTAATTACAAATCATATTAATAAATTATTGCACCGCATTCACTCATCTAATTACTTTGAAAATTTAGATGGTGGGGTACATATTATTTCAGCAAACAATTTAACACCAGAAGAAGAAACGCTTCTAAAAATTGTTGCTCATGTTGAATTTACAGCCGATGATAAAACTTTAGAAGAACAACTTAGAATTCTTGATAGTGCTCCTGTTTTAGAGGTGTTAATGGTTTCTCAAAGGATAGCACCTAAAAAACAACAACTTCCAGAACCAATTGATTTTTACAATGGTTACGGAGGATTTGTAGAGGGTGGTCGTGAGTACTTAATTACTCGCGTTGATACACCTGTACCATGGGCAAATATTATAAGTAATGATGATTTTGGAACGGTTGTTACAAATAGTCTTGGTGGCTTTACTTTTGCATATAACAGTCGTGAATTTAAACTTACATCATGGAGTAATGATTTGGTATATGATCCAAGCAGTGAACAAATACTTATTGATAATAAAGTATTTGTTCCAACACAAATAAAACATGGTTTTGGTTATACTATTTATTCTTCAATTACTAATGATTATGAAATTAATATTAAAGAGTTTGTAGCAAAAGATGATTACATCAAATTCTATGAAGTTGAAGTTACAAACAAAAAGAGTGACAAAACAAAAATAGATATATCTCTTGCATTAAAACTTGTTTTAGGTGTTGCCTTAGAATATGAATACCGCTACTTAGATACAACATTTGATGAGAAAAATAATGTCTATAAAGTTACAAATACATATAATAGTACTTTCCGTAATAAACTTGCTTATCTTACAGCAACAGAAAAACTTAATGCATCAGAATATAAAAAGAACACTGTTTTAACTGTAAGTCTTGAACTTTTAGCAAAAGCAACAAAAACATTCTCATTTGTTCTTGGAACTTGTGATAAAGAAAACTTTGAATCACTAAACTTAAGTTTTGATCAAAAACAAGTTTCTGAAGAATTTATGAAAGTAAAAAATTATTGGGATGAAAAACTAAATAAAATTCAAATAAATACACCAGATAAATCATTTAACTATGTTATGAATGGTTGGTATTTATATCAAACTTATGCTTCACGACTTCTTGCAAAAGCAGGATTATATCAAGTTGGTGGTGCAACAGGATTCCGTGATCAATTACAAGATGTACTTGCGATTTTAAACATTGAACCAGAACGGGCAAGAAAACAAATTCTTACACATGCTGCCCATCAATTTAAAGAAGGAGATGTACTACACTGGTGGCATGAAGAATTAATGTTTGGTTCACGTACAAAGTTTTCTGATGATTACTTATGGCTTCCATATGTAACATTAGAATACTTAAAAATTACTGGTGATAGTTCAATTATTAAAGAACAAGTTCCATTTGTTGAAGGAGAAAAGTTAAAAGAATACGAATTAGAAAAAGGAATTCATTATTCTTATACGGAAGAAACTGATACTCTTCTAAATCATATAAAACTTGCAATTGAAAGAAGCCTAAATCGTTTTGGCCGTCATAATCTACCACTTATAGGTAGTGGAGACTGGAATGATGGAATGAATAAAGTTGGAGAAAAAGGCTTTGGAGAAAGTGTCTTTGTTGCAATGTTTTTATACGATATTTTAGAGAAGATTAAACTTTATGATAAAGAATTTGGTAAAGAATTTATTGATTTATGTGAAAGTAAAAGCAAAGAACTTTATCAAGCAATTCAGAAAAATGCTTGGGATGGAGAATGGTTTATTAGAGCATATTTTGACAATGGTGAAGTAATTGGTTCAAGAAACAACATAGAATGTAGAATTGATTTATTATGTCAAGCATGGGCAATTCTTGCAAATGTTGCAACGCCTGATCAACAAGATAGAATTGTAAGAGAAGTAGAAAAAAATCTTGTTGATAAAGAAGGAAAGATTATAAAACTACTTACTCCAGCATTTAGAAATATTCGAAATAATCCAGGTTATATTAAGGATTACATTGTAGGAACAAGAGAAAATGGTGGACAATATACACATGCTGCTCTTTGGTATATTATGGCCCTTATAAAACTTAAAAAAGCAGAGCTTGCTTATAATCACTATCAAATGATTAACCCAATTAACAGAACTCAAACAGAAGAAGGGGTTAACCTATACAAAACTGAACCTTATGTTATTGCAGCTGATATCTATTCACATCCAATCCATTTAGGACGTGGTGGATGGACATGGTATACAGGTTCAGCTGGCTGGGCTTATAAAGTAGGACTTGAAGAAATTATTGGGTTTAAGAAAGAAGGGGACTTCTTAACGATTGATCCTCACATTAACCCAGAATGGAAAAACTTCACTATAAATTACAAATACTTAAGCACTGATTATGTAATCACAGTTATTAATGAAAACCAAGTTTCATCAGGAGTAATTGAAGTAACTCTTGATAATAAAGAAATTAAAGATAATAAAATTAAACTAGTAGATGATGGTAAAACTCACGAAGTAATAGTAAGGATGGGCGAAGAAAAATGATTGAATTTGATTTTTCTACATATGTAAAAGAATTTATTAAAGAAAAAGAAATAAAAAAATATGATAAGTATTTTCCCCTTGCACAAAACTTTATAAACGAAAGAGAAGATATGATGGATTGGTTAGATGTGGATGAGCTTTTTTCATCCCATCTAATCAATGATATTAATGAAACAGCAGAGTTTATAAGAAAAAACTGTGATGCATTTATTGTTGTTGGAATAGGTGGCTCTTACCTTGGAAGTTATGCCACAATAAAAGCTTTAAATGACTATTATCATAATGCCAAAAAAAGTCCCCAAATATATTTTCTTGGAAACTCTCTTTCAAGCGATTACTACCATGATTTAACCCATCTTATCAAAGATAAAGACATAATTATTAATGTTATTTCTAAATCAGGAACAACATTTGAAACAAGCATAACTTATAAACTATTACTTGAATTTATGAAAAAAAAATATAAAAAAGAAGAACTTAAAAAACGTATAATTATTACAACAGAAAAAAACAGTCCTTTATGGGAAGATGCTAAAAGAAATGGTTATAAGTTATTTACAATCCCTGAAAAAATTGGTGGACGCTACTCAGTATTTACTCCAGTAGGACTTCTTCCAATTAGGGTATCAGGAATTGATTTAAATGAGCTAAAAAAAGGAGCAAAAGATGCTTTAGAAAATATTGAAGACGCATTTCATTATGCTGTTATTCGTGAAATAATGGCAAAACGCGGTAAATTAGTTGAAGCCTATGTTGTTTATGAACCAAAACTTTATGGACTAACTGAGTGGTTAAAACAACTATATGCAGAGTCTCTTGGAAAAGAAGAAAAAGGACTTCTTCCAATTAATCTAATTAACACAAGAGATCTTCACTCTTTAGGTCAATTTATACAAGATGGAAACAAAATTCTTTTTGAAACAGTTTTTAATGTAAAAGAAAGCAATAATGATATTGTTGTTCCTTATTATAATAAAACACTAAATGAATTAAATCATATCGCATCCACTGCAACAAGCAAAGCCCACTTAAATGGAAAAGTATTAAATAACATTATTACTATTGAAAAACTTACTCCTTATACAATTGGTTATTTACTACAATTTTTTATGATTTCTTGTGCAATAAGCGGTTTT
>CAYWJS010000018.1:0-9983 GCA_964458855.1 uncultured Erysipelotrichia bacterium
ATAATTCAAATTCTTTTAATCCTTTTGAAAAATTAGAAGTTTAAAAACATTTATTAATTAGTAGCACTTATTTTATTTTTGTAGGCTCCTTTTTTGGTTATGTTGGGGCGAAAATTGAAGATGTTTTGGGATTAGTTTTTATTGGTTTTGAGTAAACACTTTTACATTTACACAGAACTTTGATTGGATATTAATAATGCTTTAGAAAGAAATTATAAAAATAAATCAGGTAACAAAGTGCCTGATTTATTTATTTAAAAATATTATATTTTTTTAATAATTCCGCAAGCAATTATTTCGCCGGGGTCTCCTGCTGGTTGGGTTGTAAAATCATCTTTTTTGTTATGAATTATAACGGTTTTATTTAAAATATCTTCTATTGTAAAGCGATTTGTAAAAACAATCATATAAGAAAACCCATTATTAGATAAAAGGGGTGGTAAGTCTCCAGTATGTCTTGGATGAGGTTCATTTGTTAGATTCAAATGGCTACCAGGGGTTTCGCACGTAGAACCTTCATGGATATGAAAGGCAAAAAAACCGTCGGGATTAGCGGGAAGATTTGTAACAGAAACTCTAACTAAAGTACCATCATTCCAAGGGAAAAATTCTACAATTCCTTTAAGGTTAGAAGCTAAAGCATTACCCAATATTTCAGCTCTTGCCCCCTTTATAATATTTTTCATAATAACCTCCTTTATAATATTTATATAAAAAAACTTTTAATATGTTCGTAAATAAAATTTACTTTTACGCGGAAAAAGTATAAAATGGAGTTGAAAGGAAGATTAAGATGTCGGAGTTATTTTCGGGGCTTATTTACTTAGTGGTTGCTTTAATTGTTTTAATACTCGCTATTTTAAATCGTAATTATCTTAGGCTAAGTCGTTTTCAAAAAGAAAGCGATTTATCAGCTAAAGCAATAGTAACTTTATTAGAAGAAAAAAAAGAAATTCTTGCTCAAATTTTAGATATTGTTTTTCAATATGATGATGTGGAAAGTTTAATGTCAAAATTATCTAATTTTTCAAATTTAAAAAATAATAAAGATAAAGACCTAGAACTTTTTAAGATTGAAACTAAAGTTCATGAAATAATTCGAAAAAGCGAATATATTAATAAAAATGCAACTTTATTAGAACTTCTAGAATTATTAGAAAAAATTAATGAAAGATTAATTGAAGCACGAAAAGTTCATAATAAATTTATTGATAAATATAACAAAAAGGTAAAATCAAGAATTGGAGGATTTGTTGCAAAAAGATTAAAGTTAGGTATTAAAGAATATTATGAATCAGAAATAGAAAAAGATAGAGAGGAGGTTTAAAATGAAAGGATTTTATAATTTTACGCCCTTTGAAATAATTTTAATTTTAATAATTTTAGTATTATTAATAATTATTTACAAACTTCAAAGAAAAAGTGATTATGATTTTTTAACAGGGATTAGGAATCGTGCTAAGTGTGTTTCTGATTTAAAGAGATTAAAAGGTAAGGGATATGCAATTTTTCTAGATGTTGATGCTTTAAGAGATGTTAATAATCGTTTTGGTCATTGGGCTGGTGATAAATTACTTACATCTACTGTTGAACATGTAAAAAAATGCATTCTTAAAATAGGAAGAGTTTATCGTATTGGTGGCGATGAGTTTTTAGTTTTTATTAAAACAAAAGATGAAACTAAAGTTAAAGAAGTTTTAAATAAAATTCTTGATACTCCAGTTATTTATTTTAATGACTATGAATATAAGATAGGAATTAGTATGGGATGTTGTTTTTATTATGACTTTATTAAAGATATTGAAACTTTATTTTATGTAACTGATTCTGTTTTATATGAAGTAAAAGAATCAACTAGAAACGCTTGGAAATTAATTGATGAAAAAGAAGTGAAAAAATGGATTGAGATAAAAGAAAAAAATGAGAAAAAGGCACATAAATAGGGAAGTGATTTCATGTTTGATCTTTTCATCATAGTACTTTTTGCAGTTGCAGCATTTATTGGTTACTATAATAAATTTTCTGATTCTTTGTTTCGTTTAGGAAAATTTGTTTTGGTAATTATTTTAATAATATTATTTAAGGAAAATATTATTAATTATGGCATAAATACATTAAATACATCTATTTTTCCTAATGCTGTAAAAATTCCTAAAATGGGGTATTTAATTGTTAATTATATTGTAATGTTTATTCTATTTATAATTATTTATGTATTTTTATCACTCGGTTTTGTTCGGTTAAAGCGAGATTTTGAAAAAAAGTATTCTTTTGATAAAAATAATAAGTATTTAAAAATATTATCTTTACTTTTTAATTTAATTGTTACGCATATGATAATGGCTACAGTGGCAATATTTTTAGCACTCCCTATGTTTGAGGCAGATAATATAAGAAATTCGTTATATGCAAAGTATGTTTTAGATGTTGATCCAATTTTTCGTTTTCAATTTCAAGATATTAGAAAAGCAAATGATGAGTGGAATAATTTAACAAAATCAATAATTCGCGGAGATTTTCTTTTGCTTAATGTTGATGAAGCACTTATATTCTTAGATTCTTGCTATGAACATGGTATTTTAATGGATAAGATTAAAGAGGAAACCTTTAGGCATCTAAAAGATAAATTATCTGAAACAATGAAAAGTGAAATCAATAAGGTAGAATATAATAATATGAAAGCAAAGGCAACAAGATTAAAATTATTACCAGAATTTCGAGAAATAGATTTTAAGAAAACTAGTTTATATTCTCTAGTAGATATATATAATGAAAGTATAAAAGATGATAATGAATAATAATTTATGATTGTAGGAGAAAAATTGTGAAAAAAATAAAAAAGAATTATAAACAAGTTTTTATATCAATAATTTTTGTTGTTGTGATTATTTTTGTATTAATAATTAATGCATCAGAAAAGAGAACAAAGACAGTTAACAATAATAATTCAATTGATGGTGACTTTATTGAAGTGAATGTTAATGAATATATTAAAGCTTTAAATAGTGAAGAAAAAGAAATAATTTATTTAGGAGCTTTTGATTGCCCTTATTGTATTCAACTTAACGGAATTTTAAATGAAGTCATAAAAGAGCGAAATATAAAAGTAAATTATTTAGATGTTAAAAAAATAAAAGAAGAAGAAATAGAAGATTTTAAAAACTCACATGGTTTTATTACTAATGTTCAGTGGGGAACGCCAACAATCTTAATTGTTAAAGATGGAGGAATTTTTGATATTTTAGTTGGTGTCCAAGAAAAAGAAGTTTTGAATAACTTTTTTAAGAAAAATGGATTTTAAAAGACCAAATTATTGGTCTTTTTTTTCGATTTTTATTCCTTGATAATAATGCTTAATAATATCTTCAAAAAGAAATCCTTCTTTAGCCATCCCATTGGCTCCATACTGACTCATTCCAACTCCATGACCATAACCTCTTGTAATAAAGACAATATCATTTTCGTTTTCAATAATATCAAAATCAGCTGATCTCAATTTAAAAATATCGCGAATATAATTTCCTTTAAAAATTTTGCCATTAATTTCAATATCATCAATATAACCACCATCAGTAAATGATAAAAAATTAATAATTAATTTTTCAATTTCAAGATCAAGCTCTTTAAAAAAAGTTTCTCTTGGAATTCTTTTGTTTCCAAGATATGTAACTGCATCTAAATCCCAAGAACTTTTTACTCCTTTTAAGTAAGGCACATCCTTTTTTCCCCAAAGGTACTTAGAACTTTGTGTATAACCATTAGAAGTTGAAAAAAACAAAGCATCAATAATTTCTCCAGTATAAGTTATTACTAATCCTTCAGTTTCTTTTACAGCTTTTTTAATTTTTTTATAATATATCTCAAATTTATCTTGCCATAACTCTTTTAATTCTTCTTTACTTAAGAAATTTTGATGAGCTAAATTATCAGTTAAATAAGGGGAATTTTTTAGTCTTTTTAAAGCATAAGTTCTAGAAACTACTGCTTGTGCCTTTAATGCTTCTTCTTCAAATAATGCAGGCATTTCTGCTGCAACTACTCCAACAACATAATCTTCAAGGGAAAGAACATCAACTGTACCAGAACTTCTTATCACAGAAACATTAAAAGTATCATTTTTTTCTTTTTCTTTGACTTTCCTTTTTTCAGGAATTACTTCTTTTTTCTTTTTTTCGATATACAAATTTGGGTTAACAAGAAGAATTTGCCCAGGATAGATAATATTAGTTTTTAAATTATTAATAGTTTTTAAGATATCAATACTAATTTTAAAGCGATTACTAATTTTCCATAAATTATCCCCTTCTAAAACGCTATAATAATCAATAACTTTTTGTGATTCATCTACTAAAATTTTAGATTTTGTATTAGTTTCTATATTTTCTTCAGGAAAATTTTCTTCTACTTCAAAAATAGGATTTTCTAAAATTTCTTCTTCATTTAGTATATTTATTACCTTTTCTTTTTTTATCTCTTCTTTCTTTAAGTTTTTAGCAGAAATAATTTTTTTAGGACTTGGCATAATAAGCTCGGATATTATTACTCCTCCTGCTAAAAGTTTTATTGTTCCAGATTGGAATTTTATTTTATTTTCTTTAATATATGAAAGTATATGATCGCTAAATTTTGGTTTATTAGGTGTATCTTTTGAACTTAAAAATTCTTTAGAAAATTCGCTATTAAGATGATTTAAAGACAAATAAAGAGTCTTTATTCCGTTGTTTTCTGTAATATAGTGTGATGCAAACATAATGTTCCTCCTTTACTTTAATATTTTGCGTATAAATCTTTTGCAAAATACATTTTGCCATTTTTAAAAATAAAAAACATATATATTACTAGGTGGTATATATGTTAAATATTTTTCTTTTTTTTATCACATTAGTAATTGGTTTAGTGTTATTTTTATTTGCTCTTAATTTAATGAGCATTACTATAAATAGAATAATTAATGATAAAATAAAAAAACTTATTTTTTGTTTTACTGATAATTCTTTTTATGGTTTAATAATTGGGACTATTATTACTGCACTTATTCAAAGTAGTTCCTTAGTGACTGTTTTAACAATAGCTTTAGTGAAAGCAAAAGTGATTAATTTAAAGCAATCACTAGCAATTATTATGGGAGCAAATATAGGAACAACTATGACAACATTTATGACAGGAATAGATTTAGAAAAATTTACAATGTTTTTTTTCATAATTAGTATTTTTTCATTTTTTATAAATAAAAATACAAGTAATTTTTTTTTGAGTTTAGCACTTCTTCTTTTTGGTCTTGGTTTAATGGGAATAAGCACAAAATTTATTTTCAAACTAGATATGGTTTATCATTTTTTTCTTAAAATGATGGAGCATAAAAACCTTGCTGTTTTTACTGGCTTTTTAGTAACTGCTATTTTGCAATCATCAACCGCTGTAACAGTAATTATTCAAGCAATTTATAGTAATCAAGAGATTAGTCTTCAAGTAGCCCTACTTTTACTTTTGGGTACTAATATTGGAACAACAATAACAGGTCTTATTGCGGCGATTGGAAAAGATAAAGAAGCAAAAAGAGTAGCACTTTTCCATCTAATATTCAATATTTTAGGAGTTATAATATTTATCCCTTTTATTAATAATTTTACTTTGTTCATTTATAGTTTTAATGTAAATCGTGCTTTAAAGGTCGCTATTGCATCTACTCTTTTTAATATTATAAGTGTTATTTTGTTTTTTCCTTTTATTCAAAAAATTAGTGATATTTTAGAAAAAATATACTAATATGATAAAATAAAATTGGTGGTATAAGTGAGTTTAAAAGAAGAAATAAGAAAATACAGTAAAACCATTGGCATAGATGATATTGGTTTTTTAAAAATAGAAGAAAATAATAAAAAAGAAGTATTAGATAAAATAATTTTATCTAAACGCCTTTCTTATCTTTCAGAGTTTAGTAAAGGTTCTTTAGAAGAAAAAACAAACCCTTTATTATTTATGGAAGATGCAAAAACTTTAATTGTTGTTTTAGTTTCTTATTACAACAAAAGTAAGTTAAAAAGTAAAAAGAAAGGTTATATTTCAACTAGTTCTTGGGGAATAGATTATCACTTAATATTAAAAGAAAAAGAAAAACAATTAATTGACTTTTTAAAAGAAAAATACCCTGATAAAAAATTTTTAGCTAGTGTTGATACAACACCTTTAGATGAGCGTTATTTTGGTTATCTTACAGGACTTGGATTTTATGGGAAAAATAATCTTTTAATATCACCACGTTTTGGAACCTTTATTTTTCTTGGAACAATTCTTACTGATCTTGAAATTAAAACCGATAAACCTTTAAATCAAACTTGTCTAAATTGTAATGCATGTATTAAAGTTTGTCCAACTAAAGCTTTAAATAAACATGGTGTGCTTAATTCAAATATATGCCTTTCATATATTACTCAAAAAAAGGGAATTATTAAGGACAAATATAAGGATAAAATAAAAAATGTAATATATGGTTGTGATATTTGTCAAAATGTTTGTCCGCACAATCAAAAAAGGGAAAAGTTTGAACACCCAGAATTTTTACCCAATGAATTTACTTTCCCTGATTTAATTGAATTTATTTCAATTTCTAATGAGGAATACAAAAAAAGATATGGAAAAAGTGCAATGTATTGGCGCAAAAGAAACATTTTAAAACGTAATGCTTTAATTGCAATTGGAAATATTGAAAGCAAAGAAAAAATAAAAAAAGCAATTGAAATTGTAAAAAATGAAAAAGACGAAGGAATACAAGATGTTATTCGTTGGCTAAAATTAAAAGTAAAGGAGTAGGGTTTATGCCATTACATGTTGTTTTATATGAACCAGAAATACCACAAAACACAGGTAATATTATGAGAACTTGTGTTGCAACTAATACTAAATTACATTTAATAAAACCATTAGGCTTTTCATTAGATGATAAACACCTAAAAAGAAGTGGTGTAAATTATATCAAAAATTTAGATTATGAGGTTTACGAAAATTTTAATGACTTTATTTCTAAAAACACAGGTAAATTTTATTTTTTAACAAGATATGGAAAAAAACCTCATACTAGTTTTGATTATTCAAATAAAAATGAAAATATATATTTTATTTTTGGAAAAGAAAGTACAGGAATTCCAAAAGAGATTTTAAGAAATTATTTAGATTATTTACTTAGAATTCCAATAACAAATAAGGTGCGAAGTTTAAATCTTTCTAATTGTGTAGCAATAATGGTTTATGAAGCTTTAAGACAACAAGATTATAACGATTTACTTAGAACAGAACCTTTTAAGGGTGAAGATTGGATTATAAAATAATAATTTTTAAGTTTTTTTGGAATAATACTAGTAAATAAGCAAACAAGGTGGTGATAAGAATGAAAAGGCTAATTTTTAGTGGAATTTGCTTACTTACTAGTGCAATTGTTTTAAGTACAATGATTGCGGCAACAATTGATGCAAATGATGTAATTGGTACCGCTAATAACTTAAACGTATTTTCTTATTTTGATTTGTACGGAATCAATGACATATTTACAATTTTTAGCTGGCTTGGAATCATTGGCTTTGGTGTCGGCGTATGGGCGATTGTTGATGATTTAAGATAAAAATAAAAAAACTTCTCTTACGAGAAGTTTCGTTTTTTAGTATGAGCAATTTTACTTGCTGCCGCAGCAGCAAGTGCACCTACAACATCATCTAAAAATGTAGTGCACATTTCTTTAGCTTTTCCTTTTCTATCAAGTTCTTTTAAAATACCGGGTTTTACTTTATCGATATAGCCATAATTTGTAAAACCAATTGAACCATACAAGTTAGTAACACCAAGTGCTAGTGTTTCATCAAGACCATACAAAATAGAATCTTCTTTAATTAAAGTATTAACTGGTTCAATAAATTTATTTTCTTCAGCAGCCATATCGAAAGCAATACAAGTAAGTATTGTATATTGTACTTCCCTTTTATCCAACATTGAATGGATTGTTTCTTCACACTCTTCGATTGTTAAGTCTTCGTGATATTTTGCTTGCAAAAACATAGTAAGTTCAGCAATATCACGAATTGTAACACCACGTGATTTTAATAAATTAATTGTCTCTTCTTTTAAATCTTTCATTTTTGCCTCCCGTTATCATTTTCCTTTTCCTTTTCTCATAAAATTTTATGAGGAGATGGACATGAAAAACGAAATAAATTACTTCTATAATATTTATCCAAAACAGATATTAAAGAAGGATGATAGTTATTATTTTGATTACCACCATTCACATTATATGTTTATTCCTTTTAAAAGAGATTTGAAAGATCAAAATTTAATTTTTAATCTTAATCACATCTTAAAAGGAAGAGGTGTTTTAACACACGATATAATAATCAACAATAATAAACAAATATTAACTATCATCGATAATAATATACCATATATTCTCTTAAAGATACAAGTTGATTGTGATAAGATAATTAATATTTGGGATTTAATTGAATTTCAAAAACGTGCAATAATTACAAGTGCTTATTTTGAACCTACTGATTGGAGTATTTTATGGGGCCAAAAAATTGATTATTTTGAGTACCAAATGAATCAACTTGGAAAAAAATACCCTGAACTTTATAATTCATTTTCTTATTTTGTCGGACTTGCAGAAAATGCTATTAGTTATGTAAAGGATACAATTATTGAACAAAATCCTACTCCTTATGATTATATTGTTGTCTCTCATAAAAGAGTAAAAGGAGATATGAAATGCTTTGATTTTTTTAACCCCTTAGAATACATAAAAGATTATCAAGTAAGAGATTTATCAGAGTATTTAAAAAGTATTTTTTGGTTAGGTAAAAATCCAATTAAAGATTTAGATATTTATTTAAAAAATATCTATTTAACTCCATATAGTTTACGTCTTTTATATGGAAGATTACTTTTTCCAAGTTTTTATTTTGATCTTTTTTCAGAAATTATTGAAGGAAGAGAGCCTGAGGCTTTAATAACTAAATTTATTGATGGTATTAATAAATATGAAACTTTTTTATATGAAGTAAATAATTATATCAACAAGTATACACCAATTCCTGTTGTTAATTGGATAAATAAAAAAAACTATAAAAAATTATAGTTTTAATCTACTTGTTCAACTCTTATTATTTCAGGAATTTCTTCTGTTAAGGCAAGTTCAATTCCACCTTTTAATGTTATATCGCTTTTGTAGCAATTTGCACATGCACCTAAAAGACGGATAAAAACTACTCCATCTTTAATATCAACAAGTTCAACATCACCACCATCAGTAATAAGAAATGGTCTAATTTTTTCTAAAACATATAAAACTTTTTTTTCTAATTCTTCGTTCATAATATCACCAACTATAATTATAAAGATATCATTTAAAAATGTCTAATAAAGTGTCTTTTTTTATGTTATAATATCTACTGTGAGGTGTTTGTCTTGCGAACAAAGATTAACAGTATTGTTTTAGGAAAAGTAACGGGGATTAAAGAATATGGAGTATTTGTAGCACTTGAAAAAAATTACACGGGGTTAATTCACATTTCTGAAATTTCTAAATATTATGTAGATGATATTACTGATTATTTAAATGTAGGAGATTATATAAAAGTAAAAGTTCTTTCAGTAAATGAAAAGAAAAGACAAGCTAATTTAAGTATTAAAAATATTAATTATAAAGTTAAAAATTATGAAGTTAGTGAAATAAAAGAAGTAGGTAGTGGTTTTAAGATTTTAGAAGAAAATCTTAAAAAATGGATAAATTTGGGATAGTGGAATAAAATCCGAAAAATATTGACATAATTTTATAAAAATGATATATTATAAAAGCAATCCGAGGCAAAAGGGCGATTAGCTCAGTTGGGAGAGCATCTGCCTTACAAGCAGGAGGTCGGCGGTTCGAGCCCGTCATCGCCCACCATTTGCCGGCTTAGCTCAACTGGTAGAGCAACTGACTTGTAATCAGTAGGTTG
>CAYWJS010000019.1:0-6713 GCA_964458855.1 uncultured Erysipelotrichia bacterium
CTAATATTGATAAATATATTAATTTGGTAAAACAAACTGAAGCTAATGCACTTGTTGTTGATATAAAACATGATAGTGGAAAGCTTTTGTTTGAAGTTCCAGGAGCGGAAAAGTATGCAAAAGATGCAAACAAAAATGCTTTAGTAAAAGACATTAATACTTTTATGAAAAAATTAAAAGACAATGATATTTATTTAATTGGTCGGATAGTGGCATTTAAAGGGGATCAATATTTTTATGAGTCAAATCCAGAAAGTGCAGTAATTCGAAAAGATACAGGAAAACCACATACAGATAAATGGGGTTCAGTATATTTATCACCACATAACAGAAAACTTTGGGAATACAATTTACTTATTGCAAAAGAGGCTGCGCGTCTTGGTTTTAATGAAATTCAATTTGATTATGTTCGTTTTAGTGAAGGTTCAAAAGATGCAGTTCATGATAATAAAAATATTTATGAAGAAACAAAAGTTGAAACAATAGGACGTTTTCTTGATTATGCGTATGATGAGTTAAGCAATCTTGGGGTATATGTTGCTGCTGATATGTTTCCAACAGTATTATTTTCTGATTATGATGCAAACACAATCGGACAATATTACCCACTTGTTGCATCCATTGTTGATTATTCGTCATTAATGGTTTATCCAAGTCATTATGCGGCAACAGATACTTATAACCCTGATTTTGATCCATACGGAACAGTAAACAGAACAATGAAAAAAGCTTTTGAACTTGATAAATTAATTGAGCATCCTGCAGAGCAAAGACCATGGATTCAAGCATTTAGTTTAGGAAATCCACCTCGTTATAAAATATATACAGCAGAAGATGTGCTTGCAGAAATTCAAGCTTTAGCAGACAATCAAGTTTATAGTTGGTTCTTGTGGAATGCAAGAAATGTTTATGAACCATATTTAGATGCGATAAGATAAAATAAAAAAGGGATAAGATTTAATTCTTATCCCTTTTATTATTCGATAAAACCATTACTTTTTAATTTAGAAATAATTTTACCTTTGCTTACTGCTCCTTCAATTCGTAATAAGCGACCTTGTTCAACTCCATCTATGTGAAAAGTAACAGTTGGTGTTATCCCGTAATAATTACCAATGTGATTACTTGTTAATATGTCATATTCTTCTTGTGTTATTTTATCTAACTCCAAATAATAGGCACTTAACTTATATTCTTTTAAAACTGCATTAAATGTTGGAGTAAATATTTCACAAGCTGAACAAGTAGAAGAACCAAGATAAAGTATAAACGTTTCTTCATTTTTAACTAGTTCTTCATATTTTCTAAAGTCAATAACTTTTAATTTGCTTTTATTTTGCCCATCAAGAAACATAAGTAAAACCAAAAACAAAGCCATTAAAATAATAAAACCAATTACTAATTGAAGGAAAATATTATTAGTATTATTTTTCTTAAAAAACTTCATGCTAACACCTCATAGTTATTATAACAAAATTAAAAGTTAATAGGCAAACTATTTATCTTTAAAATTATTTATTTTTAACAATAATTATGATAATATAAACTTAGAATGATAGGGAGGAAATAATATGGCAAGAGTAAAAAAACTTTTTCGTAGAAATAGCTTTGTTACAATTTTAGGTGTTATTTTAATAATAACAGTAGCGTATTTTGGTTTTCAATATCGTTTAAATTTGCAAACTCAACCTATTGATGTTCCTTTTGCAAAAGAAGATATTGGGCCATTAACAGAAATTACACCAGATTTATTTGAACATCGCAAAATTACAAGAGCAGCAGTTGGTGATAATGTTTACACAAAAATATCTGATATTATAGGAAAATACACAAAAGCAAATTATACAATTCCAGCTGGTAGCATGTTTTACAAATCAGCAATTGCTGAAAGCGGAGAACTTACAAGTGGGACATTTTTATCACTTAAAGAAGGAGAAGTTGCTCATACCTTAAAAGTTGATGTTGAAAGTGCTTATGGTGATGCAATTTCACCAAATTTACGAGTTGATTTATATTATCGTGGTCCAAATGCAAAAGGAGAAAAGATTTATAAAAAATTTGTAGAAAACGTACGCGTTTTAGCTGTTAAAGATGCAAACGGTAAAGACTTAGGAGCAAGCAATGACCAAAAACCAGCTTATATCATTATTGCTGTTAGTGAAGAAGTTGGTACTTTACTTGGTAAGGCAAAAATGATTAGTGGTGTATCTTTTGAACCTAAAATAACATCAGAAGCCTTTAAAATTGAAGGGTCTCACACTGCGCCTAACACAGAAGTTAAAAATTATATAAATAGTAAAATAGGAAACTAACCTAATTATAAAATTAGACTTTTCTTTATTATTTTTAAGGGATGATGCAAAATGTATTTGATGATTGCTGAATACTTAATAATTATGACTATTACTTTGATAGTTTATTATTTTCTACTAAAAGATCAAAATAAAGCAACAAGATTTTTAGAAGAAGAATTAAGTGAAAAACATGTAGTAGGAACAATAGATTATCAAAATATCAAAACTAAATTAAAAAGTATGGAAAAAACATATAAAAAAGCACCTTTAGTTTTAACTAGTTTATTAATTTTAACAGCATTGTTTTTTTTAACTTTTCTTTGCTTTTATGATTATAAAGTAAGTTTAGTTTATACAATCATTTCAATTTTTATTATTTGGTATGTTATAACTATTAGATATCGAGGAATATATAATAGATTTATTTTTAATCAAGTTGTCTTATATACATCTTTAATTATTAGTGAATACCAAAAACAACAATCAATTTTTGTTGCTCTGAGTAAAGCAAGAGAAAATGAATTGATAATTGATCCTTTAAAAAAAGATATTGATTATATGATTGGTTTAATTGCATCAACTGGTAATATTAAGCAAGGCTTAGAGTATATGAATCTTCGTTATAATTATTACATTTTGCATGATGCCCATAATCTTTTATATGCATTTGAACTTGCAAAAGGTGAAACAAATATTGATGGACCTTTAAACAACATGCTTCGTGATGTTGATAAACTTGTAGAAAATGTCTATTCATTTGAAAGAAAGAGAAAAGAAATACGTAATAATTTATTTATATTTTTACTTATTTCTTTTGCTGGAAATTATTTGTTTCAAATCATTGTTGGTTTTGAAGAATATTTATTACTTTTGAAAGAAATGTGGTTTGTGATAACAATACATATAACAGTTATTTTAAACCTTATTTTAGTTCTTGTTATTGAACATATAACCAATAGGAAGTTTGGTGAATAGATATGGATAATATATATATGTATATTGAATTTTTCTTAATTATAATAATTGTAATTTTGCTTTTTGATTACAATAACGTTTTCAGGCGAAAGAAAATTGTTAGTAAAACAATAGAAGAAAAAGACTCTTTTAACTGGTTAAAAGAAAAAGATTATGATTTTCTTTATCGCGTTCGTTATGGGAAACACGCAAATTCAAGACAAGGAATGCTTGGACGAATTCAATATTTTTCTTTAGTTACTTTAACGTTAATGGTTTTAAATTTTGCTACTAATTTTCATCCTATTTATATTATGCTTTCAGCATTTACTGGTGTACTTGCTTTTAAACTTCCTTATTATCGTTTGAAACTTCAAACAATAAAAGAAAGAAAAAAACTTGATTTATTATTTGTAAACTATATAAAAACACTACATGTTTTTATTCAAGAGGGAAATGTGATAAAAGCAATTGCCTCATCTATTGAAACAGCACCAGATTTTTTTATTTCCTCTTTAAGTGAATTAAACTATGAACTTGAGTTAGGAGATACCTCATTTCAACCTTTTCAAAATTTTATTGACAAAAACCCACTACCAAATGTAAGTGAGGCAATGTTTATTTTGTATCGTCTAATAAATAATGAAACTGTTGATTTAGAAAGTGCTTTATTTGACTTATCTTTAAATTTATCAGAAAAAAGAAATACTTTAGAAAAAAAATACTTTGATAAGCAAAATCAAAGGTTAAGATTAAATTATGTTTACATATTAGTAGTTAACATTATATTATATGTAGGAATATATTTATTGTTGTTATATTTGTAAATCTTAATTTACAATAGTGGCAAATAGTTGTATAATTATTATAAGCAGGATACTTTATGAGGTGATTAAATGAATATTATTATATCTAATGATTACGAAGAAATGTTAGCCTCATTAGAATTAGAATCTTTAACTGAAAAAAATGGACAATTTTCAATTGAAAATGTAATAAATGCTGTAAAAAATGTCCATTTTCAAAGATTGATAATTGACATTACAGCGATAAAAAACTACCAAGATGTTAAAAATTTTCAAAAACTAGCACTACATGTTAATCCAAATAAAATAATTTTATTAATTCCTGAAGCTTTACCTGAAAGTAGGAATAATCAATTTCTTTCAGCTCTTATTTCAGTAGGGATTTTTAATTTTCCAAAAGATTTAAATGGTGTTACATATTTACTAAAGCATCCAAATTCATATCGTGATGTTGCACATATTCACCAGTTAGGTAATGAAACATCAGAAGTAAGAACACAAATTGTTAGTAGGAAAGTTAAAATAATTGGAATTAAAAATGTAACTGCTCACGCAGGAGCAACTACATTTACATATATGTTAAAAACACAATTAGAAAACGCAGGTATAAGAACCCTTGCAATTGAAGTTGGCCAGAATGATTTTGCAGCATACAAAAAAGAAGATACAATGATAAGTATAAGACGTGACAATTTAAGCGCCGCAATTTTAAAATATCAAGATCAATTTGATGTTATCTTGATTGATTTTAATGATAGTGATAACATTGAAATATGTAATGAGGTTTTATATTTAATTGAACCAACAATTGTAAAACTGGGAAGACTACTTCGAATAAATCGTGGTATTTTTGCTCAATTACATAACAAAAAAATAGTTTTAAATCAAAGCTTTATGACTGATGATGATGTAATTGATTTTGAAATTGAAACAAAAACGAAAGTTTTCTACAATGTTCCTACTCTTGATGAAAGTAAACCAGAGTATAGTGTTTTAGATGGACTTTTATTTAAATTAGGGCTTATAAAAAAGAGTAGCGAAAGCACAAAAGGCTTTACTTTCTTTAAAATATTTAAAAAGTAGGTAGAAAAGAGGGAACAATATGTTTATTTTAAAGAATCTTTACATCTTATTTAGCTTGAGTGAAATCGGGGACTTTATAACAAATTTATTTATAGACTTTTTTTATAGTATTGTTAAAGTAATAGTGGTGATTATAGTTAGGTTTATATCAGCAGTTTATGGAACTATATATTTTGTTGTTAATTTAGATATTTTCCATGATGCCATGGGAAAATATTTAGGAAACATATTAACAATTGTATATTTATTTATTATTTTGCGAATTGCCCTATTAATTTTTACAGAAATATTTCAAACGGAAGTAAAATTAAATCTTGGGAAAGTTTTTACAAGATTTCTAGTTGTAATGTTATTAATTGTAAATATTCATAATATTTTTACTCAAGCAAATCAAGGTTTAAGTGCTTTTATTGATGTGATACCTGCAATCCTTGTTGAGGATACTGATGAGGGAGGAACCGATACTTGCAATTCATCCTCAAGTTTTACTGATCTTGGTGCAGGCATAACTGATAAAGAAAGCGGTTTTATAGCTGCTGGAAATAGTTTTGCTTCAGTTATTGTAAAAGCAATGGTTGTTTGTAATAATCCTGATACTGTTTGTGAACCAGAGTGTTTTACTACATTAAAAGACTTTGAAGAGCTTAATATAAACGAAAAAGATAATGATGGCAAACGTTTATACGACTTTAATTGGATTCCAATGGTTGCAATGTTAATGTTATTCCCCTTTGTTTTATTGCCGATTACTATTCAATTTGCTACTCGTAAGTTTGAATTATTATTTTGGCAGTTATTTGGACCTTTTATGATTGCAACATATGTTAATGAAAAAAGCGATATGTTCCAAAAATATGTAATGACAGTATTAAATCTATATGTTGCAACTTTTGTTCAATTGTTTATGTTATATTTCTTTGCTATTGCAACAAAGGAGATTGCTGCTAATACGTTTGATAGAGCTAGTGCGAAGACTGATCTTTTAACTAAAACAATTTATATTGTTTCTGGTATTTTACTATATTATGCAGGACTTTTATTTGCTCTTGATGCCCCTGAAAGTTTATCAAAAGTATTTGGTTGGGGGAACATGGGTGCTAAAAGTGCTTTACAGTCAATAAGGGATGCAAATAAAGCAGTTGCGGGAATTGCTACTCCATGGCAAAAAACTGCTACGACTGCAGGTGTTTTAGCTGCAAGAGGGCTTAAAGCAGCCGGTGCAGTAAGTCCTGATTCGGGAAGTAGGTTATCAAGAAAACTTGCAGGTCTTGCTGACCGTGACTTAAAAGGTGTTTGGAAGGAAGGCCTATGGGACAAGGATGGTAAAGAATATAAACGACTTAGATCCCATGCAAAAGAGATGAAGGAAGCAAAAGAGTTTGAAAGAAGCCCATTAGGTCAAAAATTATCACAGATACAATCGTCTTTAAGCCAAAAAGGTGGTGGTTCTAGTGGAGGTGGTGGGTTACCACCAAGTTCTGGGCCTACATATGTAAGTGAACCAACTACTATAAGTGATTCAACTGTTCCAGGAGGTCCAAGCGGTCCAGGAGGTCCAAGTGGTCCAGGAGGTCCA
>CAYWJS010000020.1:0-6057 GCA_964458855.1 uncultured Erysipelotrichia bacterium
CCATTTGCCGGCTTAGCTCAACTGGTAGAGCAACTGACTTGTAATCAGTAGGTTGTGGGTTCGATTCCTATAGCCGGCACCATTTTTTTATGGAAGGGTAGCGAAGTGGCTAAACGCGGCAGACTGTAAATCTGCTCCCTTTGGGTTCGGCGGTTCGAATCCGTCCCCTTCCACCATTTGAAAGCATTGCCTCGTAGCCAAGTGGTAAGGCAACGGACTTTGACTCCGTGATGCGCTAGTTCGAATCTAGCCGAGGCAGCCAAAAATATGTCCCGTTAGCTCAGTGGTAGAGCATCTGACTTTTAATCAGAGGGTCACAAGTTCGAGTCTTGTACGGGACACCATTTTATTGAAAAAACTATTTTTATAGTGTAAAATATAGATGCGTAGGCTAATGATGATGTCTCGTTAGCTTAGTTGGTAGAGCATCTGACTCTTAATCAGAGGGTCGCAGGTTCGAGTCCTGCACGGGACACCATTTTTTAAAAATGTGCCTGGGTGGCGGAATTGGTAGACGCACAGGACTTAAAATCCTGCGAATAGAAATATTCGTACCGGTTCAAGTCCGGTCCTAGGCACCATTAGCGGAGGAATACCCAAGTCTGGCTGAAGGGGTCGGTCTTGAAAACCGAAAGGTCGCGAAAGCGACGCGGGGGTTCGAATCCCTCTTCCTCCGCCAGTAAAATTTAATATCGCGGGGTGGAGCAGTCTGGTAGCTCGTCGGGCTCATAACCCGAAGGTCAAAGGTTCAAATCCTTTCCCCGCAACCAACGGTCCCGTGGTGTAGCGGTTAACATGCCTGCCTGTCACGCAGGAGATCGCGAGTTCGATTCTCGTCGGGACCGCCATGGCTCTGTAGCTCAGTCGGTAGAGCAAAGGACTGAAAATCCTTGTGTCGGCGGTTCGATTCCGCCCGGAGCCACCAGTTAAGGGCAACTTTAAAACACCACTTAGGTGTTTTTAATTTTTAAATTTTATTGAAATATTAAGTGAAGTAGTATATTTTAATATAAAGGAGGTCAGTAATGAAAAAATTATTTATTTTAATTGGTCGTAGTTGTTCAGGAAAGACAACCTTATTAAATTATGTAATACAAAAATATGACCTTCATGTTGCTGTATCATTTACAACGCGAGAAAGAAGAGAAAGTGAAATAGATGGAAAAGACTATTACTTTTTAACGCTTGAAGAGTACGAAAGAAAAAAGAAAAATAATGAACTTATGGAAAGCATTGAGTATAATGGTAATTACTATGGCTTGATGCAAGAAAGTTTTGATCTTTCAAAAGATAATATTACAGTAGTTGTAAAAGAAGGGTTAGAACAATTAAAAGAAAATTTAGATAAAATACCGTTTGAAATAAAAGTTATTAAAATAGATGCTCCTGATGAAATAATTATTGAGCGTTTTAAAGAAAGAGTAACTCGTGGAGAAACTGATGAAGAAACTTTCAAAAAACGCTTCAAGTTTGATAAAGAAGCGTTTAAAAATATAGAATATGATTATTTAATAAATTCTGAGTTTTTCTTAATTGATGCAATAATGGATTATGAAAATGTACAAAGAAAGAAGTAGTGATAAACATATGAAGAAATTATTAGTTTTAACAGGACGAAGTTGTGCAGGAAAAACAACTTTTTCAAATTATTTGAAAAAACATTATCATATTAATGAAGCAGTCTCTTTTACAGCACGAGAAAAAAGAATTAATGAAATTGATGGTGTTGATTATAATTTTGTTTCAAAAGAAGAATTTGAAAATAAAATTAAAGCAGGAGAACTAGTTGATTATACTTTGTATCATGGAAATTATTATGGTTTGATGCAGGATAGCTTTAATATAAAAATGGATAATGTTGTTGTTGTTAACAACGAAGGAGTAAAAAATTTACTTAACAGTGAATATATTAAAAAACATTTTAAAGTAGTAATTATTCAAGTAGATGAAACGGATAATATTATTTTAAAAAGATTAAAAGCCAGAGGAATGAGTGCAGAGGAAATTAAGCAAAGATTTGAAAAAGATAAAATAGCATTTGCAAATATTCCTTATGATTATTTAATTAATTCACCAATGTTTTTGATAGATGCAATAGCAAAACAAGAAGGAATCAAGAAAAAATAAAAACACGAGAAGTGTTTTTTTATATTTTTAAAATAATGTTATATTTTTCTAACCATAAATCAAACTGATAAAGATATGCAATTAATTGTGGTCCCATCATAAGTTGCCCAAAAAAAGGATATTTAATATATTTTCCTTTTGTATAAATTAACTTAAGCAGTGCTTTTTTGTCAAAAATTTTAAATAAAGAAGTATTATTGTTTTTTATTCTTTCAAATAGTAATTTGCAAACAATGTTTGTGTATTTTGGACTATAAGTTTTCGGGTAAGGATTTTTCTTTCTTGTAAATATTTCTTCTGGAAGATATTCTTTCATTGCATCACGAAGTAGTGCTTTTTCAATATTATTATAATATTTGTAATGAAAAGGAACGTTCCAAAGATAATCTATTAACTTATAATCAAGAAAAGGAATTCTTACTTCAATACCCGCTCTCATTGTCATTCGGTCTTTTCGTTCAAGCAAAGTACTCATAAAGTGTGTCATATTAATATAAAATAATTTTCGCATCTTTTTTTCATATCTGTTTTCTCCTTTTAAAAAAGGAGTTTTTTTAATGGCTTTTTTATAACACTTTTTTATATATTTTTTAATTTTTAATTTTCTTCTCATTTTTTTAGTAAGAAGCTTTTCTCGCTCTTCTAAATGGCGAATCCAAGGAAACCCATTAATATTTAATAATTCTTCACGATAAAACCAGGGATACCCTCCAAATATTTCATCTGCTCCCTCTCCACTTAGAAGAATATTGTGGGTTTCTTTAATTTTTTTACTAAGCCAAAGTAGACTTGAATCAATATCAGCCATCCCTGGAAGATCTCTTGCAATTAGAGCATCTTCTAAGTGTTTTGCAAGTTCTTTTTCAGAAATAAAAAAGTAGTTATGATTTGTGTTATATTTATTTTTCATAAGCTCAATAAAATATGTATCTTCTGATACTTGATACTTATTAGTTTTAAAATATTTTTTGTTATCTTTATAATCAATTGAAAAAGTAGAAAGTCTTTTTCCTTGTTTTTTATACTCTTTTGCAACAATTCCTGTTATTATACTTGAATCAAGTCCCCCACTTAAAAGACAGCAAATTTCAGTGTTTAAAGGAATTTGTGATGTTATTGCAGTTGTTACAATATTTTCTATTTTCTTTTTTGTTTTTTCTAAACTTTCAGTATGTTTTTTACTTTTTAATTTCCAATATTTTTTAATCGTTATTTTCCCATTTTCATATATTAAATAGTGACCAGGCTTAAGTTCTTTTATTCCCTTAAAAATCCCACATCCTGGTGTGCGGGATGGACCGAGTGCAAGTAATTCTTGTAGGGAGTGCTTCGTAATAATTGGTTTAATTTCAGGATGAGCAAGTATTGCTTTAAGTTCGGATGCAAAGATTAAATTTTTATTTTTGATTGTATAAAATAATGGTTTTGCTCCAACTCGATCGCGTGCTAAAAGTAAGCGTTTTCCATCCCAAATGGCAAAAGCAAATAAACCATTTAGTTTTTGTAGTGCCTTTTCTTTATAACGAGCATATAATTTTAAAATGGTTTCAGTATCAGTATTTGTTTTTGAATTATATAGGACTCCATCATAAATAATTACTAAATTTTTATATTCTCTAAATGCTTCTTCATTATTTGTGTTAAGATAAGTATGACCTAATAAGCACTTTTCTTTTAGAAAAACCCATGTTTCATCAGGACCCCTGTGAGTTAAAGTTTTTATCATTTTTAAAAATTTTTTTTCATATTTTTCTTTTACATTTTTCTTTCCGATAATTCCAGCAATTCCTGACATACAATCACCTTAGTTTAGTATATGCAAAAGTATCCAATTTGAGATTTTAATTAAAAATTATTGAAATTAATAAATTTATGTGCTAACATATAATAGCAGTTTTAAGCAAGCGCCCGTAGCTCAATTGGATAGAGCGTTTGACTACGGATCAAAAGGTTATGGGTTCGATTCCTGTCGGGCGCGCCAGAGCTCGGGAAGTAGCTTAGCTTGGTAGAGCACCTGGTTTGGGACCAGGGGGTCGCAGGTTCAAATCCTGTCTTCCCGACCATGGGGCATTAGCTCAGCTGGGAGAGCACCTGTCTTGCACACAGGAGGTCAGCGGTTCGATCCCGCTATGCTCCACCATAAAGATTAATAAAACCAATTCAAATGAATTGGTTTTTTTATGTTATAATCTAAATATTAGGAGTGATTTAATGAAAGCATTAATAACGGGTGCTAGTAGTGGAATTGGTAGAGAAATAGCATATCTTTTAGCAAATAAAGGTTATGATTTAATTATTGTTGCAAGAAGAGAACAAGAACTTTTAAAACTTAAAGAGGAAGTAAAAACTAATGTGCGAGTAATTTCATTAGATTTATCAATTTTAGATAATATTTATAAATTATATGAAATGACAAAAGATGAAAAGATTGATGTTTTAATAAATAATGCAGGTTTTGGTTTGTATGGAAAGTTTGAAGAAATAGATAGTAAAGAAGAACTAGATTTAATAAATCTTAATATTATTGCTGTTCATTTATTAACGAAACTATTTTTAAAGGATATGAAGGAAAGAAATAATGGGTATATTTTAAATGTTGCAAGTGTGGCATCTTTTGCTTTTGGTCCGCTTATGGCTTCTTATTATGCATCAAAAGCATATGTTTTAAGTTTAAGTATGGCAATTAATCAAGAATTAAGAAGTAAAAAAAGTAAAGTATCAGTTAGTGCATTATGTCCAGGCCCAGTTAAAACAGGATTTGGTAAGCGACTTGGTTTTGAATTAGGAAATAAATTTTCTTTTATGAGCACTTCTGCTTCTTATGTTGCAAGAAAAGGGATTGAAGGAATGCTAAAAAGAAAACCAATTATTGTTGTCGGTTTTGTAAATAAAATATTAGTGTTTTTAACAAAGATAATGCCTAAAACATTTATTACTAAAGTTGTACATAAATATCAAAAAGAAAAAAAATAGACTAGCAGTGCTAGTCTATCTTATAATTCTAATAATTAATCGTAATATTGCAATTACAACAAGTGCTAGGGCTGAGTAAAAAATCCATTTTTCATCAATTATTTCTAGAAAACTTTCAAAAGATAATGATTTTTTTAGTGTAACAATATATTGCATATCAGTTTTTATTGTATTAGAACTTACAGCATAAACATTTTCATAATCATTTTCATTTGAAAGTGTAATCTCTACAGTGCCATTTTTGTTATTAACTGTATCAATTGCTAATTCATTAAAATTTTTATCATAAACAATAAATTCACTTGGAAAAAGTTTAACATTATAATATTCTTGGTTTTCTATTGTTACAAGAATTTTATTGTTTTTAAGTTTCATCTCTTTTAAAGGAACCCCATTTAAAAAACGAGTATAGTGTTCAACATCAAAGAAAAGTTGTCTTGGGTATTGATTGCTTATAAAGATTATAGAAATATCATTTTCAATAATAAAATTTCTATTTAAATTGTGAGTGTAATAACTATTAGTATCATTAATATCTTTTGCTACAACTAAAGTAAAATTATCATTTTCCAACTCGCAAATATCATATGCCCCAGAATAGTGTATTGCTCCTTCATGAGTAAACAGTACAACATTATGTTCTTTATTGTTTGTTTTAATTATTATTGATGGTGTAGTTTGAAGTTCCAATTTATTATAATAATTAAACATCAATTGCCTAGTTTCACAAATTTCTTCCGCCTTAACAATAATAGGGGAAAAAAATAAGAGAATTAATAAACATATTAATACTAATGGTTTTTTCATAATTTTAGTCACCTCTAATTTCAATTATAGACTAGTTAGTAAAAAAAACCAATGATTTATCTAATTGACTTATATTTTATTGGGTGTTAAAATAAAATAGCATTCAGTGGAGCAGTACTCAAGAGGCTGAAGAGGCGCCCCTGCTAAGGG
>CAYWJS010000021.1:0-711 GCA_964458855.1 uncultured Erysipelotrichia bacterium
GAGGGAAATCCTGTTCGAGAAGATATTGAAGAAGCAGCTAAAATATGTGGTATTGATTTTATACTTAATGTTGTATTGAATGAAAAAAAAGAAATTGTTTATGCTGTTGCAGGGGATTATATTAAAGCACATAGAGTTGGTTGTGAGTTTATAAATAAGCATTACTTAAAAGAAATAGATCAGCTAGCAGACATAGTATTGGTATCACCAGGCGGATCGCCTAAAGACATTAATCTTTACCAAGCTCAAAAGGCAATAGACAATGCAAAGTATGCCGTAAAAAATGGTGGAGTTATTATTTTGATTGCATCATGTAAAGAAGGACTTGGAAATGTTACTTTTGAGAATTGGCTTTTACAAGCCAGGCAGCCTTCAGATTTAATAGATCGGATTAAATCTGATTTTCAGTTAGGTGGTCATAAAGCAGCCGCTATATCTATGGTATTACAAAGTGCAGATATATATTTAGTTTCAGAAATAAATGACATAACTAAAGAGCGTATATTCTTAAGACATTTTCAAACAGCTCAAGATGCTCTAAACGCTGCTTTCGAAAAGTTAGGACAAGATGCGACCGTGCTAGCAATGCCATTTGGGAGTTCAACTCTACCAATGTTAACTAATTAAAAGAGGAAGTTTAAGATGAATCAAATTATAATAGAATTAATGAAATCATGGGATGAAAGAAACGGGAATGTAAATACCACACAA
>CAYWJS010000021.1:721-2566 GCA_964458855.1 uncultured Erysipelotrichia bacterium
TAGAAAAGGTTCCATTGAGTAAATGTGATCCCTGGTACTATGATTATAGCTGTGGTGTTATTCGAAATCCAAAAGGAAGCTTTTTTTACATTTCGGGCATTCAAGAATTTTATGATGATGAATTAGTGAAAGAACAACCTATTATTATACAAAATGAAATTGGTTTTCTAGGTATCATATGTAAAATGGTTGATGGAGTTTTAAATTTTCTTATGCAAGCTAAAATTGAGCCGGGTAATGTTAACAAGGTTCAAATATCACCAACTATTCAAGCGACAAAGAGCAACTTTACACAAAAGCACGGGGGGCGAAAGCCTGCTTATTTGGAGTATTTTGTAAACGCTAGAAAGCATGAGATTATTGTTGATCAGATTCAATCTGAGCAGTCTTCAAGATTTTACAAAAAAAGAAATAGGAATATTATTATACTGGTTGAAGATGAGATAGATGTTTTACCAAACTTTAAATGGATGACTTTAGGACAAATAAAGCAACTAATGAGAATTGACAATTTAGTAAATATGGATGCCAGAACGGTTTTATCATGTATCCCTCTAAGCATAACAAAAGTCTCATTAGACAATATGCTTGAAATACGTCGGTTTTTTAAAAGTGATGATTTTTATAGATCTATTTTTGATTCACCAGTTCGCAATAGAATACCACAACTTTACTCTTATATCAATGATTATAAAATGTTTAGGACTAAAGAAACTAAGTTAATACCGTTGTTTTCTTTGAAAGATTGGCAAATGAAAAATAATGAGTTCTATTCACCATCAGCTAATTTTAAGATAGTTTTCTGTGATATTAAGATTCAAGGAAGAGAGGTGACCCATTGGGCACAGCCATTATTTGAAGCAATCGGGAAGGCTACCTTTGGCCTTTTTATGAGTAATATAGAAGGTGTAAGAAATTTCTTGGTGCAAATAAAACCTGAAATTGGATGTTTCGATCAACTTGAAATTGGGCCAACCGTTCAACTGGAATCAAACTTCGATCCATCAGAATGTGATATTGTAACAAAATTGTTCTTACAGCATTTAGAGAACTCAGAATCAATTCATTATGATGTTATTTTATCAGAAGAAGGAGGACGTTTCTATTGTGAGCAAAATAGAAATGTTATAATAGAGATTAACTACAGAGATATTGATTATCTACCTGAAAAATATCAATGGGTAGACTATGCTACATTAAATACATTAGTACAAGTCAATAATTGCTTAAACATCCAACTACGTAATTTATTGGCTTTATTAGAGGTGTAATATGGAAAGAGTGAAAATAGGAGTTCTTGGAACTTCTGATATTGCTTATAGGCGCTTTCTACCAGCGCTTTTAATGGACGAAAATTTCGAATATATCGGTATTGCTTCAAGAGACCTTAATAAAACTCAACGTTTTATAGACACTTATGGGGGGAAGGGGTATAAAGGATATAATGATTTGATCGAAGACAGTACGATACAAGCAGTTTACATTTCACTGCCACCAGCCTTGCATGGTGAATGGGCAGAAAAAGCATTAAAAGCTGGCAAGCACATATTAGTTGAGAAACCCTTTACAACAAGTTTTTTAGAAACAAAAAGATTGATCACAATTGCACAAAAGGAAAATCTTAGTATTCATGAGAATTATGCTTTTTTATATCATTGCCAACTCAGCAAGATTAATGAGATCATCTCAAGCGGAGACGTTGGTGAAGTATATTTGATTCGAGCAGCTTTTGGATTTCCATTTCGTAGCAAAGAAGATTTTCGTTACAGCAAGAATCTCGGTGGAGGAGCCCTTTTGGATTGTGGGGGCTATCCATTACTGTTAGCAGCCCTATTACTCGGTGAT
>CAYWJS010000022.1:0-1162 GCA_964458855.1 uncultured Erysipelotrichia bacterium
TTTATGACGACTACAAGCTCCTGACAGAGAACTGGGACAGCCCGATCATTCTGACTACGATGGTACAATTCTTGGAGACCTTGTATGGTGCTGGAACGAACAAATGCCGCCGTATGCATCAGCTGGTCAACTCAGTGATTATTTTCGATGAGATTCAAACCTTGAAAGCCTGGGTTGCTCTTTGCGCAACCTGGTTGCTATTAGCTCGATTTATATATTCAAAACGAACCCGCAAAATCCTGCCAAACATCGCACCTTGTTTTTCCATCCTACAGAAAACCCACGAAAGCCGCTAGAATGGTACCACAACAATGAAGCGATCAGAGTTAATTAGCCCGATTTCGGGACGCGGGATTGTCAAAGAGGCGACTTCATAATATAATGAATTTCGAACCAAGTTTCAGAGAAGCGATATGGGAGAGGAAGTTTGGTGGCAAAGAATTCGACGAGCTTAGCGAAGCCTGCAGACAGCAGCGGCAGTCAAGGGACCATGCGCTCGGTGGCCCAGGTCCTGCGAGTTTTGGATTACTTGGAGACATGCAGCGCCGGAGCCAGTGTTACTGAGGTTGCAGAGGCGCTCGATGTGCACAAGAGCACTGCTTCGAGGCTCCTGGCGAGTATGAGGACTGAAGGATATGTGACCAGGAGTGAGCTAACTGGCCAATACTCTTTGGGCATCCGCGTAGTGGAATTGGCCAAAGCCAAATTAGACCAGTTTGACATCCGCACCCATGCCAGACCCTACCTCGAAGAACTGTCACGCCGCACAGAGGAAACGATCCATCTAGCGATTATGGAAGGGGACAGACTCGTCTATATCGATAAGATAGACACCACACACATTTTCGTCATGCGCTCGAGGATCGGCTCCCGCATTCCTCCTTACTGCACTGCTTTAGGAAAAGCGATTCTGGCAACCCTTCCAGCGAACCAGCGGGACGCTATCATCGCCAAAACCCACTTCCATGGCTACACTTCCAAGACGATCACAGATCCCGGGGTGCTAAAAGAGCACCTGCAGGAGGTGGCCCGCCAGGGGTTCGCCTTTGACGACGAGCGGCGTCACCTGGGCGAAGCATTCGCAGACGTTTCGAGACAAGACCAAGTTCTTCCAGTTTTGGTTCTTCAACGCGAACTACTTTGCGATGGTGATCGAATTCAC
>CAYWJS010000022.1:1172-1589 GCA_964458855.1 uncultured Erysipelotrichia bacterium
TCCCATCCGCAATCACAGCGGAGAAGTGGTTGGCGCCATTAGTGTATCGGCGCCCATCTTCAGGATGCCGGAGGAGAAAATGCACGAAACGGGATTGCTGGTGAAAGAGGTGTGTGCAGGGCTCTCCGCATCCCTGGGTTACCGGGGAAAATAGAATCCTGATCAATTATCCCTCCGTGTTCATGCACGGAGGGTTTTGCTCGTTGTCAATCCTCAACTTCCACGATCATCTCAATCTCCACCGGTGTATCGAAAGGCAGTTCGTTGCACGATAACGCGCAGCGGGAATGTCTACCCTTTTCACCGAACACTTCGATCAAGAACTCAGAGGCTCCATTAATCACCATGGGCTGCCTGACGAAACCGTCAGCGCTGTTCACATACCCGTGAAGATTAACGATTTTCTTGACTTTATCG
>CAYWJS010000023.1:0-1564 GCA_964458855.1 uncultured Erysipelotrichia bacterium
CATAGCTCAGCTGGCTAGAGCGTACGACTGATAATCGTAAGGTCGGTGGTTCGAGTCCACTTGGGCCCACCAGAACAGAAGATGGAAGTGGCGGAGCTTAAAGGGCAGATTTAAGCAGTCAAGGGATTGAATGTTTAAATCTGGTTTTTAAGCAAACCGGAGGCAGGTGTCACCAGTTTCATAGGAATTGCGGGCACCGGGGCAGGAATTCAAAGAATGCCTGCCAACAATACGAAGCGTATAGAGCGGAGTATTGAATGTACCTTGAAAACTGAATAACGAGAAAAAGACAAGCAAGGCAACAGAGAGGTATAGTCTTAAATAAGACGAAACTTTAAAAGCAATTGTGGCAATAAGAGTTGAAAGACTCAAGATTAGGGTAAGAAGGCATTAAGAAATGCCTCAAACAATTTCGAAAAGAAGATATCTCGAAGGAAGCCTGCATAATTCTTGAAATAAAGAGAACCAAATGCTTAAGGACTGTTGAAGTGAACGGCGCGAACGCGGTTTACGGCTTTAGCCGGAAACGGAGAAGAGCGAAGTTTGCGACAAAACTCCAGGGACCAAATCAAAGCCCAACGAAGTGGGTTTGATTTGGAGAGGAGGAGCAACGAAGCGAACGCAGTTTACGGCTTTAGCCGGAAACGGAGAAGAGCGAAGTTTGCGACGACGTAGGTCAAGCATGAAAGAGCGCAAGGGGAATGCCTTGGCATCAGGAGCCGAAGAAGGACGTGACAAGCTGCGATAAGCTACGGGTAGCGGCACATACGCATCGATCCGTAGATTTCCGAATGGGGGAACCCGGCTGAGCAATACTCAGTCAGCATATGCTGAACACATAGGCATATGCGGGGAACCGTCTGAACTGAAACATCTAAGTAGGACGAGGAAAAGACATCAACAGAGATTCCGCTAGTAGTGGCGAGCGAACGCGGAGGAGGCCAAACCGGATTACCTTCGGGTGGTCCGGGGTATGGACTCACGAAACGGTATAATAAAGCTAGTAGAACGGTATGGGAAGGCCGGCCATAGAGGGTGAGAGCCCCGTACACGAAAGTGGAGTTATGCCAGTGAGTATCCGGAGTACCGCGGGACACGGGAAATCCTGCGGGAATGAGGGTGGACCACCATCCAAGCCTAAATACTACCTGATGACCGATAGTGAAGCAGTACCGTGAGGGAAAGGTGAAAAGAACCCCGGGAGGGGAGTGAAAGAGAACCTGAAACCCTATGTTTACAAGCAGTTGGAGAGCGTTAAAGCTCGACAGCGTACTTTTTGTAGAACGGTCCGGCGAGTTATTGTATGTGGCGAGGTTAAGGACTGAAGGTCCGGAGCCGCAGGGAAGCCGAGTCTTAACAGGGCGTTAAGTCACATGCAATAGACCCGAAACCGGGTGACCTATCCATGGCCAGGTTGAAACGAGAGTAAAATCTCGCGGAGGACCGAACTCATAACCGTTGAAAAGGTTTGGGATGAGTTGTGGATAGCGGAGAAATTCCAATCGAACTCGGAGATAGCTGGTTCTCCCCGAAATAGTTTTAGGACTAGCCTCATATTAGATTA